>JAFYHU010000004.1 GCA_017538965.1 Oscillospiraceae bacterium
CTCCGCGCGGTTGCGGATGGAGTTCATCCGTCCGACCCATTCCATCTGATCGGCGGCTTTGAGCTGCTCGGTGACGCCTTCGTTCTTTTTCATTTGCTCGACGATCCGGTCGAACATGGCCTGCGCCGACTCGCCGATCTCTTGCAGATGCGGCTCCAGGGTCCCCGTCAGCAGCATCCCCGTGTAGATCCCGTCCATGTGTGTGCGCAGATACCGCCTCCGCGCCGCTGCAAATTTGTTTTCCATACCGCGCCTCCTTCATATACGCATCGTTTTTGGTTTCCCTTCGCGTACATGATAGCCCAGCGCCGCCCCGGAGTCCAATGTGTGGAATTCGGATTTGTAGACTTGACATACAAGTTAACGAGAAGTCCACTTCAATTGTTTATCGGAGAAGGTTGCCTTTCAAAATATATTATAACTTACTTAATGTTGACATGAGAATATCTCTGAAGGCGGGAACATTATCGTTTTGTTTTGGGGCAGGTATAACAACGCTCATTTTCTCGTTTGCATTCGCATCGTATAGTAAGAGGCCAATGCCAGCATTTGTCACTGCCTGACGCAGTTTTTCGGTAATTGTCCTTTTTGGCAAACAAATATATGCAGCATCCGATCCGAGTTTATGATTGTTTGCTTGCTCAATTGCATGCCGCCACTTGCTGACTTTAAACTCAATTGAGATTAAAGTATTGTCCTGCTTAACTAACACTACATCAATACAACGCGACAAAAAGGGGACCTCCCTCTTGACAATTTTATACTCATCTTGTCGCAAAAGGTATTCATATCCCTCATTAAGCATATCGGCTTCTAACATTACTGTTCCACCTTATCTGTTTCTAAATACCTGTCCGCAATTTTAGATTTTTTTGTTTCCTCTGGATAAGTGGTATAGACATAACGTAAGAGCGCGTCCAGCGAGATTTTGTTGATTTGCCCCTTAAACTGTCTAAGTTTCTCTTTCTGCGAAGGGGAAAACAATTCCCATACCTTTTCCTGCACATAGTTTTTTCCGGAAGGCGAAAGGGAATAGGCTAACTCAAACTCTTCTGCCTCTTCTTCAAATGTTGCTTCCGACCAGAAGTCTGACTCATCGAATACATTACTGCGTTCAGCCTTGTCAGCTGAGGATAAGGGTATATTGGTCGGACTTGTGCAGATCATTCCTATCGATTCGAAAAATGCCAAGTCTTCAAATAATTCTCTACTAAACGGCCCAAAATAATATGGTTCAAAATCAGGAAGTGTAATATCAATTTCGTCCTTAAAGAACTTGGAATAAATCTGCTTCTCAAACAAGAACATCATTTTTGTTAGTTTTGTTCTTCCTACGATGGGCTCATTTACAGAAGCTTTAATGCCGGGAGAGAAAAGAAATGATAAAAGCAAGTCTTTCCCTGTTAGTGCTTTTTTTTCCATAATTCATACTCCTAAGCTATCAAGGAATTTACCAAATCCACCATACTCAAAAGAGACTTTATCTTCACCAAAGAAAGAGATATACCGATAATATGGCAAGCCGATTCTACTAATAATGCTAGAAATATCCTTTTGATCAACACCGTAGCTTCTAAGCTTTTTCTCATAGTAAGTCGGGTCGTTGCGTTCTGTTAGGACCACTTTAATATCTGCTGAATCTTTTATGGCTTTTTTTAGTAAACATCTCATTTCAAAATCTGCATCTGGTAAAGAATAACCAATGAAAACAACATGGTCTGCTTCGCTAATATCAATATACGCATTTTGCCATATGTTTTTTACATTCAAGTTGTTTAGAGATTTCAGGAATGTTGGTGTAATAATAAGACTCCTTAGCTTTGGACCATCTTCATCATCGACTGTGGAGCAATACGGGCATCTGGCATTTCCAAATTCTTCGAAAGCAATCTCAGTAGCAAAATCTGTCATAATACGGCCACATTTGGGGCATTCCAACCATGCCAAGGAACCATGCATTTTGAGAATTTTTATGTTTTTATTCCCTCTTGCTTTAATATGAGTTGAGGGAATATGCGTATCATTTTTATGATAATCATAATTATAAAAACAGAGATCCGGGTAGATTTTGATTTGGTTCCGCGTCGTAGAGGAATTGTATTCTTCACAGTTTTTAAATACCATTCGCTCTAGGACATCATCCCAATTCATAGTAATAACTGCTAACGTGTCTTCTTTTTGTGTTGTGTTTAGGCGCCAAGATAAGAGATGTCGCGCGAATCGTAGATAGTCCGTTTCATTACAATCGGTCGCAATACAGAATGCCATTGCATAGATGATACACATCTTTAATTTCGTATGTATGCCATCCATATCTTGAGGGGAATACAGTCTGAAATGCTCACGTCCAATAGAAACGCTGTCAAAAATCGTAAACAGATCCTCCAAAGACGTGTTTATTGATTTTACAAGTTCATATGCTTTTGACATAAGGCGATCTTTTTCGGCCAACTGTTCTGCGCTATCATCTCCGACTAGATCTGCTTCAGCTATTGCAAATTGATATTCAGACGCCTTTTCTTCTGGGGCAAAATTAGAAACGATGAATTTTCCCAAGTCACACCTGTAAGAGTCGAAAAGCGGGTAGAAGCTTTCTAGCTTCTGAACAGATTCGTTTATTTCTATGGACAGAAAATCCTCATCCATTTTTTGATAAGAAAAGGATTCCCTGTTGAGAGAAAAGACAAGCCTGAGTATCCCGGATTGTACTGGCAAATTAGTTGATGCCGAAGCTCCTGCGCCAAGAATATATACTGTTTTTTCTGAAGCCATTTCAGTTTCCCTCTACTATCCTGCACGCCGATTCCCAAGTGGACAAAAAGTCAAGTTCGCCTTCCTTTAAATAGTCGCACACATTATAGAGAGCCAAACTCTTCTTTAACTCTTCAAGGAGTTGGTCCAGTTCCGTTTCTCTTACTTTAGTAAACTCTATTTTTTTACACAACAAATAGTGATACAAGCAGTTTTCTTTTGTGTCAGAGGAAGCTTTCTTTCTCCTAAGAACCTGATTCTTCTTGTGGATTTCATAGAACTCCCTACTTTCAAATTCAACGAAATTGATCATTTCTTTCTTGATGATTTTCTGGCATTGAGAGCACCGGCAAATATCACGATAATACTTGTCTGAACTCCCCCAGTTATCCTTCGTTGTGTCAATAACGCCTGAGTATTCTAAGAGATAAAACGCTTTCGTGAAGTCAATACGTTGATGAAGCGGCATATAATAATACTTGGAAACGGGAATGCCTCCGCCAACTGGATAGACCTTTCGACTCTCCCCATATTCAAGGCCATGAGAAACGCCAGACAACAGGTTTATTGACTTGTGCGTTAAAAGGATCGAGAAATACCCTCCATACATGTTGTAGATGGGCTTTCCTTTGAGCCCTTCAAGTAACCTGATAAACCCAGATAGTTCACTAAATGACGCTTCGTGTTCGTTGAGATCATCGATCCAAATGGTTAGCCCATCGCAGTTTAGTTTGGAATAACGAGAAATGATCTTTTGCAATGATCCTTCGTCAAGAAGCATGGATTTGCTTAATACCAGTTGTGCGAAAACGGGTAAATGATAGTCTGCTTTCGTTTGTAAGACAGAAATACCAGCAAAATCAATATTTAACTCCAACCAGTCTTCCCACAATGGATCTTGATTGTCCAAATAAAAATACGGTGCAATTAGGAACTTTGGCCTGAGTTGAGGAATGTTCTTCGCCTGGTTTGGAGTTACATAGTCAAGATACTTTTGCAAATCTTGATTTTTTATGTGTTCGTAGACCAAATCATACTGAAAAGAAAGAATCCGTTCAGCGAAGGCCTTTCTCGTTGATTGGTCGGGAAAGTCTGTGGGGAATACGGGCATACCAGTTATCACTTTATCCACAGGAGAACCATATCTTTCAATAAGTTTCTCGACGGATTTTTTAATCCTCTTTTCTCCCGACGTTTTCGATACGCTATACAACAATTCAATTTTGTTTTGAAAGGCATACGTGATTGGGTCAATAAAAAAGCCCTTATCCTTTCTCGAAAAGAATTTTTCGACGACAAATCTCGAAATTGCGTTTGATACAAATGCAGCTGTATTGCCGTTAATGCTCAAGTAATCATAGGCCGAAAAAGCCTTTTCTAGATGCACCTTTTCTGCCACAGTACCATATCTAAGAATATGAATCGGTTTATAATTTGCCATTTCAGCTCTCCTTTGATCATGCTTTATGGTACAACTTGCTGTTATGTAACAATCAAATCTATTTGAATCTACGTTCTCTTCAAGTGATAATCTATTTTTACAAATAGACGGTCTTTTCCATCCGCGGAAAAAGCCATCCTCTCCGAGTCAAAGACTAACGTCTTTTTATGTATTAAACGGTGGTGATTTGGACACAGAATAATAATATTGCTTGCATCATTGTTTTGGGAATCAGAAAAGTATTTAATATGATGCGCTTCGCAAATATCTGCATCAAATTCTGCAACAGGATTTACTCCGCATATCTGGCAACGTCCACGATACAGCTTTTTGAGTTGGGTAACAATTGATCTGTTATAAACTCTCTGATTACCTGCGCGCGACATATAAACAAGCCTGGCCGTTTCATCAGAAAGATTGGCAATCCGCTCTATTTCTTCTTCATCCATCTGCGCTAAACTTACAGTATTATGGTCTTCTGGTTCCAAGGGTGAAGATCCTTCGGCATTCTCAATAAGTGATTGGACAATGCCGGTGAGCTCAGCAAACGAAAACTGGCGCAGATATGACGCCATCTCTACCACTTCTTTTATGGGTGGGCGATTTCTCCATCCTCTTCTTGAGCTTGAACTGTCAGGAAGAGCGTCAAATTCATCGCAACGGAGCTTCAGATAATTATTTCCACTTCCAACCTTTGCAGAAATTGTGCTAATGGCTTCCGTCCGGTTTTTAAAGCCGAGCGCGTTTACAGCGTCCATATCAAATTCTGAAAGATAAAAGGCAATTATTGATAACACCTTATTTGTTGCGTTCATTCTTTATCTCCTGATTTCGCGCATCTTCCACTTGGCGCCTGAGTGCGTTTGCCACACTGTATGCGAGTCTGACTGGAACGGCATTCCCAATTTGACGGAAAGCCGCAGTTCTCCCTGGTTCTTCTTTTGTGGATTCGAAATAGTAATTGTCAGGGAAGGTTTGAAGTCGAGCGGCTTCTCTAGGGGTTAATGATCTGTTCTGGTTGATATCAGGGTGAATATAGTAGTGCCCGTCGCGTGAAATGTGAGCAACAACTGTTTGCGAACAGGGGAGGTCGCCTGCAACGACTTTGAAACGATCCAAGAAGGAAGTTATATTGTGGTGCGTTCGCAATTTTACAGGGAGATCAAGATAGCTTAATCTTGAATGGTTTTTATTCCACGCCTCTACGACCAGCTTATAAATGGTGAGATCCTGCTGAATGTGAGGTCTTGCCACATGAAGTGTGACGGGCTCGTGGTTATATGCCTTAATTGCAGCACTGTACAGATATGAACCGGTATAGTCACCAGTCTCAACAGGGGTATTTGTACCTTCACCTGCCTTTATTGAAGGAAGGTCATCCAGTAACTCAGAAACAGTAATATTTCCCCTTTTTACATGAGAAATCTCTGGGTAGAACCCTGCCGCCTCTCCAAGCTTTCCAATAAGAATAACACGTTTTCGGTTCTGTAAAACCCCATAATCTGAGGCGTTTAACACGCGATATTCGGTCGAATAGCCACATTCGCGGAACAAGGCCCTCATATTATCAAAATGATAACTTTCGTCTTCTTCTTTCGCAGATAATAGACCGACGACATTTTCAAATACGAAATAATTAGGCCTGTACCTTTGAAGAAATCTGGCATATAATTTATAAAGATAGTTGCGCTGATCGCCAACCATGCCACTTTCGGATCTTGCTCTGCCAACCAGAGAATACGCTTGGCAGGGTGGTCCGCCAACAATGAGATCTAGCAGTTTTCCCTCAAGCAAAGTATCAATTTGTTCAAATATCTCGGGAAGAGAGTCCTCGGAGATTTCATAATTCAGGACAGATGCCAAAATGCCTTCCGGAACAGATGCATAGAACATCTCTCTGGATATCTCCCCATTAAGATATTGATTGTAGATTTCCAGCTTGTTTTCGCTCCTTAGCCAATGGTAAGCCGCCCTTGTTTTCAAGGTGTTACAGGCTGCTTTATCCATTTCGACGTGAGCAATCGGAGTATATCCTGCTTGGATAAAACCCTCTGACAGCCCACCGGCTCCGGCAAAAAGATCCAGATAATTTAGCATTTCGGTCGCTCTTTCTCAGTGCAGTATTATTTGTTCCTGTATCGGCACTGACTCTTTTACAGGAGGTAAAAAATGGCAGATTCATTAACCAAAGAAAAACGAAGTTGGAATATGTCCAAGATACGAGGCAAGGATACAAAAATAGAAGTCAAGGTGCGGAAGTATCTGTTTTCAAAGGGATTCAGATATCGTAAAAATGTAGCCACACTTCCGGGGAAGCCCGATATTGTCTTACCAAAGTATAATACTGTGATTTTCATCCATGGTTGTTACTGGCATCGGCATCCGGGATGTAAATACTCCTATACTCCAAAAACAAACATTGAGTTCTGGGAGAAAAAGTTTTCCGAGAACATGGCCAACGACGAAAAGAATCGTTTGAAACTCGAGGCCTCTGGCTGGACAGTAATTACATTGTGGGAATGTGATATTAAACGGAACTTTGGAGCTACAATGGACAAATTGCTAGACCAACTACACAATATGACTTATCTAGGGTAACTCTCTTCTCTTGCTTTCTCCAGCACCTGAAGGATGCGTGCACACTGCTTCTCACTTGGAAATTTCCCGGATTCCATTGCAATAGCAGTTTTCAGGAACGAAATGTCCTGCGGGGTGAAAATGCGATTTGTTATTCCCCAGCTTAGAACTGATTTCCAGTTTTCAACACCGTACTCTGCAACCTGAATCATAGCTGAGGCGCTGTTGACTTGGCGCTGCTCCTTTTTTGCCTGCTTTGTTTCATCCTTGTCATCTGAAACATACGCGAGTTCTTTAATAAACTGATCACCAAGAGGAACGACGATCTCTTTAGCCTTCTTCCAGCAAGCCTCTCTTTTGGCCCATTCTGTAACGTTCTGGACTTCTCGATCGTCAGAAACCAGATGATTAAACATGGCTTCGGCAATCCTTCCCAAGAGCAGTTCGGTTTCGTGAGTTACTTTTTGCTGATTCCAGATGGATTTGAAATCCAGAACCCGATCTGGGCACTCCCGGCCGATTTGATAGAAGAGATAGGACAACGCATAAGTCACAACCTGAGCTTTATAGCCCATTTCGTACCAGGAAGCATATTTGACGATCTGGTCGAGCTTTTTATAGAGGATGTTCAGGCATACGATCTGCTTGAAGAAACGCTCATTAAAGACGGTCTGATCCTTTTCCCACGCATCGCTTGCCCATTCAGCAAACATAATGAAGTTCTTTTGCGCACCCTTGCTAACCTGATGAGGTAATTGCCGGAAGATATTATACAGCTTGGCAAGATCTGTTTTTGTGAACATCTGGTTCTTGGGATTTTGCAACAGGAACTTATCCTTTTCGGCCTTTGTCATCCGTGCCTGCTCCTGCTTGTACTGGCCGCGGGCACGCTCATAGTACCAGTGAGTTCCGTACTGATTACCCATAACCGCAGGCGCAAGAATTCTGCGGGAGAAGTCCTCCATCCGCACATGGAAAGCATGATTTGAGAAGAAGTCAGCATCGCTGACTTTGTTTTGTTTATTGGCATATTTCGCGATGTTAGGAATCAGTTCCATGGCTTTCTCCGGAGTAACAACAGAAAGCTTCATCGGAACATAGATATCCTTCAATCCGTTTGCGCGATCTTTATCATTAACCAGCGCAGATGCGAGAGAAGCGGTAGTCTGGCCTCCATTTACGATCTGGAGAGATGTGATTTCCGTAATAAGCGGACAGATCTCGCCGGCTTCAATTTTCACATCATAGGCTGTTGCGGCAATGCCGTTGTTGTAAGCAAAAAACATCTCCGGTTCGTTCAGGATAGTATTTCGAATGCCTTTATTGATTTTTCCTTTTGCTGTCAGAAACGAACGAACGTTACCTTCCAGGAGTCTTCCGCCATATGTATTATACAGCTTAGCCAGGATCGCACCAGGGATATTACACAGGTAGGCAGTATATTCACCGTTTGAACCGGCCATCAGGCACGGTATCCCATGTTCTGTGAATTCAGTCAAGTCAATAATGATGTCTTCCTTGCCCGTTTTCGAGGCATACAATGCCTGAAGACGAGCTATATCCCAGATGTGATATTCAGCGACTGCGTTTCCTATCTTGGTACTGGCAATCTCTCGGATACGGCTGCTCATTACCATGTCGGTGACTAAATAGAACTTGTATTTAGAGACATTGCTGTATCGCTTCTGAATATCAATGGCTAAACCATATCCGGGAGAGCTCTCTTCGGCATATTTTTGAATGAAGCCAGACAGAGATTCTTCGACAAATGCACGTGCTCTTCTGAAATGCACTTCTGAATCAGTTGCAGTTAATGACTCCGCTTCCATGCTGTCACTGAAAGGGCAGGCAACGATGGCGAGACAGTCCTCAAGTTCATCATAGAAGTAGCCATCAATAAGGATTCGCTTGTTCTGAGGGCCGACTCCCTCATATGACAACTGCTCAAAATCATCAAATTCTTCTGCATCTGTGAGAGCATCAGCATACAGCGCAAGAAACTCTTCGCGTGGAGAGGTCCCATTCATGGATGCATTAAAATGGACGTCATCCATAATGCTGTTTCTGAATTCATTCAAAGTGGCCATATCTTACTCCTTTCTAAACGCGCTGATAAACGGAAGGGAAAGAGAGTATTCTGCTTTCAGTATGCTTGATGGAAGCGCGTTCCGGCGAAGGCAAGGGAAATCCGAAGTGACCGCATATCGAATAACATCTTTGATTTCAAATGTGTACTCCGCGGACTCATATTCTTCCCGGGGGAAATATCCGTATTGCAGCAGCATGCTGCTGAACTCGGCCTTAACCGTGTCATCCTGGATCTGCATCAGAAGCTGGTGATAAATCTGATTCAGATTAACAGCCCGTTCATTTGTAATACTGGTTTTGTCTGCATGTATTACTACCAATTCCCCTGTGTTGCTGCAATCAAGCTGCTCAATGGAAGAAATAGATACCTCTGTTCCACTGCTTGAGATCGTCTTTATTTCATACCATGTTTCGTCAACAATAAAATCCTGCGGCAGTTTCCGCGGCCCGGTCCAGGACAGGGCCGCCTTTTCTATTCCGTAAATAGGAGAGAGGTAGTTCTGAAGGTAGTACATCTCCCCAAGAAGCCCTTTTATCTCGTTTGATGAAAGGAGATCTCGGCGAGAGTTGGCAAGCATCTCGCGCCATTCCTTGTAGCGCTGTCCAATGAACTTGACCGCTTTTTTCTTGTCGAGGATTACTCTGGAAGAGTCGATAATGTCCCCGCAGAACAATAGAAACATTTCTTTGAACGTGTCATCTACCAAAGAAAGGCTCAAGGTCCACTTGCCGTCAGGACGCTTTCTTTTTTGCGCAGAAATCATTTTGGAAGATTCCAGAGTCGGTGGTTCGAAATCGCTGATCAAAAGCATCGACCAGCGGGATTTTTCATCAAGACCGATGTACAGATTCAGGGGATGGGTTCCATCAACACGGTGATATGTTTCCGGGGCTACGAACGTCTCAAATGTTTTATCTAATCTCTCCATTCTTATTCCTCCGGAATTGTCTCATCAATCTCTTCAAAGTCGTCCTCATTCTCCGCTCCAAAGATTTCCAGCCACTTTTGCTTATTAATCTTATACTTGATGCGCTGGCGCTTTTTTCCGGAGATAAGTGGAATACCAATACTGAGACCAACTATTGGATAATTGATTGAGCTAACAATTGCGCTCTTCTTTGTATCCTCTTCTTCTCTTGTCTTGACTTCATACGAAAGGAGAACAGGATAGATTACCAGGAGGGGATTACGCTTGATGCCCGTCTTAAAATAGAAATCTTCACTGAAAGCCTTTCCTCCGTTATCAACTAAAGCTTCCATCTTCTCGACTTCTTTGCGTGTCAGGCCGCCTTTTGCAAGATCTTTGCTGCCCAAACGGGAATTCTTTCCAGACATCTGAAGCGATTTTGTGTCTTTTCGATATGCGAAGCCACGCTTGACAGGCGTAATGTTTTCAATTCCGGCAAAACTGCGCTGTTCCTTTCCGGACCCTTGAGCAATTAATATATCCCAGAAGTCAAAAACACCTTCTGTGTCGTCCGCGAACATACTGACAAGGTCATGGATTATAAAGTCCGAATTCATCGTGTGCGCAGAAAAAGACTTCAAGTAGTCGATGATAAGGTCTTTTCGCACAGAAAGAAACTGCGGATGCCGAATAGCAAGATCGGGATCATCCCTGTGAACAGGATACTCCGCTTGTACAGTGCGGAGAAATGCTTCGGTTCCATCGAGATTTCTATCCAAGATGTCTTTTGAGCTGTGAATGTACCTCGTTTCGACGACTTCACCGCTAAAGTTGATTGTAGTCTCGTAGTCTTTTGCAGAGCGCATTTTGTTGGTTGCCGTGACCAAAAGGCCCTGTACATCTGCACGGACAGCAAGTCCAAAGTCGCGCGGCGTCATTCCCTCGTTTTGCATCCGGCGAACTTCAGCGCGCAGTTCGTCAGTTGCCATTGATATATAGGAATACCACGCCATGGAAAGGGATGGCATCCACACTTTACATACATCACGATATTTATCGCGATAGCCAAACCAACGGCCCATTTGCATCAGAGTGTCATACATCGTCGAATTCCGATAGTAGTAACTGGTACAAAGACCTTCCAAGGTCAGACCACGAGAAAGGCTAAGTCCGCCAACAGCAATCAAACGCAGGCCAATATCATCCGGAGCTTTTTCATAGTTCTCATAATCCAGATTCTTTGGGGCGTTTCCTCCGTTGATTGTTCGTACTTCAATCCTAGCAATTGCTGGATACAGTGCCGCTTGTATTTCCTCCCAATTAAAATGTTTCAAGTCAGAAAATGCCGGTTCTTCCGCAAAGTCGGAAAAGTATTTGTCATACACTTCTTTGACGAATTTGATTGAGCTATATTGCAGTGCTTCTTCGCCAAGGAGGTAATAGTTATGGATTTCTCGCTTGACATCCCGCATATAGCTGTCAATGACTCTCGTAATCTGGTTCTGAACGTCGATAAAGCGAGAAATATTGATCATCATGGTGCGATGAGATTTAGTGTCGCCGCGCAGATCTCTCACTGCATTTGCGATAAAGAAAGCTGCGATTGCCTCCTTCAGACTTTCGGGAATAAAGGAAAGTGTTTCACCCTTCTTGTGCTTGATTGGCAGGGCATGTTCGCAATCATCGTTCTGCTCAAGCATATACCCGTAAGGCGCATCTTCTCCGAACATCAGCCGCGCACCTATGTAATTGGATGGCGCTTCCAGTGCATATATGAAGTCACGCGGAAACAGATCATGTTTCAGCATTTCTTCTTCTGAATCGGGATCTATAAAAACATTGGCATACGGTGTTGCAGTAAAGCCGACATAATTAGCTTTTTCAAACAAGACAAGCAGCTTCCGAATTCCTTTGTTGATTGCAGTTACATCGTCCAGTTTTGTGTTTACGGAGGCATTATCTGCCTCGTCATCGATCAGGAGCATTGGAAGATCAATGGTTTTTGTGGTTTTGTTCGCATTGTAAAACCTGAGCCAGTGCTCCAGCTTTTCCAAGACGCTTTTATTCTTCTTTAACACAAAGATAACCGGCGCGCTGATATTATTCAGTTGACCTACAATCTTCTTTGCAGTCGCTGCATTAAAATCGCTGGTAGTCGATGTTACTGCCCAACCACTGGTGCTGGGATCAATGGCACCAACGCCAACTTGGACATTATCATTTTCGAGTGTAAACGCATAGCTGTCCAAGCCAATAAAGCCTTCATCAATGCGCTGCTGAGTTTGCCTGCGAAGCTTCTCAATTGTTCCCGTCAGCAAAATGATAACACGATAGTTAGCATCTGCTGCTTTATTGATCAGCCCTATATAAGTGGATGTTTTTCCGGATTGGACGTCACCTATACAGAGTCCGCGCCTGAGAAACGGTTCTTCCTGCTCAGGGTTTCCCAGCAGATCCATGATTTCGTCAGTGGTTTTGTCCAGCTCATTAATTGTATTACTATTCCAGTGCTTTTCCTTTTGCAAATATAGTCTGTATCGATCCCAGAATTTGGTGGGCTTGTTTACCTTTGATGCGATATACCAGGGGGTATGATCCTTTTCTTTAACATAATGGCCTCGATCAATGCGAACAAACAGACACGCATGGAGTTCAGCAATTACTTCTTCCCTCTCGGAATCGGTCAGCCGTGGTGTGCCGAACATCATGCTATTTGCGCTGTCGTACATATCAACCAGCTTTTCGATCATCTCTTCCGTAATGGGAGTCGTTGCCGAGCTGGTGTTCATCAGAATGGTTCCGACTATGTTTTTCTGATGATCAGTCATTTCCATATACCTCCCTTATCTGTGAAACCACATCCGGATATTTAATAAAGAAATCCATCTTGTCCATATTCTTCAGGAAACTCTCCACATCTCCACCAATGGACTCAAGTTGTTGAACCATTTGTTCAGCAACAGAATAAACGTCATTCGTCTCCAGAGCGCCTTCAGTCACATTAGCTTCATTTTTCGCCATCCTGTAGTAGACATCAGAATACGGGAAAGCATCTTCCAGCATTTTGATAAACGCGTCCAAAAGGCCTGTACCGTGTTCTTCCAAACTAGATTCAAGCAGTTTTACAATCGGAAGGTCCCGATTGATTTGATATTGGAATTTTCCTCTGTCGTCAACTGGATTCCATACATGAACAAGATTGTCAGTTTGAACGTTCCGTCCGCGATATTTGTATACGCGTTCACTCCTGCCGACCGTGTTCTCTACGATATCAGCCAGGTTCTTTTTGATGAAGTGTGGAAGTGATGCAGTAGACTTTTTAATGTCTATTTCCCATATGGAGTCCAGTGAATTTGGAATGTCAACCCGCACACGAGCTAGCTTTCCAAGTTCATTTTGCTTGATCAGGCGGAACCAGGTCCCCCAGATAATCAGGCGTTTGTTTCTGTAGATGTAAAACCCTTGCTGCTGTCTGAGTTCATCTTTTCCACCGATTGCCTCAATATCCTGCTTGGACATTTTGTTTATGTAGGGGAGTACATAGGGTTTGACCTTGATTTCTTCTGACCCAATTCGAAGGATTTGTTCACTTAATGGCTGAGTTGCAGGGTGCCGAGTAAGAAACGGATCGGTACCTTTGACTGCTTCACCATTAAAGTAAATGGGTATGCGATTTTTAGGCATTTCATCGTTAATAAATCGGTGAAAAACTAGAGAAACATGTTTTCTCGTAAGCTCGATTTTCTCATCAAATGCTTTCTGGACCTGAGACGCACCCTGCTGCAGCCGATCAAACTGCTCCCAAAGAACAACAGTGCCAGATTCTTTCAGTTTCAAATAGAGGTATCCAATCGAATTATCCATCTCTTCCTCAGAAAAGAACTGGAGAGCCCAATCTTTTTGATGGATAATATAGTCCAAGTCCCAGCATGCCGCGCTAAAAACACCATCTTTCTTTGTCATGACCGTCAGTTTGCGGCACTGAGACATAGAGGCCATTTTCAGACCAAGTCCAAATCTTCCGAGATCATCTTTTCTACGCACATCGTGCGAACTCTGGCTGCCATATCTCATGGCAATTTCCAACTCGTCTTTTGACATGCCCCAGCCATTATCCTCAACACAAAGCCACTGAGGCGCTTGGGAGGAAAAGCAAACTCGGACTTCAGTTGCAGACGCACTGATACTGTTATCAATAATATCTGCAACTGCTGCCTCGAAAGAGTATCCAATAGACCGAGTTGACTCGACAAGAATAGGTGCATATGGAACGACTATCTTTTTCTGCATGTCGCTATCTCCTTAAGTGAAAGCGGTTTCTATCTGGCCAATTATATGATAACGCAAGCTGTGTCCAATAAAACGGACAATCAGACGCGACTTTGAGTCAGAATAGCTGTGGCTTTTCCTTATCAAAGCCCTTTCACAATCTCTCCATAGGTCACCAGCGACACGTTTCTTAGCTCTTTTGCTTTATCAATACAGCCCTTGGTGAAGCCGGATTTGGAGAAAAGATAATAGTGCTTATTCTTATAAGGGAAAAGCATGCTGCGCGCTATGAGCATTTCCAGAACAGGAAGGTCAACCTTCATAGCCGTCCACTTACACTCAGCGAAGAGGGCGGTGTTCTTGTCCTGCACGCCCATGATGTCGATCTCAGCCTGGCTCTTGCGGGCGGGATCGTTGCCCCACCAACGACCGAGAGAAGTGAACTCGACCGACGACTTGCCGCTGAGCAGTAGCTTCCAGAGGTACTGCTTGCAGATCTCCTCGAACACCTTGCCCATATACTCGGGCAGATGCGGTTCGATGCGCTTGTAGACGAGATCCGCCGCGCCGCGCGCGATCATCGAAGCGTTCTCCGGCACGAACCGGTACCAGAAGCGGAACATATTGTCGTCGATGGAATAGATCGACTTCTTGGACACCTTCTCACCGTAGGGCGTCTCTTTTTGCACGATGCCCAGCGCGACGAGGTTCTTCAGATAGATGGAGCAGACGTTTGTGTCCTCGCCGACCTTGCTCGAGATCTCCGACATACGCGATGCGCCCGTGGCGATGGCGGTGATGATCGCTGTGTAGATCGCCGGCTCCCGGACCTCTTGCTTCATCAGATTGAGCGGCTCCTCATAGAGGGGGGAGGTTGGATCAAGATACGTCTTCTTGATGTTCTCCTCAATGCTCAGGCGGTCGTCGATCTGAAGGAGATACGAAGGCGTGCCGCCCACGATCCCGTAAGCCAGCGCCTTATCCTCGGCGGAGTAATTCTTGAGGTACTGGCAGGTCTCCTCAAAGTCGAAGGGCAGCAGCTTAATCTGAGACGTTCTCCTGCCGTAGAGCGGCGCCTTGTAGGAGAGGACATGATCCTCCATGTAGGACATGGACGAGCCGCAGAGGATCAGCATCAGCTTGGAGGTGTCCTTATAGCGGTCGATCAGCATCTGCAGCGTGGAGGCGAGGCTCTTGGAGGCGCGCGCAACGTAGGGATACTCGTCGATGGCCAGGATGATGCGCTCCTTCTCAGACAGCCTGAAAACAGTCTCCAGCGCGACCTGGAAAGATGCAAAGGAGGTCTCTGCGCTGATCCCGCTGGCGTACTCGAGGATGCACTTGCTCAGGTTCTCCAGGTTCTGCTTCGCGTTGCTCTCGACACCCATATAATAGATGGCCGGCTTGCCGTCGATGAAACGGTTGATGAGCGCCGTCTTGCCTACGCGGCGGCGCCCGTAGAGGACGACAAACTCAAACTTGCCGGAGTTATATAGATTGTTCAGGGAGGCGAGCTCCCGCTCTCTGCCGATAAACATGTAGACTACCCCCATGTTAGGTTGCCTATATTATAGCACACAGCACAAATAATAGTCAAGTACGATTAGGCAAATCGTACTTGACTATTTTCTCTGTATAAATGAATGCGGACATCCATGCCCGGATGCCCGCTGAATTATTCTTGACTATTCGGTCCGAATGGAGCAGGTTATTGCTTTTCGATCTTCCCGTGCTCTTTCTCAAACTCCTCGATGGCCTTGCGGATCAGGTAGATCACCTCGCCGTTGGCGGAGCGGCCCTCGTACTGAGAGATATAGTGCAGTTTATAGTGAAGCTCGCTGTCGATGCGCAGCCCGAGGTGCTTATCCTTCTCCTTCTTCAAAGCGTCCATGCCATGCCCTCCATGTACTTGATATAAGATAACTTGAGTTTATTTCAAGTACATGTTAGAATGTGCAATGTGTACTTATTTTAAGTACACAACATTTGGAGAGGGTGAGGATATGGAGGCAGTCGGAAGGGCGTTTTTCGTCAAATCTCCGCGCAGGATTGAGGATCTGCAGGCGCTGCATTTGGTTGAGAAGGAGCGGCCGTTTGAGATCGTCAAAACGGTGAAGTTGGCAAAGATCGACTATGAGAATTTCATTACGGACATGCTGGCCGACCGGCAGTTCATCGAGGATCACGCCGCGCTTTGCTCAAAAGGGGCTGTGTGGCGCTGCATTCTGGTCCAGCAGCGCGGACGCACGGACGGCGTGCTTGTGATGCCGGAAGATGGCTGCTATGTCGGCTGGGCGGCATATTACAGGGGATAAATAAGCCCCTGCCTTGGAGACAAGGCAGGGGTTGAGACAGTATTTTACAGAGACCGTTTTCATCACGCCCCGGAGGTCATCTCCCGGATGCGGTCGATGAACAGCTGCACCGCGGGAGAGAAGACCTGGTACTTTTTCCAGATCAGATTGCCCGCGTTTTTCATGCGCGGGACCAGCGGCCGGACGCAGAGGGGGCTGTCGCCGGTGGCGTTGATCAGCCGGTCGAAGCAGAGAGCGTAGCCCAGCCCGTCCTCCACCAGCAGCGAGGCGTTGTAGATGAGGTTATACGTCGCGACGATATTGAGCCGTGACAGGTCCGCCGTACCGGAAAAATACGGCACGGACGCCCGGGAGACGATGACCGGAAGGCCCTCCAGGTCCGAGAAGCGGATCTCCTCCTTTTGCGCCAGCGCGCAGTCCTTCGGCATCAGAAGACCGAAGCTGTCCTCCGCCGGCAGGGGCAGCGACTGATAGAGCGTATGATCCACGTCCGTGAAGATCACGGCGAAGTCGATCAGCCCGTTATTCAGTTCGTCCATCAGGTCCTGGGTGTCGCCGCTGGTGATGTGAAAGCGGATATCCGGGTGCTCCGCAGCGAGACTGGCAGCTGCGCGGGACAGATAGTGGAACGAAATGGATTCTCCGGCGCCGATGCGCACGGACCCAGAGATGTGGTTTTTGACCTGTGAGATCTCCTCCTCCGTCATCTGCATCAGGCGCACCATCTCCTCGGCTCTTTTCCGAAGGATCATTCCTTCCTCCGTCAGCGTGATCCGGCGGTTGCCGCGCTCGAAGAGCGAGACGCCCAGCTCCTCCTCCAGCTCCTTCATCTGCCGCGACAGCGACGGCTGCGCCACGTGCAGCGCCTCGGCCGCAGCGGAAATGGTACCTTCCCTGACCACCGCCAGATAGTATTGCATGGTTCGGATATCCATAGTGACACTCCTTGATCGTTATTCCTATCCAATATTAGCATAGGAAAGCATAGAAAACAAGTATTTGATTATAGCAGCGCACTCGGGTACAATAGGACCATCAAAAACAACATTACGGAAAGGATGAAATACGATGATGAAGGCAGAAGAGCTGAAGCTCACACAGGAATGGGACAAGGTGTTCCCGAAAAGCGATAAAGTCGATCACAAAAAGGTGACTTTCATCAACCACTTCGGCATCACCTTGGCGGCGGATCTGTATATCCCGAAGGACGCAGCGGGCAAGCTCCCGGCGCTGGCTGTCTCCGGCCCCTTCGGCGCCTGCAAGGAGCAGGCCTCCGGCCTGTACGCACAGACGATGGCGGAGCGGGGCTTCCTGACAATCGCCTTCGATCCCTCCTTCACCGGCGAATCCGGCGGCTTCCCCAGAGCGATGCACTCTCCCGATATCGACGTGGAGGATTTTCAGGCGGCCGTCGATTTTCTTTCCGTTCAGGACAATGCCGATCCCGATCGCATCGGCATCATTGGGATCTGCGGCTGGGGCGGCATGGCCCTGCAGACGGCCTGTGTCGACACGCGGATCAAGGCGACGGTGACCTCCACCATGTACGACATGTCCCGCGTCGCCGGCAACGGTTACTTCGATTCCGAAGATAAAAAGGAAAGCCGCAAGGCCATGCGGGAAATGGTGAATGCACAGCGCACGGAGGACTTCCGAAGCGGCGCCTACGCCAGGGCGGGCGGCGTCGTGGACCCGCTGCCGGAGGACGCGCCTTTCTTTGTGAAGGACTATTACGACTACTACAAGACCCCGCGGGGGTATCACGCCAGGTCTCTCAACTCCAACGACGGCTGGTGCGCCACCGCCGGGACTTCCCTGATGAACACGCGGCTCTTCACCTACGCCGGGGAGATCGACAGCGCGGTGCTGCTGGTCCACGGCGAGAAGGCCCACTCCTGCTATATGAGCCGGGACGCCTTCAAGCTCCTCAAGGGCGACAACAAGGAGCTGCTCATCGTCCCCGACGCCGTGCACACCGATCTGTACGACGGCGGCGGCAAGGACGCGATCCCCTTTGACAGAATCGAGAGCTTTCTGAAGGCCCACCTGAACTGAGAGGCCGGCCATGCAGGGTGAAAACGAGATCCGGGAAAACCTGCTGGATGCCGGCTGCAGCGGGTCGGAGGCGGAGACCATCCTCGGCTGCCTCCGCTCCGGCGACAGAAAGGGCGCCGAGAAGCTGATCGACGCGAGCCGCAAAAAGCAGCTTGCGCGGCTGCACGAGAGTCAGCAGTGTATCGACCGGCTGGACTATCTGCGCTGGCAGATGAGGAAAGGAGAATGAACGAAAATGAGTAAGGTGCTTGTGATTTCCACCAGCCTGTGGGCAAGGAGCAATTCCGACATCCTGACCGAGCGGCTGATCGCCGGGGCCAGGGACGCGGGACACGAGGTGGAGCATATCAGCCTGAAGGGCAAGGAGATCAAGTTCTGCATCGGATGTCTCGCCTGTCAGAAGACGCAGCAATGCGTTCAAAAGGACGACGCAATAGAGATTGCAGAAAAGGTGAAGAACGCTGATACCCTGGTTTTCACCACGCCGATTTACTATTACGAGATGAGCGGGCAGATGAAGACGCTGCTGGATCGGCTGAATCCGCTGTATCCGTCCGACTACAGGTTCAGGAAGGTATACATGCTCTCCGTAGCAACGGAAGACGAAGACCATGTTCCCGAAAAGGCGATCAGCGGGCTGCAGGGCTGGGTGGACTGCTTTGAGAAGGCCGAGCTCGCCGGGACTCTGTTCTGCGGCGGCATCTCTGATCCGGGAGAAGCATCCGGCAGAAGTGAGGAACAGGAGGAAGCGTATGCGTTCGGCAAAACGCTTGCGTAACGCGCTGCGCGCTGCGCTGTGCGGTGTTTTGCTGATGCTGCTTCTGGCCGGCTGCGCCGCGAAGGAGAGCAGCGCCGCGCCGGAGAAGACGCCCGGAAAAGACGCGTCCTCTGCGGAGGAGACGACGAAGACGGACGAGCTAACCACTCCGGAGGAGCCGACGAAGACAGAGGAGCCCGCGCAGACGGACGAGCCGACCCCCGGCGCGCACATCCTCGTCGCCTGTTTCTCCGCCACGGGGCACACGGAGCCGCTGGCGGAATACGCCGCGGAGTTTCTGGGCGCGGACCTCTACGAGATCGTCGCGGCGGAGCCTTACACGGAGGCGGATCTCGCCTATTATACCGGCGGCCGCTGCGACCTGGAGCAGGACGATCCCGACGTCCGCCCGGCCATCTCCGGCGCGGTGGAAAACATGGAGCAATATGACGTCGTGCTGATCGGCCATCCCATCTGGCACGGACAGGCGCCTCGCATCATCAGTACGTTTTTGGAGAGCTACGACTTCTCCGGGAAGACGCTGACGACCTTCTGCACCTCCATGTCCAGCCCCCTGGGGTCCAGCGCCGCCAATCTGTACGGACTCGTCCCGGAGGACGTGACCTGGCTGGAGAGCAGACGCTTTCCCATCGGCGCCTCGCGGGAGGATGTGGCCGGCTGGCTGGCGGAGATCGGCCTGACCGGGAGTGAAGGATCGGAGGAAGCAGCTTTGCAAATGAGGATCAACGGCATTCCCGTCGCCGTGCAGTGGGAAGACAACGAGAGCGTCGAGGCGCTCATCGAATTGGTCCGGGAAGCTCCCCTGACGATTCAAATGTCCATGTACGGCGGCTTCGAGCAGGTGGGTGCCATCGGAAGCAGCCTCCCGAGAAATGACGTGCAGACCACGACGCATGCGGGCGATATCGTCCTCTACTCCGGTAATCAATTCGTCGTGTTCTACGGTTCCAACTCCTGGGCGTACACCCGTCTGGGGCACATCACGGACAAGACGGCCGCTGAGCTGGCGGAGCTCCTAGGAAACGGAAACGTGACGGTCACGATCAGCGTCGGATAGTACAATAAGATCTCTCAGCCCCTGCCTCAAAGACAAGGCAGGGGCTGAACCGCAGTATGCTTATTCTTCGTCTTTCACCGGCGGTACGGATAGAAACGTGTCCATCACAAAACACGCCCCCAACCGGAAGCCGGTGACGAAGCCGTCCAGGGTGGAGTCGCCGTTGAAGGAGGACCAGGCGTCGGCAAAGTCGAGGAAGCGCTTCTTTTCCTCGCCGGTCAGCGTATCGGCAAGAAAGTCCTCATTCTCCCGGATCGTCTGCAGCGTGCGCTGCACGCCCTCGTCATCCTCAAAGCCGCTGTTCTGCGGGTCGATATTGCCGTAATAGAGCTGCTCAATAAAGCTTTTCATGTCGTTTCTCCTTGTACTTTTTTAGGAGAAACCCGTGCACTTTCTGCCTGAAAACATAGATTTTGCAACGTTTTTCAATGTGCTTGCTCAGATACGTTATTCACCGCTTGACCATGCGAAAACAGTCCACTTTTGTGGGCTGTTTTTGCATCTGGATTGATTTTTTGATTATGTTCGGCTATAATATGGGTAAAGCTAAAATCTGCCGAAAACTGTGCATTCAGGTGGTGCTATATGGAATACATCAGCCGACATATGGAAAACCGCATTTTGGAGCTGAGCAAGTCATATTCTGCGATCCTTCTGACTGGACCCAGGCAGGCGGGCAAGACGACCATGCTCCGCATGTTGGCGGAGAAAGAAAACATCGGCCGCCAATATGTGTCGCTGGACGATCTGACTGAACGGGATATGGCAAAGAATGATCCCGCCCTGTTTCTCCAGATCCACAAGCCGCCGGTGCTGATCGATGAGGTGCAGTATGCCCCGGAGCTGTTCACCTACATCAAGATTCACATTGATGAGCACCACAATCCCGGAGATTTCTGGATGACCGGATCGCAGATTTTCCGGCTTATGCGCGGAGTGCAGGAATCCCTGGCCGGGCGTGTAGCGTTGCTGCACATGTCGCCTCTTTCCCAGAGGGAGATCATCGGTGCGCCTTGTGTTCCGTTTACAACGGATCTGGAGCGGCTGCTTGCAGAGCGGGATGAGATCGCACCGATCACTGCGCCGGAGCTCTTCGGCCGCCTGTGGCGAGGCTCCATGCCGGGACTCGTCAGCAATCCAACATTGGATCGGACCGTCTTCTACTCTTCGTATCTCTCCACCTATCTGGAGCGAGATGCACGCGAGCTTTCCGGTAGTGTAGATGCATTGAAGTTTAACCGCTTCGTTACTGCCGTTGCCGCTCGCTGCTCCCAGCTTTTGAATTATAACGCACTGGCGGAGGACGCCGACATAGACATTCAGACCTCCAAAGCCTGGACCAACATTCTGGAGACGCTGGGGATTATCTTCCTGCTGCATCCCTATTCCAATAATGTCCTCAAGCGAACAATAAAGACTCCAAAGGTCTACTTCTACGATACCGGTCTGGTTTGTTACCTCACCAGATGGTCATCCCCCGAAGTAGCTGAGAGCGGCGCCATGAGCGGTGCTCTGCTGGAGAATTACACCGTGTCAGAGATCATGAAAAGCTATCAGAACGCGGGGCTGGAGCCGTATCTCTACTTCTACCGTGACCGGGACGCCAAGGAGATCGACGTCGTCCTGGAGGGCGACGGCAAGCTCTGCCCGCTGGAGATCAAAAAAACCGCCACGCCGGACAGGCGCCTGACCCGCGTGTTCAACGTAATCGATAAATCCCCGCTCCGGCTCGGCACCGGCGCGGTCCTGTGTATGGCGGACAAATTCAGCGCCTTTGACAGGGACAATCTGATCGTTCCGATCTGGATGATTTGAAGGAAGAGCCAGCAAAAAAGACATGATAGCCATGTCAAGAAAGCCTTCGTGCTGTCCAATACAAGAGAGATCACAACAAACGGGAAGATTACCTGTCTGCCCATCTATGATGTAATGTTCTTTGGGGCGGCGGAAGAAATGGATCAAAGAATATAACAGAGCGAGAACCGGAATCTGTATCGTTCAAGCTTTGGTGCTGCAATGAATATATGAGTGAACAAAAGTACGCAAGCTGGAATCCCTGGCATGGTTGTACGAAGTACTCCGAAGGATGCCGTTACTGCTATGTTTACCGGCAGGATCAGGCATACGGCAGTACGGTTTCGTCGGAACTCTGCCGCAAAACGCAGAACTTCAATCTGCCGGTAAAGAAAAAACGAGACGGAAGCTTCAAAATAGCGTCCGGCTCTATCGTCATGACCTGCTTTACCTCGGATTTTCTGCTGAAGGATGCCGATGAATGGCGTGAGGAATGCTGGGAAATGATAAAACGCCGTGCGGACTGCATGTTTTACTTTTTTACGAAGCGCATCGAACGCCTTCCGGACTGTGTGCCGGCGGACTGGGGAGACGGCTATGAGAATGTTATCGTAGGCTGCACCTGCGAAAACCAGGACCGGGCAGATTTCCGGCTGCCGATCTTTGCGGAACTTCCGATCAGGCACAAAACGATTATCCTCGGTCCCATGCTCGGTCCCGTCGATCTTGAAAAGTATCTTGACGGAAGCATCTGCGAGGTGGCCTGTTCAGGCGAATCGGGCATGAATGTGCGGCCGCTCGACTACGAATGGGTGCTGGATGTTCGCCGCCAGTGCATGAACAGAGGTGTCCCTTTTCAGTTTCACCAGACGGGAGCATATTTCATAAAGAATGGCAGGATGTACCGTGTACCGCGCCGTTTCCAGGCATCCCAGGCTCGCAAGGCGGGAATTGACTACAAAATGGACGGATTCCTGCCGGATTTCAACGAAACGGATGATCCTTGATATACTATAAGATACGGAGGTAGAAAAATGATCAAGCTCGAACTGCCCTATGACAGCCGGCTCATCCCCGGGACCGCCTACTGGCTCTCCGGCCTCGCAGAGAAATGCGGCGTCAACACCAAACGTGCAAATACTCTCTGCTTCGTCGTCGAGACTACGCTGGAAAAGCGTGTGAAGCAGCCCTGCGAAGGGATTCCGGTCTTCACGATCACACTGGAGGAACACGGCGACAGCATATCTGTCAGCATCACCGACAAGGGCCTGCCTTATGTGCTCACCGGGAAGCAGCGGGAGATGCTGCAGGCCGGACTCGTCAGTTCCTTCTCCTTTGAGCAGCTGGCCATCGACGGGCAGCGTCTTCGCTTTGACGTGGAGAAGGAGCCCGGAGCCGAACCGGAGCCGCCCGCAGCGGAGACGGCGGAAGAGACGCTGCAGGACACGGACGTCCGCTGCCGTCTGACCGGCATGGACGATGAGGACATCCTGCGGGCCATCCGCGTCATGTACTCCACCTACGGCTTCCGCTATATTCATCAGGACATTTACCGCCACGACCATTTCCGAGCCGCGCTGCAGAGCGGAAAGTACATTTCCATTCTGGCCGAGAATGCCCACGGGCAGACTGTCGGGCACGTGGCGCTGGAGGAGCACGACTGGTTCCCCGGCATCCCGGAAGTGTGCAATCTGGTGGTGAAGGATTTCGCCCGGGGTGTCGGAGCTTCCGGAATCCTTGTCGCTGCTACACTGGAGGCGGGGGCATCGAAGAGCTTCGAGGGCATCTACGGAATGCCGGTGGTCCACCATCCCATTTCTCAGAAACTTTTCAATAAGCACGGCTTTACACCCTGCGGATTCTTTTTCCACGTGGCGCCCAGCAGCATCAACGGCCCGGAGAACGACGACGGCAACCGCGTGGACGCAGCGCTCTGCATCAGCATCCTGAACAAGGACAAACCGCATGCGCTCTATCTCCCGGCCGAGTGCGAAGACTTTGTGCGCGGCGTGTTCGAAAAGGAGGCTGCGGTATATGAAGTGCTGCCCGAGGGCGAAAGTCTGCAGCCCGAGACGGTGCTGAGCTACCGGATCGACACGGTGAACACGGTGATGGAGGCCAGAATCGACAACGCCGGCCGGGATCTTGCCGGGAACATCGCGGCAAGAGAGGTGCCGGAGGGCTTTGATATCGCGGAAGTGGTCATGGTCTACCTGAGCATGAACGACCCGGCCTGCCCCGCAGCCTACCGCTATTTCCGGGAACGCGGATTCATCTTTGCCGGATGCCTGCCGGGCAGCTCGGCCGGCGACTATCTGCTGCTGCAGAACCTGAGAGGCGCGCCCGTCATCCGGGAGAAAAAGGTGCTGGAACCAAACTATCAGGAGATGCTGGACAGGCTGCTGGAGATGGCCGAATGAGGCAGGAGAAGCCATAAAAAACTTGACGAAAACAGGCGAACTGTGTTACGATACAACGAATGAATGGTTCGTTTGAAACCTGCACGGGAGGTGCGGACGATCGAAAAACATGTTTTTGAGCCGGAGTATGCCATCAGCAGAAGACTGGTCGATCTGAGCCGGAAAGATCTGTGTGATCTGGTTGCCGAAATTGCGCGGCAGATCAAGGCGGAATCCGGAAACAAAGCATACCACGGTGGGATTTACCCGGAAAACATCAGCCGCAATCCCGACGGAGTCATCGCCATCGGCCCCGTAAAGAAAAGTGAATGGAGCGAACAGGAACTGCCCTATATCGCCCCGGAGATCTATTGGAACAACAAAAACTCGCCGCAATCCGATGTCTATGCGCTCGGCCTGATTCTGTATTACGGAGCCAGCGCCGGAAAGCTTCCTTTTGAAGGAGAGAGCGGCAATGCCCAGCTGATGCGGATGAGCGGCAAGACGGTCTATGCTCCCGCCGCGGCAGGAAGGCACCTGGGCGACATCATCGAAAAGGCGCTTCGCTTCAAAGAGGGGGACCGTTACCGCAACCCCGAAGAAATGGCCGTCATGCTGGATTACTGCGAGGACAATCGCCTTCTGCATCACAAGTCAGGCGCCGAAGCCATCTTCCAGAAGAGCGAGGAAGAACTCAGCGATCTCGAGCAGATCATGCTGAAAATCATTGACGGCGAGGCGGACGCCGAGCTTGCCGCAGAAAAAGAGGCGGATGAGGACGACTATCTGAATGAAATTGTCGCATCCGTACGCGGCGAAGGAGACGACAGCGTGCAGACAGAAGACGAGATGTTTTCCCGGGCCGGCCTTGTCCGGCCGGAAAAGAAACCGAAACCGGAGGAGAAGGACAACAGTCTGGCCGAGATATTCGGACTGGACGAGCCGGACCCCGTGGACCCGGCCGAGCTTGAAATGGAGGAGGAGATTCGCGTGTATGAACCCGGCAGCAGCAAGAAAGGCATTCCGATCCTGACGGAAGAGCAGGATCCGGAGCTTGCACCGATCACCGTCAAAAACAAGGGCGGAAGAAAAGCACCGGTCAAGACAAACAAAGCACCGCAGCCCGAAGAGGAGACCGAACAGAAAAAACGCCCCTTCCTGGTGGTTCTGCTCCTTCTGGCGGTTCTGCTGATTGCGGCAGTGGTCGCCAATATCCTGATCAATGCCTTCTCAGCCAATACCGATGACCGCGGTGCGTCGAACGTGACCATCGTTGTGCCGACCGTCGACCCGCAGGCAACCACCGACGTGGACATTTCCGCCATCCTGTCTGAGCAGCAGATTCAGCAGCAGGCAGAGCTGGAAGCCCAGCAGGCCCAGCAGGCGGAACTGGAAGCCCAGCAGCAGGCAGAGCTGGAAGCCCAGCAGGCCCAGGCCGAGCTTGCCCTTGCAGATCCCAATGCTCCGCACACCTATGAAGTCATCAAGGCTGACGTCGGCTGGCTCGAGGCGCAGCAGGCTGCCCATGATCACGGTGGTTTCCTGGCCGTCATCAACACCGAGGACGAACTCAACCAGGTAGTTGCCCTGGCAGAAGAAGCCGGAATCGACCGCGTATGGATCGGCGCACACCGTGAGGACGGCAACATCGTCTGGGAGAGCGGCGAGAACATCACCTTCTATCCCTGGGACAACGGCGAGCCTTCCTATACCGACAGCGGAGACGGCGCCTCCGAAGACTATGTCCTGCTCTGGAAACACGGCGGGAAGTGGGTTTACAACGACAGCCGCGAAAATCCGCTTACCGATTTCTACGGAATGTACGGCGGCCATATCGGCTATGCAGTCGAAAAAGTAGGCTGATCGGACTGCCTGAGAGAATTGATTTGTCAGAAACAGGGGACGCAGATTGCGTCCCCTGCCTGCAACTTGAAGGTTTGGAAACATTAACACGGTTGCTTTCACAGCATTTTTCAGAGGTTTTTGATGAAACAGTATGTTGTCACCGGTATGAGCTGTGCCGCCTGTCAGGCACGCGTGGAAAAGGCGGTTTCGTCCGTTCCCGGCGTACAGGCCTGCAGCGTCAGCCTGCTGACCAATTCCATGGGTGTTGAAGGGCCGGCGTCTCCGGAAACCGTCATCTCGGCAGTCGAGAAGGCGGGCTACGGCGCGGCGGTAAAGGGCGAACCCGGCTCTGCGGAAAGGCGAGATCGTTTCGCCGCGGAAGAAGATGCGCTCCGGGACCGGGAAACGCCCGTCCTGAAGCGCCGTCTTGTGCTGTCCCTGGGTTTTCTGCTGCTCCTCATGTACATCGGCATGGGGCACAACATGCTGTCCTGGCCGCTGCCTTCCTGGCTTGAGCACAATCACCTCGGCCTGACGCTGACCCAGATGCTTCTGGCTCTGACGGTGATGATCATCAACCGCAGGTTCTTTACGAGCGGCTTTTCGTCCCTGCTGCACGGCGCGCCGAATATGGACACGCTGGTTGCGCTGGGCTCGGGCGTGAGCTTCGGATGGAGCCTCTTCGTCTTCTATGAGATGTGCGGCATGATCACCCGCGGTGCCGACAACATGGCATTGACAGAACTCTATCACAATCAGCTCTACTTTGAATCCGCTGCCATGATCCCGGCCCTTATTACCGTGGGCAAGATGCTCGAAGCCATGTCCAAAGGACGGACGACCGACGCTCTGAAAAGCCTGATGAAGCTGGCCCCGCAGACCGCGGTTCTCCTCCGGGACGGGGAAGAAATTGAAGTCGGAATTGAAGAAGTCCGGACGGATGACGTGTTTGTCGTCCGCCCCGGCGAGAGCATCCCCGTCGACGGCATTGTCCTTGAAGGAAGCGCGGCCGTGGATGAATCTGCGCTTACGGGAGAATCGATTCCGGTTGACAAGGCGGAGGGCGACCGCGTCAGCGCGGCGACCATCAACCGCTCCGGCTTTCTCCGCTGCCGGGCAACCCGGGTCGGAGAAGACACCACGCTCAGTCAGATCGTCCGCATGGTTTCGGATGCCGCAGCCACCAAAGCCCCGATCGCGCGGATTGCAGACCGCGTGTCCGGCGTGTTCGTTCCGGCTGTGATCCTCATCGCCGGCCTTGTCGTTGCCGGCTGGCTCCTGGCCGGGCAGACGCCCGGTTTTGCCCTGGCGCGCGGCATTTCGGTTCTGGTCATCTCCTGTCCCTGCGCGCTCGGACTGGCAACCCCGGTTGCCGTCATGGTCGGAAACGGCCTGGGAGCCCGAAACGGCATTCTATTCAAAACCGGAGAAGCTCTCGAAACGGCCGGAAAGGTTCAGATCATGGCGCTGGACAAGACCGGAACCATTACCTCGGGCGAGCCGCGCGTCACCGATCTTCTGCCTGCCAACGGCGTCGGCGAGTCAGAACTGCTGAAGGCGGCCTATGCGCTTGAGCACCTGAGCGAGCATCCTCTGGCCCGTGCGATCGCAGCGGAATCGGAGAAGCGGGGACTGAAGCCCGATGACGTCACCGATTTTCTTGTTCTGCCCGGAAACGGCCTGCAGGCTGTCCGAAACGGCCGAAGCCTCTGCGCCGGGAGCGCCGCTTATGCCGAATCCCTTGGGATCAGGCCTTCGCAGGAATTCAGGGGTTCTTCCCTCGGGCATGCCGCCGAAGCGCTTGCCGGACAGGGAAAGACGCCTCTGTTCTTCGTGGAGGATGGTCGGCTGCTCGGTATCATTGCCGTTGCCGATGCCGTGAAAGGCGATTCCGCCGAAGCGATCGCCCAGCTGCGGAACATGGGCATCGAGGTCTGCATGCTCACCGGCGACAACGAGCGAACCGCTGACGCCATCGGTGCGGAAACCGGCGTTGATCGCGTCTTTGCCGGCGTCCTGCCCGACGGCAAGGAGGCCGTGATCCGCTCTCTTCAAAAGCGCGGAACCGTGGCCATGGTCGGGGACGGCATCAACGATGCTCCGGCGCTGACCCGGGCAGATCTCGGCATCGCCGTCGGTGCCGGCACCGATGTGGCCATTGACAGCGCGGACGTCGTTCTGATGAACAGCCGGCTGAGCGACGTGGCGGCTGCGATCCGCCTCAGCCGCGCAACCCTGCGAAACATCCATGAAAACCTGTTCTGGGCTTTCTTTTATAACGCAATATGCATTCCTCTGGCGGCGGGACTCTTTTCCTGGAAGATGAATCCGATGATCGGGGCTGTGGCGATGAGCCTTTCAAGCTTTACGGTCTGCATGAACGCGCTGCGCCTGAACCTGTTCAACATGCATGACAGCAGCCGCGACAGACCGCTGCGCAGGCGCGCGCTTCCGGCGGAAGATATTCAGCCCGCTGCGGAAGAGAGAAAACTGCTTCTCCGCATAGACGGAATGATGTGCGAACACTGTGAGGCGGCGGTGAAAAAAGCGCTGGAAAAACTGAACTTCATCGCCGAAGCCGAAGCCAGCCATGAGAAGGGGATTGCCGTGGTGACGCTGTGCGGCAAGGCAGATGAAGAAGCCA
Source organism: Oscillospiraceae bacterium (assembly GCA_017538965.1). Taxonomy (GTDB): domain Bacteria; phylum Bacillota; class Clostridia; order Oscillospirales; family Oscillospiraceae; genus Limivicinus. The sequence continues at coordinate 28,922 of JAFYHU010000004.1, forward strand.
TGAGAAAAGCGATCGAAGACGAGGATTACGAGCTGCTGGAAGTCCGAAAGGAAGAGGCCGGAGGATCGGCGGGAAACTGAAAAAAGTACTTGCTTTTTTCAGCCGCCTGTGCTATTATTCATGAGCTTGCAAATGCGCGATTAGCTCAGCTGGATAGAGCGTCTGGCTACGGACCAGAAGGTCAGGGGTTCGAATCCCTTATCGCGTGCCAAGAAAAACCGCTTGTTATGAAGAAAACAGGCGGTTTTTGGTATTTTTTGAGGTTTTTACTTTTTAAGGTAAACGAAATAATTCAACTATAATTCAACTTGCTTTTGTTCAGGCCCTTTTGAGAAAAACACTTTCCAGTATTTCTGCATTCTGCCTGTCGGCTTCCTTGAGCACATGGCTGTAAATATCGGTTGTCGTGGAGACTTTGGAGTGGCCAAGACGCTTTGATACGGAAACAACATCGACTTTGTTGTATATGAGCATTGAGGCCATTGTATGGCGGAACTTGTGCGGATAAATATGGGGGAGATTGTTCCTCTTTGCAAAACGATCAAGCCAGGACGTCACACTGTCCGGATGCATCGGGGAGCCGTTTTCCTGTGTAAACAGAAGCTGGTCCGGGTTCTTAAAGAGCTCGCCTTTCTTCTTTGCGTCTGCTTTCTGAACGGTTTGCCAGTCTTCGAGCAATTTGATAGTGGCCTGAGGAACGGCAACCAGACGGACAGAATCTTCGGTTTTTGGCGTGTCCTGATATACGCCGATATCGGAAGCATACAGGACGTTGTTGGAGATCCGCAGCTGATTTCCTTTGAAATCGACATCAGGCCAGCGAAGACCGACAATTTCTCCGCGGCGGCAGCCTGTGATCAGCAGCAGGTGAGTGATAACCCGCCACTTGAGCGGTTCGCGCTCCAGAGCGGCGAGAATCGCGGGGAGATCGGCAGACTGCAGGCTTTCCACCTCCTTCTGGGTAACCTTCGGAGGCTCGGCATTTGCAGCGACGTTGAAAGGAATGAGCCCGTCTTTTACAGCCTGTCGAAGAACGGTGGAGATCAGGCGGTGGTACTCAGTCACGGTCTTTGCGCTGAGTGTATGATTCTCATTGACCACAAGAAAAGTCTTTTCAAATCTCAGGTTCAGAGCATCGGCGATTTTCTGCGCTGTTTTTACGCTGCATGTATCACCGCGAACGGCAGCGGAGACGGTAGATTCAGAAAGGCCGGTGCTTTTTGCTATTCCGGCCCGGGTCAGGTGCTTTTCTTTCAAAATGGCCGGGAGATCTGCCACGGATTTTGCAATTGTGGATTTGACGGTCGTTTTCGAAAGCTTTGTATAAAGCCGGTTGAGATCGTCTGCGCGAATATCTTTCAGCTTTAAATGACCGATCTCCGGATAGATGCGCTTTGTCAGGTCGCGATAGGAAGCAATGGTTTTGTGCTTTGCCCCTCTGTTTTCCTTCAGATCAATCACATAATCACAGTACTCATCAAACCGGCGGCGGCTGTCGCTGGTGGTCCCTTCCCGACATTCTTTCTCAAAGGTCGCGGCGAAAGCCTCGGCCTTTTTTCTTGCGCTTTCTTCCTTCCAGGTGGGGGAGACTTCAAAAGTTGCGGTCCAGGGCTTGAGCTGCTTTCCGTCAGCGCCCCGGCCGCGATGAACACGGATGCTATAGGAGATCAGCTTACCGTTCTTGTCGCGGCGTTCTTGAAGATTTGCCATTTCTTAGTCCTTTCTTCAGTTTTCTGATCGTTGACTGTATCTCAACCAGAACTGCATTTTCCATGACATCTGCAGTTAAGTTGAGAGCGGAATCGATATATCCGTTTCCATGTGCTTCTGTGATGCTGCCATCCAGAAGCATCTGTCTGTTAAAGGTGCCGTCGAATTTGAAAAAGAACCACAGGAGGCTGAGAAGACTGCGGGAGAATTCCCTTTTCTTATAATGCCCTTCGTCCCAGATCAGAAGATCTAAAACAGAAGCACATTGATCCCCGAATCCCCATTTCCTGGCTGAACACAGATACCGGACGGATTCCGGGGAGAGACCTGTTTCTTCACTGATATAATTCTCGTTGTGGGTTTTCTCTTCGTAGTCGCCGAGAAGATAACCACAGTCACATTGGAAAAGCTTGGAAAGAGCAAAGATCCTGTTCAGAGGTGGAATGCTGATCCCGCGTTCCCAGTCGGAAATCGTGTTCTGGCCGATGACCTCATCCCCTGTCAATGCGGCAACTTCTCCCGCCAGTTCCTCCTGTGTCAGATTCAAAGCTTTGCGCTCTGCGCGAATGCGTTCAGCGATGATCTGAGATCTTTCGTGAATTGAAATATCGGACATAACGATAAATACTCCTTTTATTATATCGATTTAACGATATAATACCATAGTCAAGCGGGCTTGTCAATGATATAATTTGGGCAACGATAAAAAAGAAAAGGAGCGTAAAACGATGGCAAGTTTATTCACGGTTAGACAGGAGGCAAAGAATCCGGAATGCCCCTACACCGAGCACAGACTGAGATTGATGATCGCGGAGGGCACCTGCCCGGGCGTCCCGGTCGGGAACCGATTCATGATCAATCATGCGGCTTTGATGGAGCAGGTCAACGCGCAGAGCGTTGCCAATGTCAGAACGGAGGCAGCGAGACCATGAGCGAACGAAGAGACAGTTCAGCTGGCTTACACCTTAATATTTATGTTGAGGTCAGGGAAAGAGTCAGCACCGCGGAGGCCGCAAGGTATTACGGGTATGAGCCGAATCGGGCTGGTTTTATCTGCTGCCCCTTCCATGGGGAGCGGACGCCGAGTCTCAAGCTTTATGCAGATGGATTCTATTGTTTCGGGTGCGGAACGGGAGGCAGCGTGATTGACTTTGTGGGCAGGCTGTTTCACCTTGATCCGCTCGGAGCTGTCAGACGCCTGGATCAGGATTTTCACCTCGGACTACCTGTTGGCTGCCCTCCGACCGCAGCGGAGCGGGAGGCAGCCCGGCGGCGCCGGCATACAGACGAGGCAAGGAAATTGTTTGCCGGGTGGCGGGATCAGATGCTTTTGCAGATCAACGCGGCAATCAGAACAGCGAACACGGCAGACCCTGGTAATGTGACAGAATCCGAAGCGATGGCGATCAGATACCGGGAAACTCTTGAGTTCTGGGGAAATCAGCTGTCGGGCGGCGTTCTTTCCGAACAGATGGAGATCTTCCGTGACCGGGAGGAGGTGGAGCGATTATGCAGGACCATTTTGAACAGTATGCCGAAGAAATCGCAGGCAGCCTGACCCCTTTTGCAGATTTTGCACCTTTTCAGGAGGTTGTCAGACCGCAATTCCCGACGGAGAAGCTGCCGCACGTCTTGAGCACCATGGTCGAATGTCTGGCCGATTCCACGCAGACACCGGAAGAAATGGCCGGCATTCTCTCACTCGGGGTACTGGCCGCTCTGTATCAGTCGCGGTTCCATGTGGAGATCACGCCGGACTGGAGAGAGCCGCTCTGCCTGTATTGTGCGGCGGTGGCCTCGCCGGGTGAACGCAAGTCGGCGGTGATCTCCGCACTGACAAAGCCGATTTACGAATTTGAGGCCGAGCAGAGAGAGCTGGACGCTGAGGAGATCGAACAGAACAAAACAGAGCGGGCAATCCTGGAAGGAAAACTCCAGGCGGCAAAGCAGGCGGCTGTCAAGGGGAACGGCAAGAGACAGACTGCGCTTGACCTGGCGGCTGAGCTTTCTGCGTTTCAGGATCTTCATGAGCAGCGATGGCTTGTTGATGACACGACACCGGAGAAGCTGGTCGAAATGATGGAGCGGCAGAACGGCAGCCTGACTGTGTGCAGCGCGGAGGGCGGCATCTTTGACGCCATGCAGGGCCGCTATGATAAGACGTCGAACTTTGACATTTACCTCAAAGCCCACGCCGGAGATCCCGTCATTGTGGACCGCATTGGCCGGAGATCCAACTATATTCAGTCGCCCAGGCTGACCATGATGCTGACCATACAACCGGAGGTGCTTGCGGGGCTTATGGGCAACACCACATTCCGGGGCCGCGGCCTCTGCGGCCGCTTTCTGTTCGCGGTATGCAGCAGCAGGGTCGGAGAGCGCAAAGTCTCACCGCCGCCGATTCCCGACGAGGTGAAAGAAGACTATCGGAGTTTTGTCAGACGGGCGCTGTCAGGAAGAGAGAAAGGAACCATTCGTCTGTCTCCCGACGCGGACAAGCTGAGACGGAGCTATCAGGAATATGTGGAAGGTCTGCTGGGTGACAGATGGGAGTACATGCGGGACTGGGGAGGCAAACTGGTGGGCACCATGGTGCGGATTGCGGCGCTCATTCACTGCGCCCTGACCGCAGGAGATCCCACGAAAACAGAGATCAGCTATGAAACCATGCAGGCCGCTCTGGACATTGCCGAGTTTCTTGGCGCTCATGCGGAGATTGCCTATCAGGTCATGGGGACGAATGAGGAGACGGAGGATGCGAGATACCTGTGGCGGAAGATCGGCGACGCCGACGAAATCAGCAGGATGGATCTGTTCTGCCTGTGTCAGAGCCATTTCCGCAGGATAAGCAGCATGGAGCCGGCTGTCCGGGTCCTGGTGAACCGTGGTTACATTGCTGAAATTGAAAAGACGACAGGCGGAAGGCCGACAACCATTCTCCGGGTGAATCCGCTTGCGAAAGCTGCGAAAGGTGCAAAAGCATGAGAAACAGGAAGTGGATAGAGTATGAGCGGAGAAAAGCCAGGTTGGCCAGGAAAAAACTGTCTCCTGCTCAATATGAAAGAGAGCTCAGGAAGATTGCAAAGGAGTTGAGAGTATGAGCAGCGCGCAGCAGCGCAAGGGAAGACGTGCCGAGTTCGAGCTGGCTGAGATCCTTTCGGGCTATGGCTACGATGTAAGACCCGGAAGGGCTGTCTCATTTGGAAAGGAAGCCGATCTGGTTGGCCTCCCGGGGGTTCACATAGAAAGCAAAAGGCGGGAATCTGTAGATATCTCGGCGGCACTCAGGCAGGCGAGAACGGACGCCGGGCGTTTCGGAGACGGCGCTCCGGCGGTGTTCTTCCGGGGAAACCGGCAGCGATGGCGGGTTGTTATGGAGCTGGATGTCTGGATGTCACTCTATCAGGCGGCCATTCTCGGCGGTTTTGGGCGCTCGGAAGGGGGAGGGTAAGGATGACCAATAAAAAGAAAAAAGCGCTTGCAGCCCTGATACAGAGCCCTACAATCAAAGAAGCAGCGACAGCTTCAGGCGTCGGATATACCACACTCAGAGAGTGGCTGAGAACGGACGCTGAATTTGCCGCTGCGTACAGGGAGGCGGTGGACCAGATCATGGACGATGCCGTGTTTCAGGCGCGGCAGAACATGTCACCGGCCTTGTCTGCACTCAGGAAGATCGTGCATGACGAGAATCAGAACGGTGCCGTCGTGGCACAGGCATCGCGCACGCTGCTGGAATATGGCCTGAAGATGACGGAGCGGGCTGACATCAGGGACCGCATTGATGCGCTGGAGGAGCAGGATGAATTACTCTGACAGACTGCGAACACTGGAACGACGGAAACGGCAGCGGAGAGGCGTGTCTGTCACGGTCAATATGGAGGAACATATTGCGCCGGTCTATCTTCCGCTCCATGACGACATTGTCCATGCCGGGCATCAGTATTACAATCTCCCGGGCGGGCGCGGATCGTGCAAGTCTTCGTTTGTATCGCTGGAGATTGTGAACGGGATCATGTCGGATAAGAGCGGCAACAGCAACGCCGTGGTTTTTCGACGGATCGCGGGCACCATGAGAGAGTCTGTGTACGCGCAGATCAGCTGGGCGATTGCGGAGCTTGATGCCGGTCACCTGTGGCGCGGGAGCGTGAGCCCCATGCAGTACACCTACCTCCCGACCGGTGCTCAGATCATTTTTCGGGGACTGGATGATTCGAGCAAGCTGAAATCCATCAAGCCGCGCAGGGGAATATTTCGCTATGTCTGGTTTGAAGAATTCTCAGAACTCCCCGGTCCAAACTTCCAGAGAAGCGTGCTGCAGTCTGTTGTGCGCGGCGGCAACGATTTTGCTGTGTTCAGATCCTTCAATCCGCCCATGAGTGCAAACAACTGGGTGAATACGCTTGTCCGGGAGCCTGATGAAAGGTCTGTCACGCTGCTGACGGATTATACGATGATTCCGCGTGAATGGCTCGGGGAAAGCTTTCTCTATGAGGCTGAGCGGCTCAGGGAAGTCAATGAAGCGGCATACCGCCACGAGTATCTGGGAGAGCCGACAGGAACCGGCGGGGAAGTCTTCCCCAATTTGGAGATCAGGAGGATCACGGAAGAAGAAATCAATCAGATGAGCTATTTTTACAATGGGCTCGATTTCGGCTTCGCGACTGACCCGATGGCGTTTCTCCGCATGAGCTATGACAGATCCCGGGAAACGCTGTTTCTCCTGGATGAAATCTATCAGCTGCGCATGAGAAATTCAGAGGCAGCAGGGGAGATCATCCGAAGAGGATATAACGATGTCAGAACGGTGTGCGACGCTGCAGAACCGAAAAGCATTCTTGACCTCCGGGATCATGGTCTGCATGCGAAAGAGAGCTATAAGCGACCCAACTGTGTACAATATCGCGTGAAGTGGCTGCAGCACAGAAAAATCGTGATTGACCCGAAGAGGACGCCGAACGCGTACCGGGAATTTGTCGGTTACAGCTACAGCACGGACAAAGACGGGAACTTCCTGGCGGATCTGCCGGATAAGGACAACCATACGATAGACGCCGCTGCCTATGGATTACAAAGGGAGATATGGGCGCGTCAAGTGGAGAGGAAATATTGAAATTGTCAAGAGCATCCATATCCAAGGTGTAAGCACATCTCTCCATCGATGATTTTGACAGAATGATGAAGAAAGAAAAGATTGTTTTCCTGTGTAGGATGTGGTAAGATGATTTTGCGACGCAATCGAATAATGATTTGGGCAAACTTGAAGGATGCGTTTTACCTTCTGGTAAAAACGCACCCTCCATATTGGCTTCCTTCGGGTTTGCTCATTATGTGATTGCGTCGCGGCATCAAATGAGGCTCTGCGTTTTTCGTGCGTAGTCTCATTAGGCCAACACCCATAAGAGAGTTTTGAAACAAAAATGACTTGGTAACTGTCTGACAGGATTGGATAGGTATTTATAAGTTGAGGCAGAGGAAAAAAGATATCCTCTTGCCTAATTGTTTCAAAATGAATTATGGGAGGTATATTCCATGAAAACAGCGAAGTCCTTTTTTGAGCAGAACGGCGGCACCTACACAAGAGTTGGCGACTATCTTCTTCCTGACTTGGCGATTGGAGAAGCAGATGCTCAGCCCATCGGCAAATACGGTCGGATGCGGAAGCGCTATTTGAAAGAGACCTGCTCCGCACTGTATACAAACTTGCTACTATCCGGAAAACTCTGGGAGCACCTGGCCGAGATCGACCGATCCTGTGAAGAGCGTATGGAAATCATCACTCGGCAGATGAAAGAACGCGAGGGCGTAACCGAGGCACTAAAAGCTAAAAATCAGTGGGAATGGATCCGGCTAATGAACATTATACAGTCAAGCGCAGAAGAGATCGTTCTTAACGAGTTGGTTTACATCTAAACAGAGAATCAACGAACCCGTGGCGATTTGTCACGGGTTCGTTGGATGAAAGCAACACTCCCGATCACCTTTGACCGGGAGTGTTTTTCTCTATGAGCTGAATTTTCCTGTTTCTGACCGCACGCTCCGCACTGTGGCGCAGGACTGCGCTGTCGCCAGGCATGAGGTGATCAGCGGTTTTGGGAATGATCTGCTGCTCTATAAAAGTATCCGTCTGTTCAAGCAGCTTTTCGGGAACCAGCTTGGCCGCGATTTCCTCGAGATTAGAAAAAGAGTCTCCTTCGTCCCAGTTGTGCTTTCGATTATACGGGCAGGCGTCCTGGCAGTTGTCACAGCCGCATATCCATTCCTCGAACATGGATTCTTCCAGAAAGCCCGGGATATTCCCTTTTCCGAAGGTCGTCCAGAAGGACACACAGCGAGAGGGGTCCATGGTATAAGCGTCGCACAGCGCGCCCGTTTTACATGCTTTCCTGCACAGCGTGCAGGCTTCGCTGCACGGCCTTATGTTCGTCTGTTGATACAGCGTGCATTCGCAGTCAACAATATACGCAGTCAGGCTGACGAAGGAGCCGCGCTCCGTATAGAAGAAGTTATTTCTTCGGATAATTCCCAGTCCCGCTTTCATAGCGGCGTATCTGAGAGGTACGGCATCGACGCCGTCCCAACGGATATGATGCTCCGTCAGCCAGCGTTCAAACTGCACGTGATCGAAACTGTCGGTGTGCCCTTCCTCCGGAGACAGGAAGAAGGCTTTCGCGTACCTTCCCCGCAGTTCGGGAGGATAGCGGTATTTTCCGTGCTCGGCCGTCAGCACGATAATGGACTTTGCCCAGGGAAATCTGTCTTTGACCGGCTCATAAATACGCATCCCGCCATAAATTGCGGCACTGGATGGTACTTTTCCCATTCGCTCCTGTAAGCGTTCCTTACTACCCGTCAGATCCTCCGGCGCAATGATACCGCAGTTGTCATACCCGCACGCCAATGCGGCCTGATAGATTTCATTTGAAAGCCCCGTGATTATCCACCTCCGCAAATACCGAGTCGACAAGCAGATTATTATGATAGGCAAAGAGACAATGTTCTCTCACGAAAAACAAACTTGCAAAGAATTTAATCGATGTGTATCAGCGGCTCCGTCAGTTCCGCAACATTGATTTTAGGATCGGGGAAGCGCTCGCGGTTTGCTGTCACCCTGCCGATGTCGATTGCGTGTTGCGGGCAAAACTGCACACAGCCCAGACAGCCCATACAGTTTGTTCCAAAGACCGGCCTTCCGTCTGCAAGTTGAATGTTCTCTCTCGGACATACCTTTACACAGGTACCGCAGCTGATACATTTGTCGTTGGCTTGGAACTTGGCAGCTCTTTTCTCGTGAGTTTTCCCCAAGGCCTTGCTCATCAATTCGAACGCAAGCTCTTTAGGTGGGCGCTTCTCGCTGCGTTTGCCTGCCAGCACCGCCTGAACTACCTCATTCACCTTACAGTCTATGCGATGTTGCGCCATTTTGGGTGTGGTCGGCGGAAGCGTCAATTGATGGGGCATCAGCCAAATCGCCGTGGAATGGTTGGAGATACCGGTCCAGTAATCCAGGCGCACGATCTCGTCGATTTTTCTCATGCCGCAGCCGAGGTAACCCGCATACTGTTCTACAGCAAAACGGTAGGCATCGGGCGCGATCTGGATGGCTTTCACATAGTCTTCTACATCCCCCGGAAGGCCTCCAGCCATACAGGAGAAGACGAAGCCCACTCTTTTTGCTGACCTTGCATCTGTAAGCACCGGAAAGCGGCGCATCATGACGATATCCGTATCTCCCAGAGCCGTTGCAATACTCTTGGCCATGCTTAGACAGTGGCCGGCACCGGAATAACAGTAGATGATATTTTCACTCATGGATAAAATCTCCTCACACTCTAAACAAGGTCGTCGTAATTAACGGCCACTTGTTCCTTTTTTTGTAATGCTGTAACGGCGCGCTCAATGTCATTACGCCGCTGGTTGAACATCAGTACTTCGCTGTGCTTATAGTAGGCATCGCAGCCATACCGGGCAACGAACATGGAAAGCAGCGGATCGGCAGTCAGATCGCTCAGCAGAATGACCATCTCCTGCCCTTCACCCCAGCACAAATCGCAGAAGGAGAAAATCGCTGCGAGCTTGTCGGATACAGCTTTCGCGCAGGTCGTTGTTTCTGTTCTCAAGCTCTCGAAGGATTCCTTGATCGCCGAAAAATCCTTTCCTGCATTCCTTTCCAAAAAGGCGATCGTAAAATTCATAACGACCCGTCTTTGCGGCGACAAACCACCTCTCCGTCTGCTTTTGGAGAGCCTGCTCTTTTCTTCCTCTATCTGCTTTTGCATCGGCTCTCCGGCTTTTACGGCTTTCAGATAAGGGTGAAGCTCCTCGAGCACCGACCTTCTCTCAAAGAGTGCAGATGCTGCCTCGCGGATTTTCCCAAGCATAAGCTCAAGAAGACTGAGCCGCTCGTCAAAAGGTGCAGCAGAAGCTCGTTCAATAATTTCCTGGAGCACGGCACCGTTGAGGATTTCTTGAATTCGATAGTCCGAGTCATATTTTTTGAACAGCATGTAGTAGTCCGCAAAGCTGTCGGCAATAGCGGCATCCTGCAGATACTGGACGATAAGGTTTCGATTTGCCGCAAGCCCCTTTTTCTCATAGACAAGAAGGATATTACTCAGATCTGTCCACCCGCGGGCGGTGACGAGACCATGCCCATCTTCCCCGCGGCGGAGTGAATAAAACGCGCTCCTATTGATATCCAGGTAGCTCAAAACAGCAGGGTGCACGCCGACCGACACGGCATATTTGCGCCAGGAAAGATAATCCGGGTCTATATCGATCCGCTTCAGCCGGTCCCAGGTTACCGTGTCAAATTCTCTTGCTGAGCGGTTGTATTCCGGGGGATTGCCCGCGGCTACAACAACCCAACCGTCCGGGAGAGCATGGCGCCCAAAGGTTTTATACTGCAGAAATTGAAGCATCGTTGGGGTAAGAGTTTCGGATACACAGTTCATCTCATCCAGAAACAGAATGCCTGCACGGTTGCCGGTGGCCTCCATCTCGTCATAAACGGACGCTATGATTTCCGACATGGTATATTCCGTAACGCTGGTCTCTTCTCCGCCGTATTCTTTCGTCTTGATGATCGGAAGACCAAGTGTGCTCTGACGGGTGTGATGGGTCATGGAATATGACAGAAGATTGATGTCAAGCTCATTGGCGATCTCCGCCATGATGGCGGTCTTACCAATACCCGGCGGTCCCATCAGAAAAACAGGCCGCTGTGATTGAGGCGGAATCAGATGATCTCCGTACTGGTCACGCTCAGAGTAAGCAATTACAGTATCTTTGATCTGCACCTTTGCTTCGTCTATCGTCATAGCTCAAACTCCGTTTCTCTTGTTGAACCAGCTCTTGTGTTTCTCAGCAGCAAAGCAGTGAGTTCCGGGCAACCGACCGCATTTGTCCGCTTCACATAGTTCATGGTATGATCCTTGCGCAGCAGATCCATCTTTAAAAGCCCCTCGAGCGCCCGCGTGTTTCGTTCGGAAATGATGATTTCCATCAGCACTTCCTCGTTCCGGTCGACATACGTTTCCAACCATGGGCGATTGCGTCGGTATTCCTCTTCCTTGCAGGAACAGCGCAGCAATGCAAGCAGCAGCTCATCCTCCGGCCCGGGATCATCAGGGAGTCTTCCATAAATACGACCGCGGCGAAGTCTCCGGCAGCCATCAAAGACATTGTGACCGAGCAGGGTTTCCTCTCCGGGGATTACGACTGACTCAAGTTGAAGACAATCCTTGAAGGCGTTTTCTCCGATGGTTTGAACGGCTTTCGGCAGAATGAGGGCTCTGAGCCCGCAGCCGAAAAAGGCGATGCTCCCGATTTCCTGGAGCGTTTCGGGAAACTGAAGTGTCTGAAGCGACCCGCATCCGACAAACGCGCCGTCTCCGATCGAGATAAGGCCGGCCGGCAGCCAGACTTGCTGGAGCTTCTCACAAGCCATGAAGGTGCACTCCGGGATTCGGGTGAGCCCATCGGGGAGCTTCACCTCCAGAAGCTCTGCCTGTCCGGCAAACATCTCCGAGTCCATCGTTCCGCCGGGCAGGGGCAAGGATTCTATTATGCCGTTTGTTTTTGCTATTTCAATCTGCATGGGGCGCCGCCTTCACAAAACTTCGGATTTCTTCCTGATTCAGAGACATGCTCATTGCCCATGACGGCACTTCGATTTCTGTGCCCTCACATTCCCGGAGGACAAAAGCCGTCCTGTATGGCGGAGCCTCATCGGGAAAAGAGCCCTTTCCGTCGGTAAAATAGATGAGACCCTGCAGATGCGTAAGTTCTCCCCGCTTTTGCAGGGCATCCACATAGTCGAATACCGGGCGGAAATCCGTCCCGCCAAGTCCCTTGACGCTGCAGCCTGCGAGATACTGCTGGAAATCCTGCCTGCTTCGGATGACGGCATCCTCACGGATCCTGTTATCGCACTGAATAATATGTACTTCAACGGAATCGGAAAAGTGCTCGTGATCCATCAGGATTTCCCATGTTTTCTGAACGAAAGCCTGGACTGCTTCTCCTTTTACGGAACCCGATGTGTCAATTGCGATGACGAATTGCCGGATTCCCTGATTCTCACGATATTCAAGCGGCTCGATAAGCGGAATATCTCCGTAGAGCTTCAGCCCATAGGTATAGTAGTTCTGATCGAATTCCTCATCCGATAAGCGAAGCTGCTCGGTCAACTGGCAGAAGTTTCTCAAAAATGCCGAGTAGTCTCTGCGCTTTCCGGACATTTGCTTTAATTGCTGCAGCATGGCGCCGGATGTATTTCCGGTATTAAGCTCCAGCTCGTTTTTCATTCTTACGGCGACCTGCCGCCAAATCTCCTCGCTATCCTGCGACAGGTTTTTACCGGTGGCTGACATGTACCAGAGTGAATGGTCGTCGGCAAGAAAATCGCGCTTCAAAACAAGAAAGTCTTCGTTGGACAGTTTCCTGTCGCGCAGCCAGGGATACAGCTTTTCCGCGGTGACAACGCCCAGATCCGCCCTGCATTCATTCAGGAACGCTGTCCTTTCTTCAGCCCGCGAATCTCCTGCCACTCTGAGGTGGAGGCTTTCGATCGTATCTTCAACAGCTATGTCACAGGACAAGTCCCACAAGGCAGGATCGATCCGCGTGCTTACCAGATTGTGGCGGAATATGCAATGGAGTATCAGATGCAGCAGATGATGGGCGGGCAGAGAAGACCGCATCTGGAAAAGGGACAGAATATGCTGTGGATCGATATAAAGATTCGTCCCGTCTGTCGAAATCCGAGCATTCGTCTTTATCACAGGAGGCATACGGGAAATAGCCCTGCTCATAAAACGCAGTTCCAATGTAAGCTGACTCTGCGCCAGTGAAAGGATCTGCAGCGCCAGTGCTTCCGCCTGCTGTTTGTCCGACTGATCCATACAGGACACCCTTTCCGCAATAAATTTGCTGAGAGACTTGCGAAAGATTTTCTGCTGTGCTACTATTATTCCGAAATGGAATCCTGGTGAAGCTGCAAATACGGAGGCGGGCAGAATGGATACCACATTCTACAGGGAATTCATCGTACTGGCAGAGATACTCAACTTTGGCCGGGCAGCAGACGCACTGAATATGACCCAGTCAAATCTTTCAAAGCATATCCGGGCGATGGAAGCGGAATTGGGAGAACCGCTGTTTGAACGCCGATATCATTCGGTCGAGCTCAGCGGCTTCGGAAAGCAGTATCTGCCTTATGCAATACGCATTCAGAAAGCGCTTGATGAGGCTGCTGCCGGTGTAGAGAGCTATCGTAAATCCGCCGAAGAAATCGTCATGTTCGGAGGCTATCATAATATTGAGATATACGGCGTCGAAAAAATGCTTGTCGAATTTATGAAAGCAAATCCGCCATATAAAACCCGTGTTTACGAAGCCGAGGAAAAAAAGCTGCTTCAGCTTTATCAGGCCGGAAAGATCAATATCATTACCGACTATTACATGGAGCCGGACAAGCCGCAGTTCCCCTTTGTTCCAATCGGGAGGGTGCCGTTTGTCGCGATCATACCCCCGGACCACCGGCTTGCCGGCCGCAGCGCGGTTCACCTTTCAGAACTCGCTGATGAGTCTTTGATGATCCCGAATCGTGATACCAAAATGGGCGAACGTATATTCGAAATCGTAAAAGAGGCGTGTAGCAAAAGCACACTCGATATTGTTTACGAAGGCTCTTCTGTCTCCTGCCTGTCCCTGGTGAAAAACGGCCGCGGTATCGCGCTGCAGCCGGAAGCGCTGCCGCTTCATATGCCCGGAACAGTCTATGCCCAGCTCGAGCCTGCACCGTCTTTTATATATGGAGCCACGTACCGCAACAGCGACGATCTGACAAAAGGCGAGCGAATCCTTATCCGATTCTGTGATAAAGTCCTCCGCAATTCCCAGATAAAAGTATAGATTATAGCCGCTCCGGCCGATGCTCATTGAGCACCGGCCGGGCTCTTTTGCACAGAAGATCAGCCCTTTGCAGGAACATCCAGCGTAAGATCGCTGAGCGCAAAGCTTGCACAGGGGTGAATGTAGCCATAAACCTTGTCCGCCTCGCGGCGGCCATCGACAATCTCCGGGATGAAGACCTGACCGCTCACAAGCTTGCTGCGGCACCAGCCGCAAATACCGCCGCGGCAGCGGTTCGGGCCGGCGATCCCCGCACGCTCGAAGGCAGTGATGATGCTTTCGTTGGCCGAGCAGGGAATGTCATATTCACGGGAGCACATTTTCACATGAACATTGAAGACCTTGTCCTTTGCCTCCATGGGATAGCCGGGAAGAGTCCACGGTTCCTTAATGGAGCCGAAGAGCTCCTTGCGATAGTATTTCTGCTCAATGCCGAGCTTGCTGACCTCACCGTCCAGGAAGCGGTACATTGCCTGCGGACCAGCAGCAAAAATACTGTACTTCTCTCCCGATGCGAATTTATCCGCATATTTTCGGATGAGATCCGCTGTAATGAATCCGTGCTCATACCCTTCGACGTTCTCATCGGAAAGAACATTCAGAAGGCGAACCTTGTCGGTGCGTCTTTCAATCTCATCGAATTCCTTTTTGAACATGATATCATCACGCGTTCTGCTGCCGTAAATGATGGTAAGGTCAAAATCCTCATCACCGTCAGCAATGGCGTTTGCCATAGCAAATGCAGTGGTTATTCCGCTTCCGCCTATGCAGGCGATCACGTGCTTTGCATCACGGAAAGGTTCATAATACCCAGTCCCCTGAGGACCGGAAGTGGTGACCTCCATGCCGGGCTTCCAGTTCTCCTGAATGTAACCGGACAGGTAACCGTCATGAACCAGCTTCACGGTGAGGGTCATCTTTCCTTCAAGTGTCAGTGCCGGCCCGCAGGAGATCGTGACAGGGCGGGCGATCATTTTTCCATCGACCACTTGGCGGATGACCACAAACTGGCCAGCGCGGAAGAATGCGGGATTCTTTCCGTCCTTGCGGCGAAGCACATAGGTTTTCGCTTCAGACGCACGGTCGATCACATCCTCAATGACGAAGACCTGTTCCTCCGGGTGACGCTCCTGCGCTTTCCGGTTGATCTCAGGCAGTCCGCCAAGTGGAGCAGAGGATGCGTTATCAATATGGTTTTCACGTTCTTTATATTTGTTCTTGAAATAGAGCATCTCGGGAATGCCGCCGAGGCCTTTTATTTTTTCAGCCATTTACTTTTCCTCCTCTTCAGCCATTTCCTGAAGCACAAGCTGTGCCATGTCGTTTCCGTTCAGATGTGTCTGGCTGTAGCCGTCTCCGCGGGCACCGGCCGCGCCGACAGTCTTGAATCCGCGGATGGGCTGGTCCTTCTTCATTGCGATCATACGGGAGATCATCGTGTCCCAATCGTTCAGCTCATAGCCGTAGATCACGCCATTCGGGGTGTTGAGGTAGTTTGCGAAGGTCCACGGCGTGGCGATCTCGATCTCTTCGATGCTGTCGCGGATCTTGATCCCGGTCTGTTTTTCAAATGCGTCCAGAACCATGCCAAAGGCTTCTTCTTTTTTCTTCGTATACTCTCTGTCATTCACAGCACCCCAGTAAGGCTCGGTCACAGGGATCGTAAACGTCATGGTCGTAGTCCCTTCGGGAGACGCTTTGGGGTCGGCAAGGTTGTAGCAGACAAAGGTGGCGTTGGTGTTTCCTTCCCATGTTCCCGCGAGCTCCTTACATTTTGCGCTGTCATAGGCGGGGGGAACGAACATGGAATAGTCATGAATGCCAAGCTCCTCCGGGCTCTTGTTCAGTCCAAGGTAAACGTTGACAAAGCTGACCGCAGGCTTGGAGGCGTTAACGCGCTTGACCTCGCGCATGGGGAGATCGATCTTCTTGTCCAGCAGCTGTGTATAGGCAAAATAGGGATTGAGATTTGCGATTACGTAGTTTGTCTCCACGAAACCCTCAGTGGTATCCACGCCGATGATCCGTCCTTCGTCATTGGCAACTACGCGGTTTGCCTTGGTATTCAGCCAGACCTCACCGCCCAGCTCTTCAAAGCGCTTCACAAATTCCGCCGTGATTCCGAAGGATTTGTAGCGGCAGGTGGATGGCTTCAGATCACAGTACATCAGGAACATCCATGCGTACATGACAAAGCTCATGTGATCGAGGTCGTCGGAAAGATAGAGCCAGTAGGGGCTCATAATATCGATGGCGTCTTCCGGCACGCCGATCTCACGCATGACCGTCGTGAACGGCTTCTCTGCGACCTTGAGGAAGTTGGGGAAATGCGTCATGAAATAAAGGTCGTCCACCTTGACGAAATCGTCCTTTGTGTACTTGTCAAGATGCTCGTCAAAGTATTCCGAGGCCTCGCGGCATTCTTGCGCGAGGGCAAAGAACTTGCGGATGGAGGCTTCCGAACCGGGAACTGCCTCTTCGATGGCGTGGATGCAGTTTTCGATCCCTGTCGGCATCGTCATGTCGATGCGCTTACCGCTCCGGGTCACGCTTACGCAGCGGTACATCTCCGGGGCGGGAAGCCACTGGACCTTCAGCCCGTATTTCTCATTCAGCAGCTTGCCCGCAGGACCCCAGTTGCCCGGCTCGCCAATCCCGCAATACTCATGCAGTGACAGATCGAACTCGAAACGTCCGCGTACGATACTGGTCCCGCATCCTCCCGGAACATTGTGCTTCTCGATCAGAAGCGTTTTCTTGCCCGCAACGGCCAGAGACAGTGCGGCAGACAGGCCGCCTGTGCCTGCGCCAATCACGACGGCATCATATTTTTTCACACAAACTCCTCCTTTTTGAAAAATATTTTGTGTAAAATTACAATGATATTTTATTTTCTTGTTAAGAAATTCGCAATTCAAATATCAGGAGTTATGATTCCAAACAGGAATGATACTGCTCGGAGAATTGCGTTCCGCCGGATTGCGGTTCTTTAATGAGATGTTCGGATTTTGAGCCGACTGCAAAAGCCCTGCTCCGGTGGCAATGAAAACTCGCAAAGACTATAAAACTGCAAATATTGTGCCGTCTTTCATGCAATTCAAAAAGAGCGAGAAGGTGCCTTGATTCAGGCCCGTTCTCGCTCACTTTTGCCACATCCGCTGTCAAAGAGAGTCTATAACTGATGTATTCTGTGCCGAATGAAGATAATCCATACCGTTTATTCATGATAGGTAACCCGAACGCCTCAAAAATGAATAATCGGAGTGAGACTACCCCGCTGCTCACCACTCAACGAGCCTCGAGCATGGATTCGATTACCTGATAACGTTTTTTCAAAATGCGCTGAACAAGAGGACTCTCAAGATCTGCGTCAAAACCGTGATAGCTTTGCGGAATCAAATTGACCTCAACCTTGTTGCCTGCTTGCCGGAGTTTGTCCGCGTACGCCAGCCCCTCATCTCTCAGCACATCCATCTCCTGCGGTTCAACATAGCTTGGGGGCATGCCGCAGAGGTCATCAAAAGCCATGGGGACAGCATATTTCCGCATGCCGCAATCCCCTTGAAAGAAATAGGCTTCCCACATCTTCCGGTTGGAATAGGCTGTCCAGGCCGCATGCGCATAGTCACGGACAGAGGGATATTTCTCCGAATGATCGTCTGTAACCGGATAGACGAGGATCAAACCCTTGACAGATGGACCTTTCCTGTCTTTTACCATATGGGTTACACCTGCTGCAAGCGCACCGCCAGCACTGTCGCCATAGACAAGGAGCTGCTCCCTGTCAATCTTAAGAAGCTCCGCATTATGATATACATACTGCAGCATACTGTAGCAATCTTCCAAGATGGTCTGGCAGGAATTGTCCGGTGCTACGCGATAATCGGGCATTAGTACTCGAATCCCGCAGTTTTTCGCATATTGCTGCGCGATCATCAGCATCGCCGGCTGCACCGGGAAGATAAATCCACCGCCGTGATAATAAATCATTGCCGGAAGTGCATGATCGATCCCTTCTGGTTCCAAAACAAAATACGGAATCGACGCCCCATCGTAGGATGGATAACTTTTCCGATATAAAACCAAGCCGGGAAGCGGCGTAATCCGCTCATTTTCTGCACGGAAGAACGAAAAGAGCTCGGCGTTTTGTTTCCGTACCTCTGGTGCAAGAAAATCCACATCACCGATATAAAAAGGATCCTTCAGTTCCGGACTGTAGTTGTATTCTGCCATGTGTTGTTTCCTCCGAGTTTAATGGGCTCCGCCGGGGATATCTTCGTGATCCTTCAGTTCCAGCGAGAAGCGCGTCATAAGCCAGCTTTCCGCCATTTGAATCCATTGTGCAGCCGGAGCGCTGACCTGGGTTTTTGCATAAGCCGTTGCCTGAGAGGCAAGCGCAAGACCATGGCCACCGTTTTCAAAGATATGGAGTTCAAAAGGAACCCGGTGCTCGGCCAAGGCGTTAGCCATCCGAATAGAGTGCTGCACAGGGACCAGATTGTCCTCTGCGGTAGCCCACAGAAACATCGGAGGGGTCTTTTCGCTGACCAGTCCAGCCGGGCTGACCGACTCCAGAGCCGCTTGATCCGCTTCCGTAGTGCCGAGCAGCGCCATGCAGGAGGCATCAAAGAAAATCTTTGCAAATTCGCTTTCAGAAGACTTGTCCCGCATGAACACAAAATCGCTCAGGGTATATCCCAGAATGACCGCAGCTGGGCGCAGCACATCCTCAGCGCAAGCCAAATAATCCTGAATGATCGGTCGATGCCAGTTCGTAGCATAGAGCGCACAATTATGAGCGCCGGCCGAGAATCCGCAGAGAATGATTTTCCCGCGCTCGACACGCCAGTCTTCTGATTTGTCGGCAATATACTTCATTGCCATAGCAATTTCCCGAATTTGTGTCGGATAAATCCGATCCGGTTTAGGGGGCATGGGCTTTTCCAGATCAACAAAACCGGGCTCGCCTTCCTTATAAGTGGAATAGCGCAGAACAAAGGCATGGTATCCCATGGCTGCGAAGCGCAGAGCGACAGGCTCTGCTTCCCGGTCAGAGCAGTACATGTAAGCACCGCCGGGACAGATTAGCACTGCAGGACGCGGTTTGCCATTGAGCATCTCCTGTGAATCGTCCAAGATATAAGCAGTCAGACTGACATCGGATTTCTTTTCATCCAGGAGGATTTTTTCCAACTTCATCTTCCCTCTCCCTTCATATGTTCCGGATTAATAACTACAGAAGCAAAACCTGGTTTCATAAAATCATCCATGGTGAAACCTGGGCGGATGCAGATGCGGGCATTGGCTCCGTGAGCGAGCAGATGCCCATCAAAAGGCAGGCCGCTTTCATAGTTCACATTTCTGGCTGCATCCAGGAAAGTGTCAAGCACATCCTTCGGTACAGGGAAGGGCCCATGCGCAAAAACCAATTGCTCGAAATCAAGCGCCCTTGCCTTCTCAAGCGTGGCAATATAGGTGGACAGGTCGGCCGCCTCCGGCGTAAAAAGCCACACGAAGGGATTCATTGCATCGCCTGCATAGAACAATTTTTCTTCCGCGTACAGTAAACAAATGCTTCCTTTGGTATGGCCAGGCATGTGATAGACCGTGAGGTGCATACCGCCGAGGTCAAAGACATAGCCTGCTTCCAGCGGACGCAGATTTCCGCAGGATGAATTCACATAGGCTTCTTCATCAAAAGAAGCCGGTAGAATATTGACGATATTCCCAGTCTCGTGGTCGAAGGTGTGTTTGGCGTCCTCGACGATGGTTCTGCGCATCTGCGGTGTATTATGCTGCTGCAGCAGCTGCATATCCAATGGATGAACATACTTGTCTTCAGCGAAGCGGAAGTTTCCGCAGGAATGATCCAGATGGCCGTGCGAGTTAACAATGATCAAGGGGAGGTCTGTGATCTCACGGACTGTCTCCCGCAGATCGGCAAAGCCGTATCCGGTATCAAAAAGCAGCGCGCTGTTCTGGCCCACAAAGAGCTCCATGAAAACACTTTCTGCGCTGGTGATGCGGTATACGTTTTTCCGCAGCTCAGTTACTCTGTAATAATCTGCCATATGCCTGTTCTTTCTCCTGACCCTTAATACTTCAGATATTCCTTCCCGCAGAAGGGATCCACGGGACTCTTCCCTACAAAGGCGGATTTGCCCACCAGCTTTTCCACAACAGTTTCAATCATAAGGTCATGATTGGAATAAGCATTGATGTATGTCCGAATCATCGGAACATCCAGTAAGTGATACGGGTTCTGCAGGGAGACGAAGATGGTGGGAACCACCTCGGTAAACCAGGGAACATTGTCCCCGGCACCGAAGGGAGCGTGCCAGTTGATACGATTGGTGGTCTTGTTGGAGGCGTTTTCCACGTTACCCACATAAATCACCAGATCGTATTTTTCCCTGAACTCCGTTACGGTTTCAAAATGTACAGGCTTTGTGAAGTCAAAAACTTCTTCCTCATATTGGGTGACCGAAAAACCTTCCTTCTCTAATGCAGCCGTGAAGGTTTTTCTGACACGATCCTCCGAAGGGAACTTTCCAAGAACCTCCAGAAGCACCCGTTTCTGCTTCTGCGGACTGATGGGCAGAAGATGTTGGGTGTCCTTGACCAGTGTGACAGATTTTTCCGCACATTCCTTTGCCCAGGCTTGATGCTCCGGACAACCAATTTTCTGGAGATCTTCCCGTTTGGGTGCCAGCGTACCGTCTTTTTGTTTGCGATGGAGCTTCAGAGAAGCTTTGACAGCCAGAATACGCGTGATCGCTTCATCCAGCCTCCGTTCAGAAAGAATTCCGTCCCGATACCCTTTCATCATGAATCCCAGATCTTCCTGGTAATCCTTATAGAAAAGCAACATGTCGCATCCCGCTTCAATGCAGTAAGGGACTGCCGTTTCCCGATCCATGGCACACAGGAAACCAACCATCGGGGAGGCATCCGTGATGATCATCCCGTTGAAGCCAAGCTGCTCACGTAACAGATTTTGCAGCAGCTCCGGAGACAGAGTCGCCGGTATCAGCTTGTCCGGATGAGCGGGATTAAACTTTTTCTGATAGGCTGGCATGGCAATGTGGCCGATCATGGCGGTAAGCGCGCCGTTCTCGATCAAGGCCTTATAAACCTCTCCATACGTCTGATCCCATTCCTCACAGGAGAGTGAATTGACACTGGTCAGAATATGCTGGTCTGTCTCGTCAACACCGTCCCCGGGAAAATGCTTGATGGAAACGGCACAACCGCTATCCATCGCACCACGCATATATTCCAGGCCGTAGCGCTTCACGGTTTCGGGATCTGAGCCGTAGGTGCGGACATTGGTGATGGGATTGTGATACTCCATATCAATATCTACGACAGGCGCAAAGGTATAGTTACAGCCGACAGCCTGGGCCTCCGTACAGGAAAGCCGGCCAAGACGGTAAGCTTGTTGCGAATCTCCAGTAGCGGCAACCTGCATCTGCTTTCCAAAGGGAGTCCCCTCCACAACGATGCCGTCTCCACCGGCTTCCAGATTTGCTGCCAGCAGCATGGGAATCTTTGCATGTTCCTGAAGATAGGAAAAGGCCGAAAACAGTTCTTCCTTCAAACCCGCGCGGAACATCAGCCCGCCTGGGTGACGATCCAAGATCTCGTGCTGCAGATAATCGGGGTTCGGAGAATAGCCAATGGGGAAGAACAGCTGGCCGATCTTCTCTTGCAGGGACATGGAGGCTTTGGTTTCTTCAACCCAGCGGATATCCTCTTCATCCAGGAAAAACGGATTTGCCCTTAAATCAATTCTGCCATTTTCGTTCATACGGCATTCTCCTTCGGCGATTTCTTTCCTCCGAACAGTTTTTTAAACCCGGAGATCAGGTTTCCCCCCTGAGCGGAAAGGACATTCACAAGCAGGATAAATATCCCGATGATTACCATGGATATGTATTTGCCCATGTCCGAGGTAAAGACGGCGCCAAGGGCGTAGGACATGAGGCTCAGCGTCAAGGCACCCATGATGATGCCGATGGTATCACCACAGTATTTCGCCAGCATCAGGCCGATAAAAACCGGTAAGATGTTGACGAACAGGGAACCGACGGTCGCCAATGAAGAAAATGCACCTCCGCGGATGCCAGTGGTGGCATAAATCATAGAAGCAAAGCCGAAGATGATGCCGCTGAAGAGATAGGATATAAAGACATTCTTTCTCTCGTTGACGCCGATATTGACGGCTGCCTGCTGATTCATGGCCAGGATCGTCGACTGTTTTCCGCTGACAGTCAATTCGCTGAAAATGGCGTAGACGACGATCCCTCCGATCAACGGAACAAGTACCAGCGGATAAAGCGAAAAAGCTTTCAGCTTCATATTGGAAACCAGGTGAATGCCGCTTCCACCGTAAATCAGGCAGGTCACCGCCTCGTAAAGCAACGCCATTCCGATGGTGCAGATCATGATGGGCAGCCTGCCATAGACATATAATACAGCAACCAGAAGACTCAGCACAATACTAACAGCCTGACAGATTACCGCGAACAGCAGCGGGTTGCTGCCGTTTGCCTTGGCAATATTGCCCGCGATAATAACAGAAACCAGCATGATGGCACCGCCGGAAAAATCAAATCTACCGCATTTAAACTGTAGGCCGATCCCCATAGCGCAGGTGACGGAAACCGCCAGATCCACAACAAGTGTCTTCCACATGGACAGGGAACCGAAATAGGTTTTCCCGTTCGCGTAGCAAAGACTGGCCATGGCAATATACATGGCGACAGGGAGCACCAGCGTGCCGAATATTCTCTTCCATACATTGGGACTGCTCTTCATCTGATTCTGCCTCCCGTTTTAACATAGTTAACTTCATTTGCGCAACCGGCCATGATAGCGCTTTGCTTTTCCGCCTCTGCCTCCCACAAGGGAGACAGAGGCGGAGAGGGATTACTTAATTCCCGCAATAGAGAGCCTGTCGGATGCAAACAGAGCCAGCAGATCCGCATGCGTTGTGCAGGCATGAATCTCTTCATTGGAAACCTGAATCTTGGAGACATCCCCGGAGCCGGTGAAGCTCTTGGTCATGACAAGCTCCACATCCTCAGGAGTCTTCATCACGAAGGAAACGCTGTCCAGACGTTCCGGCTTGAAGTCATCATAGAGGCGTCCTTCAATGGCACGAGTCAGCACCTCGAGAACATAGCCGAAGTTTTCCTTGGCGACAATGTTGACATACTGAATAACGCCATCGCCGCCGATGTCTTCCAAGACGGACTCCTCGTTGCTGAAGCCGCCGGTCACCAGCTTGGTGTCAGGAGAAGCGGTACCGTTGATGATCGCACTCTTGAGCACGGGATACACGAATTCAATGCCGGAAGAAAAGCAGACAATTACATCCAGATCGCCATTTCCCGGCTCCAGGAACCAAGACTCTTCCAGAGGGGCGAACTGCAGAATTTTGGTTTCCCCAATGATTTCAATGGGCTTCTCGGCAGTCTTATTATACTCGGCAACCAGTTCACGGAAAGTATCGTCTGCTGCCTGAAGATTGGGATAAGCAAAAGCAGGGAAGGTCGCTGTGGCTACCTTTGTGTAGCCCTTTTCGACCACGACGTCCATCATTTCCTGACCCATAACCGCGCCATCGCAATGGCCTTCGCAGATGGTACCCAAATACTTGTCGCTGTTCTGAACGGCATTCGTGGGATTACCTTCCTCGTAAACCATTCGAAGATCCGTGTTGTATCCGATCACAAAGAGATCCGGATATTCTTCCATAATGTTCAGAAGACCGCCGTCCACGGAAGTGATCAGGCCAACAACATCTTTAGTCATTGCATTTCTGACTGCATTCAGATTGGCGTTGGGATCATTGGTCATGTCCGCAATGACAACCTTCAGATCATAACCGAGTTCGGGCAGAAAATTGTTGGCATATGCCATGGAGTAATCATAGGACATACCTGCCGTCAGGCTTGTCAGCCATAAAATTGTGCCCTTTTTCTCTACTGCGGTGTTCCCTTTTGCACCGCAAGCGCTGCTGCAGAACGCAACGACAAGCAGCATCAGAACCAGAACGAGACTCAGAAGCTTCCTTGATTTTTTCATTTTCTTTTGATCCTCCCAAATTTATGATTGTTATAATAACCTGCCTCAGCAGATATGTTCTTTAACGAGGCAACGTGCCGTACTTCTTGCGGCAGGTAATCAGAACGACGACAATGAAAAGTATCGCCTTGATTATAAATGTGGCATTATTCGGCACACCCATTATGGGGAGACCAACCGCCAGCAGGGAGTACGTAAAAGAACCGATGATTGCACAGGATATTCTGGACTTCATTCCTCCTGCCAGGGGCATCCCGCCCAGAATCAGCGCAACCATGACATTCATTTCAAACCCGGTCCCGGTTGCATCGGAAGCGGCACCGGTATAGCCCATCTGGAATACGGATGCGAGCACGACGCACACGCTCAAAATTACATAGGGGAGCACTTTGTATTTCAACAAATCCACACCATTTTGCTCGGCGGAAACCTCATTGGCGCCGATTGCTCTTGAATTCTTCCCGATTTTAGTATAGTAGAAAAGATAACTGACGACGAGAGTTTCAATTACCAGGGCAACGATCATCAACCAAGGTTCTTTGAATATGCGATAATCAATCGTCTTCAGAAAGATGCTGCGTGTGTTCAGGTTGGTATATACGATGCCGCTGATTCCCTGAAAAACCATCATGAATACCAGAGAGGGGATGATCGGAAAGATCTTCAGCAGCTGCCCAGCAGAGCCGTTGATCACAGCTACAAGCAGCGCAATCGCAAGAGAAACCAGGATACCGGGCAATAAGCTGCCTGTTGCGTTTCCGAGCAGCACCATCAGCAGGGCATAGACACGAACCTGCGCTCCGATGCTGATGTCCATGTGTCCCAGCGAATACACAAACACCGCACCGACCGACAGAAGCGCTGTGACAATAACATTTGCCATCAGTGCAGAAAATTTCTCCGCAGACCAGAGGCTTTCACCAAAAAACGGGGGAACCACCGAGAATACGATCAGGCAGACAACCAGACCGCCATAAGCGGCAACCGAGGTTATGTGATGGCTGACCCATTTCTTGAAATTAAAGGAATTGTTTTCCGGCATATTATCTCCCCCTCTCAGATCATATACTCGATAATGTCGGTTTCCTTGAGATCCGGTGAGCGCATGAACTCTTTTTGAATTTGATAATCCTTCATGATCATGATCTTATCCGCCATACCGATCAGTTCGGAGAGTTCTTCGGAAATGATAATAATTGCTTTGCCCTGTTGCTTCATCTTCTCAATCAGGGAATACATGGACTGCTTGACGCCAATGTCCACTCCGCGCGTGGGGCAATCCATGATGATGACCTCAGATCCTTTGGCTTCCCATTTGGCAAAGGAAACCTTCTGCTTGTTGCCTCCTGATAGCGTGTTGACCCATTGCTTTCCGTTGCCACACTTGATACGGAATGCTTCGATTTCCTGGTCTGCCATCTGTTTTTCATCCTTTGGCCGAATGAAACCGTGCTTCTCCAGTGAGGTCAGGGACGGCAGAACGATATTGTCCTGAATGGATCCGTTTAAAATCAGGGCTTCGGTATCGCGGTTCTTGGAAATATACCCGATCCCGCTCTGAATCGCCTGCAGCGGAGACGAGATTTCCTTCCCCTCTCGGATGACGGAGCCTTTGTCCGGCCTGCTGATTCCGTAGCACAGTCTGCCGACATCGTGCATACCACAGCCTGACAAACCGCCGAAGCCGAGGATTTCACCTTTGTGCACGGTCAGATTCAGATCGTGAATCCGGCCATAACTCACATGACGCAGCTCCAGCGCGACTTCACCGCTGTGCGTGGTGTCATAATCCGTTCTGTAATATTTATCCCCGATTTCACGTCCCACCATCAGATAGCGTATTTTCTTAACGACATCCGGGGCCTTCAAGTCCGCTTCTGTCAGTTCCCCGACGATGTCACCATCCCGAAGAACCGTCAGAACGCTGCAATGTTCCAGGATTTCATCAATGTCGTGAGAGATGAAGATTACGCATTTGTTCTCCTGCTCAGCCATTCGATGCATCAGCTTGTAAAGAATCTGACGCCCTTCGTGAGAAAGCGCGGTGGTCGTTTCGTCCACAACCAGGATTTGCGTATCGTCATTTACACAGCGGACGATCTCAATCAGTTTTCGATCCTCAAAGTTATACAGATCAATGGGATGACGGCTCTTAATATGTGCGACGCCAAATTTTTCCAGAAGAGCATCCGCTTCCTGAAACATGTGCTTCATATCCACAAGTCCAAGCCGAGAGAACTCCTGTTCTCTGCCGGCGAAAATGTTCTGCGCCACCGTGACGCCGGAAATGGTATTGGCTTCCTGCAGGATCATGGAGATACCATTGCGCTGCGCCTCGACCATGCTGTGAGGACTCCATGGCGCGCCCCGATAAAGCATCTCCCCACTGCTGGCAGATTGCATACCCGCAATGATAGAAGTGACAGTGGATTTTCCGCTGCCGTTTTCCCCTACAAGACCCCTGATTTCGCCCCGATAAAAAGTCATACTGACGTCTTTCAGCGCTACAGTAGGGCCGAAGGTCTTGTTTATATTTCTGACTTCGATCAGTTTCTCTTGGCTCATATTTCCCTCCATGTACAACATCCTCAGGTATTCAACAGAACCGGTCTTATTATACTGGGCAAACAGGGGAATTTTAAGGTTAAGAGTTTTTGTTTTTTTGTACAAATCTTAAATAAACTACAGGAACACTTTTGTTTTTCATATAAACGAAGAAATAGACATTAAAAAAAGTCCCTTTTGCTTGCATTCCTCCGACAATCTTGTATAATGTATAATAGCTATTGTTATATGGAGGACGGAGAAGATGACGGAAGAACGGCATGAGATTATTGATTTTTCCCCGAACATCCCCTTGAAGGTTTTTCTGCACAAGCTGAGCTTTGTGGCAAAGCACTGGCATAGAAGCCTGGAACTGCTCATGGTTGTAGAGGGAATTGTCGACATTTCTGTGGACGATTCTGTCTATCATCTTGGCAGTGAGGATATTCTTTTGATCAATTCCAACAGTATCCACGAGCTTCGATCGGAGAGCGCTGTTCTGATTGCTTTGCAGTTTGATATGGCAAGGCTGAAGGAATTCGACAGTTCCCTTGAAGATGCAGTTTTTGACTGCAATTCGACAACTTGTTCGGACGCCACCAAGTTTCAGGGGATTCGCTTCGCAATTGCAACACTGTTGCATGAGAATTCGCGAAGGTCCAAAGGTGCTGAGTTTAAGAATTATTCCCTGTGCTACTATATCATCTCAGAGCTGCTCAACCATTTTCAGATCCCGACTACGGAAGCCACGCGGAAACGACAAAAGTATATGGCACGCCTGCAGCGGATTATTAAGTTCATCAATGCCCACTATATGGAGAACTTCACACTGGCGGATCTTGCGGAAAGCGAGCAGCTTTCGGTTCCTTATCTTTCCAATTTCTTTTACAAATATATGGGGGTTAAGTTTTCTCAGTATTATACAAATGTCAAACTGGATCATGCGGTGGCGGAACTGCTCAATACGGAAAATTCGATTGAATCTGTCGCACTGCATAACGGATTTACGGAAACACATACATTTGTCAGATGCTTTAAGAAACGCTATAACATGCTGCCCAGCGTCTACCGGAGGCAGAAAAAGGAAGAGAGCTTTTATTCGTCCTCTGAGAACCTGAATTATCTGCTGATAGAGCCGACCAATTATCTGCACCGTTTATCCAACTATTTATCTTTGCCGAACAGTGAGAGTCTCAGTCCCTCCGCATCAGGGTACGCCGAGGAGCTTGCAGTTCCCTCTGTTTCTGTCCTTTCTGCCGGCCGCCGGCTGAAGCATACATTCAAGAAGTTCACGTCTGTCGGGCGGGCCAAAGAACTTCTGAACGCAGATATTCAAAATATGCTGCGAGATCTCCAGAGCAATGTGGGTTTTGAATTTATCAAATTTCACGGGATTCTCTCGGACGATATGATGGTTGTCAGCCGGGTCAACGGACAATTGCAGTTCCATTACACGTTGGTTGACACGGTGTTGGATTTTTTGCTTTCCATTGGGTTGAAACCGCTGATTCAGCTTTCGTTTATGCCCAGAGAACTGGCCTCAGATCCGCAGAAAACCATTTGTTATACGCCGTTTATTACCAGCCCGCCGCGCGACATGAATGAGTGGGTCGAACTGGTCTCCGATTTCACACAGCATCTGCTATTGCGTTACGGGAAAAAACAAGTCTGTTCTTGGTTGTTCTGTGTGTGGAATGAGCCCGTGACGCCAAAGTCCATGTTTGGTTTTGGGGATCAGCAGATGTTTTTTCAGTTTTACGCACGGACATTCCGAGCTGTCAAAGACGTCTGCCAGGATCTTGTGATCGGCAGCCCCTCTCTGCTCTATATGGAGAATCTGGGTGATGAGACTTGGATCCGGAGTTTTCTCTGCTATTGCAGAAAGAATCAATGTATGCCCGAGTTTTTAAATTTTCACTATTACGCGGACATTCTTCCGAAGCTCAGCGGGAGCAATTTTCAACTAACCTACGTTGCATCCTCCTCGTTCCCGAAGAACCCCGATGATTTTGCTCTTTGGATCAGAAGAATCCGAAAAATTCTGACTATTGAAGGCTTGGAAGATCTGCCTCTGTATCTGACAGAGTGGAATCTGACGCTTTCCCATCGAAATTTGATTAACGATACCTGTTTTAAATCCTGCTGGGTTCTGCGGAATCTTCTGCAGAACTACGATAAGCTGGACAGCTTTGGCTACTGGAGCCTGACGGATCTTTTGGAAGAAAACGCGCTGCCAGATGGCCTGTTTCACGGCGGCTTGGGCATTTACACAATGAACGGAATCCGTAAAAACGTGTTTTATGCATTTCAATTTGCGAATATGCTTGGGAATGAACTGCTGGCTTCTGGAGAAGGATACTTTATCACCCGTAGCGAGGACAAATACCAGATCATCACATACAACTATATTCATTACGGGGATCTTTTTGCTTCCGGTGAAATGTTTGATGTCACGGAAACCACCCGGTATACGCCGTTTGACATGACACGAGGGATGCACTTTACTGTCGATCTCAAGGATGTTGAAAACGGGAGCTATGAGGTCAGGGAATATTTTGTGAACCGTGTACATGGTAGCTCTTATGATATCTGGCTGCAGACAGGAGCGGCTCCTCTGGGGGCAGAAGAGCCGCTGATTCTGCGAGATCTGAGCGCACCGGGACTTCATAGAGAGATACGTCTGGCCAAAGATAGAAAGCTTTCCTACAGCGCAAGTTTGGAACCACTGGAGATTAGAATCGCCGAAATAAAACGCATTGTCTGAAAATGAGAACGCGTTGGGAGTTATGAAATCAAGAGCCGTTTTAAATCGGAAAACTCCTTGATTGGCCAGGTGACATGCCCGTGCCCTGCGGCCTCTCCCAAGCCGGCCGAATAGAAACCTCCGTCGTAGGCTGCTTGAATGCCGGCCTTTGCGTCCTCAACAACGAGGCAGTTTTCCGGCCGTTCATGAAGCATCTCTGCTGCTTTCAGGAAAACTTCAGGGTCAGGTTTAGAACGCGTGATATTAGTCCCGTCTGAAATCGCATCAAAAAACTGCGCAAGGCCAATACGGGACAAAATCAATTTCGTGTTCTTGCTGCTGGAACCAATGGCCATTCTGTATCCGGCAGCGCGTAAGGCTTCCAGTGTTTCACGAACTTCGTCGGATAGATCGGAGGTGCTCATCTGATTGAGCAGCTTCACATAGATCCCGTTCTTTTCTTCGGCAAAGATTGATTTTTCCTCCTCGGAGTATTCCTTACTGGATTGCTCCAGAATGATGTTTAAGCTGTCCATCCGACTGACTCCGCGCAGACGGTTATTGATCTTCTCATCAAAATAGATGCCAAGCCGGTCGGCCAACTGCTTCCACGCCTGATAATGGTACCTGTCAGTGAAGCAAATTACACCATCCAGATCAAAAATAATTGCCCGTATATTCACAGTCCGTACTCCTTTTCTGTTTGCTCGGCGTTACCGGCATAGAAATTATACCTGCTGGAGAGTGCGCTGATAACGGCGCAATTTACGTTCTGAATGTACAATAATTAAGGTTTGCGTATGCGCGCATTCTTCATTGCGTTTCAAAGCTGCGCTGTCCTCAATGATCATCTGCTTTCGTGATACCCTGCTTTCTGAGAGTTCTTCCGACATTTCCAGATTGCATTTCTTCGCAAGGGGAAGGTGCGATCTTCTCCAGATTTGAAAAACAAGCCATCATCCCAGTTGTATCTCCAGTTAAGCGAACAGGCATTTCAACAATTGTCACATCCGCTGATCCATTCCTTCAGCATCTTATCTTGTAATAGAGCAAATACCGCGGTCAATCATAATCATTGTCTATTTCGGGAAATAGAGTTTAACGATCTTTCTTCGCAGATCGTGCAGTGAAAATCTGACACAAAAAATTTCAAATTCATCTTGACACGGACTGTTTCGCGTGATATATTCTTGCCATCGAAACAGTCCGTTTTACTTTGGAGGTCTTATGAAGAAGGACGAAACGAAAAAAGTTGTGATCGCGGACTATATCAATGCGTTTTACTACGAACATGACAAAGTTCCCAGCGTGCGCGAGATAGAAGCCGGAACGGGCATTCCGTATGCGACGGTGCACCGCTATCTTGTCGCCATGCAGGAAGCAGGCGAAGTGACTTACAACGGCTATCGCAGCGCACGCACAAAAGAGATGAACGAGGTCTCGCCCATTCACGGCATTTCTGTACTCGGAACCGTCGCTTGTGGTCCTGGTCAGGAGGAAGAACAGCGCTTTATCGAGACGATCCGTATGCCGGAGTCGCTGGTGGAAAAGGGAGATTACTTTGCTCTGATCGCCAAAGGCGAGAGCATGATCGGTGCAGGCATTTTTCCCGGAGATTATATTTTTGTCAAACGTCAGCAGACAGCCAACGAGGGCGATCTTGTGATCGCACTCTTCGACGGAAAGAATAATTTGAAGGAGCTCGGCTTCGATGCGAAGAACAAAAAATACATTTTACATTCCTGTAATCCCGACATGGAAGCCTACCCGGATATTATCGTGGACGAGCTGCAAATCCAGGGAATCGTGAAAGGCTCGTATCATAAGCATTGATCGCGGAGGTAAAAGAAAGAGATTGAAAAACAGCATAGCGAATAATCGCCTCCGACTCCCGTCCTTCGATTGTCCAAATAAAGAATGCCATGCAAAAAATCTTGTGTTCGCGGTCAGTCGTGAAGCGAAAAACGAAACTGAACTGATCCCGCTGGAATATATTTCAGAGGATACGCCTGTAGATTTTGCGGTAGTATGTCCGAAGTGCAAGAGAAAATACGTTTTGTATCGACACCGGGAAACGCCGATCATTCCTCTCAGCGCCCTGCCTCTTTACAGCAGGATCGCAACATAAAAACAAAATACTTTGGCATAGTGAGCCGTCCTCCCACCCGTGAATGTGGAAGCAAAGGGCAGGTATCAAGTCCAAAAAAGAATCACGCAGCAGCAGAACTGCGCGTGATCTTTGGCTTGATGCCTGCCCTTCTTTTTTTATCAGTTTTGCTAAAAATGAATCACGTACGAAATGCAAAACTGAAAAAGTGCGGCCACAGGGTGGCGTTCAGATACTAAGAGCAAGTATCGACCGGTGGCCCAAATTTCAGAATTTGCTCCTTCGGTCCCGGTCAGAACTTGTTGGGGAGTGCCTTCCCCAAACCCAGCAGAACGAAAGAGACGATCATTTTTTCTCACACGGAGGTGATCAAAAATGCGAGGAACATACGATACGCCCAAGCGCAGTCATGTCATCAAGACGCGCCTGGACGATGACGAGTACGAATTCTTTTTGCGGAAGTGCAAGGTTTACGGAATGAATCAATCGGAGATGATCCGCGCTTCCTTGGATAAGCTCGTTATCAACCCCGTGATCAAATTCTCGCCGGTGAACAAAGAACTTTTATCAAAAATCGACGAGCTGATCACCGAGGGAAAACGCATCGGGAACAATCTCAATCAGATCGCTCGCGCTCTCAATTCCGGTTATCCCGATCAATCTCTTGATGCAGATATCCGCCGCGCGCTCGGCGATCTGGCGGAATGGAAATACAGGATTTTGCAGGAGGTGGGAAGCGCCATTGGCAACGATCAAACATTTGAGCTCGAAAAACTCGGACCTCGGGGCCGCCGAGCGTTACTTGATCTTTCAGCACAACGAGAGCAACAACAAACCGGTTCTTGATGAATACGGACATCTCATTCCGCGTGAGGATTACCGCATCGACACCGTGCTATGCGGCGGCGAGGATTTCGCGATTGCCTGCATGAAAACGAATCTCGCCTATAACAAAAATCTTTCCCGCGGCGATATTAAGACGCATCATTACATCATCAGCTTTGATCCGAGAGACGCGGAAGACAACGGCCTGACGATGGATCGCGCGCATGAGCTGGGACTCGAGTTTTGCAAAAAACATTTCCCCGGCCATCAGGCTTTGGTCGCAACGCACCCGGACGGTCACAACAAAAGCGGCAACATTCACGTCCATATCGTCATCAACAGTCTGCGCATCGAGCGCGTCCCTCGGATGCCATACATGGATAAAGACTGCGATATGCTGCCCGGCATGAAGCACCGATGTACATCCGCTGCGCTCCGTTATTTCCGCGCGGAAGTGATGGAAATGTGCCAGCGGGAAGGGCTGTATCAGATCGATTTGCTCAACGGCAGCAATAACAGAATTACCGAACGCGAGTATTGGGCGCAGAAGCAGGGACAGAAAAAGCTCGACGAACAAAACGCCGAGTTGATCGCAAAAGGCGAAGAACCGAAGCAGACGAAGTTTGAAACGGACAAACAGATCCTCCGCCAGCAGATCCGCGCCGCGCTCAAGAAATCCAAAACGCTGGAAGATTTCTTTGATTATCTTTTGGAGGATTACGGCATTGCGGTCAAAGAGAGCCGAGGACGATTCAGCTATCTGACGCCGGAGCGCACAAAGCCGATCACATCTCGAAAGCTCGGCGACGATTTTTCCAAAGAAGCGATCCTCGCCGCGTTGGAGCAAAACGCTGCGCATGTCATTCCGTCTGTCCGTCAAAAGGTCCCGGTTGAGAAATCGGAGATCGAAAAGCTGATCGATCTCGAAGCCAAGCGTGCCGAAGGAAAAGGCGAAGGATACATCCATTGGGGAACGGTCTTCAATCTGAAAACGATGGCGAAGACGCTTTTGTATTTGCAGGAAAACGGACTGACCGATCTGGACGCGCTCGACGCCGCGCTTGCAGAATCACACGAGGAAACAAAAACCACCCGTGCGGATCTGAAAAAGATCGAGGCGGAGCTGAACGCGAAAAAGGAATTGCAGCGACATGTCCTGAATGCCCGCGACGCGAAAGAGCTGCACGCGGAGTATCTGAAGCTGCCGAAGAAAAAGCAGGAAAAGTTTTACGAGGAAAACCGTCCGGCGCTTATGCTCTACGACGCGGCCATGCGGTATTTCAAAGAAAACGGTGTCAAAACGATTCCTACCGCCAAGCGAATCCAGGACGAGATCGAAGATCTGACTTCTGCCAAAAACGCCGGGTACACCGAGTACCGCGAGAGCCAAAAGCGGGAAAAGGAGCTTCAGACTGTCAAGGTCAACATCGAAAAAATGCTCCGGCAGCAAGAGCCGGAGACTGAGTTGAATCGCAAAATGGACGAACTGGAGCTTTAGCTCCGGCGTCACGCTTTAGGCATTGAAAAGCGCAGTAGTCATGCGGGTTCCAGAGCGCGATTTTGACGAGGCAATACGATTTCACGTTTACCCCGATTTTGGGTTTCTAAACGCTAACAGAAATCCGGCAGTTCGCTGCCGCTGCGAAAATGAAATGGAAGCCATGAGGGAAAATCGTCAGATTTGTTCAGTCGAGGGTATGGGGAGCAGTCATCCCCAACGAGATGGCCGCGGGCGACAAAAATCATTTTTGAGTTTTTGGCTGCCATAGCCGTATCTTGCTTTAGAAATGTCGCAGAAAGGAAAACATGAAAAAATGGATAATGAACACATGACCGATTTTGAAGATGAAGAAGTTGACCTTGATTCCGACGAAGCCGAATATCTGGAAATGATCGAATCATGGGAAGATGACGAGGATGTCGGAGACGGGAGCATACCGGAGTTGTATTTCAGTCGGCCCGATCCTTATGCAAAGCACGATCCTCTGCTCGACGATCAGCGTTGCCGCAACTATCGCATTGATGAACAGGGACGCATTGTTGTCAGGAACCTGAGCGCATGGTGGATTCCGGAAATGAAGATCATGGAGGAAATCGACGGAACCGTCTACACGGTTACCGGCAGCTATGAGGGAACAGAGATGCTGGATCAAAAACTGTCCCGGATCATGCTGCATAATTTGGAGGATTTCTGATGACAAGCGAAGAAAGTTATGTTAATATCGAGCCGTCCAATCCTGTACAGACAGTTGCCCTCGAAAAGGAGGAAACAGAATTGATCAGGGCAACTGATAAAATCACCGCATTATACTGCCGCCTCTCAAACGAGGACTCTCTGGATGGCGAGTCGAACTCCATAAGCAATCAGCGCAGAATCCTCGAATCCTTTGTGCGAGACAAGAAGCTGCCGAACCCCGTTTTCTTCATCGACGATGGATACAGCGGAACCGATTTTGATCGCCCCGGTTTTCAGGAAATGCTGAATGAAATCGAAGCGGATCATGTGGCGGTCGTGCTGACGAAAGACCTTTCCCGTCTCGGGCGAAACTCCACGATGACGGGTATGTTCATCAACATCACCTTTGCTAAGCACAACGTCCGGTACATTGCGATCAACGACAACTTCGACACGATCAATCAAAACAGCGTGGACAACGATTTTGCCGGGATCCGCATGTGGTTCAACGAGTTCTATGCCCGCGATACCAGCCGGAAGATCCGTGCAGTCAACAAGGCCAAGGGAGAACGCGGGGAGTATTTAACAACACACCCGCCTTATGGTTACATGAAGAATCCGGAGGATCCAAAACAATGGATTTTGGATGAAGAGGCCGCACAAGTCGTTAAGCACATATTTGCTCTCTGCATGGAGGGACGAGGACCGGCGCAGATCGCCAATCAGCTTCGTGCCGAAAAGATTCCGACGATCACGGCACATCTGCTGGACGAAGGAAGAAAATCGACACGGGAAGCACCGGAAGATCCTTATAGCTGGAGTTCTAAATCTGTAGCTCAAATACTGGAACAACGTGAGTATACCGGCTGCATGATCAACTTCAAAACGTATTCCAACTCCATCTGGGACAAAAAGTCCAGACCAAACCCCGTGGAAAACCAAGCTGTTTTCTACAATATGCATCCGGCCATCATCGACATAGACACCTTTGAAAAGGTGCAGGAGATTCGCGAGCAGCGTCATCGCAGAACTAAATCCGGGAAAACACATATGTTCTCCGGCCTGGTGTTTTGCGCAGACTGTAAGGGAAAGATGTACTTCAGCTGCAAAAACAACAACGATGAAGCACAGTCCTTTTTCTGCTGCTCCAACTCCCGAAAACGAACCGATCCCTGTACCACGCATTTCATCCGTTCCTACGTTTTGGAAAAACTGGTCTGGGATTACACGCAAAGAGTCATCGATCTTGTGATTCGCTACGAAGCCCATTTCCGCGCGGTCATAGAAGAGAAAATGCAGACGGAGAGCAAAGCAATCCTCAAAGTAAAGCGCAGGCAGCTTGAAAAAGCAGAAAAGCGCATTCAAGAGCTGGATCGTCTGTTCGTGCGGACTTATGAGGACAATGTGGCCGGAAAGCTGAGCGATGAGCGTTTTGCGATGATGAGCCAGGGATACGAAGAAGAGCAGCAGAGCTTAAGGGCAGATGCGGAAATCCTTCGTCAAGAGATTGAAGTACAGGAACAGCAGAACCAAAACTTAGACCTGTTCATTGAGCGAGTCCGAAAGTACACGACACTGGATGAATTGACGCCATATGCGGCACATGAGCTCATCAAGGCGATTTATGTTGGTGCGCCCGACAAAAGCAGCGGCAAGCGCCGCCAGAGCATCCACATCGAATACGATCTGATCGGATTTATCCCGCTGAATGAACTGATGAAGCAGGAAACGGCATGAGCAATGTCATGCCGTTCCTGAAAAAACGATAAAACTATCTTATGGGGCGTGGCCTTTTGGGGCTGCGCACTTTTTTTGTGATAGTGAGCGATGAAAAATGGAATTTGCTTCAGTTACCTTTATCTGGGTATTTCTGCCAAGCTGTTTAATACTCTTTTACTTACTTTACTTGGTACAAGAGCCAAATCACAGAATATCGGCTCAAAATGTGTTACTATTAGTATTTAGCTTTGTTTTTTACCTTTGGGGTGGCGTGTATGCGTTGCTGTTGTTCCTTTGTATGATCCTGTTCAACTACGGTGCAGGAATATGGATTGATTGTTTCTCTGGAGAGGAAGATGTTTTTAAGAAAAGCAGAAAAGGAGTTTTTGTCGCTGCTGTTTTAGGAAATCTTCTTCTGCTTTGCTTCTTCAAGTATTTTAATATATTGTGGTCATTTGCAAGAATTATAGTTGGACCGAAAGAAGGGCTAAAGAGCTTTATAATCGATATAATGAAATGTGATGGAAGCAATGGGACTAGACGGATAGGCCTGCCACTTGCTATATCTTTCGTTGTTTTTCAGTCGATTTCGTATTTAGCAGATGTATATAAAAGAAAGATACAGGCGGAGAAGAGTTTGCTCTCATTCGCATTATATCTTTCTTTTTTTGCACAGTTAGTCCAAGGACCTATCATGCGCTATGAAATTCTTGGAAAACAAATAAAAGACAGGACCCCATCTGTTGAACTGTTTGGAGATGGAGTTAAACGTTTTTGTTACGGACTTGGCAAAAAAGTCATTATTGCGAACACGATAGCAATTGCCTCAGATAGAATCTGGGGGCTGGATCTGAGTCAGATATGTACTGCAGAAGCCTGGATAGGTGTACTATTATACTCTTTGCAGATTTATTACGACTTTTCCGGCTATTCCGATATGGCAATTGGAATCGGGAAAATGTTCGGTTTTTCATTGAGTGAAAACTTCAATTACCCTTATACGTCCTCGTCTATTCAGGAGTTCTGGCGAAGATGGCATATGACGTTGTCTTTCTGGTTCAGGGATTATCTTTATATTCCCCTTGGAGGGAATCGAAAGGGATTGAGAAGAACACTCTTCAATCTTTTCGTTGTGTTTCTCGCGACAGGAATCTGGCATGGGGCAAATTTGACTTTTGTTGTATGGGGAGTATGGTTTGCTTTTCTCAGCATTATCGAGCGGCTGTTTCTGGGAAATCTTCTTTCAAAAAATCCAATTAAGTTTATAAACTGGTTATATACAATATTTGCGGTTTCCTTCGGATGGGTATTTTTCAGATCTCCACATTTATATCATGCGTACAAATATATAAAAGTAATGTTTATGGGAGTTCCAGAACAGCTTGGGACTTCTATAGCAAGCTATTTCAATGCTGATCTAATAATTGCGGTTGTTTTTGGCATTCTGCTTTCCGGGATGATACAACGATTAGTGCAACCAGTTTACCAAAAAGCAAAACATGTATTGCTTGTAAAAGCAATTGAGATTGTATTGCCATTAACAATATTTGGATGGTCATTGCTGCTTTTGCTTTCCGGCTCGTATAATCCTTCGATCTATGGAGCGTTCTAACCCAATGGAGAATGTAGGATGAAAAACAAAGTCAGTTCCATTACGACGTCTATTTTGTTCGTTGTACTCCTGATTGTTCCGACATTGCTGTATTTTTCTGTAGGTGAAAACACGGAAAATGCACTGAACGAAAAGAGAGAACTCACAGAATTGCCAGTAAAACTCAGTAATGATTATTTTGCACAGCTGGGGTCGTGGTACAATGACCATGCGCCATATCGCATTACGTTAATCACTCTTCAGAAAAAGATCAATCAATCATATAGCGCGACTTACAGAAACAAAATCCATCCTCTCCTGTCAGAATTATTTGCTCCTTCTTGGTATAAAACTGCTGAGTATCAAAAAAGAACTGCAGGCGGGCTCCCTTATCTTGCGCCAATCGAGGAGAGCAACGTTGCATATGGAAGAGATAACTGGCTATTCTACCTCGGAGATAATAGTGTGGGATATTATAACGGAACCAATCTTTTATCGGAAGAAGAAAAGAAAGAACGCCAGACTGCCTTTCAGGAGCTTAATAATCTCTGCGAGAAAAAAGGAATAAAGCTTGTGGTGTTTGCTGCTCCAAATAAAGAGCAGGTTTACAGTGAAAATATGCCTTCCTATTATGTTTATTCGGAAGAAAAAAGAGAACTACAGTTTCGGGAATTTATGAAAGATAGCGGGGTGATCTTTCTCTATCCCTTAGAAGAGTTGATTTCTGGAAAAGAGTACTATGATACTTACTATCAGCAAGATACCCATTGGAATTATGTTGGAGCATATATCGGCGTTTCAGAGATATATAAAGCTTTGAATATGCCCTTTTTTCCAATACAAGAGATTGAAATAGAAAAAACTGAAAAAACTGGCGGTGATCTGTCAAACTTCTGTGGCTATAAAACAGATTACGAAGATTATAAGGTCGAGTATAAACCAGAAATCACAGTCTCATCAGAGAGTTTTGAAAACGGCAATCTTGAAATATATGAGTCTTCTGTACCGAATAATAGAAAATTGGTTATGATTAGTGACTCTTTCAGGTCAGCAAGTAAAGGGTTTTTGACAAAAGACTTTAGCAAATCAATAATCCTACACCAAAAAATGTTGGAAAATGAAATGACGATGAATGCTGTCAAAGAATTATCAGACGGAGATGTGCTCTTATTATTGCGTGTGGAAAGATATGACAATGGCCTGTTTTCTTGTGCCAAAAGACTTGTAGAGGTTTTCGAGGAGGATGATAACATAGAATTGAACCTTGCATAGATGCGAACAAAAATTGAATTCTATTTGCTTTGGAAAGCAGAAAAAATGTATTAGGATGTTGCATTGCCATTTCCACCGTGCAAGGCGCCGGAGCGTACTTTTCGATCCTAAGGCCTGTGAAGGGCTGAAGGTGCAAGTCTTGAGCGAAGGCTAAAACAAGCCCGGCCTGCTTTCTTGAAGGAATATGCGGGAAAGCGGCCGGGCTACATCTGACCCCCGTGAGCGCCGCCGCGCAACCGCTTGAATTGGTCTATCAAGCGATGATGCCGGTTATCGAAGGATGTTCATAATTCAGAGAATTTCCCAGTAGCCTGTTTTAGACGATCCGATCCTTCTGATTTTGCCGTCGCCGGACAGCCTGTCCAATGCACGCTGGATTGTCCGGACGGTTCTTCCAGTTCTTTTTGCCAAAGACTCTCTGGTCTGTGTAGGGTCTTCCTTGAGAAGCATATATACTTTCGCCTCAGTAGAAACTTTCGTTCCCGAACTATGATCGGAGACATTTACAGTGACATTTACAGGGACATGATCCTTTCGCGTGTCCCTGTAAAATGCAAAAGAGAACCCGTCACCTTCAGAAGAGGCCTCGACCTTCACGTTATATTTGTCGCATAATGCGTAGACTTTTCTGAACCCACTGCCGAAAATCTCAACATCCTTACTTTTGTAGAGTGTGTTCAGTATCACCTTGTTTCTCGGCATGGACCGGATTCTCTGTCTTGCAAACATCTCAGGAGAAAGGCCTTCCGGAAACCTTCCCGGATTATAGATTTCTACTCTGGTCGGAGTAATATCGATTTCATTTTCGCTGATACCTCTGTAATCTGCATGGGCAAATGAATTCACGACGATTTCTCTTATTGCTTCTATGGGTATTTCCGGTACTTCGATCCGGGATGTCCCGTTTCCTGCCTCAACTCTCCAGTTGATATGTTCCTTTATGTAGGAAAAACCTTTCCGAATCAGATTGAAAATGTTGTCCTCAATTCTGCCAATGTCAGAAAAATTGATACGTTCATCAGTTACATATACCGCCAGTTTCAGCGTAGCCGGTTTTTTATTTGCAAAAAGGTAGAAGCCGGCGTTTGTAAGCTTTCCATCCTCATAAAGTCCGAGGCCGGCGAGCAGGTCTTCTGCATCGAATTTTGCCATTTCCTCGAGTCTTCCGCATGAAACAGCCCGATCATAGAAGTCTTTGAGAGCATCTGTATCAACAGATTCAAGACCGAAATCTGTCAGATTGTTCTCCCAGTATGAAGATTTGTCGGTTTCCGCCATCATTCTTTTCAACTCATCCGGTGTCATCTCCTCGGTACGGTCAAACACTCTCTTGTAGTACCGCCCAAACG
The DNA here is from genome assembly GCA_017538965.1 of Oscillospiraceae bacterium. Lineage (GTDB taxonomy): Bacteria > Bacillota > Clostridia > Oscillospirales > Oscillospiraceae > Limivicinus. Next base: position 69,467 of record JAFYHU010000004.1, read on the forward strand.
AAGAATAAGGTATCTCTCTGCCGGAAAAATCAACCCGGATAACTTCCTTGCCTTCCAGAGTCTCCTTTTTGATTTCCGGAAAAATCATGGGCTTGATGGCTTCTTTTATCTTTTTTGCCACATCATCAAGTGAAGACGCACTGATTTGCTGTCCGGTAACCTCTCCGTTTGGAGAAACGCCGAAGTACAGAGTTCCATGGCCATGCTTGTTCAGCATACTGGCAATATTATCCATAGCTTTTTCAATTTCACCAGTTGTCTTTTTGAATTCTACTGTTTCCGACTCTATTCCGAGATTCATTGAAAGATGCCCCCTTTGCCGTTTATAGGGACATAATAACACATTTACAGTGACATGTCACCATAAATGTCACTGTAAATCGCACTTTTCGGAATAATAGATCATTCGCAGGTAAATCTATCTTTCCTGCCTCATTCATTTCAATTTTATAGGACAGTGTTAATTCTTCATTATAGGCTGCGCTTGAGCGCAGGCAGATTATAACAAGCCCGGCCTGCTTTCTTGCAAGATTATGCGGGAAAGCGGCCGGGCTATATCTGACCTCCGTAAGAGCCGGGCAGCAGTCTGCGCCCGAAGGGTGCAGACTGCTGCAGAGGCGGCGCTCCACCTTCTCGTAAGACCGGCGCCCTGCCGCTGCTCCCGAAGCGAAGCAAGGGTGCAGCGGCTATCAAGGCGGGAGAAGTGAAGGCTGACCTGTGCGACTCGTCGGAGGCAAGGCAGTCGCTCCCGACGCCTGCGGCGGGTGCGGCTGTGCCGGAGGCGAGAAATATAAAAGCGCGGCGAGCGCTCGTTCCAAACCTCAGGGGGCGCCGCCGCCGAAAATCAGTGTTGAGAGAAACGAAAAATAGGCAGTTGAAAATTCAACAAAAATTCAACTCCATTACAAAAAGACACCAAAACTTAGTAAATGATAAAATCGAGTAAATCACAAAAAACCTAAATAACATTGAAAAATAGAGGAAAACGGCGAAAAACAGAACAATATTTAACGATAAATAATGTTATGATTTGACGGATTTTGTCTACGGACCAGAAGGTCAGGGGTTCGAATCCCTTATCGCGTGCCAAAATCCGGAGCGCCCGAACGGGTGCTTCGGATTTTGATATCTCAGGGATTCGAACCCGAGGGCTCTTAGCAAAGCGCCGGGGGCGCTTTGCAACCCGAGGCGGCCTGCTCCGCAGAGCAGGTCGAATCCCTTATCGCACGCCAAAACCCGGAGCACCAAAACAGATGCTCCGGGTTTTGAATTTCTGTTTGTTTTCAGCTGCTTTCTTTTTCAACCAGAACCCAGGGGACCAGTTCGGAGACACAGGGCTCGCCGCGCAGGTGGCGGAACAGCAGTTCGGCGGCTTCGCGGCCGACGTTGTACTGCGTGTGCGACAGAGAAGTGATCCGGGGACTGGACATCTCACTGTAGGGGCTGTTGTCAAAGCTGACGACGGCAATGTCTCCGGGGATGGAAAGACCGCTGCTGTTCAGATAGGAAACGACTCTCGCGGCAATTTCATCGTTGTAACAGATCACGGCGCTGCAGCCCAGGAGAAGCTCCGCCGCCCGGCTGTCCTCGCTTCCGCCTCTCAGAAAACGGTCTTTCTGATCGGTGCTGTACCACAGAATGTTTTTATCCTCCAGGGGAAGGTCAAAATTCTGCATCGCATCCATATAACCGGTAAAACGCTGGCGGCCCTGCAGGTCATCGTATTTGAAAATTCCGGAAATCTTTTTGTGGCCTTTCTCATACAGATATTCCGTCAGCATGCGGCCGCCTTCATAATTGTCATCCAGAACGGACAGCGTATTCGGGAGCTGCTCATAATTGCCGTGAATGAACACAAGCGGAATGCCTTTCTTCATCAGCTGCCGATACAGGGGGATGTTCGGATTGGGCAGACCGGTCTTCGTCCCCTCTACCAGCACGCCGTCCAGATGGTCCATCTCCAACAGCGTCTTGAGAATTCTGCGCTCATTGGAAAACTGATTCTGCGTGGCAAACAGAAGGGGAGCGCTGTTGTTTTCGGAGCAGACCGATTCAATCTCGCGGAGAATGCTCGGAAAAATATAGTCGCTGATATAGGTTGTGACAACCGCGATGGAGAGCCGCTGACGGGGAGAGACCTCCTTGCGCTCGCGAATATGGGACCCGCTGCCCTGCCTGCGGTCGATGAGGCGATCAGCCTCCAGCAGAGAAAGCGCCTGACGCACGGTTTGCCGGCTTACCTGAAACTGTGAGCAAAGCGCCTGCTCGGTCGGGAGAGTCTTCTGATACTTCCCCTCCTGAATGCCGGCTCTGAGCGCATCTGCAACGGTCTGATACTTTGGATTCATAAGCAGACTCCTGATATCATAATTACAATTGCAGTATAAACAAATTTTCAAAAGGTTTCAATACAAATATCTAAGAAGAACATACATATTTCGCATGACAGCAGGGGTAAAACGGAGAAAATTGTGCAAAGCGACGAAAAACAGCCCCAACCTAAGCTTTATAAAATAGTTCGAAAATCCGGAAAAACAGATGAAAAACAGATAGTTTTATCAAATTGGTATTCAATATCCTGCCAAATCGCAAAAATTTGTATTGTTCATGCAAACAAAAATTGTTTTTTGTGCGGACAACTGTTGATTTTTTATTCAAAAGGCGGTATCATACTTTCGAAAAGTCTGATTGATTTCGGACAAAAATCAAAAACGAAGAAAGAGGTAGAAAGCTATGCGTAAAATCCTTACCCTCGTCCTCGCACTGGCAGTCGTCTTCGCTCTGTTTGGCGCCTGCACCGCTTATGCCGATGATCTGATCACTGTCGGCATCATCAATCTGGATCCTGCTGAGTCCGGATATCGTGAAGCAAACGTCAAGAACCTGACCGATACCTTCACGAAAGAGAACGGCTATGATGCCACCTTTGTTACCGCCCCCACCGCTGACAAGCAGCTGGAGGCCGCGAAGGGCTTCATTACCGATCAGAAGCAGTACATTCTGGTCTCTGCTGCTGAGACCACCGGCTGGGACGAAGTTCTGGAAGAAGCCCAGGAAGCCGGCGTTCAGGTGTTCCTGTTCGACCGTATGATCGAGTGCGATCCGAGCCTCTACACTGCCGCTGTTGTTTCTGACATGCGTCAGGAAGGCGAGACTGCTGTTGCATGGCTTGAGAGCCTTGGCCTTGATGAGTACAAGATCCTGCACATTCAGGGACAGCTTGGTTCTGCCGCCCAGATCGGCCGCAGCGATCCTCTGACCGAGAAGTGCGATGCCGAAGCCAACTGGACCATCGTCCGTGAAGGCACCGGCGGCGACAGCTGGGATCCGAACGAAGCCCGTAAGATTGCCGAAGCTGCCATCAATGCCGGCGAAGAGTTCAACATTGTCTATGCCGAGAACGACGGTATGGCCGGCGGCGTTGTCGAAGCGCTGGATGCGGCTGGCATCACCCACGGCATTAACGGCGATGTCATCGTCATGGGCTTTGACTGCAACAAGTATGCTCTGCGCAACGTGTTCGCAGGCGACTGGAACTATGATGGTCAGTGCAGCCCCTTCCAGGCGGCCGTGATCGACGAAATGATCAAGACGCTGGAAGCCGGCGGTGCCATTGAAGGCCTGAATGATCTGAACCAGATCATCTCTGTTGAGAAGGGCTTCGACGCCATGCATATCTGCCGTGCCGATATTGAGACCTACGGCCTTGGCGAGTAATCCCTGAGCAGAAGAGACTATCTATTTAACGCACAGCGCGGTGTGGAAGTGGAGCAATCCGCGATCCACACCGCGTCTTATTATCAGACTGACGAATTAGGAGATGAACGGATGGAAGACGGAATCGTATTGACCATGCGCGGCATCAGCAAATCCTTTCCGGGTGTCAGAGCACTGAATGAAGTGGATTTCACGCTGCGAAAGGGCGAGATTCATGCGCTGATGGGTGAAAACGGCGCTGGAAAATCCACGCTGATCAAAGTCCTGACAGGTGTTTATCCCATGGACGAGGGAGAAATCTGTCTGGACGGCCATGACGGCGCGGTCAGCATTCACTCCCCGCAGGATGCTCAAAACCTGGGCATCAGCACCGTGTACCAGGAAATTACGCTCTGTCCGAATCTGACCGTTGCGGAGAATATGTTTATCGGCCGGACGGCTGATAAGCTCGTGCATTGGAAAGATTACGAGCGTCGTGCGGCTGAGATTCTGGACAACCTCGGCATTCCGGCACGACCGAATCAGGAACTGTCACGCTGCTCGCTGGCCGTGCAGCAGATGGTCGCCATCGCGCGTGCTGTGGATATGAACTGCAAGGTGCTGATTCTGGACGAGCCTACCTCTTCACTGGATGACAAGGAAGTCGCGATGCTGTTCGGCCTGATGAGGGATCTGAAGAGCCGCGGCGTCGGCATTGTGTTTGTTACGCACTTCCTGGAACAGGTGTACGAGGTCAGCGACAGGATAACGGTTCTGCGCAACGGGGAACTGGTAGGCGAGTTCAAGGTCGAAGACCTTCCTCAGGTCCAGCTTGTTGCCCAGATGATGGGCAAAAGCCTGGACGATCTCGCGGAACTGGAACATATCGGACATAAAACAGGCGCCGGCGGCGAATGCGTTTATGGGGCACAACAGCTTTCAAGCTCCGAGTGCAGGCCGTTTGACTTCCAGATCCATAAAGGTGAGGTCAACGGCTTTACAGGCTTGCTGGGGTCCGGGCGTTCCGAAAGCGTGCGTGCCATTTTTGGCGCCGATCACGTGACAGGCGGTAAGGTTCAGGTTGACGGAAAAGACGTTCACATTACCAAGCCGCATGACGCGATGATGAACGGCATCGGTTATCTGCCGGAGGATCGTAAGCGTGACGGAATCATCGCCGACCTGTCGGTTCGGGACAACATCATTCTGGCACTCCAGGTGATCCAGGGAATGAATCATCCCATCTCCAAGGCCAAAGCAGAAGCTTTTGCGGACGAATACATTGAGGCGCTCCAGATCAAAACCGCGTCCAAGGACACCCCGATTAAATCACTCTCCGGCGGCAACCAGCAAAAGGTCATTCTGGCACGCTGGCTGCTGACGCATCCGCAGTATCTGATTCTGGACGAACCCACTCGCGGTATTGACGTCGGTACAAAGCTCGAGATTCAGAAGCTGGTCCTGAAGCTCGCGGAAGAGGGGATGAGCATCACGTTCATCTCGTCCGAGATCGAAGAAATGCTCCGCACCTGCTCGCGTCTGATCGTCATGCGCGACCGCAAGATCGTGGGCGAACTGACCGGGGAAGACCTGACTGAAGCCCAGGTCATGAAAACCATTGCAGGAGGTACGGAGGTATGAGCAGAAAGAATAAAATCACCGCATCTCTCGGGCAACTGCTGATCCCGCTGGTTGCACTTACCATCCTGATCGTATTCAACCTTATACGGGATCCCAACTTTTTCTCGATCGGCATGCGCATCAACAACGCGGGCAACGCCGTGCTGACCGGAAACCTTATCTCGGTGATTGACTCGGCAAGTGAATTGGCGATTATCGCGATGGGCATGACGCTTGTCACGGCAGCTACGGGCGGCCAGGATATTTCCGTCGGTGCGGTCGCCGCAATATCCGGAGCCATTTTTGTGAAGGTTCTGCAGGGAATGGGTGCAATTACCGGATCGACTGTGTTTGTGGCACTGATCGCCTGCATTCTGGGCACCATCCTTTTCAAGCTTTTTAACGGTACGCTTGTTGCTGTCTTCCATATTCAGCCGATGATCGCTACGCTGATTCTCTACTCCTGCGGTCGGTCGATCGCCTACTGGATCAACGGCGATGCGACCCCGCAATTGGATAGCCCGATCATCAATTCCATCGGCAAGACGATTCCGGGAATTCCGATCCCGACGCCGATCTTTGCGGTAATTCTGGTCGGTTTGTTTCTGTTCCTGATTTTCAAATTTACATCTCTTCGTCTATATACCCAGTCCGTCGGTATCAACGAAGGCGCAGCCCGCCTCAACGGCATCAATCCTACATTCATCAAGCTTCTCACATTTGCGCTGCTCGGTGTCTGTGTGGCAGTTGCGGCCGTGATCGGTGTCAGCCGTCTGGGCCAGCTCAACCACAAGACGCTGTTGGCCGACATTGAGATGGACGCGATTCTTGCGGTTGCCATCGGAGGCAACAGCCTCGGCGGCGGCAACTACAAGCTGTCAGGCAGTATTCTCGGTGCCTATATCATCCAGATGCTGACCACCACGCTCTACGCCATGAATGTGGCACCGGTCAATGTCAAGGCATACAAGGCCATTGTCATTATCATCATTGTGGTTGCCGGTTCTCCGGTCGTTAAGGAAGCTATAACGAAGATGATCCGCAATATGAAAACCGGAGCAGCAAAGAAGGGGGTGGCCTGAGTGAATACGAATGAAAAAACCCGTACGCTCCGCCAGCGTGAACCCCTGACCGATACACAGACTCTGCTGTTCATCTCTATCGGTATCTTCCTTGCCATGTATATCGGAGCGATTTTGCTCCTGGGAGGCGGTTTTACAAAGCCTCAGATGTTCTTTGATCTGCTGAACGACAATGCGGCGCTGATTATCATCTCCTGCGCACTGACCGTTGTCATGATCGGAGCAGGCATCAACATCTCGGTTGGCGGCGTCATCGGCCTGACGGTTATGGCCTGTGCGATTTTCCTGAACAATACACAGATTGAGAGTACCGGCCAGGCAGTATTCATGACCCTGCTCCTTGCTCTGGGTATCGGACTCGTCTTCGGCATATGGCAGGGATTCCTTGTCGCATATCTCGATATCCAGCCCTTCATTGTTACCTTGGCAGGTATGTTCCTGGCAAGAGGCCTTACGACCATTCTGTCGGTCAATCCGGTGAAAGTCAGCCATGAGGGATTCCTTGCATTCGTCAAGCTCAAGGTAAAGATTTCCTGGCTCGGCTATGTCGCCCAGAACGGCAATCTGATCCCGGCAAAAATTGAGATAGGCGCCATTGTTGCGGTTGCGACAGTGATCATCATGTTCCTGGTGCTCCGTTACACCCGTTTCGGCCGCAGCATTTATGCCATCGGCGGCAACCGGCAGAGTGCGCTCATGCTCGGTATCAACGTCCGCCGTTCGGTGTTCTGGAGCTATGTGCTCTCCGGTCTGCTCTCCGGTCTTGCCGGCTTCGTGTTTCTCATGCACAAGCCTGCCGGAAACGCCAGCGTCGCCATGCGCGGCGAGATGGATGCGATCGCCGCCTCTATCATCGGCGGCACCCTGCTTACAGGCGGCGTCGGCAACGTGATCGGTTCCTTCTTCGGCGCCATGATTCTCGCGACCATCCAGAAGATTATCGCACTGAGCCCCCTGGATGCTTCGTGGTGGCAGGATATGGCGAGCGGCGCTATGCTTGCCTTCTTTATCGTCCTGCAGTCTATCGTCCTCATGCGGAAAAATGCGGCATTTAAGAAAAAGGCACAGCAAACCGGAGGAACGCCACAGAAAAGTGATACAGAAAAGAAAGAAGGGACATCATGAATCTGTCTCAGACCGCGCTTGGGATCGAGCTGGGATCGACCCGCATCAAGGCCGTTCTCATTGATGAAAACCACATCCCCGTTGCCTCCGGCTCTTTCGAGTGGGAGAATCAATACGATAACGGCGTCTGGACCTATCCCATGTCCCTTGTGCACGAAGGTCTCCGGGCCTGCTTTGCGGATCTGTCCGCCGATGTCCGGAAAAAATACGGCGTCCCGCTCACCACCGTCGGCGCGCTCGGCGTCTCGGCCATGATGCACGGCTATCTGCCTTTCGACAAGAACGGAAAGCAGCTGGCGGAGTTTCGCACCTGGCGCAACACCATTACCGGCGAGGCGGCCGAAAAGCTGACCAAACTCTTCGGCTTCAATATTCCCCAGCGCTGGAGCATTGCCCATTACTATCAGGCCATCCTGAACGGCGAAGCCCATGTCCCCGAGATTGCCTTTCTCACCACCCTTGCCGGCTATATTCACTGGCAGCTGACCGGGGAAAAGGTTATGGGTATCGGCGAAGCTTCCGGCATGTTCCCGATCGACAGCGCAGCCCTGGACTATGATCAGGGCATGATCGACAAGTTCAGAAACCTGACCGGCGTTGATCTCCGCACGATTCTGCCGCGTGTTCTGCCTGCAGGGGCTTCCGGCGGCACGCTCGCCGAAGCCGGCGCACGTTTCCTCGATCCGAGCGGCACCCTGCAGCCCGGCATTCCGGTTGCCCCCTGTGAAGGCGACGCCGGGACCGGCATGGTTGCGACGAATGCGGTGCGTCCGCGCACAGGCAACGTCTCGGCGGGCACTTCGGACTTTGCCATGATCGTGACCGAGCATCCCCTTGCCGTCCACCGCGAGATCGACATGGTGACCACCCCGGACGGCGACCCGGTTGCCATGGTTCACTGCAACAACTGCACCAGCGACATCAACGCCTGGGTTGGTCTTCTGAGTGAATTTGCCGAGATGATCGGAGCACCGCAGAATCGGGGAGAACTCTTTACCCGGCTCTTCAACAAGGCGCTGGAGGGCGACCCCGACTGCGGCGGTCTGCTGAGCTTTAACTACTTTTCCGGTGAAGGGGTGACCGACCTCGACGAAGGCCGTCCCGTCTTCGCACGCACACCCGATGCGTCCTTTACGCTTGCAAACTTCATGCGTACGCATCTGCTTTCAGCGCTTGCGACCCTGAAAATCGGGCTGGACATTCTGACCGGGACCGAACACGTTGCCATCGACCGCCTGAACGGGCACGGCGGCTTCTTCAAGACGCCCGGCGTCGGCCAGCGGCTGCTTTCGGCAGCGGTCGGTGCACCCGTTACGGTCATGGAGACAGCCGGTGAGGGAGGACCTTACGGCATGGCCCTGCTGGCTGCCTATATGATCCGGAAGGCAGAGGGCGAAAGCCTCGAGGATTATCTGGACAATAAGGTCTTCGCCGATGCGAAGTCTGTCACGCTGAGCGCGGATGCCGCTGATATCGAAGGCTTCTCCGCATTCCTTGACCGCTATAAGAACGCACTCCCGATGGAGAAGTGCGCAACGGAGGTGCTGTAATGCTCGAAGCCCTCAAGCAGACGGTCTGTGAGGCGAACCTGCTGCTGCCGAAGTATCAGCTCGTCACCTTTACATGGGGCAATGTTTCCGGCATTGACCGCGAGCAGGGCCTGGTTGTCATCAAGCCCTCCGGCGTTCCCTATGAAGACATGGGTCCCGACGACATGGTCGTCCTGAATCTCGACGGGAAAGTCGTGGAAGGAAAGTGGAAGCCATCGAGCGACACTCCGACCCATCTTGCTCTGTACCGCGCCTTTCCCGACTGCGGCGGCATCGTCCACACGCACTCGCGCTGGGCGACGACCTTCGCCCAGGCGGGACGTCCGATTACAGCGCTGGGCACGACCCATGCCGACTATTTCTACGGCGAGATCCCCTGTACCCGCCCGATGACGGATGCCGAGATTCAGGGAAAGTATGAGCTGGAAACCGGCAATGTCATCGTTGAGACCTTTGAAGGCTGCAATCCCGCTGATGTCCCCGGCGTGCTGGTATTCAGCCATGGACCCTTTGCCTGGGGCACCGATCCGCTGAACGCCGTACATAACGCCGTGGTCATGGAAGAGGTTGCTTTCATGAACTGGCATGCCATGATTCTGAACCCGGCTGTGGTTCCCATGCAGCAGACGCTGCTGGACAAGCACTATCTGCGCAAACACGGGAAAAACGCCTATTACGGTCAGAACACCTGACAAGGAGGCTCCCGATGAAAGGAAAGCTTCTCTCTGCGATCATGGTCCTGCTGGCTGCCGTCCTTGCGATCTGTCTGCTGAGCGGTATGGCTTCCGTTCCTGCGAAACAGCAACAGCAGCAGCCGATCAACGAGACGGCGGACTCTGAGACGGTACCGAATCAGGTGGATCTGTATTTCCCGTCCAATCCGACTACGGGTTATGACTGGGAGGCGACAGCAGAAGACCCGGACCTGGTTGAGATCCGGGATCAGTTCTTCGAGTATAAAAACGAATTAAACCTCGTCGGGGTCGGCGGCACGCACTGGTTCCATCTTGCCGGCGTGAAGCCGGGAACGACCAGCGTGACCTTCCGTTATCTGCGATCCTGGGATCCGGACAGCAAGATCAGCGAGACGCTTTACCGCATCACGATTGACGAACAGCTGAATGTCTGGATCTGGGGCGTCGAGGTCAGCGACTTGGGCTGAACAAAAAAACAACCGCTCGAGCGGTTGTTTTTTTGTTCAGTCTGTTACGTAAGGCAGCAGCGCAACCTGTCTGGCACGCTTGATGGCCTCGGTCAGCTGACGCTGATGCATGGCGCAGGTGCCGGTGGTGCGGCGGGGGAGAATCTTGCTGCGCTCGGAAAGAAAACGGCGAAGCTTCGCGGTATCTTTGTAATCAATGAATGTGGCCTTGTCCACGCAGAACTGGCAAACTTTTCTGCGGCGGCGGGTCTTCGGATTGGCATTCTTATCAAAAGGCACTGTAGTCGAACCTCCTTATTGTAATGATTGGATCAGAACGGCAGCTCGCCGTCATCTTCCAGTTCCTCAAAGGGGCTGGGAGTAACCGGCGGCACGGGCGCGCTCTGGCGGGGAGAATCATTGCTGCTTCCGCTGAAGCCGGACTGACCGGCATAGCTGGACTGGCTGTAGTTGCTGTTGCTGTCGTTGTCGCGCTTGCTGTCACCGAAGTAAACATTATCGCAGACAACCTCGGCACTGGTACGCTTGTTGCCGTCACGGTCGTTCCAGTCGCGCATCTGCAGACGGCCGGAAACCGCAATCATGCGGCCCTTCTGGAAATACTTGCTGACGAATTCACCGGTCTGACGCCATGCGACACAGTCGATGAAATCGGCCTGGCGCTCGCCGCCGTCTCTTCCGCCGAAGTCGCGGTCAACCGCGATACGGAACGAGGCAACGGGAACCTGTGACTGGGTGTAGCGGAGTTCCGGATCGCGGGTAAGACGGCCCATCAGAACAATATGATTCAGCATGTTCTGTCCTCCTTACTCAGCACGCAGGGTGATGAGGCGGCGAAGAATCCCGTCGGTAATGCCAAGGATACGATCGAGCTCGGCAGGGAAATCCGGGCCGCTTGTGAACTTCATCAGAACGTAGTAGCCTTCCGAGATGTAATTGATTTCATAAGCCAGCTTGCGCTTGCCCATTTCCTCCAACTCATCCAGCGTACCGTTCGCTTCCACAAGCGCTTTGAATTTCTCAACAACCGCTGCAGTCTCCTCCTCCGTGAGGTTCGGGTTGATGATGTACATCACTTCGTACTTTTCGCTTGCTTTTGCCATGGTTGCACCTCCTTATGGTCTGTTGGCCCCCGCGCTCGGCGGGAGCAAGGAATCTGCCTGAATGCACAGGCCATATTATTATAGCGGTTTTCAAAAGAAAGTCAAGCAAAATTTCGGCGATTCTCTGATAAAAAACGCAGCCCGGATTTTTCTCCGAGCTGCGTCTGTTTTTCGGCGGAAACGCTTATGGATTCATCATGTGGACATTCATGTGGTTGTAACTCATCTCAACGCCCTTCGCAGCGAAGCACTCGCGGACATTTTCGTTCAGGTCAAAATACACGGCCCAGTAGTCGGGGCCCTTGCACCAGACGCGTACGACATATTCGATCACGCTGTCCTTGTAAGCGCTCAGCCTCACAAACGGTTCGGGATCGGGAAGAATTCTGCCGTCCCGGGCGATCGCCTCTTTGATGGCCTCCTTGACATCCTCCGTTTTCGCATCGTAAGAAGCACAGAAGGTCATGTCAACGCGACGCAGGGGCTCCGTACTGTAGTTGTTGATGGTTGAACCGGTGATGTCGCTGTTGGGAATGCTGATGGCTACATTGTCCAGCGTATCAATCAGCGTGTAGAACAGGCCGACGGTCTTGACCACGCCCGCTTTCCCGGCCACTTCGACATAGTCGCCCGCACGGAAGGGCTTGGTAACAAGAAGGGTCAGACCGGAGAACAGATTGGAAAGAATATTCTGTATGGAAAGGGACAATGCCAGACCGGCGATGCTGATCAATGCCACCATTGACGAAGTCGGGATGCCGAGCGCGCCCGCCACGATGATCACCATCAGAATCCAGAGCAGAATTCGAATTGCCGAACGGATAAAGCCGACCAGCGTTCCGTCCAGCTTGGTTGCCTTTGCCAGCACTTTGTCGACCAGCTTCATCAGAATCTTCATGGCGACGATGCAGACCAGAAAGGTCAGAATCGCGCTGAGGATCGTGGAAACCGCCATCGTGCCGATGGTTATGGTACCGAGTTTTTCCATGGAGCACCTCCGTAAGTATTTTGTTTTCAGCTGAGAGATCCGAGATAACTTTCCAGAATCAGACTGGCTGCGACGGCATCAACGGTTTTCCGATGCTTTTTTTCGCGCTTTCCGACGGTATGGAGAATCTGGTGGGCTTCGATTGTGCTTCGCCGCTCATCCCAGAGAACCACCGGCAGCGCCGATCTGCTGAGCAGAAGGTCCCGAAAGGCCCGGCTTTTCTCCGCCCGTTCGCCCTCCGTCCCGTCCATGTTCTTCGGAAGCCCGAGAACAAGACGCTCGACCGATCGGGACTCTGCCTCGCGGCAGATGGTATCTGCCAGCCGGTCCCTGTTCCATTCCTCTACCGTCCAGGCTTCTCCGCAGAGCATCCCCAGCGGATCGGACACGGCAAGCCCCGTCCGTTCATCGCCCAGATCGATTGCCATGATGCGCATCGCAGTTCCCCCGGAAATCAGACTGTCTGTTTCATATTATACCGCCGAAAACCGGGATTTGTAAAGTCTTTCTGAAGAGTAGAATTACGGCTTGCACTTCGGAAGAGAAACGATTATAATAATAAAAGTTTTGATTTTTTGAAAAGAGGCGTCAACTTTCATGGCAAAAAAGCAGTTCAAGGCGGAATCCAAACGTCTGCTGGACCTGATGATCAATTCGATCTACACCAATAAGGAAATCTTCCTGCGCGAAATTATTTCCAATGCGTCGGATGCCATCGACAAACTCTGCTATCTGTCCCTGACGGACGACAGCGTCGGTCTCAACCGCAGCGACTTCGGCATTGATATCCTCGTTGACAAGAATGCCCGCACGCTCACCGTCCGGGATAACGGAATCGGCATGAGCATGAAGGAAGCGGAGCAGAATCTCGGCGTCATTGCCAAGAGCGGGTCTTTCCAGTTCAAGGGAGAGATGGACGGCGAGAAGGCGGAGAACGAGGACCTGTCCATCATCGGTCAGTTCGGCGTCGGCTTCTACTCGGCCTTCATGGTTTCGGATGAAGTCACGGTTATTTCCAGGAAGTTCGGCGAGACCGAGGCTGTCCGGTGGAATAGCAAGGGCGCCGACGGGTACACGGTAAGCGCCTGCGAGAAGGAAAGCGTCGGCACGGATGTGATCATGCACATCAAGGAAGACACGGAGGACGAGATCTACGGAACCTATCTGGAGGTCTGGAAGATCAAGGCTCTGGTGAAAAAATATTCGGACTATGTCCGCTGGCCGATCCGGATGGACATCGAGCATCAGGAGCGTTTCGAAACCGGAGAAAAGAACGACGACGGTTCTCCCAAATACGAATATCGCATGGTCACGGAGAATGAAACCGTCAACAGCATGATCCCCATCTGGCAGCGCAGCAAGAGCGAAGTCAAGGATGAGGACTGCATTGCCTGGTACCGGGAAAAGAACCGGGACCGCAAGGATCCATGCGCGCTGGTGCGCATCAGCGCCGAGGGCGCCGTCAGCTACAAGGCGATGCTGTTTGTCCCGGGAGAGCAGAACGAGAACATCTATACCGGCGACAACAAGGGCGGCATCACCCTCTATTCCAACGGCGTCATGATCATGGAAAAATGCGACAAGCTGGTTCATGACTATTTCGGCTTCGTCAAGGGCGTCGTGGATTCACCGGACCTGTCGCTGAATATCTCCCGGGAACTGCTGCAGCACGACCGGCAGCTGCGCATCATCGGGCAGAATCTGGAAAAGCGCATCAAGAGCGAACTGGAGAAGATGATGCGTGACGACCGGCCGAAATACGAGGAATTCTACAAAAACTTCGGCGTGGATCTCAAGTGCGGCGTCTGCGACGAGTACGGCCGTTACAAGGATTTCCTGAAGGATCTGCTGATCTTCTGGACCGGCGAGGACAAACGCGTGACGCTGAAGGAGTATGTCGAGGCGATGCCGGAGAGCCAGAAGGCTATCTACTATGCCAGCGCTGACACCCTGAAGCGCGCGATCAGCCTGCCGCAGTGCGAAGAAGTGCGCTCACGCGGCTTTGAACTGCTCTATCTGACGAGCCCGCTGGACGAGATGGTGCTCGACAATCTCAGAGAGCAGGACGGCAAGCGCTTCGTTAATGTCGTGACCGACGATCTGGGCTTCGAAACCGAAGAAGAGAAAAAAGCCGCCGAGGAACGCGATATCGAGAACCGGGAACTGCTGGACTTTGTGAAAGAGTCGGTCGGCGAGAGCGTTGCCAAGGTAAAGCTTTCGAACAAGCTGGCCTCACGCCCCTGCGCGCTGACGACGGAGGGCGGCGTGACGCTGGAGATGGAACGCTATTTCCGTTACGGACCCAGCGAAGAAATGCGCAATGTCCGCGCGACCCGCGTGCTGGAGCTGAACCCAGAACACCGCGCTTTCAGCGTTCTGCGCGAGGCCTTTGCAAACGATAAGGAGAAAGCGGCAAAGCTTTCGCAGATTCTGAATGTACTGGCAGAACTCGCGGCCGGCGTAGAGGTCGAAGACCCGACCGTGTTTGTCGATCAGGTAGCGGAACTGTTTTAACCGGAAGGCAGTCTGACAGAGGGGACGGTTCTTACTGTCTCCTGTCCCGGAGCAGAAGACAGAAGAACCGTCCCCCTGTCAGGGAGAAAGGAATATATATATGAAGCCAAGGCTGGGAGTGTATGTTCACATTCCTTTCTGCGCAAGCAAATGCGGATATTGTGATTTCTATTCCCTGGCCGGCTGTGACAAGCAGATGCCGGTCTACCATAAGGCGCTGATTGAACACCTTCTCGAATCCTCGCCCGGAATACGAAACTATGAAGTGGACAGCATCTACTTCGGCGGAGGCACGCCCAGCTACTACGGTGCGGAGCGGATTCTGGAACTCTTTGATGTTCTGAAGCTCAACGGCAACGTCCGTACCGATACCGAGGTAACCGTCGAATGCAACCCGGACAGCATGGACTTCAAGGAGCTTCTCAGTCTGCGGGAGGAAGGCGTCAACCGCCTCTCCATCGGCATTCAGGCGGCGGACGACAGCCTGCTCAAGCTGCTGGACCGGCGGCATACCTGGGCGCAGGCCTGCGCCGCCTTTGCGGACGCGCGGCGGGCGGGGTTCGACAACATCAGCGTGGACCTGATGTACGGGCTTCCGACGCAGACTGCGCGCGACTGGGCGGACACGCTGGCGAGGATTTTCGAGCTTCATCCCGAGCACATCTCGTGCTATGCGCTGAAGCTGGAAGAGGGAACGCCGATGTATGCAAACTACCGGAACTCCCCGGTGCTCCCGGATGACGACGCACAGGCGGACATGTATTCCTATGCCGCCCAGATGCTGGAGCGCTACGGGTATCGGCAGTACGAGGTTTCCAACTTCGCGGCGCCCGGTTTCGAAAGCCGGCACAATTTAAAATACTGGCGGCTGGACGACTATATGGGCTTCGGGCCGGGGGCGCACTCGAGCGTCGGAAATCTGCGCTACAGCTTTGTACGGGACCTGAAGCAGTACAGCTACGGCATCAGCCGCAAAGTCAGCATCATTGATGAGTATGAAGAAATCGACCCGCTGGAGCGATCGGTCGAGTATCTGATGCTCGGCATGCGCACCAGCCGGGGCGTGGAAGAGCAGGAGTACCGTGTCCGCTGCCAGAGCGACTGGAAGCCCATCCATCGCGTGCTTCAGGCCTTTGAGAAAAAAGGCTGGGCGGTCGAAGAGGAGGACGGCCGCTGGCATTTCACGGTTTCCGGCTATCTGATTTCAAATCGCCTGATCGCCGTGCTCCTCGAAGCCCAGGCCGGGGCGAGACTGGACAACACACCCTGGATGTACCGGCCGGACAGACCGGAATCGTCGCTGCGGCTTCCGAAAGGGGAGCAGGAACTGTTCACGGAGATGGCGAAAAAGGCAGGAAAGTTTTAATTCATGCATACAAACCATAGAAAACAAGCCTCGCGATTCGGCCAGGCGCTGTTTCTGGGCCTGCTGACGACGGCGATTTTCGTGTTTCTGCTTGTCGGCGGCTATGCCTGGGCGGGTTATACGGTCACCCACAACGGGCACAGCCTTCCGAAGCTCCAGATGGACGGTCTGCAGCTGGGAGACATGACGGAGGAGGAGATTGCGCAGACGCTCCGGAATGCCGGCTGGGATGCCAGAAAGAATGTGCCGCTGACCGTGAGCTTTCCGCTGGGGCTTCAGGCGCATTTTGACCGCATGGACGCCAGAGCCGTCGTAACGGCGGAGGAGGCGGCGAAGGAGCTCTTCGCGCTTGGGCACTCGGAGAGCTGGTTCGACAATCTGAGCCGCTATCTCCGCGCGACCTTCTCCAGCGGCTACCGCGTGAAGATCGGCCCGAAGGCCCTGAACGAAAACTACATCCGTGCCAACATCCGCTCGGTCACCGAACCCTTCCGCCAGGAGACCGCGGACGCGGAGCTCCATCTGGACCGTCAGAACGCGCTTCTTACGCTCATCAAGGGCGGCGGCAGCATCTCCCTGGACGAGGAAAAGATTTACGCCGCCGTGTCCCAGAGCCTCCTGGGCGATGAGGAGAGCCTCACCTGGACGGAAATCGACGGCGAGGTGCGCCTGCCGGATTTTGAGAAGGTTTACGCCGACGTCTGCAGCGATCCGCGGGACGCCGCCTTCGCGGAGGACTTTACCGTGATTCCCGAGACCGTCGGAATTGACTTCAACGTTGCCGAAGCCGAGAAGGCCTGGCGCGAAGCTCTCCCCGGCGCCCGGGTGGTGATTCCGCTGGTGCTGACAGAGCCGGAGGTGACGGCGGAGGAACTGGAGGGGATGCTGTACCGGGACCGTCTGTGCTTCATGACGACGTATTACCGGGACAGCACGGAGAACCGGAAGAACAACATCCGCCTTGCCGCCTCGAAGCTTGACGGCATCACCCTGAAGCCCGGCGAGGTGTTCTCGTACAACGAAACCATCGGCCAGCGCACGGAGGAAGCGGGCTTCCTGCTTGCGGGGGCGTATGCGGACGGGGAGAAGGTGGAGGAGATCGGCGGGGGGATCTGCCAGGTGTCCTCGACGCTGTACTGTGCGGCGATGTACGCCCAGATGACGACGGTGAGCCGGACGAACCACTATTTCGACGTGGGCTACCTCTCCATGGGCTACGACGCGACGGTGAGCTGGAAGCAGCCGGACTACCGCTTCCGCAACGACCGGGACTATCCGGTGAAGATCGTCGCCTTCTGCGAGGACGACAGCGTGACCGTCGAATTCTGGGGCACCGACACCGACGGCACGCACGTCAGCCCCTACACCATGAAGACGGAGGTCTATGACGAGGAGTACCCCACCGTGCTGGTGGGCTACAGCGTGACGGTCGTGCGGCAGATCGTGGACGCCTCCGACAACATCCTCGCGCGCATCCAGGAGCCGACCGGCCTCTACCACCTGCACGACCAGGACATTGCCTGGCCCGAGGAAAAGCGCCTGCGCGACGCCGCCCAGACCCAGACCCAGACGTTCATCTTTGTACCCAACGCCTACTGATGCCTCAGCAGGCTTCCCAAAAGAAAGGAGCACCCCATGACAAAACCCACATTCTATGTCACGACCCCCATCTACTATCCCTCCGACAAGCTGCACATCGGGCACACGTACTGCACGGTGGCGGCGGACACGATCGCGCGCTACAAGCGCCTGACGGGCTACGACGTCATGTTCCTGACGGGGACGGACGAGCACGGGCAGAAGATTGAGGAGAAGGCGAAGGAGGCGGGCGTCACGCCCCAGCAGTTCGTGGACCGCATCGTCACGGGCGAGGGCGGGATTCTGGACCTCTGGAAGCTGATGAACATCTCCAACGACCGCTTCATCCGCACGACGGACGACTACCACGTGGCCGCGATCCAGCGCATCTTCAAGAAGATGTACGACAACGGCGACATCTACAAGGGCGCCTACAAGGGGAAGTACTGCACCCCCTGCGAGAGCTTCTGGACCGAGAGCCAGCTGGTGGACGGCAAGTGCCCCGACTGCGGCCGCCCGGTGCACGACGCGGAGGAGGAGGCCTACTTCTTCCGCCTCTCGAAGTACGCCGAGCCCGTGCAGAAGCTGCTGGAGTCGGGCACCTTCCTGGAGCCCGCCTCGCGCGTCAACGAGATGATCAACAACTTCATCAAGCCGGGGCTGGAGGACCTCTGCGTCTCGCGCACGAGCTTCTCCTGGGGCGTACCGGTGGACTTTGACCCGGGCCACGTGGTCTACGTCTGGGTGGACGCGCTCTTCAACTACGCCACGGCCCTGGGCTACATGAACGACCGCTACCACGACTTCGACAAGTACTGGCCGCCCCACAACATCGTGGGCAAGGAGATCGTCCGCTTCCACTCGATCATCTGGCCGGCGATGCTCATGAGCGTGGGCGAGCCGGTGCCGGCGAAGGTCTACGGCCACGGCTGGCTGATCATCGACGGCGGCAAGATGTCCAAGTCCAAGGGCAACGTGGTCGACCCCTACCTGCTGGCCGGGAAGTTCGGGGTGGACGCCCTGCGCTTCTTCCTGCTGCGCACCTTCCCCTTCGGCACGGACGGCAACTTCACCAACGAGCTGCTCATCAACACCATCAACGCCGACCTCGCCAACTCCCTCGGCAACCTCGTCTCCCGCACCACCGCCATGATCGAGAAGTACTTCGGCGGCACCCTGCCCCCCGAGCGCGAGGCCGACCCGCTGGACGACGAGCTGCTCGGCATGATCGCCTCGACGGCCGGACGCTACGAAAAGCAGATGGACGCCTTCCAGCTCCACCTCGGGCTGGAGGAGGTCTTCCGCCTCATCGGCCGCGCCAACAAGTACATCGACGAGACCATGCCCTGGGTCCTCGCGAAGGACGAAGCCCGCGCGCCGCGCCTCGCGACCGTGCTCTACAACCTCCTCGAAGCCCTCCGCGTCTCGCTCATCCTGCTCACGCCCTTCATCCCCGACAGCTGCGAGAAGGCCTTCGCGCAGATCGGCGCGGAAGGGGACTGCCGCAGCTGGGAGAAGGCGGCCGTCTACGGCGCCCTGCCCGCGGACGTAAAAGTAACAAAAGGTGACACGCTCTTCCCGCGCATCGACGCGGCGAAGATGCTCGAGGAGCTCGAGGCCATGAACAAACCCGCCCCGACCGCCGACCCCGTCCTCCCGGACGTCTCCATCGACGACTTCGCACGCTGCGACATGCGCGTCGTGAAGATTCTCTCCTGCGAGGCCGTGAAGAAGTCGCAGAAGCTGCTGAAGTTCAGCTGCGACGACGGCTCCGGCACCCCGCGCCAGATCCTCTCCGGCATCCACGCCTTCTACGAGCCCGAGCAGCTGGTCGGGAAGAAGGTCGCCGCCATCCTGAACCTGCCCCCGCGGAAGATGATGGGGCTGGACTCCAACGGCATGCTGCTCTCGGCCGTGCGCACCGTGGACGGGAAGGAAGACCTGCACCTGATGATCGTCGGCGACGACGTCCCCGTCGGCTCCCGCCTCTGCTGAAAACTACACGCAAAAGCCCACACCCCGGTGACAGACTGTCGCCGGGGTGTTTTTTAAGATTTCTTAATGTGCAAAAACGGAAAATCTATGTTAAACTGTACAAAAAGAGTCAATTTAAAGACAGCAAAAGAAGATACAAAAAACAAATTGAAAAAATTTCTTAATTTTGTAAATTTCTACTTGCATTTTGTTTACTTTTGTAATAGAATTGTAACTACTCAAATAGGAGACATCTGTCTATGCCTATTCTGTACCGGGAGGTCAGCGATATGAAGAAAAGTGTTGTACGTGTCCTGCTCAGCGTCTGTGTGGCTGCCATGCTGCTCAGCTGCCTGGGGATTACCGCTTTTGCCGATAACATCACCTATACGGTCAAGTCGGGTGATACGGTCTACGGGATCTGCCAGAGGCTTGGCATCGATTTTGCCAAGAACGAAGCCTGGATCAAGCAGACCAATAATATTACGAATTATAAGGGACTCAGAGTCGGACAGGTTCTGACGCTTCCGGGAAACGGAACCACGACGGCTGGTGCCACAACTGGTGTTACAAATTTTACTGCGATCGCAAACGCAACGGTTACGACGGCTTCCGGTGTCAAGACCGGAGACATCGTTGTCAGTTATCTGATCAATCACAAGCTGCTGGCCGGCGAAACGGTTGGCGCGGTCTGCGCGAAGTACGGCGTGGATTTTGATTCCAATGCGGCGACCATCAAAGCACTGTCCGGGATTACCAACTGGTATACGATTCCGGTCGGCAAAGTGATCGTTATTCCCAGCCTGACGGCTCCTACCAGCGGCACCTATACGGCCATTGTCGGTCATAAGGTCGTTGGCGGCGATACGGTTGCTGCCATCTGTGCCAGCTATGGTGTCGATTACGGCAAGAACATCGAGACACTGAAGGCGCTCAACAATACGGCCAACCTGAATGTCATCCGGGTCGGACAGTATTTCTATCTGCCGGTTTCCGGATCGGTAACTCCTACGCCCAGCCCGACACCGACACCCACTCCTACACCCACGCCTGTTACGAATGATCTGAAGGTCAACAGTTCAGGCCACGGTACCTTCAGTCTGACAGTCAACGGTGTCGAAGTACAAACCGCAACTTCGGGTCAGACTGTAAAGATTGTTACAAAGCCGGCGACCGGATTTAAGGTCAGCAGCATCAGCGTTGTGAGAACCGATACGAACGAAGCGGTCACGGTGACGGACAGCAGCTTTGTCATGCCCTATGCACCGGTGCGTGTAACCGTCAATTTTGTGGCCAAGTAAGATAACTTAACCTGCAAATCCGGTCTGCTGCCGCAGACTGACCGAACTCCTGCTGTCCCTGATTGGACGGCAGGAGTTTTCAGCTTCTCCCTTGTTTTTCGAAGCGCGTTATGATATCATACGAAAAGACAAAACCAATTTGCTGAGAGGAGGAATGTGCTTTGATACTGGGCGGAGCTGTTCAGATGTCTGTTTTCTGGCTGGTTGCCATGGTGGTGCTGCTGCTCATCGAAGCGCTGGTCCCCGGGCTGATTTCCATCTGGTTTGCCCTGGGCGCTCTTGCGGCGCTGATCGCGGCGCTGTTCCATGCCCCATTCTGGCTGCAGCTGGTCTGGTTCCTGGTTGTTTCCATTCTTACCCTGGTTCTGACTAGACCGCTGGTCCGGAAGTATGTCAACAGCCGTGTTACCCCGACCAATGCGGACATGGGAATCGGGAAGGATGCCGTGGTGACGGAGAGTATTGACAACCTTCAGGAAAAGGGAGCTGTCCGTCTGGACGGGAAGATCTGGTCTGCGCGGATGGCGGAAGAAAACGAAACGGCCGAAGCCGGAGAGACCGTGCGGGTCCTCCGGATTGAAGGGGTCAAACTGATCGTAACGAAAATCAAACAGTAATTCATAAACGAGGAGGATTTATTATGGGTATTGTTGCTCTGGCTCTTATTCTGCTGCTGGTACTGATTCTTGTTCGGAATATCCGGATTGTCCAGCAGGCAAAGGCGTATGTGGTTGAGCGTCTCGGCGCTTATAAAACCACCTGGAATGTGGGCATCCACTTCAAAGTCCCGTTTATCGAGCGCGTTGCCAAAATTGTCACGCTGAAGGAGCAGGTGGCCGATTTTCCGCCGCAGCCCGTGATCACCAAGGATAACGTCACGATGCAGATTGATACGGTCGTCTATTTCCAGATTACCGATCCGAAGCTCTATACCTACGGCATTGAACAGCCGATGGTCGCCATAGAGAATCTCGCTGCGACGACCCTGCGTAATATCATCGGCGATCTGGAACTGGACCAGTGCCTGACCAGCCGCGATATCATCAACACCCAGATGCGTTCCATTCTGGATGAGGCGACTGACCCCTGGGGCATCAAGGTCAACCGCGTTGAACTGAAGAACATTCTGCCGCCGAAAGAGATCCAGAATGCGATGGAGAAGCAGATGAAGGCAGAGCGCGAACGCCGAGAGGCCATTCTGAAGGCGGAAGGTGAAAAGCGGGCCGCCATTCTGGAAGCCGAAGGTGAGAAGGAATCGGCCATTTTGCGCGCAGACGCGAAAAAGCAACAGCAGATTCTGGAAGCCGAAGGCGAAGCGGAAGCGATCCTGAAGGTACAGACCGCAACGGCAGAAGGCATTCGCCTGATTAACGAGGCGGCACCGTCGGAGGCCGTCCTGCGCATCAAGGCACTGGAAGCCTTCTCGAGTGCGGCCAACGGGACGGCTACCAAGATCATCATTCCAAGTGAGATTCAGGGTCTGGCCGGTCTCGCGGCCGGTGTGATTGAAGGCGTGAAAGAGGAAAAGAAATAATAATGGCAACAGCTGCAGAGGCGTTTCTCATTCGATATGGGATGGTTAATCCGGCCTTCGATATCCAGGCCTGTGCCGCCAAAATGTGCGGCGAAATGGAACGGGGACTGAAGGGAGAGCATAGCTCATACCCGATGATTCCGACTTATCTGAAGACCTCCGGCAAGGTACCGGAAGGGGAATATGTTGCCGTGATCGATGCGGGCGGCACCAACTTTCGAAGCGCGCTTGCCCACTTTGAAAACGGCTGCTGCCATGTCGAGCAGGTGAAAAAGATCGGCATGCCGGGCATTGAAAAACCGGTGAGCTGGGAAGAGTTTATCTCTTTTGTAGCGGATGCCGTAGATCCTTTCATGGATCGGGCGGATAAAATCGGCTTCTGCTTTTCCTATTCTGCGGATATCACTCCGGAGATAGACGGTCGTGTGAATGAGATTGACAAGGAAGTCGTGATTACAGGCTGCGAGGGTCGACTGGTCGGCGCCGACCTCTGCCGGGAGCTTGCGCGCCGCGGATACTCCGGGAAGCGTGCGGTAATCATCAATGACACGGCTGCGGTTCAGCTCGGAGGTATGGCAAAGCACTTGAATGACGGCTTTGTCAGCTGCTTCGGGCAGGTCAGCGGAACAGGTACCAATACCTGCGCCGCGGTACCCGGCCGCAAGATTGGAAAAATTGAACAGGCTTTCGACATGATCGTCAATTTTGAGTGCGGAAGCTATGAAGGTCTGGAACAGGGCCTGTTTGATCGTGAGCTGGATGAAAACAGCCATAACCCCGGGAAAAAGCATCTCGAGAAGATGACAGCCGGCGTCTATCTCGGCGAACTGTGCCATCTGGCATTGTGCCGTGCGGTGGCCGACGGACTGCTGAGCGAGGAATGCGGCGAGAAACTTCGAACCTTGCCGGTTCTGACATCGGCGGAAGCGGATGCATTCTCCTGCGGGAAGGGAATGGAAGACTTTACGTACAGACTGCAGGATGCGGCTTTCATCAAAGATCTGGCAGGAATTCTGTTCTGCCGTTCGGCTCGGCTGATGTGTGCAAACCTGATCGCCATGGCAGAGCTGACCGATGCCGGGCGAGATGGCCCCACAGCCGTTTTTGCCGAAGGCTCGCTGGTACAGCACAGTCATCTGTATGCACCGGAGCTCAGGCGCCTGCTCAAAGAACACATGCAGGAAGAACTGGGACGCGATGTACAGCTGGTGATCGAAGAAGACTCTACGCTGCCCGGTGCGGCCGCTGCCGCCCTGTTGAATCTGCATTAAACAAGAACTGCCGGCTGAGCGCTCAGCCGGCAGTTCTTTCGTCCCGCGCCTGTTTCTTTTTCGCAATGCTGTTGGTGTCAAGACTGTCCCGAAATACAACAAATCGATCATAAAGGAATTCCAGGACAAAGTTCAGCGCCATGTTGATGCCGGTGACAAGGTATTCATTCCATCCCAGCCCTTCCGCGAGCCAGTTGCCGAAGAGAGTACTGGAAGGGGTGAAGATCAGATAAAAGAGAAATACCTTGGCCATTGCCACAGGCACATTGTTGGCGGAACGGAAGGTGTAACGCCTGTTAAGAGTAAAGTTCCAGAGAACAGAGAGAATCAGAGCAATCAGGTAGCAGGGCCAGTACGGCCATCCGAGCGTTTCGTTCAGAAGCGCAAAGGAGACGATTTCAATGATCCCGGCCGAGACGGAGAAGAGAAGAAACTTCAGCGAGCGCAAAAGCTCGGTTTTTTTGTTCATGCTACGCCAGCTTTCCGGTTTGATGACAGCGTCATTATGCCTTTTTAAAGAGAAAAAGTCAAGAAATAGGAAGGCTTTTACGCTGCAAACCGAGAAGATCGGGAGCGTTTTCGGCAAAAACAACAAAACAATTGTTAATAATCTATGAAATCTGTAAATTATGCTTGACGCGGTTCACATAATGTGTTATTATCACCCTTGCGATGAGGGGCGTCACCCCTTGATGTGTCGGCATCTTAACCCGTAATTGCGAGGTAAATTGACTTGCAGGCCGCCGGGGCCAAATTCCGGCATGCTGTACGGGCAGCGATAGTCCTCTTGCAATCCCCACTTTTGTTAGAGGACTGAAAACCGACATCGCACGGACTTCGATGATCGCGACATCGTAAGTTGAATGCGAATGTACAATGGGTTTTATTGTACAACTGATAATCCCGCTTCGAAAGAAGCGGGTATTTTCATATGTATCATTACAGCCGCCGGCATGAGCCGACGGCTGTAATTTCAATAGATTGAGAAGAGCTGCGGTTTGAGCTTGAACTTGACGCCGGAGACTAGGCCCATGGCGGCAAACATCGTCACCATGGATGAGCCTCCGTAGCTGAAGAAGGGAAGCGTGATGCCGATGACGGGCGTGATGCCGATGCACATACCGATGTTGATGAAGGTCTGGAAGGCGACAGCAGAACCGACGCCGATGCAGATCAGCATATCAAAGGTTCTTCCGGCTTTCAGCCCGATGCGTATGATGTGAACCATGACGATCAGAAGGAGAATAATGACAATAATACAGCCGATCATTCCAAACTCTTCCCCTACGCAGGAGAAAATGAAGTCAGTATGTTTTCCGGTAAAGACGGTGGCACGATGTTCCGCATCCACGCCCGTCAGCCTTCCCGAGGCAAGCGTGAGCTTGCTCTGGGTCGTCTGCCAGGTAATGCCCCAGCCGTCCGGATCAATCGAAGGATCATAGGGGGCGATCAGGCGCTTTTTCTGATAATCCTTCAGAAAGTAGGTCCACAGAAGGGGAATGGCCGCTGCAACAGCTGCACCGCCCAACGCGAACCAGTAAAGCCGGACCCCAATCGCAAAGAACATGGAAAGGAAGATCAGCAGGATGATGGCCGCACTGCCAAGGTCGGAAGAGACGACGACGATCAGACCGAAGACGATCACAAAATGCCCGGCCATCTCGGCAACCGAAACCACAGAGTTGATATCGCGGTATTCCTTCAGCCAGGTCATCTGCTTTGCGGAGATGATAATATAAATGACCTTGATGATCTCGGACGGCTGAACACCGATGCCGGCAAAGCGAATCCAGCTCTTGTTGCCCGTGCCGCTGTCCTGACCGAAGATCACCAGCGCAACCAATAGCAGGACGTTGATAACGCAGAGAAGCTTCCACTGTTCGCCAAGCAGATCGGCATCGATAAAGGTCAGAACAACGAAGGCGATGAGGCCGAGAAACAGAGAGAAAACCTGAACAATGACGCATTTTACCGAACTGTCAACCCAACCGGAGGCTTCCATGGCAATGGTGGCGATGCGCACCATATAAATCCCGAAAAGAGAACAGATCAGGCACATGACGAGAAGAAAAATATCAGCGCGTTCGAAAAACATGTGCGTATAGACCTTGATTTTTTTCAGTTGGCATCACCGCCTTTCCGTCGGATTTCGGGTTTTCAAAAAAGCAAATTATTGTAACATAAGGAACCGGGATTTACAAGTCCCGGTTCTGAGTGTTTACATATCAGAAATAGAAAAAGAGACGCACGATCAGCTCAGGTTGCCGCTTGCGTACATAAGGGCAGTCAGGGCAACGACCGGCGCCGTCTCACAGCGGAGGATACGCTCTCCCATCGAGCATACATGCAACCCGGCAATACGGGCAAGATCTGCCTCAAAAGCCTCAAAGCCGCCTTCCGGCCCGGTAATGACAGCGGCGGTACGGATGTTTCTGTTCGCTTCTATCACTTCGCTCAGAGCTTCGCGTTCGCCGGTTTCATACATGAAGAGAGGAAGATCGGTATGAACGGCCGCATTCAGCACTTCCCCGTAATCCTCCGCCCAGCTGACCTTGGGAATCATCCCGCGGCCGGATTGCTTGGCCGCTTCCTCGCTGATCCGGTTCCAGCGTTCCAGCTTCTTGTACGGATCGTCCGGCTTAGCAATACAGCGGGAAGAGAGAAAAAAGACAATGTCATGGGCACCGGCTTCTACGGATTTCTGGATGATATAATCCACACGGTCCCCTTTCGGAAGACCGCAGAGCACACTGACATCAATGCTTGGTTCTCCCTTGCAGGGAACAACCTCGATGACCTCCAGCTCGGCCTCTTCCTTATCTGCGCGGACCAGACGGCATTTATAATCCTTGCCTTCGGTATCACAGATCGTGACGTCTTCACCCGGCCGGATACGAAGAACCTGAATGTGTTCGGCATCCCGTCCGCGGATGACAGCAGTCGCGCCTCCGAGAAGATTTGTCCCCGCCATGAAAAAACGCGCCATGTACATCGCTCCCTTCTTCAGATATTATGGCATATTTTCCGGTGCTTTGCAAGTTCCTTTCTTGACGGAAGGCGCGAGCTGTTCTATAATGAACAAACAAGAAATCTCAGTTGGAAAAGGAGACATTCCATCATGCCGACTACCTGGAACCGGAGTCCGGAGGACTTCCATAAGATCTATCTGGCCAATACTGATGCTTTCTATCGAATCGGCAGCAGTTCTCTGGCGCCAGAACTGGATGAATTCATGACCAAATGCGCCCTGTCGCTCTGGAACCGTGCGGGCGGAATCGGAGAGCGCCACGTCCAGATGGCGAACCAGATTTACTCCCGCGGCCGTCCCCAGCCCAAATGGCTGCTGTGGAATCTGACGGGATCGGTATGTGAGGAAGATGTGTTTCTGCCTCCGGTCTTTTTCTGGAACCTGGCGGAAACGGATGCCAAGCGCAAGACAGAGACATCCCGTACCTTTATCCGGATGCTGACGAATATTCTGCTCTATCTCGCCGCGGTTGACGATGATGTTACCTATGCCGAGGCCGAGTACATCACCGAGTGTACCGACCGGCTGACGGCGATCTGCGATACGACCGGCGTGCGGAAATCCCGGGACGGGCTGAATCCGCTGGACTATGTGACCAGCGGCGAACCGAGCTTCATCGAGAAACACAGCCAGCAGGTACAGACATCCGGCGGCGGACAGAACGGCACGGTAATTGAGGAGAAGGAACCGGAAAAACCGGACTTCGATGAGCTGATGGAGCAGCTGGACTCCCTGGTTGGGCTGGAGACCGTCAAAAAAGAAGTCAAGAATCTGATGAATCTGGTCAAGGTCCGCAAACTGCGCGAGGCAAATGATCTGCCGGTTCCTCCGATGAGTTTTCACATGGTTTTTCTGGGCAATCCGGGTACCGGGAAAACGACGGTTGCGCGCCTGATCAGCGGCCTGTATGCGGCTATCGGCGTTTTGAGCAAGGGACAGCTGATTGAAGTGGATCGCTCCGGCCTGGTGGCGGGCTATGTCGGACAGACGGCGCTGAAGACGCAGGAAGTGATCCAGTCGGCGCTCGGCGGCGTGCTGTTCATTGATGAAGCCTATTCGCTCTCCTCCGGAGGAGAAAACGATTTCGGGCGGGAGGCCATCGAAACCCTTCTGAAAGCCATGGAGGATCATCGGAAAGATCTGGTAGTCATCGTCGCCGGTTATACCGGACCGATGGAAGGCTTTATCACTTCAAACCCCGGTCTGGAAAGCCGATTTAACCGTTATTTCTACTTCCCGGATTACAACGGCGAACAGCTGATGGAGATTTTCCGGATTCAGTGCAAAAAGAACAGCTATACCCTGACACCGGAAGCGGAGCAGGAAGCACTCAAGATGTTCACCGAACTCTACGAAGAGAGAAACGAGAACTTCGGCAACGGACGCGACGTCCGCAACTGCTTCGAGGACATGGTTGTTCGGCAGTCTAACCGGGTAGCGGCCATGGAGAACCCGACCAAGGAAGACCTGATTTCGGTCCTGCCGGAAGACCTCCGGGAAGATGAGGAAGATGCTCAGGAAGAAGCCGTACAGGAAGAAAAGAAAGAGTAAAGCAGATACGAAAGTTCAGCGCATGCAGGGCGGCGGCCTTGCATGCGCTCTTGTTTTTCAACCGCAGATGTGATACAATATTCTGAAAATTTTGCGAATCCGGCGGAGTGGGAGGTGTCAGCATGTCGATCGGAAACGCGATTACTGCCGGCATCATCTATGCCCTGACCGAGATGCTTCCACTGTCCGGCAGCGGGCATCTGGCTGTGGTCAACACGCTGTTTGATCTGCACCTGACACAGCTGCACCTGATGTTTAAGGCAATCTGCGAGTTTGCTGCGATGATCGCTCTGATTCTGGCCTATCGCCGGGATCTGGCGGCCATGATCCGCGATACCGCCATGCTGACCGGATTCAGCAAGAGAAACGCGGCGAAAGGGGAGCGCTTTCCCGAGGCAAGACTGCTGTTCATGCTGGCGATCGCGACGCTTCCGCTGCTGGTGATGGTTCCGTTTCGGAAAATGTATTTCTCTCTCTGGAACAGCACGACGTTTGTCGGAATCATGTTTCTCCTGAACGGCGCGGTTCTTTTCGTGGCCGAGAGAATGATACCGGGGAAAAAAGGCCTCGGCAGAATGCAGATATCCGATGCGCTCATCATCGGGATCTGTCAGGCGGTTGCCATCATTCCGGGGCTGTCACGCCTTGCACTGACAGTGACAGCCGGAGAAGCGGAGAACTTCCAGAAAAGCTATGCGATCCGCTTTGGCATGCTGCTTGCCATCCCGGCTCTGTTCGGCTCGACGGTGCTGAGTCTGGCGGATGCCGCAATGAACGGGATCGATACAGGCTGCATGACGGCCTATCTGATCGGAGGAGCGGCGGCTCTGGTGACCGGGTTCTTCAGCGTTTATCTTTTTCGCCGCCTGGTCCGCAGAAGAGGTTATCACGGATTGGCTTACTACAGTCTGGTGATCGGCGTGCTGACGATCATCCTGACGCTGATTTTCTGAGGAGCATATAAGGAACAACTTCATGGCAAGAAAAACAACAAGCAAAAAAACCAATACACGAAAAAAAACCGAGAAGATCGCTCCGCCTCCGCCGCCGAAAAAGAAGAGCGGCTCGACGGCAGAACTGAACGACAAGCCGGTTGTCTACGGCAGCAGTATTCTGGGCGGCGTTATCTTTCTCATCCTGGCGATCTGCTCGGTGATCAGTTATTTCAATACAGAAGGCAGCTTTGTCGCCTTTTTCTCGGAATGGGTGCGCGGACTGCTCGGCTGGGGCTTCTATCTCGCGGCGCCGGCTTTCGCGATCAGCGCCTATCTTCTGTTCACCTGCGGCGGCAAACCCGTCGGAAGCCGGGTATTTGCAACGGTCATGCTGCCGGTCATTTTCTCGGCGCTCTCCGAACTGATGCTGAACACCGAAATCCGAGCCGGGACGGGAATCTGGGATGCGGTCAACGATCTCTATGATCTCGGAAAGGTGATGAAATCGGGCGGCGTCATCGGCGGCCTGATTGCCAACGGCATGAACAAGGCGCTCAGCATGTACGGAACCCTTCCGCTTCTCGTTCTGAGCTTTCTATACTGCTTCATCGTCTGTTTCTGGGGCAGCCTGCGCGGCCTGATTTCCAGAATCACGAACTCGCACAACGCCTATGTCCAGTATCAGCAGGAGACGCATCCCATTGAAAAGGCGGTTACGGCGAACGCCCCGGCTGCAGGCGCAAAGAAACCGGTAAAGATCGTCCATACCAAGCCCGACCTGATCGATATCCCCCTGGGCGAGGAGGAAGAAGAGCTTTCGATCGGACAGCGCGTCGAAAAGGCAAAATACGGGAAGGGAACGCGTACTGTCATCCGGACACCGCCGAAGATCATCAGCGGTTTTGACGAGAATGAAGAAAACCTGGCGCCGCCCTTCTCCGGCAGCAAGTCTTCCGCGGCTGTGCAGAAGAAGAGAGAAACCGCTGTTCAGCAGGCTATCGTCCAGGAGAAAGCGCCCCGTTCTTCACCTGCCGTAAAAACGACAAAGAAGAGCGTTTCTGACAAAAGCGAGATTCTCAGCGAGAGCGAGAAGATCGAGAAGGAGATCGCCCGAAATCAGGGCGGAGACGATTACCAGTTCCCGCCGCTGTCTCTGCTGCGCGCCAGCACCTCCGGACCCGCAGATGCCACGGATGAAATCTCGCTGAACCGTATGCGCCTTGAGGAAGCCATTCAGAGCTTTGGGATCAGCGCCTCTGTGGTCGGCGTGATCCGCGGACCAACAGTTACACGCTATGACATCGAACTGGACCGCGGCGTCAAGCTGTCCCGGGTGACCAATCTCTCGGGCGATCTGGCCCTTTCCCTCGGCGTGGTCAATGTCCGCATTGCCCCGATTCCCGACAAGATTTCCACCGTCGGCATCGAAGTGCCGAACAAGACGGTCAGCACGGTTTTCCTGCGGGATATTCTGGAATCCAACAATTTCTGCAGTGCCAAGTCCAGACTCAGCTTTGCGCTGGGCAAGGACATCGGCGGCAACTGCATTGTCGGCAACATCTCCAAGCTTCCGCATCTGCTGATTGCCGGTACGACCGGTTCGGGCAAATCCGTCTGCATGAACTCGCTGATCCTCAGCCTGCTCTATAAAGCGCGGCCGGACGAGGTCAAGCTGATCATGATCGACCCGAAGATGGTGGAACTCGGCATCTATAACGGCATTCCGCACCTGTATGTGCCGGTCGTTACCGACCCAAAGAAAGCGGCCGGTGCGCTGCAGTGGTCCGTGGTTGAGATGCTGAAGCGTTACCGCGCCTTCTCGGAGGTCGGCGTAAGAGATCTGGATGCCTTCAATACCATCCAGAAAAAGCAGAAACTCGAGACACTCCCGCGCGTCGTCATCGTGATCGACGAGCTGGCGGACCTGATGCTCGTGGCGTCCAAGGACGTGGAAGAGAGCATCTGCCGTGTCGCCCAGATGGGACGCGCGGCGGGCATGCATCTGGTGATCGCGACGCAGCGGCCTTCCGCCGACGTCATCACCGGCCTGATGAAGGCCAATATTCCGTCGCGTATCGCCTTTGCGGTCTCCTCCGCGCTGGAAAGCCGCATCATTCTCGACCAGGGCGGCGCCGAAAAGCTGATCGGCTTCGGCGACATGCTCTATTCGCCGCTCGGTGCCGGCAAGCCGACCCGCATCCAGGGCTCGTATGTCTCGGATGAAGAGCGCGAAGAGGTCATCCGTTTCATCAAGGACAACAACAAGTTCGAAAACCAGACCAACGATGAAATCGTCCAGGCCATGGACGATGCGGCAAACAAGAAAGAGAAGGGCAGCGGCTCCGACGACAGGGACAGCGCTTCGAACGGGCCCGGCGGCGATTATGACGAGATGCTGCCGCAGGCGGTCGAGGTCGTGCTGGAGATGGGATCCTGTTCGGTATCCATGCTCCAGCGCCGCATCAAGCTCGGCTATTCCCGGGCAGCCCGCATTGTGGACCAGATGGAAGAGCTGGGCGTCGTCGGGCCTTATGAGGGAGCAAAACCGCGCAGCGTCGCCATCGACCGTAACGGCTGGCTCGAACTGCAGCGAAAGCTGGGCTATGTCAGCGAAGGGGAATTCACTCCGGACGGAGCCATAGCGGACGACTATTCGGACATTTCGGCAGAGGAAACGGGCGATGACGAATAAAGCCCTGACCTCGAAAGAGGCCGATCGCCTGAGCATGCTGGCGCTGGCACATGTCGGAGACGCGGTTTACGAGCTGCTGGTCCGCAGCATGCTCACCCTGCACGGACCGGCGCAGGTTCAGGACCTGCATCGGAGCACGGTAGCCTATGTCCGGGCGGAGGCCCAGGCAAAGGCGGCGGAGAAGATTCAGCCGCTGCTTTCGGAAGAGGAGGCGGCTGTTTACCGGCGGGGAAGAAACTGCCGCGTTCACGGCATCCCGCAGCATGCCAACCCCGGAGAATACCATGCGGCGACCGGGCTGGAAGCTCTGTTCGGCTGGCTGTATCTGCAGGGAAGGGAAGAGCGCGTCCGGGAGCTGTTCCGGAGCATCACGGAGGAATGATTGCGCGATGTCCATCAACGCAGAAACGATCGGACGGATCGCCGAAGAACTGAACGGGCGGCTCAGAGACGGAAGAATCGAGAAGATCCGGCAGCCGGAGAAGGATCTGCTCCTGTTCGGCATCCGCCGGTACGGAGAGAGCAGCAGACTGCTGATCCGTGCGGGCGGGCCAAATGCCCGGATGCATCTGACGGAACAGAATTACGAGAACCCGGCGAACGCGCCGATGTTCTGCATGCTGCTGCGCAAATATCTGAAAGGCGCGCGCATTCTGGACATCCGGCAGGTAAATGAAGACCGCATCCTGGTGATGACGGCGGAGGGCAGAACGGAACTCGGCGACGAGGTGCAGCTGCAGCTGGTGACCGAACTGATGGGAAGAGTTGCCAATGTAATTTTGGTCGGCGAGGATGGAAGGATTCTCGACTGCCTGCGCCGCATGGCACCGGGAGAGAATGTCCGGCGTGCTCTGCTTCCGGGACTGCGCTATGAACTTCCGGAAAATCCGCGTTCCGAGTGCCTGTTGAGCGCGGAAAATGCGGAAACGTCATCGGAGAGTATCAGCGCCCTGCTGGATGCGCGCTACGGCGCGCTGGAACAGCGGGAGCTGCAGAGAAGGCGGGCGCAGGAGATCACGAAGACGGTCCGCCGGCTGCGGGACCGCCAGCAGAGGAAGCTCGCGGCCCAGGCGGAGGAACTTCGGCGGACGGAAAACATGGAAGAGATCCGGCAGGAAGCCGAGCTGCTGAAAGCCAATCTGTACCGCGTGCGCCGCGGCGACAGAGTTCTGGAGTGTGAAAATTATAACGAAGCAGGCAGCCCGCTTGTGAGGCTCGAGCTGGACCCGCTGAAGAGTCCGCAGCAGAATATGGAGGCCTGCTACAAGCGCTACCGGAAGGCAAAGGGAGCCCGGGAGCATCTCGGCGGCCTGATCGCGGAGGGCGAGAAGCTGCTGGATTACCTCAACAGCGTGCTCGAGGAGCTGGACCGTGCGGAAACGGAGCAAGATCTGAACGGAATCCGGGGCGAGCTGGAGAGCGTCGGGCTGCTGAGGAAGGGCGGCCGGGAGAAGAAAACGAAGGTAAAAACGCAGCGGACGCCCGAGTTCCTGCGTTTTGAGAGCCTGGACGGCTTTGAAATCCTGGTCGGCCGCAACAACACGGAAAACGACCAGCTGACCCTGAAAACCGCGCGGCGGACGGATATCTGGCTGCATGTAAAGAATCTGCACGGCAGCCATGTCATCCTGCGCTGCGAGGGACGGGAGCCGACAGAGACGGCGCTCCGGGCGGCGGCGGAACTGGCCGCGCGCTATTCCCAAGCGCGCGAGAGCGGAAAATGCGCGGTGGACTATACCATGGTCCGCAACGTGAAGAAGAGCGGCGGCGCGCTGCCGGGCAAGGTCACGTACCAGAATTACCGGACCATGATCGTCGACAGCGGGAAACAGGAGGGTGAGGCGTGAAACTCAGCATTATCGTCCCGGTCTATAATACCGAGGATTATGTTGCCAAATGCCTGGATTCGCTGATCGAGCCGGGACTCGGGGACTATGAGATCATCGCCGTAAACGACGGATCCACCGACTCATCCCGAGAGATCATCGGGAAATATGCGGAGAAATATGACGATCTCGTCAAAGTGGAGGATACACCGAACGGGGGACTTGGCCACGCAAGAAATGTGGGGACAGAAGCCTCGAAAGGAGAATATCTGCTGTTTGTCGACAGCGACGACTATCTGAGCGTACATGCGGTCCGGGAGATCCTGCCGCTTCTGGAGCAGGGCTTTGACATCGCGGTCTTCGACTTCGTTCATGTGGACGAGAGCGGAAAGGTGACGGCGGAATTTGCGGGATGCGAGCGGTCGGAAGCCTTTCGGCTGGAGAAATTTCCGGAGTATCTGTTCTCTCCGCACAACGCCGTCAACAAGATCTGGAGGCGCAGCCTGTTTACCGATTACGGGATCTCCTTCCCGGGGCGGCTCTGGTACGAGGACCTTGCGACCACTCCGAAGCTCGTTCTGCACGCGGAGAGCATTCTGCCCGTACATCGGCCGTGGTACTGCTATCTGCAGCGGCAGGGCTCGATCACCAACAACCGGAGCACCGCGCGCAACGACGAGATGATCACCGTCGCGGCCATGGTGCTGGACTATTACCGGGAAACCGGAATGTACGAACGGTATTGGGAGCAGCTCTGCTACAAGTTCTTTTATGAGGAATTTCTGGCTGCCGTGTGCAGAGCCAATCTGATCGACCCGGAAAGCGCGGTACAGGCAGCGCTTCGCGATGACTTTATCATGCATTTTCCCGATTACCGGGACAACCCCTATGTCCGAAAGGCGCCGCCGAAGTATCAGCTTCTGGAGCGCCTGATCCGAAAGGGAAACTGGAAAACGGTTCATGCGATCATGAGCCTGAACAAAACCGTGAAAGGCCGCTGACAGTATGAAAAAAAGCGAAAAAAAGCAGGCAGCCAAGGCTGTCGAAACCGAACAGGAAAAGGCTGAGAGGGAACGGAACGAGAGAATCGACCTCTATGAGTGGATTCAGTCGCTGATGACGGCGCTGGTAATCTGCATGGCGATCTTCATCTTCGTCATCCGCGCCATCGACGTCAGCGGATCATCGATGTTCCCGACGCTGCACGACGGCGACAAGATGCTGGTATCCGACCTGTTCTACAAGCCAAAGCAGGGTGACGTGGTTGTCTTCAAGACGGACAACTATGACCCAGAGCGCGCGCTGGTCAAACGCGTGATCGCTACGGAAGGACAGGAGATCAGCATCGACTTTGACCGCGGCGTCGTTTACATCGACGGGCTGCCGGTGGAAGAGGATTATATTGCCGAGCTGACCAAGACCAAGCTGGACTTTATCGGCCCGCAGACCGTGCCGGAAGGCTGCATGTTCGTGATGGGCGACAACCGGAACGCCTCGACGGACAGTCGGAAGAAGGAGATCGGCATGGTGGATGAGCGCATGCTGCTGGGGAGGGCCTACTATGTTCTCTTCCCGCTGAGCGATATGGGCTGGATTTCATGAGCGGAAACGCGTCTCCCATACAGTGGTATCCCGGGCATATGGCGAAGGCCCGGCGGATGATGCAGGAAAACCTCGCGATGGTGGACGTCCTGTGCGAAATTCTGGACGCCCGCATCCCGCACGCCAGCCGCAACCCGGACATCGAAGAGCTGGCGGCCGGAAAGCCGCGCGTGATCGTGCTCGGGCGCGCGGATCTTGCGGAGCCGAAGCGTACGGAAGAGTGGAAGCGCTGGTATGAGGAACAGGGCTATGCGGTCCTGGCCTGCGACGCGCGCAGCCGGCGGGAGATCGCCGGCTTTTCTCCGATGGTGAGAAAGCTTCTGGAGGATCGGATCGAGCAGTGGAAGCAGAAGGGGCAGAGCGGGCGGAAGGTCAGAATGATGGCGGTCGGGATTCCGAACGTGGGGAAATCGACCTTCATCAACACGCTTGCCGGGAGGAAAGCCGCCGTCGCCGGGGATAAGCCGGGCGTGACGCGCGGAAAACAGTGGATCAGCGTGGACGCGGGGATGGAACTGCTGGATACGCCGGGCATTCTGTGGCCGAAGTTCGAAGACCCGGAGGTCGGCGAACTGCTGGCCGTGACGAACGCCATCAAGGCTGAAATCCTCGACCGGGAAGCGCTGGCGGCGGGGCTGATGCAGCGACTGTGCCGGCTGTACCCGGAGGCGGTAGTCTCACGGTACAAAATCGAAGCAGATCCGGAGAAACCGGGCTATGAACTGCTGGAGGAGGCTGCCAGGAAACGGGGATTTCTCGTCGCGGGCGGCGAAGTTGACTGCGAGAGGATGGCCAACACGCTGCTGAACGAATACCACAGCGGAAAACTCGGAAGGCTGACGCTGGAAACAGCTCCGCTGCTGAGATAAGAGAGAAGAGAGACGGGCGGGAAAGAGAAAAATATGGGACGAAGCACGAGGGAAAAAGCGGATCTGTGGGAAATCGAAAACGGGCTGCATGCCGAAGGCTTTCGGCTGATCTGCGGCGTTGACGAAGCCGGGCGGGGGCCGCTGGCCGGTCCGGTCTGCGCGGCGGCGGTCATTTTGCCGACCGGATTTCTCCCCGAGGGACTGGACGACTCGAAAAAGCTTTCCGAAAAGAAACGGGAGCAGCTGTTTCCGGTCATCTGCGAAAACGCGCTGGCATACAGCGTGGCCTTCGCCTCGGTGGAGGAGATCGAGGAGATCAATATTCTGCAGGCGGCGATGCTGGCCATGAACCGGGCCATCGGCGGCCTGAGCCTGCAGCCGGAGCTTGCGCTGATCGACGGCAACCGCTGTCCGGAGACGGCGATGGAAAGCCGCTTCGTGATCGGCGGTGACGGCAGGTGTGCGTCCATCGCGGCGGCCTCGGTGCTTGCGAAAGTCTCCCGGGACAGACTGATGAAGGAGCTCGCGGAGAAATATCCGCAGTACGGATTTGAAAAGCACAAAGGCTACGGCACCAGGGCGCATTATGAGGCGCTGCGCCGTTTCGGCCCCTGCCCGATTCACCGCATGAGCTTTCTGAAGAGCATTCAGCCATGAAGAAAACCGAACTGGGTGCCTGGGGCGAAAGCCGGGCTGCCGAACTGCTGGAGAGCGAAGGCTTCCGGATCGTGGCCCGGAACTTCCGCTGCCGCTTCGGGGAGCTGGATCTGATCGCGAGAAAAGGAAACATCCTGGCCTTTACGGAGGTGAAGCTGCGGAAGAGCAGCAGCCACGGACAGGCCAGAGAATTTGTCACCGTGTCCAAACAGCAGAAGCTGAGGACGACGGCGTCTTTCTATCTGGCCGGGCGCGCGTGGGCGCAGGAGCTTCAGCCGCGCTTCGACGTGGTGGAGATCTACGCGCCGTACGGGCAGGACGGCCCGGTGACGCTGGAGCATATTGCGGATGCGTTTGAGTGAAAGGAAAGAGGTATGGGACTGTATACAATCGGAGATCTGCACCTCTCATTTTCCTCGGACAAGCCGATGGACAAATTCGGCGAACAGTGGCGCAGCCACGCGGAAAAGATCCGGGAAGGATTCCGGAACCTGCAGGAGGATGACTGGACCGTCCTCTGCGGCGACATCAGCTGGGCCATGAGCCTGGAAGGGGCGAGGGAGGATTTCGCCTTCATCAACAGCCTGCCCGGGCACAAGCTGATCCTCAAGGGAAACCATGACTACTGGTGGAGCACGGCAGCCAAGGCCTACCGTTTCTTCGGGGAAAACGGCTTTGACACGCTGGATGTGCTGCACAACAACGCCTATGTGTACGGCGACTGGGCGCTGTGCGGAACGCGGGGCTGGTTCTTTGAGGAGGAGCACGGCACGGAGCACGACCGGAAGATGATGCTGCGCGAGGTGCAGCGGCTGGAGACCTCGCTCAAAGCGGGGGAAGGAAGACGGAAAATCGTGTTTCTCCACTATCCGCCCGTGTTTCAAAACTACCGCTGCGAGGAGATTCTGGGGCTGCTGCAGGAGTATCGGGTGGAACGCTGCTATTACGGACACATCCATGGGAAAGGCTGTCCGCTGAGCTTCAACGGAAGAATCGGCTTCACGGAATTCCGGCTGGTCAGCGCCGACCGCGTAAATTTTATACTGGTGAAAGTACCTCTGGAGAGTTGAGAGTGGAAAGCGGAAAGTTGAAAGACGAGGGGAGAGCCCGTTATAAGGCTTTGTGATTACGCGGGAGGGAAAGCTTTTCCTCGCACCGACGCAGTACCGTCCCGCGTTTTATTCCTTGAACGATCCTGTTCGGTAAAGCGCGGCGCAGGAGTTTGAAGCGAGCTGCTCACGTTCCCTGCCGCGTAATTGCAGAGAGCCGGAGTCGGGCGCCTGCGGGCGCGGGGATTGCGGAGCGATCTGGGGATCGCTCCCTACGGACTTCCCGCGCGTCAGGATGCTCCCTATGGGCTCAAAGGGGAAGATTTTATCCAAAATTAAACGCGGCGCAGGGGTTGTGAGCGAGCCGCTCACGTTCCCTGCCGCGTAATTGCAGGAAGCTGAAGTCGGGCACAATAGAGAGCGGAGATATGAGAGTTGAAAGTGTGAGTCAAGAAACCTGCCCATGAGACTCATTTTCCCGCATTTTTCCTTTGTTTTTAGTTGATTTTATCCGGGAAATCTGATAGAATACGCAAGCATGTGCAGAAAAGAAGGAGACTGAAACTATGTATTTAAAATCGATTGACAGGAACGAGACGAACAAGGCGAACTTTACGGTGGCATCGGACGCGGCCGAATTTGAAAAAGCCGTCCAGGGAGCCTACCTGAAGAATAAGAAGGATGTCTACATTCCCGGCTTCCGCAAGGGCAAGGCCCCGCGGCAGGTGATCGAGGGCATGTACGGCCGCGAGGTGTTCTATCAGGACGCCATGGACGAGCTGGCGCCGGATGCCTATACCTTCGGCGTGAAGGAAGGCGAGCTCCGTGTCGTCGGCCAGCCCCGCATCACGGATGTACAGGTCACGGACGACCGCTGCGTCGAGTACACCTTTGACGTGACGCTCTATCCCGTGCCCGTCCTCGGACAGTACAAGGGCATCGAGGCCTATAAGAAGCAGGAGACGGTTTCGGAAGAGGCCGTCGACGAGGAGATCAGAGGCATCCAGAAGCGGAACGCCCGCATGCTGAACGTCGACCGTCCCGCCGAGATGGGCGACACCGTCGACATCGACTTTGACGGTTTCCTCAACGGCGAGCGCTTTGAGGGCGGCAAGGCCGAAGGCCATTCGCTCGAGCTCGGCTCGAACGCGTTCGTGCCCGGCTTTGAGGAGCAGCTTGTCGGCATGAAGGCCGGCGACGAGAAGGACATCAACATCACCTTCCCCGAGAACTATACCGAAGAGCTGGCTGGCAAGGATGTCGTCTTCCACGTGAAGGTAAACGAGGTCAGCGCGCCGGAGTATCCGGAGCTGGACGACGAGTTTGCCAAGGACGTCTCGGAGTTTGACACCTTTGAGGAGTACAAGGACGACGTCCGCAGCGGTCTGCAGAAGAAGCTGGACGACGAGGCGGAGAAGGCCTTCAAGGATACGCTGGTCCGCAAGGCCTGCGAAGCGATGCAGGTCGAGATCCCTGCCGTTATGGTGGAAGAGAAGATCGACGAATTCCTGTACAACTATGCCTCGCAGTTCGGCATGAAGGCCGGCGACATGTCCAGAGCAGAGCTCCTGAAGCTCTTCGGCATGAACGAGGATTCCGTCAACTATATGATCCGTCCCTCGGCGGAGGCGCAGGTCAAGACCGACCTGATGCTGGAAGCCGTGGCGAAGGCCGAAAACATCGACCCGGACGAAGCGGAGCTGGAAGCCTACTGGGAGAAGGTGGCCAAGAACGTCGGCGCGACGGTGGAAGACGCCAAGCGCTATCTCAGCGAGGAGTTCGTGAAGCTGGAGCTGATGCGGGACAAGGCGCTGGATCTGCTGGTCGCAAATGCCGTTGCCACAGACAAGCCGGAGGAGCCGAAAGCGGAGGCAGCGGCTGAGGAAGCCGAAAAGCCCGCAGAGGAGAAGCCAAAGGCCAAGAAAACGAGAAAACCGAAAGCTGCAAAGCCCGCAGAGCCGAAGGCCGAAGAGGCCGAGGCGGCGCCGGCCGTTGAGGAGAAGGCGGAATGAGCTTTATTCCCTATGTCGTCGAACAGACCAGCCGCGGAGAGCGCTCCTATGACATTTTCTCCCGGCTTCTGAACGACCGGATCATCCTGCTCAGCGAGGAAGTCAACGACACCACGGCCAGTCTGATCGTAGCCCAGCTTCTGTATCTCGAGGCGCAGGACCCGGACAAGGACATCCAGTTCTATATCAACAGCCCCGGCGGCAGCGTTTCGGCGGGTCTGGCGATCTATGACACGATGCAGTACGTCAAGCCGGATGTCTCGACCATCTGCGTGGGCATGGCCGCCTCCATGGGCGCTTTCCTGCTCTCTTCCGGCGCGAAGGGAAAGCGGATCGCCCTGCCGAACAGCGAGATCATGATCCATCAGCCCTCCGGCGGAAGCCGGGGCCAGTGCACCGATATTCAGATCCAGGCCGAGCAGATTCTAAAGGTCAAGCAGCGTCTCAACAAGCTGCTCGCCGCAAACACCGGCAAGAGCATCGAGGAGATCGAGCGGGACTGCGAGCGGGATTATTTCATGTCGGCCGAGGAAGCCAAAGATTACGGCATCATCGACCGCGTGATCGACAAACGCTGAGAAATCCGGAGAGAAACAATGGCAAAAAACGATGACAGACGCAGCCTGCGCTGCTCGTTCTGCGGAAAACCGCAGTCCATGGTCAACCGGCTGATTGCGGGAAACGGAAGCTATATCTGCGACGACTGCGTGCGCATGTGCATGAGCATCATCGGCGAGAAGAGCGGCGGAGAAGCAAACGGCTATGACGGCCTGCCGCTGGCCTTCGACCGCCTGCCGAAGCCGGCGCAGATCAAGGCAAACCTGGATCAGTACGTGATCGGGCAGGAGCGGGCCAAGAAGATTCTCTCGGTGGCGGTCTATAATCACTATAAGCGCATTCTTCACGCAGGCCGGGAGAGCGACGAGGTCGAACTGCAGAAGAGCAACATTCTGATGATCGGACCGACGGGCACCGGCAAGACGCTGTTTGCGCAGACTCTGGCAAAGATGCTGGACGTGCCCTTTGCCATCGCGGATGCCACGACCCTGACCGAGGCCGGCTATGTCGGCGAGGATGTCGAGAACGTGATCGTCAAGCTGCTGCAGGCGGCTGACTTCGATGTCGAGCGGGCCCAGCGCGGCATCATCTATATCGACGAGATCGACAAGATCTCGAGAAAGAGCGAGAACACGTCCATCACC
>JAFYHU010000005.1 GCA_017538965.1 Oscillospiraceae bacterium
ATAAACGCGGCCAATTTCAAGCTGAACATACTTGGCATCCCCCTTTTTCATGAAGGTGATTTTTCCCTTCACATCGGGGATTGGAACGGTGAAATCGTAGTACATCAGGAGGCCTCCTTTTAGTGCGAACTTCACACTAACATTGTACCACAATTTCATGGAAATGGCAAGCAGAAAACCCGCTAAATCAGGGCATCGAGTCCCATTTTTGAAAGTGCCTTCGGGTTTTAGTGGGAATTATCCTACGAATTCAGGTTTATAGGTTGCTAAAGAGCTGATTGAAAAGCTCTGCACCGATTGAGTATGCTACATCAAATGAACTCGGTCTGAACGAAGATCCTGAGTAAGCGAGTTCGATTGTTCCGCTGACATGTTCACCGTTCACAATTGCTTCTGCCCAAGCATCCTCCATCGCCTTGTATGCACCTTTATTCAGGTCACCGTTCATGGCGACAATATTGGCCAGTGAATTATTGCCGCTGAATCTGTCAGCGATTAAGTGGCCTCGATCATCCCCAACTCTCTGGAAACCACGACCGATCTCTTGTAATGTGTTAAGAATGGGCAAGCGCCCTGTCCGGGTTTTCAGCGCTAGATCCTCGAAAGTGACTTTTGTGATTCTTCCGAGTGCGTCCGTTTGGTATGTGGCTTGTCCGAGGCGGTATGTGATGTTGGGAAGGAGCTCACCATTGATTTGGAAAATAGTCCCCGCCGCATCGGTCATAACTGACTGTGCGGATTCATCCAGACCGAGTTGGAATATTGTGTTTGCGGGGAGACGTCCTTTGGCCATATCAGTCAGCAACTCAATGCCTATATCAGCAAGCTGCTTTCCACTTGTGTTGAACAAATACGGGACATCACCAGAAACACTCTTTATGAAGATTCCTTTTGCGCTATAATACGCTTTCCCGATTTCTTCGCCAGCGGCATTGACAACAGAGCCGTCGAGTTTGATCTTGGCCTTTGTTCCATCAAGGAATTTCAGCGTGGTGGGCAGTTTCAGGTTTTTGAGAAGCGTCCTGCCAACAGAACAGATAGCGCCCCACATGTAACCATCGGCAAATCCCTCAATGATGTATTTCTTTAACGCCGCTCGTGGGAGTTCTCCATCTTTGCAGTTCCGTACAGTATTTAGCGCCGCAAACATTGCGCCACCTACAAAGGCGTCCTTCGCCACTTTTGCAGGAGAGGCAAAGAAGTAATATGTTGCGCCTTTTGTGTAATGGTGAACAATTCCAACTGTGATGATTATTGCTGTTCCGGCAGCAAATTTCCCGATTACTGCAGGCCAATCTATATCATAGTTGTCGATATCAGCGGGAAGTTGGTTTCGGAGATCCTCTACCGTGTTTGTCCCAACGACCACCTCGATAATATAGGCTTCGCAGAAAAAGCTTTCATCAATTGTCAGCTCATAGGTGTTCTCTTCTTGTTTGAGATTTTCAAGAACAAGCTCCTCTGTGATGTTTTCTTCCGTAATCGTTGTTGCATCCACAAAGGTTTCGCTTATTATCTGCTCTGGGATATATGTATGCTGTGATGTCGACTGGCTTTTCGACCCGCAGCCGGAAAGACACTCTGCACAAAGGACAACAGCCAGCAACAATGCAATAGTTTTCTTTAATTGCATTTGCCCGATCACCGCCCCTTATTCAATAACAAGGTCAATGTACTCGGTACCAGAATCCATGACGGTTTTGTTATAAACGTGCTTTCCAATAATAGTTCTGAGGTCTTTGACCGACTTGAGACTCTTTCCACAAAACTCCAGATAACATTGTTCAGATTCGCAAGTGTTCAGATTGTGGTAAAAATCTGAGATATGAACAAAAAAGTGATCCAATACATCCTCTAAAGGATACTGCGAAATGCAATCTGCAGAGGAGCCCTCATTAAGTTCCGGTTCCTGCTCGAAGCAAAGACTTGTAACAAAGCCGCTTTCGCTTTTATAAATGTCCGGCTCAACCTCGGTGAATGCTGGGGACAAATACTTGCTCGCCTTGTAATTGCAAATATGCTTCATGCCAAATTCCTCTTTCCCCACCGCACAAATCGGATATTATATTATACATCAACTGAAGAGTTTTTACAATGATTCATCTTCATTTATGGTAGTTTTATGTTAGCGGTGCTCATATTGGTATATCTTGGCATGATGGTTTGTCCGTTCTTCCAGGCGGCTCGTGCCG
This sequence comes from Oscillospiraceae bacterium, assembly GCA_017538965.1. Classification (GTDB taxonomy): domain Bacteria; phylum Bacillota; class Clostridia; order Oscillospirales; family Oscillospiraceae; genus Limivicinus. The sequence goes on from JAFYHU010000005.1 coordinate 2,193, forward strand.
CATTTAGCGTCCAATCGCCATTCGGTCCGGTATCATCGTCCGGTTTTTTTGTTGATAGCCATCCTCTTCCCAGCCGCATACAGGACAGATCTCAAAACTGCCAAATTCTTCACTCAGACATTTTGTCCCGCACACCGGACACGGATATTTTTTCTCCATGGAAAGGACTATTACGAACAAAACTCGAGCAACAAACTAATCGATGCTGGGCAAGAATTGAGCATAATGATAGTTGGTGTCGTTGGCTTTGAAGCTGATCTTGATGCGCCATTCGAAGTCAATGTCAAGCTTCTAAACTCTAGTGACGAGACAGAAACATTTACTTTTTCTGTTGAATAGATGCGCGAAACGCCTGCTAATGTAAGCGGACTATGCCAAAGCAGGCGTTTGCAAATTTGCGCGTAACCCGAAGTTTCCTACTATTAAAATACTTGGTTAAGTCAGACGGGTGTCAAGTATCTGATGCTGCTCTTCTTGGTAATTGCGAGAAGCCCCGTAAACAGGGGCTTCTTGGGACTTCGGACTCTCAGATGTAGTCAAAAATCGAGCTTCTCCTGACTGCGGATTGGAGAAAAACCGCGCCAGAGAAGCTCTTTCCTCACGCTTGAGGGAAGCGAGACGATATGGAGCATGCGAGGACGAGCGTTGGGAGACAATAACCCCGTAAACCCGAGAAACCCTAAAACAAGCAAAAGGGCCGAAGCTCTGATCAGACGCTGTTTGAATCGGGCCGGATCAAGATCATCCCGTTTAACAGGCATCTTGAAGATCATGAGCAGGATAAGAATCTGAAGACTACCCTGACCGAGGACACCGCCCTCTCCGGCATTCTCAACTGGGCTGTTGAAGGGTATCGGCTGTATAAGTCTGAAGGATTGAACGAGCCGGAAGAAGTGAAAACCGCGACTGCCCAGTACCGTCAGGACTCTGACCGTATCAGCCAGTTCATCGAAGCATGGCTGGAAGAAGGAAAAGACGGAAATGGAGACAAGTTCGAAACTCCAGCCAGGGCCGTCTACCGCGTCTATTCGCGATGGTGCGAGGATATGAACTACCGCCCGGATAACTATAAGAACTTCCGAAGAGCGATGGAGAAATCATATCTTGTAATAACGCGAAGGCCAAAGACTGGAGGGGAAAAGACGCCACTCATTATTGGTGTCCGGCTGCGGAAGGAAGAAGTGGGCGCGGAGGAAGAAGACGGAGATGCTTTCAAGCCGCTTGCGGATGAGGATCTGCCGTTCTAAGAACAGTTTTCTGATTGGATGATGCAAAGACCATGCAGTGACTATGCAAAGACCATGCCTTGACCGATATGGGTTTCCGCTTCTGGGCAAAAGAAAACCCGCCGGACGGCGGCAGGGTCGTCCTGGCGGGGATATCGAAACCGAAAAGCAAGAGCGCCTCGGGAACGGAAGATTTTGCGCTGACGCTGAGGGTGGAGGGATAAGAACCTCCAGTTATTCGTTTGAACTTCAACGTTCAATGTTTATTCCGCAAAGCTGTGCATCGGCATGCCGCACAAACTGCATATAAGAGGATCTTTATCCTCGGAATAGAACCAATCGGAGCAGCCATAGACAATGTCACCGTGAAAAACATGGTAAAATGTTTTTCCTTCGTTCGGGTTCGGCCTGAACTCATCATCGACCCCTCCGGACACTTTATCCAACAGCTCGTCGTTCAGAGCTACTTTATCTTTTTTGTTTTCCATGGTGAACGCCTCCTTAGTCTTGACTTTCGGCTGCACATTGAGGACATTCATAAGAATCATACCACCCATGTAACAAACAATATTTCTTAAGGAAATCCTCTTGTTTTCCTCCACTTATCAGATCCAGATCGTCATTGCTGAGGAGCATGTCGGTCTGCTTGATGGCATCTTTCTTCTCTTCCTTGGCAGCTGAGGATTCTACCTGAGTTTTCAGTTTATCTGTGAGTTTCATGATCGCATCCTCCAAAAATTTTCCCTAAGTTACGCTTACTATATCACAGCTTTTGTCACAAAACAATCACACTCTGAAAGGAGATTCTAAAAAATGGCTGATCTAACCTTTAACACCAACTCCGGGCTTTGAATAATTAGCGATCAAGGACCTTAGGCTGACGCAGAAATCAGCGAATAAGAAAACCCGGCCGGGACGGTGACTGGAACCGTTCTGGCCGGTTGGTTTCTGTGACAAGGCGGGCTTAGAAATCCGGATACTCAGCGTTGGGGACGAAGGACGGCAGATAATTATCACAGTATCTGTTTGTACAGTTGCCGCAATAATTCATGTTGGCGCCGCATTTTTCACATATTGGCCTGAAATCATCACTACCCCCTGATATCTTATCCAGCAGGTCGTCATTCAGCGCAACTTTTCCTTTTTTGTTTTCCATGATGAAATCCTCCAATCGGGCTCAGAACAGCCCGACTTCGTGTCCAGTCAGATAGCCGATGCTATACTCGCAATCATCGTTTCCACACTGGCCGTCAACCGTTTCGCATCCACATGCCGGGCAAATGAATGAACCTACCGTCTTAAATACATCATCCCCTCCGGACACTTTCTCCAGCAGTTCGTCATTCAGGGCGACTTTCCTTTTTTTGTTTTCCATGGTGAGAACCTCCGAATAAAGATTTTTTGAATCATAAGCACATTCTATCACAGCTTTTGTCACAAAACAATCACAGAAGAGAGTGAACCACGGCATATTCTTTCCCGAAGGGAAAGAGAATTCATGCAGGCGGTATCGTTCAGAAGAGAGGTCGGAAATCAGAACGGAAAGGATAAGAAGAAAGCCGATTTCATTGAGGCCCAGCGCCGCCGCACTGTGATAGCGAACTGGCCTGACCGTCCCAACATGGCTGGTCCGCTCCTGTTTCAACGGCGGCATTTGAAAGGCTCAATATGTTAAATTCGTTAATTACCACAGGGCGGAAAGTTGTGAAACTTTAAAACCTATTTTTTTATTTTTACTTTCTCCCCTGTAGAATTCTATTTTTAACTTTCACATTTTTCCCATAATTGGCGGCAGATTTTTTCGTTGCTGGGATGAATGATCTGTTATATAATAAATACTTATGGTATATTCTGTATGATATGCCAGGCAGAGAACCGTTCCTGTCAGGCTCAGTTTACAGGAAATTTAAGGAGACGCAAAATGATGACGAAGATGCAGATTCGAAACAGTACAGTTGATTTTCTGGTGTTCACAAAAGATGCCGGCGACAACGGTATAGAGGTTCGTGTTCAGAATGGTGATATATGGCTGACCCAAAAGGCGATTGCACAGCTTTTCGAAGTGGAACGCAGTGTTGTTACCAAGCATCTGAGAAATATATTTCGTGAAGGGGAAATGAATGAGGATTCAGTTTGTGCAATTTTTGCACAAACTGCCGAGGATGGGAAAACTTACCAAGACAGATGTTTCTGTTGCAAAATACTATCTGGATCTGGATGAAATCAGCGAGTTGAATGAAATCGTAACGATGTATCTTGACTATGCTGCCCGTCAGGCACGGAGGCATATCCCGATGACAATGGAAGACTGGGCCTCAAAGCTTGATGCTTTCCTGAAATTTAACGATGCAGATATTCTGTATGATAAGGGCAGAGTGACCGCAGAAATAGCGAAAGCTTTTGCTGAAAGCGAGTTTGAAAAATATCGCGTTATTCAAGACCGTCTGTACCAGAGCGATTTTGACAGACTTTTGGAAGAAAGCGAGCTGACCGAACAGTAGAGGGTATCTGTCTGCCTGTTTGTGAACTCCAAAAAATGTGGGATACTGTTCCCCCACAAAAAGCTGATAAAGCTTAATGGGAGAACAGTATGAAACAGAAAGGAAGCGGAAGCGTTTTGTACAGAAAGCGAAAGAAACAGTTTATCCTTGTACTGACAGCAGGGCTGCTGCTCCTGCTGCTGTGCGGCTGCGGCGCGGAAAAGAAAACAGATGCGCCGGGCTATACCCGCCTTGAAGAACTTGAAGACAAGCGCATCGGCGTGACGACCGGCAGCGTCCAGGCAATCCAGACTGAAGAACGTTTTCCCAACGCGACGTTCTATTATTTCTCGACCAGCGTGGATTGCCTCGAAGCTCTGAAATCGCACAAGATTGACGCGTATGCCGATGCGGAGGCGCTTGTGAAATACATGATGGCGGAGAATCCTGATCTTACCTGTATTGAGGAACGGCTTGCCAGCGGAATGCAAGCGGGGGCGGCTTTCCCGAAAACGGAGCGGGGCAGGGAGCTCTGCGAACAGTACAGCGAATTTGTGCGCAATATCAAACAGAGTGGGGTGTATGACGAGATCTGCAGCATCTGGTACGGCCCGGATGAATCCCTGCGGGTTGTGCCGGATCTGTATAATCTGCCGGGGCCAAACGGAACGCTGCGTATTGCAGGCGATACGACATGTGTTCCCTTTCTCTACATCAAAGACGGAAAAACAGTCGGCGTCGATGTGGATATTCTGGTTCATTTCTGCCGGGAATACGGCTACAAGGCCGAAATTGTCGCCATGGATTTTCCGGCCATACTTCCTGCCGTCACCACCGGCAAATGCGACTTTGCCTTCGGCGGCATCGCCATAACCCCTGAGCGCGCCGAAAGTGTCTGTTTTTCCGAGCCTACATACGAGGGCGGATCGCTCGTAGCGGTTCTGAAAGATTCGGAATCGGAGGAGGGCGGCGGCATCCTCGCTTCGATCGTGATAAGCTTTGAGAAAACCTTCCTGCGGGAAGACAGGTGGCAGCTGTTCTTAAAGGGCACGGGAAACACTCTGCTGATCACCCTGTTCTCCATCCTGTTTGGAACTCTGCTCGGGTTTGCGGTCTACCTCCTGTGCCGAAACGGAAACCGGATTGCCAACAAGGTAACGGAAGGCTGTATCTGGCTGGTAGAGGGGATGCCGATGGTCGTGCTGCTGATGATCCTGTACTACATCGTGTTCAGACGCATCGGAATCAGCGGCCTTGTCGTTTCGGTGATCGGCTTTACGCTGACCTTTGGCGCTTCCATGTATGGGATGCTCTGCTCCGGCGTGAAGGCGGTGGACCGGGGACAGACGGAAGCCGCCCGCGCTCTCGGTTACTCGGACCGCAAGACTTTTTTCCGGATTATTCTGCCGCAGGCCGCGATTCATTTCATGCCGAGCTATAAGGGGCAGGTTGTAGCCCTGCTCAAAGCGACCGCCGTCGTAGGCTATATCGCCGTACAGGATCTGACGAAAATGGGCGATATCGTGCGCAGCCGGACCTATGAGGCGTTCTTCCCCCTGATCGCTGTGACCGTGATCTATTTTCTCCTGGGAGGGCTTCTGATCCGGATTGTCGGATGGGTGATCAGAAAAATAGATCCGAAGAACCGAAAGCCGGAACAGATCCTGAAGGGGGTGAAAACGCATGATTGAAATCAGGCATCTGAAAAAGGAATATCCCGACGCGACACCCCTCCGGGATGTGAATGCGGACATACGGGACGGCGATGTGATTGCCGTGATCGGTCCGTCCGGCACGGGAAAATCGACCCTGCTACGATGTCTCAATCTGCTTGAGCGGCCGACCGACGGGAGCATCCGCATTGACGGAGACGATATTCTCGATCCCGGCTGCAATGTGAATCTGATCCGGCGGAAGCTGGGCATGGTCTTCCAGTCATTCAATCTGTTCGGACATCTGACGGCGATCGAAAACATCATGAAGCCGCAGATCGATTTGCTGGGCAGAAGCAGACAGGAAGCCTATGACCGCGGCATCGAGCTGCTTGGCAGGGTAGGCCTTGCCAACATGGCCCTGAAGTATCCGGACGAGCTGTCCGGCGGTCAGAAGCAGCGCGTGGCGATTGCGCGTGCGCTTGCCATGGATCCCGAAATCATCCTGTTTGATGAACCTACAAGCGCGCTGGACCCTGCCATGATTGGAGAGGTGCAGGCAGTGATCCGGGATTTGGCCAGAGCCGGCAAAACCATGATGATCGTCACGCATGAAATGAGCTTTGCCCGAAGCATTTCAAACCGGGTCTTCTATATGGATGACGGCGGGATCTATGAAGAGGGGACGCCCGAACAGATTTTTGCGAATCCGCAGAAGGAACTTACACGACGCTTTATCTACAAACTAAAGGTCCTGGATATTGAAATTGAGGATTCTTCTTTCGATTTTCCGAGTGTCTGCAGCGGGATTGCGGATTACTGCAGCAAAAATCAGATCCCGCCGAAAACCGCGATGCGGATTCAGCTGGTTTTTGAGGAGCTGGTGCAGCAGATTCTGATCCCGGAACTGACGGATGTTCACCTCCGCTTTAAGGCGGAGTATTCCGAAGCCGACGAGAGTACCGAAATCACTGTGGCCTACGGCGGAAACGCTGTTGATCCGGAGGCGACAGACAACCGGCTGTCTCTGACCCTGGTCAAAAGCGCCGTCTCCGACCTGCGCTGCGAGAGCGTGCAGGGCGATCCTTTGAGCAATCGTATCAGCATGCGCATCCGATCGTGACGTCTGCAGCGCGAAACCCTGCCAGTAACATCTGTTGCAAAAGGGTTTTCTCTGCTGCGGAAACAGCGCCGTCATTGACTTTCTTCTGGAGGCCGGTTTGAAAACGAAAAACGACTGTCTCGTGGAAGCGGCCCAAAACCGCATGGCTGCGGTGATCGAAAGAGCGGACCGAAACGGTTATTATCTCTGTTTGCCCAAAACCATGAATCCGATCTTTTCTCCGTCTCTGTTTTACGGCGTTGCCGGAATCGGTTACGAAATGCTCCGCCTCGCCGCCCCCGACAGAATCGAAAGCGTCCTGCTTTAGCGTCCACTTTGCCACTCGCCGCAGCCGCATATGAACTTTGAACTATTTATTCTTCTCTGCGAAAAAAACTGTTCCGGAAGGTAGACATTTCGGGCTGCTTTTGCTATAATCAAATGTTAGAAGACGATAAGTCTGAAAATAAAAACAAAAGAGAAGGAGAAAGACAATGACTTTTGAAGAAAAGTACGCTGCCCACGGAAGGAAACTGGACGAACTGAAAGCCAAATTTGACGCGGCCGTCGAAGCACGCAAGCTTGAGCATGAACAGAAATGTGCGGAGCTGGAAGCAGCACTTGATGAATTTGACGCTGCGCTGAACGCGCAGATCGACAAGCAGTATGACACACTCGATGCGCAGGCCGCAAAGCAGTGCGACAAACTGGATGCCGAGATCAACAAGCAGTGCGACACGATGGAAAGACGCGCCGAAATGCTCGACGCCCAGATTGACAAGCAGTGCAGCACAATTGACGCCCAGATTGACAAGCAGTTTGACACGATGGAGAAGCGGGTCGACAAGCTGGATGCGAAGGTTGAAGAGCAGGCCGCAAAGGCGAAAGCCGCATTCACCCTCGACAAGGCCACTGCTGAGGCTGTCGCCAATGAGCCCACCGGAATCAATGCGGTTCAGAAACAGACTGCCGGCGATTTTGCCGCCGCAGAAGAAAATGCCCGCCTGATCCGCGAGCGCCGTGATGCCAAGTGCAGCAATGTCAAGCTCCGTACCGAGATGAAGGTCAACGCTGCCAAGGAGAAGATTGCCGAGCACAGAGAAGCTCGCGACAAGGCGGCTCAGGAGCAGTGGATCTATGACCTGCTGGAGTATGCAGAAGGCTGCTATGAGATGGCCTATGCCTGGGCGCTGGAAGCAGAATATACGCTGATGGAAGCTGCGTACGAGATCGATTATTATAACGAGAAGTTCGGCGAAAAGAAATAATCGCTTCCGAAACGGACGATAAAATGCGCAATGCCCGGAAGTCGTGGGTTGCATAACGCAGCGCAAGACTTCCGGGGCCTTTTATAAAAAAGGCTTCTGTCATGGAAAAGAGGATTCCAATACATCCTGAGACAACAGGGCGGTAAACGATGCCACAGAAACACACAAGCGTGTATAAAAAAATCAAAACCCGAAAGGGATCACTCGCCGCCAGAAACATTCTGAGCCTTGTTTTTCTGGGGATCTTTCTGATTCTCGGGGTCGGCTTTATGGCTGGTCAGATGCTGTATAAGCGGAACCTGGAGCTTTATACCGAACATACCTACTCCTGCGCCCATCTGATTGCCGACGGTATCAGCGGGTCTGCCCCGACGAAGATATTGGAAACCGGAACAAAAGATGTTTCATATTACACAATCCGCAAAGCATTCATGACGGCGGGGACGTATGAAGAGGAGTACAGGGATATTTACCTGGTCGTTCCTACGGAAGAAGATCTGATCTATCTCTGTGAAATCTATCATAATCTGCCCGAAGGAAGCGAGAACCTGTCCGAGGGGCAGGCGCAGTTTCTTGAACACCGGCCTTACGTTTCCGGCGAGAAAGAAATCATGACGGAGGCACTGAAGGGCCGGGAACGGCCCGGGGGAGAAAAGCTCTATGTCGGCATCCGAGAGCTCGGCGGTGAAAAGCTGGCTACCGCGCTGGTGCCCGTCCAAAGCCCGGAGAACGGAGCAGAAGCTCTGGTGGGGCTTGATGTGTCAATAGCCGAGATCTGGGAAGCGCAGATGAACCTGTATGTCATGCTGACGCTTACGATCATTGTGATCACCGGGATCGGCATCTTTGTCCATTACAAAATTCTCGAGCGGACGACGATTCGACCGATTCAGTCTCTGAAGCAGGACACGGATGAGCTGGTCAGCAGACTGGACAGCGATGAGGAGTACAGATCGGATGTCCATACCGGCGACGAACTGGAGGCTCTGGCCCATTCGGTCGAAGAGATGGATCGGAATCTGAAGCATTACATCCGCGAGAACACGGCGATCACGGCGGAAAAGGAGCGCCTCAGAACGGAACTGGAACTGGCTGCCCATATCCAGGAAGACATGCTTCCGCACAGCTTTCCGCCGTTTCCCGAAAGAAACGAGTTTGAGCTCTATGCGGCCATGGATCCGGCCAAAGAAGTCGGCGGCGACTTCTATGACTTCTTCCTGATTGATGAAGACCGCCTGGGCCTGGTCATTGCGGATGTCTCAGGAAAGGGAATCCCCGCCGCACTCTTTATGATGAAGTCCATGGTTCTGCTGAGAAACTGTATGCTTGCCGGTCTCGATCCAAAGCAGGCTATGGAGCAATTGAACAAGCAGATTGCCGTCAATAACTCCGAGTCGATGTTTGTGACGGTCTGGCTCGGTGTGCTGGAGATATCGAGCGGCAGAATGACGGCGGTGAATGCCGGTCATGAATATCCGATTCTGAAAACGCCGAACGGCTGGTACGAACTCTATAAGGATCGGCACGGCATGGCAGCGGGGAGCATGGAGGGCATCCGTTATCGCGACTATGAACTGCAGATGGAACCGGGCAGCATGCTCTTTGTTTACTCGGACGGTTTGCCGGAGGCAAACGACAAGGACAGCCGGCTCTTCGGGATCGATCGGACTCTGCATGCCCTGAACGAAAGCCCTGATCTGGGGCCGGAAGCGACCCTGAAAGCGGTCAGGGAGGCAGTGAATGCCTTTGTCGGGGAGGCACCTCAGTTTGATGACCTGACCATGCTTTGCCTGAAATACTGCGGAAAGGGCAGTCCTGCCCCGGCTCTTGAGGATTCCCAATGAGATCGGGCCTGAAGACTGAACAGACGAGAACAAAGGAGAACGGAAAGTGAAACTGAAAGAACTTAAGGAGAAAAAATGGTATAACGGCGCAGTCGTCGCCTGTATCGGCGTAACGCTCTTTGTGCTCCTGACCAATTTCAGAGGAGTGCTTTCCGCAGTGGGCGGATTCCTCGGCAACTTCAAAGCCGTCTTTCTGGGGATTGTCTTTGCCTATATCCTCAATCCCGTTGCGAATTTCTTTTATCACAGAGTTTTTCGCAAAATGAAGCCAGGGAATATGCGGTGGTATCTCTCTGTGGGCATGACAATCCTGTCAGCGCTGCTGGTGTTGATCATTCTGATCGGGACGCTGATTCCTCAGCTGATTCAGAGCGTTGCGCTGTTTTCTGAAAACATCGACGGGTACGCCGCATCCATGATCAAGATGATCAAGGGAAGCGCTCTGGAGAACTTCATCAACGCAGAGAGACTCGCGACGCTGTCGCAGAATGCCTTGAGCAGCATTACCAACTTTGTACGGGAGAATGCCGGCCAGATCCTGAATACGGCGGCGAATTCCGGCAAAGGCATCATCTCGACCGTTATCGCGATGATCCTCGCGGTTTATCTGCTCATCGATAAAAAGCGGGTTATGAAAGGCTGGTGGCGTCTGGTCGGGGCGATATTCAGCAAGGAAAGAACTGCAGGATTCATCAATTTTACTCTGCGCTGCGACACGATCCTGATGAGCTTTCTCGGGCAGAGCCTGCTGGATTCTCTCATCGTCGGCGCTGCCAATGCGATCTTCATGCTCATCTGCGGGATGCAGTACGTCGGGCTGGTATCGGTGGTTGTCGCCGTCTCGAACCTGATCCCCAATTTCGGCCCCATCATCGGCGCCGTGATCGGCGGCTTCGTGCTTGTGCTTGTCAATCCGTTCCACGCGATGCTGTTTATTGCTTTCTGCGTGTTCCTTCAGTTTGCGGACGGTTATATTCTGAAACCGAAACTGTTTTCCAATTCTCTCGGCGTTTCAGGCCTGTTGATTCTGGTAGCCAGCATTGTGCTGGGGAACATGTTCGGCATTCTCGGAATGCTGCTATCCATCCCGGCGGCCGCAATCCTGAGCTTTATCTACAATGACTATCTGCTGCCGCGGCAGGAAAAACGCCATGCGCAGGAATCGAAGAAAAAAGAGGATAATCCCTCCTGACGATTGACACGGAACCGGATGAACGGAAGGAAAATTCACTCTATGACGAAAGCGAAAAGAGGCTGCAATCTCCTGCGTGACAACGCAGCAAGCGCTGTTGCGGAAGACAGCCGCAAAGCCCTTCGGAAGGCCGGGTTCTCCGAACCGGAAACCGATCTCTTTGTCGACAAAATTGTCGGCATTCTGGATGACTATGCGGCCGCCTTCGGCGAGGGAAAAGAAATTGAATACGGAATCCGCAGACGGCTTGTGAAGCTGGATGTTCTGATTGCGATCCCCGGGGAAGCCTTTGATCCCTTTACGGACGGCAGCGGCGCGCAACAGCGTGCCGTCGACAGAATATTCAATCTGAACCTGGACGCCGGAAGCTCCGGAATCTTCTACAGATACAGATTGAAACGCAACATCATCTGCGTCAGCATTCCGCTGGAGGAGAGACCGAAAAAGATCCTCAAGGATCCTATCGTCTGGAGTGTGATCCTGGGCCTTGCATGCGGCCTCCTCTGCAAAGTGCTGCCGCAGCCGGCGGGGGATTTCCTCATCAACAAGATCGCTTCGCCCCTTCAGAGCATCATCCTGGGCATGATGTCAGGCGTTATGGGGCCGGTAGTCTTTATTTCGCTGATCTCATCCATCATTGCGCTGGAAAGCATCAACGATCTGACCGGTCTCGGATTTAAAGTTATCGGGCGCTTTCTTGCGAACACCCTCTTCCTGATCGCGGCCTCCATTCTGGCCTCGGGGCTTCTCTTCCGGAACTTCGGCTCCGGCGATACTGCGTTTTCTCCGGAACTGCTGTTCGACATGATTTTCGATATCGTACCCACCAACCTGATCGATCCGTTCCTGAAGAGCAATACGGCGCAGCTTGTGATCCTGGGGTTCCTGGCGGGCGCGGGGCTCCTGCTGCTGGGCGACAGCGTCAGCGAGCTGAAGCGGATCATCGGTCAGGTCAACAAATGGGTCATGAGTGTCATGAATATCATTCTTCTCACGATGCCTGCCATCCCGTTTCTGAGCATCATGATTACGCTGGGCAGCGGGAAAGGGAAGGACCTGCTTTCCGGATGGAAGTTCGTTGCCGCGTCCTATCTCGCGTTTACCGTCTGCATCGCAGTGAAAGCTGTGAAAACGTCGATCTGCTCCGGCATCGGGATTCCGGAGCTCTGGCAGAAGATCAAGCCTGCTGCCAAAATCTCCTTCACGACCGGCTCCACAACGGCGGCGATGAAGAGCACCTATGAGGCTTCGGAGAAGCTGCGGATCAAAGAGTCCTTTTCCTCCTTCTGGCTTCCCATGGGGGGCGCCATGCTGAGCCCCAAAACCGCGGTCTATGTGGTCATCACCGCGTTTATGGCGGCGCAGCTTGAGAACACCCCGGTTTCGTACGCCTTTCTGGTGGTGCTGATCATTATGGCGACAGAGCTTTCCACCGCCTCGCCCGGCATCCCTGCTGCCTGCACGGCGCTTCTGAAAAGCCTCGGCCTTCCGATCGACTATGTCGGTCTGGTTGCGACTTACCGGCTGCTGACCGACAATTACGGCGCGGCATGCTCCATTTCGTACAATATGCTGGAGGAAGTCGAGATCGCGCACAAGCTCGGAGAAATCGAAACGGACGAAACCTGACGGTCAAAGAATGGGTTACTGATATGCAAAGCAGATGGGAAAACGGGATACTGACTCTGGTTCTGCCGAAAAAGATCGACGCTGTCAACGCGCCGGCGGTTGAAGCCGAGATCCGGGAATACAAGGATCAATATGCGGCGAATATCATCGTCTTTGACTTTGAGATGACAGAGTATATATCAAGCGCCGGCCTGCGAGTGATTCTACGCCTGAAAAACGAAGAAAACGATATCAGGCTGATTCAGGTACAGCCTGCGATTTATGAGATTCTCGAAATGACCGGGTTTACCGAAATGATGGAAGTAAGCAAGGCTTATCGGCTTGTCTCTCTTGAAGGATGCGAACTGATCGGTCAGGGCGCAAACGGAAAGATCTACCGACTTGACAGGGAAAACATCATCAAGGTATATACGAACACGAATTCGCTTGCCGAGATTCATCATGAACGGGAACTGGCCCGTGCTGCCTTCGTTTCCGGCGTACCGACGGCGATCCCATATGACGTGGTACGCATCAAAGAGGGCGGATACGGTTCCATATACGAAATGCTGAATGCCAAAACCTATATTCAGCTGTACAAAGACGGAGAAAAGAGTCTGGAGGAACTCACGGAATTGAGCGTCGACCTCCTCAAACGCATTCATTCCCTGATTGTGAAGCAAAGCATTGTGCCGGATATCAGGGAGTCCGCTCTGAGCTGGGCAATGTTTCTGAAGGATTATCTGCCGGAAAAACCGTTTGAAAAGCTGATTGCATTGTTCGACGCGGTACCCATAGATAATCACATGATCCATGGAGATTATCATTTTCGGAATATCATGGTTCAGAACGGGGAAAGCCTGCTGATTGATATGGACAGACTCAGCCGCGGGCATCCGATTTTTGATCTGGCCGCCATGTACAATGCTTATTGCGGTTTCGGCTGTGTGGATCCCGGCATTGTCGAGACATTTCTCGGCATCCCTTATACGACGGCTGCCGCCATATGGCGCAGGAGTCTCGAATGCTACCTGGATACCCGAGATGAGAAGCGGCTGCAGGAAGTCGAGGACAAGGTGAGGATCATCAGCTATACACGGATTGCCAGACATTGGATTCGCCGAAACGGTTTGGAAACGGAGACCGGCCGTCAGCAGACAGCCGGGGTTTTGCAAATGCTTCAGGAATTGCTTCCGCATACAGACAGCCTGCTTTTTTGACTTCCCGGACAGAAAATGTAAAAAACAGTTTGACAGATGCAGAAAAAGAATACAGGAGGAGAGAGATGGACGAAGTGAATATCAAATCAGAGCTGCTTCAAAACGCGATTGCCGGTATTATTGAAAAACGCATCCGAAACAAAACAGGAGTTCATCCGCAGATTCATTTCAACGATGCGCTTCATATTACCTATGACGGAGACAAGGCGAAGATCCATCTGAATGTTGACGCAGAACTGGCGAAAAACGATCTGGAAGCGCTGCTCAAGAAACTGGTCTGACGAATAAGGAGGATTCCTGCATGATCGCTGTAAACCAAACGATCGCCCGGTCGGATATGATCCACTGCGCGCTCTGTGCGGACGCTCCCTGTGACGCCGCCTGCGAAAAAATGAATCCTGCCGGTCTGCTGCGAAGCATCTGGTTTGCCAATGAGCAGACAGCCGCTCAGAGGCTTCCCGGGAAGAATCCCTGCCTCAACTGTCCTGCTCCCTGCGAGCAGGCCTGCGTGCGGCCGAAAGAGGTGCCCGTCCGGGCTCTGATTGACCGGCTGTATGAGCAGGTGATGCCGGAATGCGAAACGCCCATTCCCGAAAACGAAGACCGCCTGAAATGCGATCTCTGCGGCATTCCGCTGGAAAACCCGTTTCTGCTCTCTTCCTCCGTGGTGGCCAGCACCTATGACATGTGTGCCCGTGCCTTTGAAGCGGGCTGGGCCGGTGTTTGCTTCAAAACGATCTGCACCATGGATATCCATGAGGCGTCGCCCCGCTTTTCCGCCATCACCGGGAGCGACGGCAGCATCATCGGCTTCAAGAACATCGAACAGCTTTCCGACCACAGCGTGGCAGAGAATATGGAGATCTTCCGCCGTTTGAAGGAGAAGTATCCGTCCAAATTCATCCTGGCTTCCATCATGGGGCAGAACGACGCGGAATGGGAAGAACTGGCACGCCTTTGTGAAGAAAACGGAGCCGATGCGATCGAACTGAACTTTTCCTGCCCGAACATGGCGGAGGGAGGTCTCGGCAGCGATATCGGCCAGGTGCCCGAACTGGTTGAGCGCTTTACCGCTGCCGCCCGGCGCGGTACGAAGCTTCCGATTCTTGCCAAACTTACGCCGAATGTGGCGGTTATGAGCCCGGCGGCGGAGGCGGCCCTGCGCGGCGGGGCAAGCGGGATCGCCGCAATCAACACCATCAAGAGCATCATCGGCGTGAATCCCCATACCTATGTGTCTGCGCCGGCAGTCCACGGCATGTCGGCGGTCGGTGGCTACAGCGGCAACGCCGTCAAGCCGATCGCTCTTCGCTTTATTGCAGAGCTCGGACAGAACCCGAAGCTGAAGGAAATGCATCTGTCGGCCATGGGCGGCGTTGAGACATGGCAGGATGCTCTGGAGTACATTCTCCTCGGCGCGGGCAGCATTCAGGTTACAACAGCCGTCATGCAGTACGGCTACCGCATCATTGACGACCTCAAGGCAGGCCTGAATCTTTATCTTGCGGAGAAGGATCTCTCAAGCGTGAAGGAGATACGGGGCCTTGCGCTGGATTCCGTCAGCGAGACGACCGACGTCCTCGAACGCGACACGATCGTCTACCCGAAGTTTCATCGCGATCGGTGCATCGGCTGCGGCCGCTGCATGATCTCCTGCGCGGACGGCGGGCATCAGGCCATCCGCATGGCGGAAGACAGAAAGCCCGTTCTGGACGGCAAGAAGTGCGTCGGCTGCCACCTCTGCGTTCTGGTCTGTCCCGAGCGCGCCATCACCCCGGCCCGCAAGCGCCTCGCCCTACGGCACCCTGAGGAGACAGAAACATAATAGAGTATGAAAGAAAAAGAGAGCTTCGCCTGACCGCGGAATGCGGAGGAGAAGCCCTTTTTCAGAGAAAACAGGAAAAACTACAGTGCCTTATATCGGATCTCTGCCTTTGAGAATATTTCAAGGCGCTTCTTTTCAACACGAAGGGTGGGCAGGGTTTCAATAAAGGATGCAGCTGCCCCCCACATCGCAAAAGAGCCAATCGCAGAGATAATCTCGGCACCGATCGAATCCACCCGGCCTGCCAGCGCCAGGCCGATGGAAACAAAAGCCATGCCCAGCAGCAGAAACAGAACCGCCTTCAGATCGGCCAGGCGAATCGCTTTGTTGTTCCGCCGGATCAGCTTCTCAATAAAAGCGTGATAGGCATTGCGAAAGTGATCCATGTCAGGCGGCTGCGAGGCCTGCAGTTCCAGAATGACGCCGTTTCCGAGCTTGCGATCTTCCAGGTAATCTTCCAGATAAGCCGTCAACTCGCCGCTGAAGGCCAGGGCGGAAGGGAGAAAGGGCTCATAAAGGTCCTTTTCATCTTCTACTTTGATGGGAATGCAGAAAGTGTCCATTTTGGCCTCCTTGGTTTTTTGTTTATTTTATCATAGATATGCCGTGCAGGCAACGGGTAATCTTTCACCCGGATTTCTGCAGCTTTGCCATACACGATCCGAGAACGGAAGGATCTGCAAAAAATCCGGTCTGTTCACCGGAAGCGCCCTTGTGCAAGATGTTTCACAAAACTGAAAATAGAGGAAGGAAATCAAAATGAAAAGAAAGAAAAAAACGCTGACGAAGAAAATCATGTCCAGACTTGTTTTGGAAGCAATTGTCGGAATTGCCCTGTTCGCAACGTATCCGAACTGGGACAATATCAAAGCGGCATTCAAAGCGGAAAGCGAGCCCGCGGACCGCTGATTTCAAAAGAGAAAACAATCTGACCACAGCTCCTTTCCGTTTCGGGGCGGTGGTCAGATTGTTCTTTTCGCAGTCATCAGCAGTCGACAGCGCAGTTTGAGGATGGTTCGGAGTCCGGAGAGGCGGAAAGCAGGATCAGCGCTTCGTTCAGAGAGGCGCCGAGGAAGAGAATTTTCATAATGATCTTCAGCCACATGGCGGTCAGGAAAATGGACGCAAAAGAACCGTAAACCGATGAGGCGCTCCAGAATTCGCTGATAAACCATTCAAAGAGGGAAGAGGCCAGCATCCAGAGAACCGTGGTGAACAGAGCACCCGGGAGCTGCTTTTTGAAACTGCGCGTATATCCCTGCATAAAGGTGTACGAGAATACGACGACAAGAGCGGTGGCAATGATAACGAAGAGACCGCTGTCCTCCAAAAGAGTAAGAAAGGCACTGCCGAAATCCTGCATGTGAAGCATGTCGGCAAGCTTCAGCGTGAGTTCCCTGAGCGAGCCGCGCAGGACCCGGAAGATGAGCAGAGCGGGAATCAGAAGAATCATCAGAACGGTGTAGATCAGCGCCGACAGTTTCCGCATGACTGCGGATTGTTCGATCCCGCTGATTTTCAGCAAGCCATTCTGGACCGCAGAGACGCCTTTTGACGCGGACCAGAGAATGGTCACGGCCGAGATCGAAATCACAAGGGTTCCGGCCTGCGGATTCACCCGGGAGATCAGCTCGTTTGCCAGCCAGCGAATTTGCGGAATGTTGGGAAACAGATTGACAAAGACATCGGCAAAACTCTGCAGATAAGATTCCGGGAGAAAGTTGATCGCCCCGACAACAAGCGTGAAAAACGGAACCATGGCCATCAGCAGATAGAGCGTGGCATAGCCGGAAAAAACATCCATTTCATTGTCATTGAACACGCGGTATGTCGTCAGACCGACCCGGATTATTTTTTTCATCAGGATGCCCCTTGTCTGCTGTTTATGATCGTTTCATTCTTCCTGTTCCTCCGGCTCTGCGGCGCAGAGGCTTCGGGCTTCCTCCAGCTTGCTCTCGGGGACATAGATGTCTGTCCCGAGACCGCTGATCCCGAGAACCACCTTGCCGAAGCTTCCGTCGCCCGGGTAATCCCGAAGGCAGGGGATCCCGTATGCCTCCAGCATGTTGATTTTGAGCTCGTCGCCCAGATCCTGCGTCTTGCAGTTGCAGAGGAACACCGCTTTTTCCGGCTCCCCGGACGGCGTTTTGGGCCAGCGCTCCAGCAGATCGGAAGGCAGGCTCTTTCCCCAGGATTCTTCCATTTTTCATATCTCCTTTGCGGCCTGATTTTGAAAAAAGTATAGCAGATCACGGAAGTCCAGTCAATCCCGGATCAAGCCCGGCAGGCTGCCGGAAACGATTCCTGTTTTTGGCATTGCAGGATTGTCAAGCACAGGCGGAGATGATAATATAGGGTTCGAAACAGAAAACGGAGAAGCTTCGGGAGAAGGGAATCCCTTGGAAACGATCAGCGGACTTTCAAACTGGCGGCTCATCATCCGCCGCGAAGAAAACGGAATCACCGTCCTGCGGGCTCTGACCTGCGATAAAAAAGCCGTCCTGCCGGACGAACTCTTCGGTCTGCCGGTCAGAGCGCTGGAGGATCATGCGCTTGCCGCAGGGGCAAAACCCGCAGAAGGGGAAGAGGTTCTCGTCCTCGGCGGCACGGAAAACGGGGACTGGGACAACCGGAAAATTACGGAACTGACGCTACCGCGCTTTCTTCGGCAATTCGGAAACTATGCCTTTATGAATCTGAGGTCCATGGAAACCCTGCGGCTTTATGACGATCTTTCTTCCGTCGGCAGCGCAGGCTTCATGAACTGCAGAAGTTTTTCCCGTCTGGAACTCCGGCGCAGCGCTCCGCAGCAGGGGCCGGCCCTGGCCGCCCTCGTGAAAAGCCTCCAACAGGAACTGGATGTGACCATCCTTGAGACGGACGGGAGCATCCTTCGCCTGATCTTTCCGGAGTATATCGAAAGCTATACCGAGAACAATGCCGCCCATCACTTTGAACTCAAAATCATGGGCGGGGGATATGCCTATCACAGCGTTTTCCGGGACAAGACGCTGTCGCTTTCTGACTATGACGCGCTCTGGCCGGCCTATCTCGCGCAGGAGCATAACGAAGACAGCGCTCTGCGCCTTGCCTTCAGCCGCCTTCGCTGTCCGATCGGGCTGAGCGAGCGGGCGGAGGAACGATACGCGGCGTATCTGCGGGAGAATATCGGCAGAGCCTTGTCCGCGGTCCTGCAGGAAAAAGACATGCAGGGGCTGAGAATGCTTCTGGATCTGGGAAGCTTTGCAACGGAAACTCTGGACGCGGCGCTCAGGGAATCCCGCAGCCTGCAGATGACCGAGGCTACGGCCATTCTCCTTGAAAAGCGCCGCACACACCCTGCCGCAGGCAGGATGAAGACCTTTGAACTGTAGAACATGAACGAAGAGAAAAAGCTTTCGTCCGTCGGGCAGGACATTCTGCAGTCGGGCAGGACGCAGCTGTGCATGGCGCTGCCCTATCTGAGCGGAGAGATTTGTGCGCTTGTTCCCGTACCGGGGGATGAAGTCACCGTAAGCGCTGCCACCGACGGAGAGAATCTCTACTATAACGCGTCCTTCCTCGCGGCAGGTTTTCTGAAGAGCGAGCGCTTTTCGGCACGCCTGAATCTGCATATGATGCTCCATTGCCTCTTCCGCCATCCGGCTAAGCGCCGGGGACGGGATGCAGCGCTCTGGGATCTGGCCTGCGACGCCGCGGTGGAAAGCGTGATCGATTCGCTCCCTTACGCCTGCCTGACCCAGCGTTCGGCCCCGGCCCGGGAGCTTTTCCTGGCGGAGTGCCGCCGCGGGATGAAGGTGCTGAGCGCCGAGGGCATCTACCGCATGCTCCTGCGGGAACGCCCGCCCGAATACAGAATCGCCGGCCTGCAGCGCCTTTTCGCCATGGATGACCACAGTCTCTGGGATCCGGAGGAAAAGCAGGAAAAGGAGAGAAGCGAGCGACAGGATCATTTCTGGCAGAATGCAGCTTCCCGTTCTCAGACAGCCATGGACAGCCTTCTGTCAGAGCACGGATCCGGCGGCGAAAACGTGATGGAACAGCTTTCCGTTGCTGCCCGGGATGACGTGGATTACCGAAAATTCCTGCGCCGATTTGCCGCTCCGCGGGAGATCCTGAAAGCCGACAGCAACGCCTTCGACTATATTTATTATACTTACGGGCTGAGACATTACGGCAACATGCCGCTTATCGAACCGCCCGAGACCCGGGAAGAAAAGCGCATTGAAGATTTTGTGATCGCTATCGATACATCCATGTCGACCTCGGGCACTCTGGTGCGGGAGTTTCTGGCCAGCACCTATGCCATACTGCGCAATACCGACAGCTTTACCAGAAAGCTGAACGTTCATATTCTGCAGTGCGACGATCAGCTCCGTTCGGATCAGAAGATCACGAGTCTGGACGAGCTGCGGCGCTACATGGAAAATCTGACCCTCTCCGGCGGCAGCGCAACGGATTTCCGACCGGTGTTCGAGCACGTGGACAAGCTGGTCGCGTCCGGAAGCTTCAGCAGCCTGCGGGGACTGCTCTATTTTACGGACGGCATGGGCATCTATCCGACAAGGAGGCCGGATTACGAAACCGCCTTCGTCCTGCTGGAAGAACCGCCGCTCTCCGTAAAAATCCCGCCCTGGGCCATCCGCATCGTCCCGTCCCTGCCCTGGAGAAAACCGCGGGAAAGCTTCGACGAATTCTGGCAGGAGGAGATTCTGCCGGAACTGCCCGAATTGTGAGGTATCTGCCATATGAACATCAAGCAGGCAAAGGAACAGATTCGAAACACCCTGCGTGCCTATCTGAGCCGGGACGCGCTGGGAAATTACCGCATTCCCGCCGTACGGCAGCGGCCGGTGCTGCTGATCGGCCCGCCGGGAATCGGAAAGACCCAGATCATGGAACAGATCGCTGCCGAGGAAAACGTCGGCCTCGTGTCCTACACCATCACGCATCACACCCGCCAGAGCGCCATCGGTCTGCCCTTTATCGAAAAGAGGGTATATGACGGCACGGAGCATACCGTCACCGAGTATACCATGAGCGAAATCCTCGGCTCGGTTTACCGGCTGATGGAAACAACCGGACTGCGTGAGGGCATTCTCTTTCTGGATGAGATCAACTGCGTGTCCGAAACCCTGGCGCCCATGATGCTGCAGTTTCTGCAGTGCAAGACCTTCGGAAACCAGAAGCTCCCGGAGGGCTGGCTGATCGTCGCAGCGGGCAATCCGCCGGAATACAACCGTTCGGTGCGCGATTTTGACGTGGTCACGCTCGACCGTGTCAAGCGCATCACGGTGGAGGAGGATTTCCCCGTCTGGAAGGAATATGCCCTGCGAAAAGGTTTGCATGGCGCAGTGATCTCCTATCTCGATCTCAGAAAAGAAAACTTCTACCGAATCGAAAACAGCGCCGAGGGCATGCAGTTTGCGACGGCGCGCGGATGGGAAGATCTGAGCGAGATCCTGTACGCCTATGAGGCCCTGGGGATTGCCCCGGATACGGAGCTTGCCGTGCAGTATGTCCAGATGCCGTCCGTGGCGCGGGATTTCACGAATTGTTACGCCCTTTACAACAAATACCGCCAGGTCTATCATATCGACGACATTCTTCAGGGGCGTGTCCCGAAGGTGACGGTGACGGAGTTTGCCTCGGCGCCGTTTGATGAAAAGCTTGCGGTGATGGGCCTGCTGCTCTCCCGCCTCGGCGAGGCCTCCCGCGAAACACGCCGGCAGGACGCACTCACTGCAGCCCTCTATGACGCTTCTCTCGCCGTCAAGGCACGCCTGCCGGAGCCGCCGGTCCGAAGCCTGCAGGATATCGTCGAGATCCGCCGCACAACGCTCCGGCGCGCCGACAGCGCCGGTCAGGAGGACAGAGAACAGCAGATGCTCCGCCAGAGCGAGATCAAGCGTCTCGAAGACTATATCCGGGCCGCGGACGAGAGCGCGGAGAGCGAACAACAGATGGAAACCGTGCGCAGACTCTTTGCCGAGGATAGCGCGCGAAGAGAAAAGACCGCCGACGAGACGGGAAAGATGTTTGACAATGCCTTCCGCTTTCTGGAGAATGCCGTCGGACCAAGCCAGGAACTTATCCTGTTTGTGACCGAGATCACGGCGGGGTATGACACTTCCTGGTACGTGGGAGAGTTCGGCTGTGACGCCTATTTCCGCCATAACCGGGAGCTTCTGTTTGATCAGACCCGGCAGAATATCCTCGACCGACTCAAATAAAAATCCGGAACCTGCCGGTTCCGGGTTCTTTTCTTTATGCGGATTTCATGGACAAGGCTTCCTGCGGGGCCAGAGTGTATTGTTTCCGGTATTCCGCAAAGATCTTTTCAAACTCCGGATCCCGCTCCCGGAGCATCTGCTCCTGGTATCCGTGCGTCTCGAAATCGCCGAGGGTCAGACGAAGCATGGCCAGGGCTACGTTGGAACAGTGATCGGAAATGCGCTCAAAATTGGTGATCAGATCATTGAAGACAAAGTTCTGCGTGATATTTCCCTGATGGTGGCGCAGGCGTTCTACCTGCCGCATCTTCATCTCATCCGTGAGGAAATCGATCACCTCTTCCAGCGGCTCTACGCGAAGCGCGAGGCGCAGGTCTCCGGTCTGATAGCCCTCCGTCATGATCCGTACGATTTCGTCCACGGCACGAACCAGCACCGACAGATCGTAGGATGCGCTGCCTGAGAGCACCAGATGCTTTTCATGAAGCTCTGCGCAGCTTTCCGCGATGTTGCGGGCATGGTCGGAGATCCGTTCCAGGTCCGAGAGCGTATGCAGATATTTGGCGACTTCCCGGCTTTGCCGCGGGCTCAGATGCTGCCCGTTCAGCTTCAAAAGATAGGAACCGAGCATGTCCTCGTACTGATCCACAAGGCTTTCCAGTTCCCGGACCCGCTGGAAGTCTTTTTTTCGATATTCCCGGAGGAGACGGACGGCAATCTGGACGGATTCCCGGGCCAGCGCAGCCATCCGGTTCATGGCGGCGCGGCTCTGCTCCAGGGCCAGAGAGGGATGATTGAGAAAGCGCTCTTCCAGCTGCAGCGCAGGCTCCCGGGCATCTTCCGACCTGTCCGGGATCAGGTGCGTGACGATCGCTTCCACGGCATCAATGAAGGGCGCCAGCAAAATCACATGGACCAGACGGAAAGCCGAGTTCACAAAAGCGGTCGAAAAGGGATTCATGATTGCCGTCATGAAGGGGAATTGGAAGATTGCCTGTGCGGTATAGAACAGGGAAGCGCAGCCAAGCACGCCCAGAACGGAAACCACGGGATAGACGGCTGCCGCCTGCTTTCCTTTTGCGGTCGCGCCGATCGCGGACAGCATCACCGGGAAGGACGCCCCGATGTTGACGCCCATCAGAAGCGGGAGCATGGTGTCAAAGCCGAGGGCACCCGTGACGGACAGGGCCTGGAGAATGCCGACGGCGGCAGAGGCGGACTGCAGAATCGCGGTGAAGATTGCTCCGATCAGAATGCCCAGAAGGGGATTGCTCAAGCCGGTCATCATTCCGGTAAACCAGGCCTGATCCCCAAGACCGCTGACGGCGCTGCTCATCGTGTGCATGCCGAACATCAGAATGGCAAATCCCATCAGGATGTCTCCGACATGCTGTTTCGTTGTGCTCTTGAAGTAGAAACGGAACACGATCCCTGCTGCCGCGACGATGCCGGTCAGCGTAGACGTAGAAAGAATGCTGCTGAGACTGCCGGTGCCGTCGATATAGCTCAGGCAGAGAACCCAGCCCGTGATGCTTGTGCCCAGAATGGAACCCAGAATCACGCTGATCGCCTGCCGGACGGACATCATGGCCGAGTTGACAAAGCCGACCGCCATCACCGAGGTCGCACAGGAGGACTGGATTACCGCGGTTACTCCCGTTCCGAGCAGCAGCGCCTTCAAGGGCGTTCCGCTCAGTTTAAAAAGGATGGGCTCCAGCTTGCTCCCGGATACACTGGTCAGGCCGTCTCCCATCAGCGTCATGCCGAACAGGAAAAGCGCCACACCGCCGAGAAGCGATACAATCTGCAAAAGACTCATATAAAATAATCCCTCATTTCAGCCGACCGGCATTCTACGGGAATGAGGTTAAATCTGCGACCCTTTGAACGTTAAATCCAGGTTAAATTCCGTTTTTTCGCTGTTCATTTTCTGCCCGGTATGGTATCATAAGCGGCAGAAAGAATGCCGAGGTGAGAAGATGATCTATCTCGTTGAGGATGACGACAGCATCCGCAAGCTTGTCGTCTACGCGCTGGAAAGCCAGGGCTTCAAGGCACAGGGCTTTGAGCATCCCGCCGCTTTCTGGGATGCGCTGTCGCTGTCGCTGCCGGAACTGGTGCTGCTGGATATCATGCTTCCGGATGAGGACGGAATCTCCATCCTGCGGCGGCTGCGCCGGGATCCCCGGACCGCTGCCGTTCCTGTTATTATGTTAACCGCTAAAAATACGGAATTTGACCGCGTGGAAGGCCTGGATGCGGGCGCGGACGATTATATCTCAAAACCCTTCGGAATGATGGAACTGATCGCCAGAATCCGTGCCGTGCTGCGGCGGGGAAGCACGGAAAGCCATGCCTCATCTCTGCAGTACGGCGTGCTCTCCGTCTCGCCCGAACGGCATGAGGTTCTCGTGAACGGACGCCAGGTCAATCTGACCTATAAGGAATTCCTGCTGCTGCAGATCCTTCTGGAAAACCGGGACCGCGTCCTCAGCCGGGAGATTCTTCTGGATCGCGTATGGGGGCTCGGCGCAGAGCGGGAAAACCGCACGCTGGACGTTCATATTCGAACGCTGCGGGCAAAACTCGAGGAGGCCGGCGCGTATATCCAGACCGTGCGCGGAATCGGTTATCGGCTGAACGGGGATGAACAATGACAAAGAAGATTTTTCGCTCTTCCTTTATTCTGGGCGTGCTGGTGCTGCTTCTCTGCGCCGCGCTCTTCTTCGGCCTGCAGATTCGGCAGACGCTGGACGAGACCTATCTGGCCCTGCAGCAGGAGGCGATCTATGCCGAGCACGGTCTTGCGATCAGCGGCCAGCGATATCTCGAGACGCTCGGCGAGATCAACCGAATCACCTGGATCTCCGATGACGGGAGCGTCCTCTACGACAGCGATTTTGCCCTTCCGATTGCCAATCAGCTGCATTGCTCCGAGGTATCAGCCGCGCTGAAAACAGGGGAGGGACAGGGAATCCGGAAGTCGGAGAGCAGCGGACAGGAGACCATGTATTACGCCCTTCTTTGCAAGGACGGAACGGTCCTGCGGCTGTCCCGGCCCATGAGCACGGTTCGCTATGCTCTGATGTCCGTCAGCCCGATTTTCTTCGTGCTGCTGCTGGTGCTGATGATTTCGGCGCTGCTCTCTTTTCGGACCGCGCAGCAGATTGTAAAACCCATCAACGAGCTGGATCTGGATACTCTGGATTCCAGCCCTTACCCCGAGCTTACGCCGCTGGTGCACCGCATTCGGGAACAGCAGGAGACGATTCAGGAGCAGAGCAACGAGCAGGAGCGCCTGCGGCGGGAGTTTTCCGCCAATGTTTCGCATGAACTGAAAACGCCCCTGACCTCGATTTCGGGCTTTGCCGAACTGATGGCCAAGGGCAATGTTCCTCCGGATCTGGTAACGGAGTTTTCAAGCGATATCTATCGGGAATCCCAGCGAATGATCTCTCTCGTAGACGATATCATCCGGCTTTCCCGGCTGGACGAGGGCGGACCGGAGCTGCAGACCGAGCTCGTGAATCTCTACAGTCTCGCGGAGGACACGCTGGACAGCCTGCAGGCGCTCGCCGACAGGCAGGGCATCCGCCTGGAACTGCAGGGCGAATCGGTGGAAATCTGCGGGATCTGGCAGCTTCTGAGCGAGGCGCTGTATAACCTCTGCGACAATGCCATCAAGTACAACAAGCCGGGCGGCTCTGTCATCGTACGGGTCGGGGAGAGCGAAGACCATGCGGCGGAGCTCTCCGTAACCGATACGGGAATCGGAATTCCGCCGGAGCACCAGAGCCGGGTGTTCGAACGCTTCTATCGGGTGGATAAGAGCCATTCCAAGGAGGTCGGCGGCACGGGACTCGGCCTCTCGATCGTGAAACACGTCGCGCAGTATCACGATGCCGAACTGAGCCTTGTGAGCACGCCCGGCTCCGGCACCTGCGTGACGCTTCGCTTCCCGCCGCAGCTCAATCCCTGACAAGCTGCATTTCCTTTACAATCGGCAGGGGATCGTGGTAAAATATAAAGCGAATATGGATGCGGATGTGACGGTTCTGTGACGGAAGCGGTGATAAAATGCTTTCATACGGGGGCAATATTGCCTCGTGACAGCAGAAAAAAATTTGTTTAAGGAGAGAGAAGTTATGTGGACGATTTCTGAGGTCAAGGAAAGAGGAAAGGCGGCGTTCAAGGCAAACTACTGGAAGAGTGTTGCGGTCGCGCTGATCATGGGGCTTTTTACCGGCTCTTCGGGCGGCAGCGCGTCGAACAGCGCCGGCGGGACGAGCAGCAGCATCGATATCAACAGTGTGGCAGGCGGAATGAACTCCCAGGAGCAGCTGATCGCCGCAGGCGTGATTACGGCTGCCGTTCTCGGCACCATCGCCCTTATGCTTCTGCTGAAGGTCTTTCTGTTTAACCCGCTTCACATCGGCGGCTGCGCCTTCTTCCGTGCGAACATCGAAGAACCGGCCGAGCTGAACATGATCGGACGCGGCTTTCAGAACTACTGGCGCAACTTCGGTGCGATGCTGCTGCGCGATCTGCTTGTTTTCCTGTTTATGCTGCTGCTGATTATTCCGGGGATCATCAAGGCATACGCCTACAGGATGGTTCCGTATATCCTTGCCGAGAATCCGGATATCAGCGCCAAAGAGGCGCTTGCGCTCTCGCAGGAGATGATGGACGGCAATAAGATGGAGGCTTTCAAGCTGGATCTTTCGTTCATCGGCTGGATTCTTCTGGGAATCCTGACGCTGGGACTGGTCCTGGTTTTCTGGACCGGACCATACATGCAGAACACCAATGCGGCGCTCTACGCAAGGCTGAGCGAAAAACGGACCTGATTCAGCTTCAGCCTGCCTGAAAAGGGATCGCCGAAAGATTCGGAACAACAAAGAGCAAGCCCTCGGCGGTTTACAATTACCGCCGGGGGCTGCTTTTCAGGCTGATGGTTTCAGAGCACAGTCAGACAGGCCGCTTACACGCAGCACAGTTCCTCTTTGGAAGGCGCGTAGGGCTCAAGAAACGCGTGAAAATGGCGCATGGGCAGATCGTGGCCCCAGATGATGCGCATGTTGGGAATGGAATCGCGATCCTCATGGAGGGCCTTGACCGCGGCAATGACATAATCCAGATGCTCACGGGTCAGGCGGCTGCGGTCAACGGCAAAGCGGACAACGTTGGCGACTTCCGCCTGCTGCTCCGGCGTCTTCAGGTCATATTCCATGGAATAGTCCCCGAGCTCGGAGACGCGGATTCCGTAGCGGCGGATCAGCTCCAGAGAGAAGCCCTCGCCGGCAAAGCTCTCGTGGCTGCGTTTGCCGTCAAAGAACTCGTCCATGTTGATATATACGGCGTGGCCGCCCGCCGGCAGCACAACGCCCTTTACGCCGGCATCATAGAAGCCTTCGGCCAGGTAGCTGACCTGCCTGACACGCTCATCGAGATACTCAAAATTGCAGCTCTCGTAGAGACCAACGGCCAGCGCCATGATGTCGCGGCCGCTCATGCCGCCGTAGCTGTCGTTGCCGTAGGAGGAAATCTGCTTGACCTTCAGCAGAACGCCGACATCGGTCTTGACGGAGCCGTCTTCGTTGAAGTCGGAGAAGTTCTTCCAGAACAGACCTTTGTCGCGGAAGGCCAGCATGCCGCCCATGTTGGCGTGGCCGTCCTTCTTGGCACTCATGGTGAAACCGTCGCAGTAGGAGAACATCTCGGTAGCAATTTCGGCGATGGATTTGTCGGCGTAGCCGTCCTCGTTCATTTTGATAAAGTAGCAGTTCTCCGCCCAGCGCGCAACATCCAGAATGTAGGGGATGTTGTAGCTGTGCGCGATCTCGCTGACGGCGCGGATGTTGGCCATGGAGACGGCCTGACCGCAGACGGGGTTGTTGGTGATGCACGAGAAAATCAAAGGCACGTTCTCCGGGCCGACGGCGTCGATCAGCCGGTTGAGCTTGTCCAGATCCATGTTGCCCTTGAAGGGGTTCTTTTCATAGCGGCCGCCCTCGGGGACTTCATACAGAAGCGTCTTGTTGTAGAGGTTGCGGGGGATGGAGCCCATCTGCTTGATGTTGCCTTCGGTGGTGTCAAAATGGCCGTTGGAGGGAATGGTGAATACCTTGCCGGGATAACGCTCGCTCAGAATCTTCCTGACGATCTCCATCAGGACGGATTCCGCTGCGCGGCCCTGCTGGATGATAAAGGTGTTGGGGCGCTCCATCTGCGCGGCACCGCCGTTGAAGAAGCCGCCCTCATACTCGCAGAGATAGACCTCGTTCATCATTTTTTCGACATCGCGGCAGTCGGTACGGACAAGGTCGATGATCTTCTTCCAGTTTTTCTCGCCGCCGCGTTCGAAGATGTCGCGGAAGGTGTCAAGAAGGACATAATAGCCGGTATTGCGGCCGTAAGCTTCGTCGCCGAGGAACAGGGAAGCCCACTGGGTGTTGGTCATGGCGGTGGTGCCGGAGTCGGACAGCATGTCGACCGTCAGCATGCCGGCAGGGAAAGCAAACTCGTTGTAATGCGTGGCTTTCAGGACACGCTCGCGCTGTTCGACGGTGACGTTCGGCAGATCGCGGACAGCATAGGTGAAATGATGGGGAGTCGGAACGTTCAGGGGATATTCTTCGGACATGTCTTTTCCTCCGTGTGATGATGATTTGAGAGGATACCCCGGCCGGCGCGGGAAGGCATCCCTGATTCCGGCCAATGATATTCCGTTGTCAGGATTATAACATATCGGGACGCCCGGAATCAACAGGAGCACGGAATTATCACAATACAGGCCGGAACAAAAAAACTCTGCCCGGGTTCGGGCAGAGAAATGAATATCCATGCGTCGCAGTGTTCAGGCGCATTTGAGATGCTGATCATCCAGGGACATGAAGAATTCCATCAGGTTCCCTTCATCTCCGCGGCGCTCGCAGAAAAACTCATAGTCTGCACCGTGATCCTTGCAGAGCTCGCCAAGCGCGATGGTTCTCGAAACAGCGTTCTTGAGGCTGTATTCTTCGGTCCCGTCAGCAGAGCGGAGAATCACATCGCCGCGGCAGTGATCCAGGGCCCGGATCAGATGATCGATTTCTGCAGCATTGTTCAACAGCTTCATAATTCTCGCTTCCTTTCCGTGCCTTCGTGTTTTCCCCAGGCACGACTGATATTATACAGAAATTTCTTGAAAAATCACGATACTGTGAGTATAATAATCCAAAATACATTTGTGCTGTCAGCACAATGCGGAGGCCCGATGGATTTACAGACTTTTCTCGATGATTTCATGGAAAACAACAATCTGCAGCTGCTCGTCAGAGACGTCTGCGAGTTGTTTCAGTGCCCTGTGATGATCGTGGATATGGCATTTCGCGCTGTCGCATGGCACAGCCCGCCTGACTTTTCGGATGAGCCCTATCAGGGCTCAATCGAGAGGGGAGGACTGACCTATGAAACAAGCTCGTTCCTGATCAGCGGGGAAGACGGCCCGCATACCGTGACGCTTGAAGATTCCCCGTATCGGCGGCGCTTCTCCACGCTGACGGCCGGCGATATCACCGTCGGATACCTCATCCTCATCGACATTCACGGCAGACTGGAAGAAGAGGACCCGCATCTCTTCGCCTCCGTCGAGGCAGCACTGGCCAAGCAGCTGCTTCTGGAGACGAGCAGGGAAAGCACGGCACAGAATACCGACGAGGCCGTGCTGATCACGCTGCTCGAGGGGAAGTATTCCGACGAGGGGCTCCTCCGTCTGCAGATGGACACGACAGGACTGAAGGCTTTTCAGCCGCAGCGCCTTGTCATGGTGAATCTCGATTTGTACCAGAGCACAAAATGGGCTGATAATGCGCTGCGGAACGAGATTCTCGGCATTTTCCCGGACGCGCATCCCCTGCTTTATGACGGAAATCTTCTGTTTTTCATCAGCTCCTCCCCGGATATGGATCAGCTTAAGGCCTTTGCCCGGAAGTTCCGCCTTCGGGTGCTGGTATCCCGGCCGCTGAAGAGCGTTTTCGAGCTGTCGCAGGTGCACGGCTGCCTCGGTCAGATCATGCGCTATATCCAGCCGCGTACGGCACAGCCCTTTGTCGCCATGGAGGAAGCGTTTTACAATCTGATGTTCCTGCTTTCGCTGCGGGACGCCGGAGGGAAAGCAATGCCGCGCGTGCAGACCATTTCCGAACGGGATCGGGAGGAAGGTTCGCAGTGGTGTCTGACGCTCTATACCTATATGTCCTGCGGGCGCTCGCTGCGCGAAACGAGCACACGTCTTTTTACACATCGGAACACCATTCTTTACCGCATTCGCAAACTGAAGGAGGATTACGACATCCCGCTGGATGATCCCAACCTTATGATGTCTCTCCTGGTTTCGAGCGGTCTGGAGCTGCTGGAACAGGGCTGCGATGCTCCGTTCCTGCCGGCACTGGACCTGGAAGAACCCGGGGAATGAAAGCATGCAGCAGTATTGTTCGTAAAACGGAGGAAGCAGCATGAAAGGCTTTTCATTCTTCTATATTGAAGCGAATCTTGTCTCTGTGATTATATTCGGCATTATTCTGATCCACAATCAGAACAACATCGACAGACAGGAAAAGCAGATCAAGTTTGATCGAGTTCTGCTCGCTTTTATTGTCTATTTCCTTGCAGATTCCGTATGGGCGGGAATCGTTGACGGGGTGTTTCCCAGATCTATTTTCAGCATCATTATCTTTCTGATTTATGCCAGCATGGCTGCAATCACCTATTTCTGGCTGGAATATGTCATGGCATATGAACAGGTTGAGCATCGCAATCGCCCGATCAACCGCTTTGCCGTGATTTTCCCTTTCCTCATTTCAACAGTTCTTCTTGTCCTGAACTATATGATCGCGCCGGAGAAGCTGATCAGCGCGGACCTGGAAACCCAGCCGCTCTTCACCTTATATCTCTCCGCGGTTCCCGACATCTATATGATTGCGATTCTCTTCTACACCATCCGAAAAGCCCGCAGAGAAGAAAACCCTGTTGAAAAGCAGAAGCACATTTTCATCGGTACATTTCCGTTAATGGTTTCGGTTTTCGGGCTGCTGGGAGAAAAAATCAATCCGCAGGCGCCGACCTTCTGCTACGCCAGCCTGATCTTAATGCTGGTGTTTTACATCCAGGCGATCGAACTCCGGGTTTCTCAGGATCCTCTTACCCAGCTCAACAACCGCGGACAGCTGGAGCGGTATTGTGCACAGAGGACGAATCTGTACCTTGAGGACAGAAAAACGGTCGTCGTCATGATGGATATAGACACGTTCAAAGCGATCAACGATACCTATGGCCACGCAGAGGGAGACAGGGCATTGCTGATTGTGTCCGGAGCTCTGAAGACAGCGGTGAACAGCCACAGCATGCCGTCGTTCCTGTGCCGGTACGGCGGCGATGAGTTCATCCTCATTCTGCATCCGGTAAACGTTGAAGAGACAGGTCAGTTCCTTGAGGAGGTCCGCACCGAGATCCGGAAAGACAATTGCGCATATCCCCTGTCCATCAGCGCCGGGTATGACGTGCTCCGTGATGCTCCGGACACGATACAGGACTGCATCCGTCGGGCTGATCAGAAACTGTATGAAGAGAAGGCGAGCAGAAAATGAGCTTCATGAGCAAGGTGGCTGAGCTTTATTTCCGGATGACCGGATATAAGAAGATGACCGCCGACCCGGTACGCCGGGCAGAGTACATCGAGAAGCTCAGAGCAATCAACCGGAAAAGGGTGGAAGCGCCGCGCATGGGCATCCGGTCCGAGGTCACGGAGGAGATGATTGCCGGCTGCGAGACGTATTATCTGAACAGGGGATGCGGCAGAGCGCTTCTGTATCTGCACGGCGGGTCCTACTGTGAGCAGCCTGTGCTTCAGCACTGGCAGTTCTGTGACCGGATGGCCAGAGAAGCGGATGCAACTGCCGTCATGGCGATCTATAAAAAGGCGCCGGACCACAGCTTCGAAGAGGCATACGCCTATCTGACTGAGCTGTGGAAGAAGCTCACGGCGGAGTTTAAGCCGGAAAGCATCACGCTCATGGGAGATTCCGCCGGAGGCGGTCTGGCTCTCGGCTTCGCCGAATATCTGAATGCAGTCAGAATGCCCCAGCCGGGACAGATCATTCTGTTTTCACCGTGGCTTGATCTGAGCATGGAGACGGAGATACCGGAAGATCTGGATCGGCGCGACCCCTCCCTGTCGGCGGATGCGCTGAGACATATGGGAAAGAACTGGGCGGGAACAACGGATGTGCACGATTATCGCCTGAGCCCGATATTCGGAGATCTCAGCGGGCTTGCGCCTCTTACCGTGTATTTCGGGACGGATGAAATTTTCCTTCCCGACGGACGCAGGTTCCGGAACCTGTGCAACAAGAAGGGCATAGGCATCCGCTATATCGAAGGATACAGAATGAACCACTGCTATCCGCTTTATCCGATCCCGGAGGCAAAAGAAGTGCAGCGTGAAGTCGCAGCAATGATCAAAGGACAGAGCAGACAGGAACAGGAAAAACCTGAACAATCAACTTGAACGGACGGCAGGTGAATGAAATGAACAATGCGGACAGCAGGGGAGGCAGGCTGTATTTTGCCGTTTCCATGCTTCTCATGCTGCTGATCAACCGAATCATTTTTCCGCTTGGGCATCTTCTCAGCTGGGGAGCGCCGCACAGGGACCTGAGCCTGCCGATCGATGCAAAGATACCTTTCCTGCCATGGATGATCGCAGTATATATCGGGGTGTTTGCCTGGTGGGTGTATGTTTCATGGCTGATCGCCGACCATGACCGTCAGAAAGCCGATCGGTTTTTCCTCGCACAGCTGCTGATTGATTTCATCTGTCTGCTCTTTTTTGTCTTCTTTCCGACGAGCATCGTTCGGCCGGAGCTGAACGGTCAAAGCATTTGGGTTGTTTTTCTGAAGCTGTTATACGAATTTGACACTCCGGACAACCTGTTTCCGTCCATACACTGTGCGCTCGGATGGCTGTGCTGGATCGGAATACGAGGAAATAAAGAGTATTCATCAGCGATTCGCAGCGTCAGCTTCGTGATGGCCGTCGCCGTATGTTTTGCAACGATTGCCATTCGACAGCATGTTCTGGCAGATGTATTTGCCGGGATTCTGCTGAGCGAAATCTGCTGGCTGCTTGCCGATATCCCGGCTCTGCGCGGACTGTATTCCGGATTTATAGACCATCTCATGCAGCGGATAAACAAAACTTCTGAAAGGAACGGCGCCATATGAAACGCAGAACAATCAGTCTTTTTCTCGCAACCGTGATCCTTTTCTCCATGACGGCCTGCAAAGCGAATGCGCTGCAGGACAGGGACGATGAGCTTCCGGAGTATACGATCCGCGGGGAAACGGACCTGCCGGGCAATTTCTATATTTCTTTTGTCTACAGCCGCAATCTGATCATGATGGACGGGAAAGGGAACGTTGTCTGGTCAAAGCATGAGGAACAGCCCGAAGAAGGCATGACAACGGGGCTTTGGGATTTCAAGAAGCATGTGATCGACGGGGAAGTATATTACAGCTACCATGATCAGACCGGTGAATACGACGATTACGGGCTTCCCGGTTATGCGCCCGGAAAGCGCGTGATCCTCGATAAGGATTTCCATGAAATCAAGCGCATTGCCTTCGAAGAATCCGATACCGTGGAGAAGGGGCATCCTCTTGACGGCCATGACTTTCTGATGATAGACTTGGACCATTACTTTCTTTCCGGATACATCAAGGACACCGTATACAACAACCCGGAGTACCCGGAAGGCTCCAGCGTCGTCTACTCCTATCTGCAGGAAGTGAAGGACGGGGAGACGGTCTGGGACTGGAAAAGCATCGACTATCCGGAACTGTATAAACTGACGGTCACGGACGGCCAGGAAACGGCAAACGATTTCGGAAACGAAGTCACCGATGCCCCGGATTATATTCATTTCAACGCGATGCGGATGAACGAAGACGGCGATCTGATTTGCTCGTTCCGCCATATTTGCTCCATCCTGTGCCTGGACCGCAGCAAAAGCGAAGACCAGATCAAATGGATTCTGTCCGGCGCAGACGATCAATTCGGACTGACGGAAGAGCAGAAGACCAACTGCCAGCATTACGCATCCCTTGACGGGGAGTATATCACGGTTTTTGACAACGAGAACCGAAGCGGTGCAACGCGCATCTGTTCCTACAGGCCCGACACCGGGACCATGAGCCTGAAGATGTTCCGGTCTTATGCCGTGGGCGGAAAGTTTTCTTCGGCCTGCGGATCCGCACAGAGGATTTCCGGCGAGATGTATATGATCGGCTGGGGGCATACATCGAATGACAATGTCTGCATGAGCGTCTGTGATTTTGAAACGGGCGAGGAACTCATTGCAATGGAGCTTGCCAATCCGAACAACTTTACCTATCGCTGCGTCTATTACGATTAACCGGGGAGTTCTTCTGCGGACAAAACGAATTTCAGATTATTTCATATTTTATGTAATTAATTTTAAAAAATGGGTAGTATCCTGTACACGCAATGAAGGATGCGGGGAGCTCACCGCATTGATCATTTCAGATGAAACCGTACAGATCGAGGAGGCTATCCCATGGAAACAAGGAAACACACAGCAAAAAGATTTCTGACCACATTGATGGTTCTTGCTCTTATCCTGTCCCTGTCTGCGTCTGCTTTTGCAGCTGCGGCACCGGCGAATCCCGGTGATATCGGGCCAAAGATTCAGGATGAAAATACGGAGACGGAAGAGAAAGATGAACCGGAGGAAAAGACCGAGGCACCGAAAGGAAAATACGGTCTGAGCAACGACGAAGAATCAGAGCTGAAAGAGATTTATCAGCGTTTCGCGGAAATCAAAGAGGAATTTGACGCCCTGTACGATACGCACAAGGACGAACTCAAGGAACTGAAAGAACGCGCCGAAGAACTGGAGGAAAAAGCCGGAAAGTTTGATGTCAGCCGCTACTTCAAGGACTTCCAGGGTATGTTCACCGAAGGAAACTGGCCTGATTTCTTCTCCGGAGACCAGAGCTTTCTGCCCTTCGAAGGCATGACAAACCCGTGGAGTTCCGATTCGGATGATTCGAATGATTATCTTGTGCCTGAGGACAAACCGGCCATGGGCGGGGAAGCAAAGGCCGAGGAAAAGAAACCGCATGTCGGGATTCTTGTCTATGATCTGCCTGAAGATGTATCTACCTTTACGGGTATCCAGGCCGGCGTCGTCGTACAGTCGGTGGAGGATGACTCTCCCGCTTCCAAAGCCGGGATTCAGGCCTATGATATCATTACCGGGGTCGACGATCAGGAGATCGGCTCCACGGAAGAACTGAAGGCTCTGATCGCCGAGTCTGCGAACGGGGATACGCTCTGCTTCCGGATTTTCCGTCAGGGAAAAGCGATTGAAGTGGATGTAAAGATCGGAGAATAATACAACACCCATAAAAACCCACCCGCAAAAGCGGGTGGGTTTTTATGTCTCGGAATCCTGTTCTTCCGTCACGTCTTTCGTATGCTGACCTCTCCGTAGTTGAGGTTTCGGATGCTGCCGTCGCTGAGACGGACGAGAAGAGAATAGTCGTCTTCCAAATCCACGGCAACAGCGGGTACGGGCTCCTTTCCGGGGCAAAGAATGTTGATCTCCTGCCCAAGAAGACAGGAACGGCTTTTATACGCCTCAAAGACTGCGGGATCGTCCGGCTTTGCCGCGTAATCCATGAGGCGGTCAAGAATGCCCGCCGCGAGCCGACAGCGCAGTTCCGGAATCTGTTCCTCACCGAAGGCCGATCCCGCGATTCCGCGCAGTTCCTCGGGAAAATCTCCGTCGGGAATACGCGTGTTGATACCGGAACCGATGACAACATAACGCATCATTCCGTTTTCACAGTCGAGACTTGCCTCTGTCAGAATTCCGCAGACCTTCCGCCCATCGACAAGCACGTCGTTGACCCACTTGATCTGTGCCGCTTTGCCGGAGAGCTCTTCGATCGTTTTGGCAACCGCCACAGCAGCGCAGGCGGTCAGGCGCGCGGCCTCGGCCGCGGGCAGGACCGGGCGCAGGAGAAGACTCATGTACAGACCGCTGTCGGCGGGGGAATAGAAACTGCGGCCCATCCGGCCGCGGCCTTCGGTCTGCTGACCGGCCACAAGGACGAGACCTGCGCACGCACCTTCGTCGGCAAGAGCTTTCAGGACTGTGTTGGTGGAACTGATGCTTTTATATACTCTCAGCTCAAGTTCCCGGTGCCGCAGGTGGCGGAGGATGCCTTCCTCACACAGCACGTCACTCAGAGAATGCAGGCGGTAGCCGCGGTTTGAGACAGACTCGATTTCATATCCGTCCCCGCGGAGCTGACCGATCGCCTTCCAGATTGCCGTGCGGCTTACGGAGAGACGACGGGACAATTCCTCGCCGGATATCGTGGTGTCGACATTCTGCCACAGGATCGTCAGCAATTCATCCCGTATCACGCGGCGCGCACCTCCCTGTCAACAAACGGACGGAGCCGCTGTACGAGCACGCTTGCCAGAGCGATTTTGGCCGCGTCCGGCAGCAGATAAGGAAGAACGCACCAGGACAGCGCGGTACCAAGGCCGATGGGGCCGCTTTTTTGCTCATAAACAAACATAAACCAGGCCGTCCCGAAGGCGTAGCAGAGCAAAATGCCTACGGCCATGGCGCCGGCCAGCACCGAAGCGCGCTGCCCGGGTTTCTCCGCCGCGAGACCAACGATCAGCGCGGTGAACAGAAAGCCGACAATATAGCCGCCTGTCGGCCCCAGCAGCACGGAGACGCCGCCTTTGAATCCGGAAAACACCGGCGCGCCGACCGCGCCCAATATCATATAGCATACGACCGTCCACAAGCCACGCTTCAATCCGAACAGCGCCGTGACCAAACAGACGGCAAAGGTCTGCATGGTAAAGGGCACTGTCAGGGGAATGGAGATCCAGGAGCAGACCGCGGTCAGCGCGACGCCCATGGCAATCATGGCGATATCCCGTGCGGAAAGAGAACGACTCATAAATACCTCCGGGGTTTTGGTGAGGTGAGTATACCATATGCCGGGAGTTGTCGTCAACCAAAAAGAGAACAACAGGTTGACAACAGAAAAGAAATGACGGGGCAGTCCGACAGGCTGGCCTGAAACGAACTGAGTGTACAGAGAGACTTGCAAGACGGTGCAAGCCGTGATATTATAAATTATCATAGAAAAACCGAAAGACTGAGGAAACAAGGAGAAAGAACATGAAACAAATGATTTGGGTGCTGATTGCAGTGTGTCTGATTGCCGGCGTCTGCGTGATGGCTTTCAGCCCCGACAGGAGCCCGGCAGTTCCGCAGCAGATTCCGACACAGACGGAAACTGTCCCCGTGCAGCAGGAAGAAGCGCCAGCACAGGCCACAGAAGCCGTACAGCCGGCGGAAGAAATCCCGACACAGCCGGAAGAATCTGCAGAAGTACAGGAAGAGATTGCGGCTCAGCCGGAAGAGTCTGCAGAAGTACAGGAAGAGATTGCGGCACAGCCGACAGAAACCGCACAACCCGCGGAAGAAAGCCCGGCGCAGACGGAGGAAAGCGCGAAAACGCAGGAAGACGATGCGGCGGCTGCAGCGGAAGAAGAAAGCGACGGGCAGAACCCGGTTATGAATTTCGTCGGCGACTACCAGTGCGGCCGGGCACGTGCAAAGGTTGAATGCGTCGGAAGGAACGAAGCAAGAGTCACAATCGAATGGGGCGGCAGTGCCTGGCAGCTGGCCAGATGGGATATCGTCGGGCCGCTTGATCTCGACATGCTGACCGTTGCCTATTCCGACTGCACCAAGTCGATCCTCGTCTACGGCGATAAGGGAGAGCTTCGGAGCCAGAGAACCGAATACGAAGACGGCACCGGCACCATCGTTTTCAGCGGAGACGGAAGCTTTACCTGGCACGAGGATCAGTCCGCTGACGGGCAGGATATGCTCTTTGAATGGGTACCCGTAACGCTTCCTGCGGAGGAGTCTGCGGCAGAAGCGGAAGAGACGGTTCCGGAGGAAGCGGAGACAGAAGAGACTCCCGCCGTTACTATCGGGAGACTTTGAAAAGCGTCCGGCAGGAGGCTTGGATGAACTGGATTACGGAAGAAAATTATACCCGCGACATGACAGAGCTTGTGGAACCCTATCTGGCTCAACGGCGCGAAGAAGGAAGCTTTGAACGCATAAAAGGTCAGCCGATCTGGTATGAACGCTTTTCGACTGACGAACCCAGAGGGATCATAGTCATCAGCCACGGTTTTACGGAATCCGTCCGGAAGTTTGCGGAATCCGTCTATTATATGCTGCAGGCAGACTATGAGGTCTGGGGGATTGACCATCGCGGGCACGGAAGATCCTTCCGCGAGAATCAGAATCCCTATGTCGTTCACATATCGCATTTTTCCGATTATGTGCTCGATCTGCAGTATCTGACCGAACAGCTTGTTCTGCCGCGCGCCAAAGGACTGCCGCTGTTTCTGTACTGCCACTCGATGGGCGGATGCATCGGCGCCTGGCTGATCGAAAAACGCCCGACCCTGTTTCGGAAGGCCGTGCTTTCGTCGCCGATGCTGGGCCTGAGCTTCGGAAAAATCCCGGTTCCGGTCATGTATGCGGCGGCGAGCATCAAGGGAATCGGCGAAAAGAAAAAAGAACCGCTGAATCCGGTATCCGCCTTTGAAACTTCCGATTTTGAAGACAGCTGCGACTCGTCCCGCTGCCGTTATGAATATTATCAGGAAAAGCGGAAGAACGATCGAATGCTGCAGACGACAAGCCCGTCGATCGGCTGGGGTATGGAATCGGTCAAGGCCTGTGCGCGGGTGACATCCAGAAGGCAGACCGCGAAAATCTCGATTCCGGTACTGGTGTTCCAGGCCGGAGAGGAAGCAATCGTAAAGCCGGAATCGCAGAAGCTCTTTGCAGAGCGCGTAAACGACTGCCGCCTGATCACTATCCCGGGCATGAAACACGAACTCTATATGACCGACTCGGATGTCCTGATCCCGTACTGGGAAACGGTTTTCAAGTTCCTGAGCACATAAAAAAGCCGGCTGTTCAAAACAGCCGGTCATTTTATGCCTTCCGAAGGCGGCGGAGCATGGCGTCATGTGCTTCCTGCTCGGCAGAATCGTCGAGGGGAATCAGATCCGCCTTTCCGTAACGGCGCTCCAGCGCGGTCCGGAGCAGGAGATCGCAGAACACGGGGTTCTTCGGCAGAAGGGGGCCGTGGCTGTAGGTGCCGAATACATTGCGGTAATGCACGCCTTCGGTTCCGTCTTCGCCGTTGTTGCCGAAGCCGACTTCAACCCGGGCAAGCGGCTCAACGCCTTCGGCGAGCCAGGTCTTGCCGCTGTGGTTTTCAAAGCCGACAATGCTGCTTTCACTGCCGTCCGTGTTCCGGAAACGATAGACGGTGTTGCCGATCATTCTCTGCTGCGAGCCGACGGTATACAGGTCCAGCGCGCCGACAAAATCACAGCGCAGGCCCTGCCAGGTTTCATAATACTGTCCGAGCATCTGATAACCGCCGCAGATGGCCAGAACGCAGATGCCGTCCTCGATGGCCGAACGGAGAGTTTCGGCTTTCCCGCTGCACAGGTCGGGCAGAAGAACCTCCTGCTCAAAGTCCTGTCCGCCGCCGATCAGAAGCAGGTCGCAGTCGGAGAGATCCAGCGTTTCACCGACGCATACCCGGGTTACGCCGGAGTCGATGCCGCGCCAGGAAAGACGCTGACGCATGCAGAGAATGTTGCCGGTATCCCCGTAAAGGTTCAGGACATCCGGATATAAATGGCAGATTTTCAGTTCCATGCCTTTGAAGTCCTTTCCCGCTTATTCCCAGAATTCTGCGCCGCCGCAGCGCCGGACGATTTCGCCGCGCAGATCCAGCATAGCCGTATAGGTGGGCAGAATGAAGACCGGCAGGGTCTCCTGCCGCAAGGCTTCCACCAGTTTGCCCGTGTCCGCCTGAACGGTAATGTTGGAATCCGGAAGCCCGGCATATTTGAGCCGGACACGCATGTCAGCGGCTCTGTCACCGGAGACATAGAGCCGCTTGATTCTGTCTTTCAGCGGCTGCAGAAGTTCAAAGCCCGCGTCCCAGATCCAGGAGACATCCGTGCCGTCGGCGCTGCGGTCATTCAGACAGACAACCAGAACAAAGTCCTTCTGAACGGTCGAGAGATATTCCAGCGCCTGCGTACAGCCGGCCGGATTTTTCACCAGGATCATCCGCGTGCCGCCCGCAATCGGAAAGTTCTCCATGCGCCCGAATCCGCAGGCAAAGCCGGAGAGAGCCTGGCGGCAGATTTCCGGCGAAACGCCGACCGACTCTGCGGCCGCGGCGGCCGCCGCGGCATTATAGAGATTGTATACGGCGGGAAGATTGACCTTCAGGGTGCTTACGCCGGAAGGATCGCGGAAACGAACGGAAGAACTGCTGTCATCCATGGAGAGAATCTCTTCTACGGCAAAATCCGCATCCGGCCTGTGATAACCGCATTTCGGGCAGCGGAAGCCGCCGAGGTGCGCATAGGTATGATAGTCGTATTCATATTCGGCCTTGCAGCGGATGCAGTGGCTGGCGTCCGAAAGAACGGAGGCCGTCTGCGGACGCCCGGCGAGAGCATCCAGACCATACCAGACAATCCTGTTCGCAAGACCGTCATCGGCAAGAGAGGCTGTCAGAGAACAGTCGGCATTCAGGCACAGAACCGCATCCGGGACATGTCGGATCCCTTCGCGGATATTGGACAGGGTATGAGTAATCTCGCCGTAACGGTCCAGCTGGTCACGGAACAGATTCGTCACGACAATGACGGAAGGGTGAAGCTGGCCGAAGACCGTGCGTGCCGCGGCCTCATCGCATTCGATGACGGCATAGGATTTCTTCATCCGGCCGAAAGCGGAGGCGTTCATAACAAATTCCGTCACCACGCCGCTCATGAGATTGGCGCCGGAACGGTTGGCGAAATAGGGGAGACCGCTTTCCCGAAAGGCCTCTTCAATCATGCGGGAACAGGTCGTTTTGCCGTTGGTACCGGTCACGGCAACGGTGGTGACCCCCCAGGAGAGGCGGGAGAGAAGATCGGGACAGAGCTTCTGGGCAATCCGGCCCGGCATGGCGGTTCCTCCCCGGTGAAGAAGCCGGGAAACCATGCGCAGCAGCTTGCAGACCCAGATTGCAAGGACAGCACGAAAAGAGATTCTCATAGAAAGACTCCGTTTCCAGTTTGGAGGTTTGTCGTGGTATTATAGCATGGTCGGACAGTCGTGGCAAGACAAAAGAAAACGAAGCGGAGGAGACCGCTTCGCTTTCTATATGGATGAGGACAAAATGAAAAAGATGAAAAACTGTTACTTGCGATTTTGAGTTTACCGAAAAGATGTTTCCAAAAACACATGAAAATTGTTTCATATTTGTTAAATCAAATTGAAACCGAAATTTTGTTGAATTTCATACGATCAGAAGGTATAATTCGGAAAGATATACAAGGGGTTGAGGTGGGAGAGACATCATGAAACAATATGTTATGGCTCTGGATCAGGGGACGACCAGTTCCCGCTGCATTCTGTTTGACAGAAACGGCAATATCTGCAGTTCGGTACAGAAAGAATTTCGTCAGATTTATCCGCAGCCGGGCTGGGTAGAGCATGACGCAAACGAGATCTGGGACGTAACGCGGGAGGTTTCCCGGGCGGCGATGGACAAGCTGAATGTCAGCGCCAAAGATATCGCCGCAATCGGCATCACCAACCAGCGCGAGACAACCGTGGTATGGGACAGGGAAACCGGAGAGCCGATTGCCAACGCCATTGTCTGGCAGTGCCGCCGGACCACGGAAACCGTCGACCGACTGGTCGCTTCCGGCTGCGGAGAGATGATCCGCAGGAAGACAGGGCTCGTTCCGGATGCTTACTTTTCCGGCACCAAAATCAAATGGCTGCTGGACCATGTCCCCGGCGCGCGCAGGCGGGCCGAGGCCGGAAAGCTGCTCTTCGGGACGATCGATACCTGGCTGATCTGGAAGCTGACGAACGGGAGAATCCATGTCACGGATGTCACCAATGCCAGCCGGACCATGCTCTACAACATCCGCGAGCTTTGCTGGGATCAGGAACTGCTGGACCTGCTGGAAATCCCGGCAGGCATGCTGCCGGAGGTCAAACCCTCCAGCGCGGTGTACGGGAAAACAGAGTTTGAGATCTACGGCGGAGAAATCCCCATCGCCGGTGCCGCGGGCGACCAGCAATGTGCACTTTTCGGACAGTGCTGCTTCGAACCGGGCACCATGAAGAATACCTACGGGACCGGATGCTTCCTGCTGATGAACACCGGAACAGAAATCGTCGAAAGCCGGAACGGGCTTGTCACCAGCATCGCCGTCGGCTTCCCGGATCATGTGGAATATGCGCTGGAGGGATCGGTTTTCGTTGCGGGCGCGGCGATTCAG
The DNA here is from genome assembly GCA_017538965.1 of Oscillospiraceae bacterium. Taxonomy (GTDB): domain Bacteria; phylum Bacillota; class Clostridia; order Oscillospirales; family Oscillospiraceae; genus Limivicinus. The sequence continues at coordinate 44,343 of JAFYHU010000005.1, forward strand.
TGGCTTCGGGATGAACTGAGCGTCATCTCGACGGCTTCGGAGAGCGCGCAGTATGCCGAACGGGTTTCCGATTCGGCCGGCGGCTATGTCGTACCGGCCTTCACGGGGCTCGGCGCGCCGTACTGGAATCAGCGCGCGAGAGGAGCCATCGTCGGCCTGACGCGCGGATTCAACCGCGCACACCTGGTCAGAGCAACGCTCGAATCGCTGGCGTATCAGTCGTACGATGTCGTACGGGCCATGGAGCGCGACGCCGGATTCCATATCTCGGATCTGAAGGTCGACGGCGGCGCCTGCGCCAACAATTTCCTGATGCAGTTTCAGGCGGACCTGATCGGCAGCGATGTGGTTCGGCCGCGCTGCATCGAAACCACGGCGCTCGGGGCAGCATATCTGGCAGGGCTGGCGGTCGGATACTGGAAGAGTCTGGACGACGTGAAAGACAACTGGTCGGTCGACCGGGTGTTCAGTTCTGCAATGGAAGAAGAAAAACGGGTCAGTCTGCTCAAAGGCTGGCACAAGGCGGTCAAGTGCGCGATGCTGTGGTCGGAAGAAGAATAATCGGTTAGGAATGGCGAGAGACGCGGCCCAATGGCACAGAACTTAGAAAAACTACTGAGAGTAAATACGATTCCGGCGGCTGTCTGCATGGCGTTTCTGCTTCTGTTTTTTTCCTTCCTGCCGAATCTGAATACCTGCGCTCTGCCCGTCGGCCAGAGTGAACGGAAAGAAGAATCATCAGACCGAAAGAGACGGAATACCATCGCGGTGCTGGCAATCACGGCGGTCTATGCGGCAGCGGCATTCTGGAATCTCGGCAATACTTCCTCCCCGGAAAGCTTTCTCCCCATGGCGGGTGACAGCGTCGTTCTGCAGCCGCTTTCTGACACCGTCCCGGCAAAACTGATGCTGTTTTCCGGCGTCGGACAGGGCGAGTATACGATCGAGACATCGGAGGATCAGGAAGGCTGGATTCCTGTTGCTTCTTTCAAGCAGGACCATGTGTCCGTCCTGAAATGGAACACGGTTGATCTGGAATTGGATTCGCCGCCGCATTATCTGCGGATCCGATGCCTGTCCGGCACTCCGTGGCTCGGAGAAGCGGTTCTGAAGGACGCAGACGGAAACATCCTCCCGGCTTCCTGTACGGAGGAAGCGCTGATCGATGAACAGATGCTGGCGCCGGAAAAGCAGAGATTTCAGAATTCCAGCTATTTCGACGAGATCTATCATGTCCGGACGGCCTGGGAACACCTGCATACCGTTTGGCCGTATGAGATCTCGCATCCTCCGCTCGGAAAAGAGATTCTTTCGCTCGGAATTCTGCTTTTCGGCATGACGCCCTTCGGCTGGCGGTTCATGGGCACTGTGTCCGGCATCCTGATGCTGCCGGTCATGTACCTGTTTCTGAAACGCGTTTTCGAGGGAAACCGGATCCCGCTGATGGGTACGATCCTGCTCGCTTCCGGATTCCTGCACTATACGCAGACCCGGATCGCCACGATCGACTGCTATGCCGTGCTCTTTATTCTGCTCATGTACCTGTTCCTGTACGGGTGGCTCGAAAACGGAAGCAGGAGAGATCTGGCGCTGTGCGGCATCTTCTTCGGACTGGGTGCGGCCTGCAAATGGATCTGTCTGTACGCCGGCGCCGGGCTTGCGCTGCTCTGGGCCGGGCATTGGATCGCCGCCTTCATCGATGCGGCAAGGAAAAAGCAGAAGCTCCCTGCGGCGGACTTCCTTCGGAACATACCGTTCTGTCTGCTGTTCTTTGTCGCGATCCCGGGCTTCTTCTATTATCTCTCCTATCTGCCGTACGGCAGGGTGCAGGGATTCCCGGTTTTCAGCGAGCCCTATACCCGGATGGTGCTGGACAACCAGAAATTCATGTTTGACTATCACGCCAACATCGTCGCCGTGCATCCGTATTCCTCGCGCTGGTATCAGTGGATCGCGGATATCCGGCCGATTCTTTACTATCTGGAATACTTCCCGGACGGTCGGCGCATCAGCATAGCGGCTTTCACGAATCCGCTGATCACCTGGGGCGGTCTTATGAGTCTGCCGGTGCTGGCCTGGACGGCAATCCGGCGAAAGGACCGCACGGCGGTCTTTCTGCTGGTTGCCTATGCGTCCGAGCTGATTCCGTGGATGTTTATCCGGCGTCTTACCTTCGCTTATCATTATTTTGCGTCTGCGCTGTTTCTGGTACCGTGCCTCTGCTATCTGTTCGTGCTGATGGAGAAGGCATCTCCGCGCCTGCGGCGTCTGACCTTTTTGTTTACCGCTGTTTCCGTCTTCCTGTTTGTCCTCTTTTTCCCGGCATTGAACGGCCTGCCGGTGGACGGCAGGAAAGCAAATCTGGTGTTCGACTGGCTGCCGACCTGGCCGATCTGATGAAAGGATAGTTATGCAGATACTGATGGATATCGGCATCATCGCGGTTGCGATTCTGCTGATTTATGTCGGAGTGAAAATTCTTGCCGCACCGATCAGGGGCATTGTGAAATTTCTGCTCCATGCCGGATTGGGAATTCTGGTCCTGATCCTGGTCAATATCGTAAGCGGCTTCTTTAATATCTATGTTCCGATTACCTGGACCAGCGTCGTGGTTTCGGGACTGGCGGGAATTCCGGGCATCGCGCTGCTGATCCTGCTGAAGCTTCTGTTCTAAAAGGAGTACTGTATGCCGAAAGCAAAAACAACAATGGTTCCCGAATACGGAAATGAAAGCATCTCTCAGCTGCAGGGGCCGGACCGTGTCCGGCTGCGTCCCGGCGTCATCTTCGGATCGGACGGTCTGGACGGCTGCGAGCATGCCGTGTTCGAGATTCTGTCCAATGCCATCGATGAGGCCAGAGAAGGCTTCGGAAATCAGATTACGGTGACCTATTACCGGGACCGCAGCATCGAGGTGGAGGATTTCGGGCGCGGCTGCCCGCTGGACTGGAATCCGCGCGAGCAGCGCTGGAACTGGGAGCTGGTCTTCTGCGAGCTGTATGCCGGCGGAAAATACAACAACAACGAAGAGGGAAGCGATTACGGATTTGCCCTCGGCCTGAACGGCCTTGGCTCCTGCGCGACGCAGTATGCCTCGCGGTATATGGACGTAACGGTAAGAAGAGACGGCTTTCGCTATGACATGCGCTTTGAGCGGGGCTATCCGGTCGGGAAAAAGAACGAAGAGCTGATGAAAAGCCCGACAGACCGGAAAAAGACCGGCACCGTGATTCGCTGGCTGCCGGATCTGGATGTGTTTACGGACATCGATATCCCTGCCGAGTACTTTGACGACTGTCTGCGCCGTCAGGCCGTGGCCAACGCCGGCGTGACCTTCCGGCTGCGGCTGGAAAAGCCGGAAGGCGGCTTCGAGACCAGAGAATATCTCTATCCCAACGGCATTGTCGACTACGTCAAGGAACTGGCCGGAGATGCCCCGCTGACGCAGCCGCGCTTCATCCAGACGGAGAGAAAGGGCCGGGACCGCGAGGACAAGGAAGATTACAAGCTCAAGATATCCTGCGCGTTCTGCTTTTCCAACCGTGTCAAACTTCTGGAGTATTATCACAATTCCTCCTGGCTGGAGAACGGCGGAGCGCCGGACAAGGCGGTCAGAAGCGCTTTTCAGTCGGCCATCGACGGCTATATCCGGGCAAGCGGGAAGTATCAGAAGAACGAATCCGCCATCAAGTTCCAGGATATTCAGGACTGCCTGGTGCTCGTGACCAACTGCTTCTCGACCCGGACCTCGTATGAAAACCAGACCAAGAAGTCCATCACCAACCGCTTCATCCAGACGGCGATGACGGAGTTCTTCAAGGAGCAGCTGGAAGTCTATTTTCTGGAGAACAAAGCCGACGCCGACCGGATTGCCGACCAGGTTCTGATCAACAAGCGAAGCCGCGAAACGGCAGAACGCGCCCGCATCGTGACCAAGACCAAACTGGCAGGAAAGGTGGACATCGGCAACCGGGTTCAGAAGTTCGTCGACTGCCGCAGCCGCGATGCGGACAAACGCGAAATCTATATCGTGGAAGGCGATTCAGCTCTGGGTGCCTGCAAGCTCTCGCGAGACGCCGAATTCCAGGGAATCATGCCTGTCAGGGGCAAGATTCTGAACTGCCTGAAGGCCGACTACGTGCGCATCTTCAAGAGCGAGATCATCACCGATCTGATCAAGGTGCTCGGCTGCGGCGTCGAGGTCAAGGACAAACACATCAAAGACCTGACGGCATTTGATCTGTCCGCGCTGCGCTGGAACAAGGTGATCATCTGCACGGACGCGGATGTGGACGGGTATCAGATCCGGACGCTGATCCTTACGATGCTGTACAGGCTGGTGCCGACGCTGATCCGTGAGGGCCTGGTATACATTGCCGAGTCGCCGCTGTACGAGATCAACGCCAAGGGAAAGACCTGGTTTGCGTATACGGAAAAGGAGAAAAGCGAGATTCTCGCCGGCCTGAAAAACACGAAGGCCAGCATCAGCCGCAGCAAGGGACTGGGCGAGAATGATCCGGATATGATGTGGCTGACCACGATGAACCCCGAAACGCGGCGGCTGATCCGCGTCATGCCCGAGGATACCGAAGAGATGGCAAGAATGTTTGACCTGCTCCTCGGCGACAATCTCGAAGGCCGAAAGAACCATATCGCTCTCTACGGCGCCAATTTCCTCGACCAGGCCGATTTAAGCTGAGGTTCCCTTATGAGAAAGAAAAAGAACGAAGAAACCCCGAAAACCAAAGAGAATCCGAACGTCCTCGGCCTTCGCGGGGAAACCAGCGAGCAGGCAATCACCGACACGCTGGAGCAGAACTATATGCCCTACGCGATGAGCGTGATCGTCTCGCGCGCAATTCCGGAGATCGACGGCTTCAAGCCCTCGCACCGCAAGCTGCTGTATACCATGTATAAGATGGGCCTGCTCAGCGGCGCCAGAACCAAGAGCGCGAACATCGTCGGACAGACCATGAAGCTGAATCCGCACGGCGACGCTGCCATCTACGAGACCATGGTACGCCTTTCAGCAGGAAATCAGGCCCTGCTGACGCCGTTCGTCGATTCCAAGGGAAACTTCGGAAAAGTCTATTCCCGTGACATGGCATACGCGGCATCCCGCTATACCGAAGCCAAACTTGCGAAGATCTGCACAACGATGTTCGACGACATCGACAAGGACGCCGTTGACTTTGTGGATAACTATGACGGCAGCATGAAGGAGCCGGTCCTGCTTCCGACGGCGTTTCCCAATGTGCTGGTATCCGCTAATTCGGGCATTGCGGTCGGCATGGCAAGCCAGATCTGCGGCTTCAACCTGAACGAAGTCTGCTCGGCTGCAATCGCGCTGCTGCGCGACGGGGAAGCGGACCTGCTGAGCATCATGCCGGCGCCGGATTTCCCGACCGGCGGAGAGATTCTGTATGACCGCAGCGCCATGGAGGCGGTCTATCGGACAGGAAAGGGGAGTATCCCCGTCCGGGCCCGGTGGCAGTATCTGCAGAAGGAAAACATGATCGAAATCACGGAGATTCCCTATACAACGACCTGCGAAGCAATCCTGGACAAGGTTGCCGAGCTGATCAAGGCCGGGAAAATCCGTGAGATTTCCGACATGCGCGATGAGACGGACCTTTCGGGTCTGCGGCTTGCGATCGATCTCAAGCGGGGAACAGATCCGGAAAAGCTGATGCAGAAGCTGTTCCGCAGCACAAGCCTGCAGGATGCCTTTCCCTGCAACTTCAACATCCTGATCGCCGGGAACCCCAGAGTCATGGGCGTGCAGGAGATTTTGGAAGAGTGGATCGCATGGCGCACGGAATGCGTCAAACGGCGCATCTATCACGAACTGGAAGGGAAGAACAACCGGCTTCATCTTCTGGAGGGCCTTCAGAAGATCCTGCTGGACATCGACCGGGCAATTGAGATCATCCGCAATACGGAGCTCGAAAGCGACGTGGTGCCGAACCTGATGGTCGGCTTCGGAATCGACGAAATCCAGGCTGAATTCATCGCTGAGATCAAACTTCGCAATATCAACCGCGAATATATCCTGCGGCGAACAGCGGAAATCGAATCGCTGGAAAAAGAGATCGCCGCCCTGGAAAGCACGCTGAACAACCGGCGGAAGCTCCGCGCGGTTCTGATCGACGAACTCACTAAAATCAACCGGCAGTTCCCGACTCCACGGCGCAGCAGCATCGTCTATACCGACGAGCTGCCGGAACTCACCGAAGAGGAGCCGGTTTCCGAAGACCCGGTGACAGTCTTTCTGTCAAAAGAGGGTTATTTTAAGAAAATCACGCCGCTTTCTCTCCGAATGAGCGGCGAACACAAATATAAGGAAGGAGACAGTCTGCGCAGGAGTCTGGAGACAAACAACGCCAGGGAACTGCTCTTCTTCACGGACCGGCAGCAGGTATACCGCCTGAAGCTGTCGGAAGTCGAGGCAACCAAAGCGTCCACGCTGGGATTCTTCCTGCCCACGCTGCTGAAGATGGACGAGGGAGAGTCCGTGCTGGATATGGTTGATCCGCAGGACTATTCGGGCTCGCTGATGCTTGCCTTCCAGAACGGAAAGCTGGCACATATTCCGATGAGCGCCTGGCAGACGAAAACGTACAGAAAGAAGCTGATCAACGCATATTCGGACAAGAGCCCGCTGGTCGGAATCGTCCCGATTGAAAAGGAGACCGATCTGCTGCTGATTACGGACGACGGCAGAGCCCTCATCGTAAATTCGACCCTTATCTCCGTCAAGCCCACCAGAAACAGCCAGGGCATCACCGTTCTTACACTGCGCGGGAAAAAGAAACTGCTGTCGATCCAGCCTTATCAGGAGGGAGACCTGAAAGATCCGACCCGCTATCGTGCCCGCAATCTCCCGAAAGCTCCGGTGGCGATGAAGCCGGAAGACCGGGGAGAGGAGCAGATGAGTCTGTTATGAAGCGCCTGTTTCTTCTTTTCTTCTTTCTGGCAGTCTTTCTGACAGGCTGCGGATTCTTTGACGAGACCTATGTTGTGGAGTCAGACTATCCTCTGCCTGACAGAAAGGAAAGCAGCAAAGAGGATACCGTCGCCGTTACCGGCCTTGCCGACCTTCGGGAAGCGATCCGCAACACCGTCGCGGAAGGCGCATCGGAGAGGACAATTCTGTTCGATCTGGCTTATCCCGGCAACCCCATGGAAGATCTCGCATCCGCATGCTGGCAGGTCAGAACCGAAGACGCACTCTGCGCATACTGTGTGGAAAACATCGCCTATGAGACAAGGCAGATCGTTTCGTATACGGAAGCAAAGCTGAACGTGTCCTACAGCTCGGGGGCACTCCCGGTGGATGAAATCATCAAGATGCCCTACGCCACGGACCTGGATGACAGAATCGCAGAGGCGATCAGTTCAGGAAGAAGCCGTCTTGCGATATTGATCAACCGTTCGGTTCTGACTTCCGAGAACATGGCATCGAGATTCTCCGAGGTCTATCGCAGCAACCCGGGACTGGCGCCGGAGGAACCGCATGTTTCGGTCAGCCTTTTTTCGGGAGGCGGCGGCACGCAGCGGCTATATGAGATTTCGCTGCGGAGCGACCTGACGGAAAAAGAGTTTCAGCGGCGCAAGGAAGAATTGGATGCTGTGGTTTTCCCGCCGGAAGACGATTTGGACGAGTATACCATCGCCCTTGATGCTTTTGAACAGCTGGCTGAATGCTGCAATCCGGAGGGACCGAATACCGTTTATGCCGCGCTGATCGAACAATGCGCATCACCGGAAGGAATTACGCTGGGCTATGTGGAGCTATGCCGCAAAGGCGGGCTGGAATGCATCGTTGTTGACGGGCAGAAGGACTGGGAGGATCATTGCTGGAACATCGTCAAAGTAAACGGACAGAACTATCATGTCGATGTATTCGCCGGGATGGAGGAAGGCTTTCTGAAATCTGATGCGGATTTCTGGGGAGTCTATCGCTGGACGGTAGATGAGTATCCGAAGTGCGAATCTGACTATCTGCCTTACGAAGAAGAAGCAGCAGAAGATACGGAAAATGAAGAAGAACCGGAAGAAGAGCTCCTAACCGAGGAAGACGAATAGGAAAGACGCAAAAATACCGGCCTTTCGGCCGGTGTTTTTTTGGTGCGCCTGAAGGGACTCGAACCCACACACATTTCTGTACGAGAACCTAAATCTCGCATGTCTACCAATTCCATCACAGGCGCATATGAAAAACCCTGCTGCAGCGGCAGCAGGGAATGGAGCGGGCAACGAGGCTCGAACTCGCTACCTCCACCTTGGCAAGGTGGCGCTCTACCGGATGAGCTATGCCCGCGTCAGTGGTTGCTATTTTACCACAAAAAACAGCATTGTCAAGTGTTTTCAAAGCTCTTTTTGCAGCGGACATACTTGCGCGGACGGGGAAAATGAAGTATACTCCAATTATCCAAGAGGAAGGGGAGAGAATATGGATATTCATGAGATTCTGAAAACCTGTGACCATACCCTGCTGAGAGTGGACGCCTCGTCGGCCGAGATCATGCAGTTATGCGATCAGGCGATTCAATACGGATGTGCAAGCGTCTGCATTCCGCCCTGCCATGTGGCGGGAGCCAAACGCTATGTCGGCGACCGGCTGAAAATCTGCACGGTGATCGGATTCCCGAACGGCTACTGCACCACAGCCGTCAAAGCCTTTGAGACCGCAGACGCCATCCGGAACGGTGCGGATGAAGTGGACATGGTCATCAATCTGTCCATGGTCAAGGACCGGTGCTGGGACCTCGTTAAAGCCGATATTCTGGCGGTTCGCAGAGCCAGCGAAGGAAAGATCCTGAAAGTAATCATCGAATGCTGCCTGCTGACAGAAGAGGAAAAGATCAAGCTCTGTGAGATCGTCACAGCCTGTCATGCGGACTTCATCAAGACATCCACAGGTTTTTCCAAGGGCGGCGCAACCCGCGAGGATGTCAGGCTGATGCGCGAGCACTGCCCGACAGCGGTAAAAGTCAAGGCAGCAGGCGGGATTTCCAGTCTTCAGGATGCGGAAGACTTCCTGGCGCTCGGAGCAGAGCGTCTCGGCACCAGCAGAATTGTCAAGCTCGCGATGGAACTGGATAAGGCATCTGAATGACGCAATTTCAACTGCTGAAAACAGAAGGAAAAGCGCGCAGAGGAATTCTCCGGACTGCGCACGGCGATATTCAGACTCCGGTGTTCATGAATGTCGCAACACAGGCGGCGATCAAGGGTGCGCTTTCTTCGGAGGATCTGCAGCAGCTTCAATGCCAGGTTGTCCTCTCCAACACCTATCATCTGCACGTGCGTCCCGGAGATGAACTGATCCGTGAACTCGGCGGTCTGCACCGCTTCATGCGCTGGGACGGGCCGATTCTGACGGACAGCGGCGGATTTCAGGTTTTTTCTCTGGCAGGACTGCGAAAAATTCGGGAAGAAGGCGTTCGCTTTCACTCGCATGTCGACGGTCGTCTGCTTTTCATGGGGCCGGAAGAGAGCATGCGAATTCAGGCGAATCTCGGTTCGGATATTGCCATGGCATTTGACGAATGCGTCAAGATTCCTTCACCCAGAAAATACGTAGAGGAATCCGCCGAGAGAACCGTGCGCTGGCTTGAGCGCTGCAAGGCAAGCTGGCAGCGGTTTCTGCAGGAGGAAGGGGCCGTCAATCCCGGGCAGATGCTTTTCGGGATCAATCAGGGGGCTGTTTTTCCGGATATTCGCCGCGAAAATATGAAGCGAATCGCCGAACTGGACCTTCCGGGATATGCTATCGGCGGGCTTGCCGTCGGAGAAAGCCACCAGGAGATGTACGACACCATCGAAGTCGTCGAAGAATGGATGCCTGCGGACAAACCGCGTTATCTGATGGGGGTCGGCACTCCGTCCAACATCATCGAATCGGTTGCGAGAGGCGTTGATTTCTTTGATTGCGTAATGCCAGCGAGAAACGGCAGGCATGGGCATCTGTTTACAAAAAAGGGCATCCTGAATATCAAGAATGAAAAATACGCGCGGGACGAGGGACCGATCGACCCGAGCTGCAACTGCCCGGTTTGCAGGCAGTATTCCAGGGCCTATCTCAGGCATCTGGTCAAGGCAGAGGAAATGCTTGCCATGCGCCTGGCGGTTACTCATAATCTGTTCTTCTACAACAACATGATGCAGGAGATTCGGGACAGTCTTGACAGAGATTGTTTTGAGGAATACAGAAGAGAGCATTCAAAAATCTTTGATGAGCGAATATAAGCGCTTGCAAAGAAGACAAATGCATTGTATAATACATGCGATTTCTTTGGGGAGGTAACAATATGAACCCGATTTTAACTGCAGAAGCAGGTGCTGCTGGCGGCGGGATGTCTATGATCCTTATGCTGGTCGCGATGTTTGCGATTTTCTATTTTCTGATCATCAGACCCGAAAATAAAAAGAAAAAGAAAACGGAAGAGATGCGAAGCGCGCTTTCTCTCGGCGACGGCATTACCACGATCGGCGGAATCACGGGAAAAATCGTACAGATTACGGAAGATACCGTCACCTTCGAGACCGGGGAAGACCGTGTTCGGCTTCAGGTCAAGAAGTGGGCCATTTCCACGACCGATAAAATCGAAGCTGCCGAGGCATCGGAAGCAGCCAAAAAGAAAAGATAAGAAAACATCATTCCTGATACAGCGCCGTTTGGCGCTGTATTTTTTACCAATAAACGGTTAACATAATGCCGATTTTTCTGTAAGCAACAAGATGTTGTATATAACAGGTATACAGGAATCAATATATATGTCAAAACGGATAAAATATCTCTCAAATCGACAATTAATAGAAACAATCAATTTACATAATAATGGCTTTTCGCAAGAAAAGACTTGAAAAATACTTGAATTTGTAATATATTGTTGCTGTATCACCACTAAGGATTACCTGAAGATCGAAGGAAAAAAGCATGGCGCACACAGGAAAACATCTGGACCTGTTTCAAAATTATCTGGTTCAGGAAAAAAACGTCTCTGAGAACACTCTCAGTTCCTATATGCGGGATCTTCGTCAACTGGAAGAACATTTTTCAGGAACAGATCTTGCCGATCTGACGGAATCGGATCTGCAGAATTATCTTGCGCATCTTTCAGAAAGCGGAAAATCCAAAGCCACCATTGCCAGGAATATTGCATCATGGAAGAGTTTTTATACATTCCTGACAGAGAACGGGATTCTTGAAGAAAACCCGGCAAAAACGCTTTCCGCCGGAAAGAGCGAGCATAAGATTCCTGAGATTTTAACGAACAGGGAAGTGGAAACCCTTCTTCAGCAGCCGAAAACATCAGACAAAAAAGGGCTTCGGGATAAAGCCATGCTGCATCTGATGTATGCGACAGGGATTCGGGTCAGCGAATTGATTGCGCTGAACGTCACGGATGTGATGATTCCGTCGTGCAGCATTCGCTGTTACAGCAAGAAAAGAGAACGATTTATTCCGATGTATCCGTATGCGATGACGATTCTCCGAGACTATTTGGAGCATGTCCGCCCGACGATGATTTCGTCCGACCAAGAAGAGGCTCTGTTCGTCAATGTCAGCGGAGAGCGCATGTCAAGACAGGGTTTCTGGAAGATCGTAAAGCACTATCAACAGACTGCGGAAATAAAAAAAGACATTACGCCGCATATGCTGCGCCATTCTTTTGCCGCACATCTTCTGGAAAACGGCGCGGATTTGCGTTCGGTACAGAAAATGCTCGGACACTCGGACATCTCATCTACGATGTTCTATACCCAATTGGTGCCCAACTCGTTAAGAGACGTTTATCAACATTCCCATCCGGGAGCATGAAAACCGGCATATCTGCCGGTTTTCTTTTTTCTTGCGTACACTTCCGAAATATGCTAAAATCCATTCGGGATGTGATGAAATGCGTGTTTTGGGAATTGATCCCGGGATTGCAACAATCGGTTTCAGTGTTCTGAATTATGAAAACAATCGATTTCTGCTGGAGCGCTGCGGGGTAATCACCACGCCGGCGCACACCAGCCTGGCGTCGCGGCTGAATCGGATTTACGAGGATACCGGAGAACTGCTCCGGCTTTTCACACCGGATGCTGTCTCGATTGAAGAACTCTTTTTCAACACCAACATCACGACCGGAATTGCGGTTGCGCACGGGCGCGGAGCCATTCTGCTCGCGTGCGAGCGTGCCGGGATCGAGATTTATGAATACACGCCCATGCAGGTGAAGCAGGCGGTGACCGGATACGGAAAAGCGGAGAAACGGCAGGTCATGGATATGGTAAAGCGGATCTGCGGTCTGAAAGACGTACCGAAACCGGATGACGCCGCCGACGCCGTCGCGCTGGCCATCTGTCACGCCAGAAGCGCCGGCTCACTGCTGGCAAGTAAGGGAGATCAAAATCCATGTTCTACTATCTGAACGGAATTGTACAGGAAACCGGACCGAACAGCGTGGTGATTGATGTCGGCGGCATCGGTTTTTTCGTAAACAGTTCACTGAAAACCATCTCCGAACTGAAACGCGGGCAAGAAGCCAGACTCTATATTTCGGAATCCATCGGGGAGAGCAATTTTGACCTGTACGGATTTTCCGATCTGCAGGAGAAACACTTTTTTGAACTTCTGATCGGTATTTCCGGCGTCGGACCAAAGGCAGCGATCTCTTTGCTTTCCACTGTAAATACGGATACGCTGATCATGGCCGTATACAACGAAGACCTGAAAACCCTGACCGCAGCGCCAAACATCGGCAGAAAGATCGCACAGAGGATCGTTCTGGAGCTGAAAGAAAAACTGGGCGGGGAAATGCCCGCATTCGCAGCGTCTGCAGGGGAAACGGTATCGGTCAGAGCAGGCAGCGAAGATAACAAGGCCCTTTCCGATGCACTCGCGGCGCTGACAGTGCTCGGATACAGCAGCGCGGAGATTTCTCCGATTCTGCGCAGCGGAAACTGGACCGGGATGAGCTCAGATCAGATCATACGAGCCGTGCTCAAAAACATGGTTTAAAACGAAGGGACAGGGTTTTATAAGATGAGTATCAGCTTTTCCGAAGATCAGGAGCACGCTCAGATTACCACAGCGGCTGTCCTCCCGGAGGACAACAGCGAGGGATCGCTGCGTCCCAGAACGCTTCAGGAATATATCGGACAGGAAAAAGCCAAGGATAACCTGAAAATCTTTATCAACGCCGCAAAAATGAGAAACGAATCTCTGGATCACGTTCTTCTGCATGGACCTCCGGGGCTGGGCAAGACAACTCTCGCTGCCGTCATTGCTCATGAGATGAACGTCAATATGCGGATTACTTCCGGTCCGGCCATTGAAAAACCGGGCGATCTTGTCGCGCTGCTGACCAACCTTTCGGAAGGGGACATCCTTTTCGTCGATGAAATCCATCGGCTGAATCGCGCTTATGAAGAGATCCTGTACCCGGCCATGGAAGATTTTGCCATCGATATTATTCTCGGTAAGGGACCCTCAGCCAACTCGATTCATCTTGATCTACCGCGGTTTACCCTGATCGGCGCGACCACCAGATCCGGACAGCTGACCGCACCGCTGAGGGACCGCTTTGGCGTTACTCTTCGGCTGGAACTGTATACGCCGGAAGAGCTGCAGAGAATCGTTGAACGATCGGCGCAAATCCTCCATGTGGGGATCGTTCCGGAAGGATCCTATGAGATTGCTTCCCGCTCACGGGGAACACCAAGAGTTGCGAACAGGCTGCTGAGGCGCGTAAGGGATTACGCTCAGGTCAGGGCGGACGGCATCATCACCAAAGAGGTCGCCGACGCTGCTCTGCTCAGTATGGAGGTGGACCGCTGCGGACTGGATGCCATCGACCGTCGCATGCTTCAAAGCATCATTGATTTCTATGGCGGAGGACCGGTCGGACTGGATACGCTGGCAGCAACCATCAACGAGGATGCCGTTACTTTGGAAGATGTATATGAGCCGTATCTGCTTCAGAATGGCTTTCTTACAAGAACACCGCGCGGACGCTGTGTTACACGCAAATCTTATGAGCATTTGGGACTGCTTTTCACAGGACAGGAGCAGCTGGAGTTTTGATCATTTTCCCAAAATAATGATGAACAAACTTTAAAAAATATATTGACTTTGAATGAATGTGTTGTATAATACTTCTTGGGATTTTTGAGGGAGAATGCTGTTTCTGCCGAGAGAATTCCGTAATTGGATACCCTACACAGCATATGATCCTCTCAGCTAATCGATATTTGCCGTTCAGGAGATGCTGGCGCAGGCGTAGATTATCATTTGGGCGTTTTCAGTATCAACTGATCGCAAATATAGTCCACAGGACAACAGATTAAAGAGAGGATTCAAAATGTACGAAGACAAAACATTGGTTTGCAAAGAGTGCGGGAAAGAATTTGTTTTTACTGCCGGTGAGCAGGAATTCTATGCTGAGCGCGGTTTCCAGAACGAGCCGCAGCGCTGCAAGGCCTGCCGTGACGCACGGAAGAATGCAGCCCGTGGTCCGCGTGAGTTCTTCACTGCTGTCTGCGCTGCTTGCGGAGGAGAGGCAAGAGTTCCTTTTGAGCCGAAGTCTGATCGCCCGGTTTACTGCAGCGAGTGCTTCGCAAGAATGAAAGAGCAGGCATAAACAAAAAAGCTTACCGGGATGCAGAAATGCATCCCGTTTTTTATGAAAGGATGGACTCTTCCATGGAGATTACCCGCGATACCGTGATCGGTGAAATTGTAGAGAACTATCCGGAGGCTATGCCTGTTTTCCAGGAAATCGGTATGCACTGCATCGGGTGTGCAATGGCAAGCGGAGAAACGGTCGAACAGGCCTGTGCCGTACACGGCGTCGATCCCGATGAGTTTCTCGACTACCTGACCAAGTATCTGAAGACCGTCTGATCAAAGGGACCGGGAAACCGGTCCTTTTTTATAGGAGAACAAAATGAACAGACGACTGGAATGTCTCTTACATCTGCTGCCAAAAGAAAGCCGCGGCATCATTGACGTAGGAACCGATCACGCGCAGATTCCGATCGCCCTGGCAGAAGAAGGATACGGCGGTAATATCCTTGCATCCGATATTGCTGAAGGACCTCTTCGTACTGCGCGCGCGGCGGCTTGTGAGCATCGGGTTGACGACAGGATTCGCTTCCTTTGCTGCGACGGATTGGATCTCTGTCCTTCGGACGCAATCGATACGATTCTGATTGCCGGAATGGGAGGGGATACCATCTGTGGCATTCTGGACCGGACAGAATGGATTTTTAACGATGACTACTGTCTGGTGCTCCAGCCGATGACTCATGCGGAGGTTGTGCGATATTGGCTGGTGCACAATGGATTTCGGATAAAAAAGGAAGCAGTGATTGCAGAATCAGGACATGTATATCAGATGTTCTGCGCCGGGCTCGGTAAAAGCGAGCGGTATCTGGATGCGGATTACCTGACAGGAAGGATGGATTCTGATCGTGAAGGGGACGATCCTCACACGCTGCTGCTATGGGAAAGAGAACGCCTCATAAAAAAAAGAGACGGATTACGGAAAGCTTGCCTTGAGCAAAGTGGGGAAGCAAGGTTTTATGAAAATATACTGCTGGAGTTGGAGGAACGCTTAAAAAATGCCGACCGTGGGTGAAATCTATCAGGTTCTGCAGCAGCTTGCACCGCTGGATCTGCAGATGGACTTTGACAACTCCGGAATGCTGCTCGGAGATGAAAAAAGCAGAGTCTCAAAAGCTCTGCTTGCACTGGATATTACAGATGCTGTTGCGGAAGAAGCCGTCGAGGAAAAAGCGCAGCTGATTATAACGCATCATCCTCTGATATTTCATCCGCTTAAAAACCTGAAAAGCGGACCGGAAACAGAAAAAATCCTTTCCCTGATTCGAGCCGGTATCGCCGTACTCAGCTTTCACACCAACCTGGATATCGCGGAAGGCGGCGTGAACGACGTTCTTCTGGATCTTCTCGGAGCGGAATTTCGGGAGACGCTGGACAGCAACGGCTGCGGCAGAATCGGAGAATACAGTCAACCGATGAGTCTCCGCAAATTCCTGCTTACCTGTAAAGGAAGCCTGAAGACCAACGGCCTTCGCTATGTTGACGCAGGAAAGGACGTAAGACGGATTGCCGTTATGGGAGGGGCCGGGGCATCGGCTCTGCGTGATGCCTGGGAAAAAGGCTGTGATACCTATCTCACGGCTGATATCGGCTACCACGATTTTCTGCTGGCAAAAGAACTGGGAATCAATCTGGTAGACGGAGATCATTTCTGCACGGAAAATCCGGTGCTTTTTAAGCTTCAGGCAAAACTGCAGGAAGCATTCCCTGAAACAGAAATTATGATCAGCAGGCGGCATCGGCAGATCATTCAGTTTGCCTGACCGTACAAAGAGTTGAGGAGTAATATGCATGGCAAAGACAAAGACGGTATATTGCTGCACCGAATGCGGCAACGAGACTGCAAACTGGGCAGGGAAGTGCCCCAACTGCGGTGCCTGGAACAGCCTGAAGGAAATCCGGACAGAAACAGGACGGAAAAGCAGCAAAAACTATACGGAGCACGACAATTTTTCTCGTGCTCCGAAGAGAATCGGAGAATTGAAAACAGACAGCGAAATACGCTTTTCTACGGGAATCAGCGAATTGGACCGTGTTCTCGGGGGCGGCGCCGTATGCGGATCACTGGTGCTGGTCGGCGGATCTCCGGGGATCGGTAAATCAACTTTGCTTCTGCAGATGTGCGGGTTGATTCCGTCACAGCGCCGCATTCTCTATATAACCGGAGAAGAGAGCGAACGGCAGATCAAAATGCGGGCAGACAGGCTTTCTGTTTCGAGCGATAACCTCTTTGTTTTTGCGGAAACCGATCTGGACGCCATACGGAAAGCCATGGACCGGACAGAGCCTGAAATCGTCATTATTGACTCGATTCAGACGATTTCGGATCCGGAAATCGCTTCCGCTCCGGGCAGCCCCAGTCAAATCCGTGAATGCACCATGCAGATCATGCGCCTTACCAAGGAAAAAGGTATGACGGTCTTTTTGATCGGGCATATAACAAAAGACGGTATTCTGGCAGGGCCGAAGATTCTGGAACATATGGTAGACTGCGTTCTGTATTTTGAAGGAGAGCGTGAAACCAGTTTTCGCATCCTTCGCGCAGCTAAAAACCGCTTTGGGTCAACAAACGAAATCGGAGTATTTGAGATGGCCGCTTCCGGCTTGAAATGTGTGGAGAATCCATCCGAGATGTTGCTGACCGGAAGACCGGAAAACAGCTCCGGAACCTGTGTAACCTGTGTGATGGAAGGAAGCCGGCCGATTCTTGCCGAAATCCAGGCGCTGGTCAGCCAGGGCGGTCACAATGCTGCCAGGAGAAGCAACGGTGTTGACTACAACCGTGCGACCATGCTTCTGGCTGTATTGGAGAAACGCGGCGGGATTCCCGTTGGTTCCTGCGACGCTTATATTAATGTTGTTGGAGGGCTTACGATCGACGAGCCTTCAGCAGATCTGGCAACAGTTCTGGCGCTTGCTTCCAGTTACCTGGATCGCGCGCTCGGATCGGATCTCGCAGCGATCGGAGAAGTCGGACTGTCCGGAGAACTGCGGCAGGTCAGCTGTCTGAATCAAAGACTTTCGGAAATCTATCGCCTGGGATTGAAAAAATGCGTTATTCCTGCAGGCGGAAGAGAAGAGCCGCAGGTTCCGAACGACTTTGATCTGATCCGAGTCAGGAACATCAGCCAAGCAATTTCGGCTGCTTTATGGAAAAAGCGTCAGGATTTGTGATTTTTTCTGCCAATTGGATTCGCTTTTGCTGCTTCTCGGAGTGCAGCGTTATCCAGATGGGTATAAATCTGGGTGGTATTCAGATTGCTGTGTCCCAATACTTCCTGCAATGCGCGAGTGTCCACACCGTTTTTCAGCATAAGAGTTGCTGCCGTATGACGAAGCTTGTGGGGGGAATAGCGGCTGGCATCCAAACCTGCCTGTTTCAGCTTTTTTTCCAGCATTTTCTGTACGCCGCGTACGCTGATTCGGCGGTTATCCCGGCTGATAAACAGCGCGTTTCGGTCTTCCGGAACAATTTTGTCCGGATTTCTGACGGCAAGATAATCGTCCAGCGCCTCCCGGCATCCTTCAGCAAAAAATACAACCCGTTCCTTGTTGCCTTTACCGATGACACGCAGATGGTCCTCGTAGATATCTGTGGTATTCAGGGAAACCAGTTCGGAAACGCGCAGACCACAGCTGAGCAGGATCATCAGCATGCAGTAGTCCCGCAAGCCATAAGGACCTTCACATGCTTGAAGAAGTGATTCGCACTCGGATTCCTCCAGATATCGCGGCAAAGAATTCTGACGCTTCGGCATGTCAAGTTCTTGACAAATATTGGTATCAAGCAGATGACGTTTCACGGTCAGATAATTAAAGAAGGATTTTACGGACGAAGTACGCCGGCAACGACTGGCAGCGGAGAGACTTTGAGAGGAATTGATCATTTCCGGAGAAAAAGACTGGTATCGATAAAGCTCTTCAATTTTTATTTTTCTGATAAACTCGAGATCCACATCCGAAATATCAATCTCCGAGAATGGAACCGACGGATCAACCAGTTTTCGTCTGCGTTTTAAATATCGGAAAAGAATTTTCAGATCGAGATAATATCCCATAACGGTTTGATCGGAATGACCGCGTACGGTAGAGTGATATTCCAGGAATTCCATTAAAATATCCGGCGCATCCGTAATCTGATCCAGGTTCATAATTTCTCCCCTTTTAACTTCGCTTAATTTATATTATGCGAACCAAATAGTGCTTTCAGTATAGCATACGCTGTTACAGATGTCAATAAAAAAGGAATCCGAATGTTCGGATTCCTTCTTCTTTCCCTTCTGAACTCAGTCTTCATCTTCTTTGTTTCTGCCGAGCAAAGAAGGCGTCGTAACGCGAATAGCATTCAGCAGCGTTGCCAGCGCAGCAGCAGTGTCAATAAAAACTATAAACCACAAAGTGCTGTAACCGATGAAACTGAGGAAAATCAGGATGGCTTTTACAGCAATTGCAAAGATTGCATTTTCCCGCAAAAGCTCCAACATTCTTCGGCAAATCTGAATTCCTGTCGGGATATTCAGATAAGACTCAGGAATCACCAGCGCATCTGCGTACTTCCCTTTCCTGCTGACCCGCATATCGAGATCTGCGGCGCTGTGGCCCTCAATTCCGTTGGCATAGATAAAGACGGATTTAATCTTGCCCGCCTGATTGATATCGCTGATCAGGCGCAGTTTCTTATCTATATCACACTCTCCTACCACTTCGGTAAAGTGAAGAGAATCTGCAGCAGCCTGACTCTGCTCATTTCCGTCTTCTGTCAGAAGAATGTTTCTCGTTATTCCGGCCCGGTTCATCTCATCCACAAGGGATTCCGCTTCCTGATTGATTTCAGATGAAATAACCACTCTGCCGACATATCTTCCGGCAATGGTCATATAATACGGAATGCCGTCGGAACTGTTCCGATCCGGTATGGACATGTCATGGCTTTCAAAATAGCTCTTTGTAGCAAGAATCACCGGAGCATGACCAATTTCAAGCATAACTCCGCTGCCTGGAATCTCCTCAAAGTTGTTGATCAGTTCCAGTTTGTATTCCTGATTATAATAATCAGAGATTGCTTTGGCAAAGGGCTGATCAGAGTAATATACGGCATGGGCGAGAAAATTCAGAAAAGTTTTTTTGTCCAGGACATCCGACTGAATGCCGATCACATGCGGAACTTCTTCTGAGAAGACGCCGGCTTTATCAAAAATAGCTACATTCAGTTCTGTCGCCTGTTCCATTGTCCGGGCGCTGTTAAAAAGGATTCCGTTTTTTGCACAGTAAAACAGACCGCTGATTCCTACAACCGGGAACGAAACACCGACGGCCATCGGAGAAGAAACCAGAAGAATCATCAGGGCACGGTGAAAAGACACGCGAAAACTGATCCCGGTCAAAAAAGGCATCAGGAGCGCATAAAGAAGAGCAAGAACAGCTACAAAACGAAGAACAAAGGCTGCACTTTTTTCCAGAGAGAACTGCAGATCGGTCTCACCGGCGTCTTTTGCAGAGGCAATTTCCTCCATTCTGCTTTTGATATCTTCATCCTGAACAGAGATCAGGTTTTTAGCAGACCGAATCGCACGTGTGCGGGTGTATTCTATCAAAATCCCGGAAAGCTGATAAAGAATCACCATGACGGCCGCTTCCATGGCATAACCGATGACAAAGCCAAGAACCGCTGCAAACAGAATCACAATGGATGTGGAAAAGTACTTTTTTGCGGCAATGTCGTCAACGGAGGCAAGAAAGATATCATAACCGGCTGCCACAACAGCAAGAGCCAAAAGAACAGTGCGAACAAGAACAGGCATTTTTAACAGTGCAGAAATGATCACAAGAACCGCTGCTATCCCCAAGCGGATCGGCAAAGCGATCTCGAAGCTGCCCTGCTTTTTCGTGGGTTTCTCCGCGCTATGCTTTGCGCGCGTTTTTTCAGGGCTCACCTGATGCCTCCTCCTTTCGAACGATTCTGTCCGGCTTATGCTTTACCGTCGCAGCCAAGAACGTCTTTAATCTTATGCTTGACCATCTCGCGAATCGCGTCTCTGGCCGGTCCAAGGTACTGGCGCGGGTCAAAATGATCCGGATGCTCAGCAAAATACTTCCGAATGCTGGCAGTCATGGCCAGACGAAGATCGGAGTCAATGTTGATCTTGCATACGGCCATCCGGGCTGCCATGCGAAGCTGCTCTTCCGGGATGCCGATAGCGCCGGGCATGTTGCCGCCGTATTCATTGATCATTTTGACAAATTCCTGCGGGACGGAAGATGAACCGTGCAGGACAATCGGGAAACCGGGAAGCCGCTTTTCCACCTCTTCCAGAATGTCAAGTCTCAGCTTCGGGTCCGTGCCGGGCTTGAATTTATAGGCACCGTGCGATGTACCGATCGCAATTGCGAGAGAATCGCAGCCGGTACGCTGAACGAATTCCTGAACATCTTCCGGTCTGGTGTAAGAACTGTCCTCCGCGGAGACATTGACTTCATCTTCGATCCCGGCAAGCGTTCCCAGTTCAGCCTCGACAACAACGCCATGGTCATGCGCATAATCAACCACCTGTCTGGTAAGGGCGATGTTCTCTTCAAAAGGCTTTGACGAGGCATCGATCATAACGGAGGTGAAGCCGCCGTCAATGCATGACTTGCAGAGTTCAAAACTGTTGCCGTGGTCAAGATGAAGAGCGATCGGAAGTCCGGTTTCTATGACAGCAGCTTCTACCAGCTTCATCAGATAAGTGTGATTGGCATACTGACGGGCACCTTTGGACACTTGAAGAATCAAGGGAGCATTCAATTCCTGAGCGGCTTCCGTGATCCCCTGAACGATTTCCATATTGTTGACATTAAACGCTCCGATCGCATATCCGCCCTTATACGCTTTTTCAAACATTTCAGTTGTAGTTACCAGTGGCATTTTCCTTACTCTCCCTTTAAAATAATTAAAATTTGTATAAATAGTATATTTACAAATTTGCTTTTCTATTATATCCTCATTTACGGTCCAAATCAATAAGCTAATAAAAAATTTAAAAAATTTTTGGCAAGGAGAAAAACAATGTCAGAAAAGTTAATCGGTTCCTGCATTTTCGGTCAATCCGGCGGTCCTACATCTGTTATCAACGCCAGCGCTTACGGGGTTATCCGTGCAGCATTGGACGCAGAGGAGATAACAAAGGTTTACGGTGCGGCTCACGGTATTCAAGGTGTCCTGAACGATCAGCTTTATGTGATGGATGAAGAAGATCCCGAAGAACTGCGCTATCTTCTTCACACGCCCTCTTCCGAATTGGGTTCCTGCCGATACAAGATGGCAGATCCGGAGAAGGACGATACAGATTATAAGCGTATTCTGGAAATCTTTAAGAAGTATAACGTCCGCTATTTCTTTTATAACGGCGGAAATGACTCAATGGATACCTGCAATAAGATCAGCCGTTATATGGCATCGGTAAATTATGAATGCCGTGTCATGGGCGTTCCCAAGACCATTGACAACGATCTTTTCGGCACGGACCACTGCCCCGGCTTCAGCAGTGCGGCAAAATACATCGCAACCTCCTGCATGGAGATTAATAAGGATGCCCGGGTCTACGACAATGGGATGATCGTTATTGTCGAGA
The DNA here is from genome assembly GCA_017538965.1 of Oscillospiraceae bacterium. Lineage (GTDB taxonomy): Bacteria > Bacillota > Clostridia > Oscillospirales > Oscillospiraceae > Limivicinus. The sequence continues at coordinate 66,573 of JAFYHU010000005.1, forward strand.
TTATGGGCAGACATGCAGGCTGGCTTGCAGCCAGTGCGGCACTGGCTACCGCGTATGGTTCCGGACCGGATTTGATCTACCTGCCCGAGTGCGATTTTGACATGGACAAGTTCCTCGCAGATGTAGACGCCCTGTATGAGAAGAACGGCAAGGTCTTTGTTGCGGTTTCGGAAGGAATCCATTACGCGGACGGGAGCTTTGTTTCCGAAGCAAAAACATCCGCAACGGATGGATTCGGTCACGCCCAGCTCGGCGGGCTGGCTGCCATGTTGGCGGAAGTCGTGAAGAATCATACCGGAGCTAAAGTTCGCGGGATTGAACTGAGCCTGCTGCAGCGCTGCGGAGCGCATCTTGCTTCGGGCAGAGATGTCGAGGAAGCCTGCAACGCGGGGAAAATTGCCGTGGAGAAAGCCATTGCCGGCTCCACCGGTTATATGGTTGCGTTTGAGCGTGAGATCAATGACGGTGCATATCGCTGCAATTATACCCTTCTTCCGCTGTCTTCTGTTGCAAACTATGAGAAGAAGGTTCCGATGGAATGGATCAATGCAGATCAGAACGGTCTGAACGTTGATTTCATTAATTATGTTCTGCCGTTGATTCAGGGCGAAGTCGATATTCCCAAAGTAGACGGTCTTCCCCGCTATGCGAAATTGAAAAAAGTTTTGGCATAATATACTGTGAAGGCAAAACTGCGCAGTCAGTACATATCGGTTTTGCTTGCCGATGGTTCTTCTGTCGGCGGGAGTCAGATGTGGTCAGATCACAAGGTTGTAAGACGCTGCGGCTGCGGTCCGGTCGCAGCCTATGACCTGCTTCTGTATCTGGAGCAAAAACACGGAAGAAAGGATAGTTTTCCGTCTACACGGCAGGAATATTGCCGCAGCATGGAAAGACTGCAGCGTAAATATTTTCCCCTTTTCTATCCGACGGGAATCAACGGTTTTCTGCTGACTATCGGGCTGAATCGTCTCTTTCATGACCGTCTTCTCCCCTACCGTGCTGTCTGGGCAGTTTCCGGCAGAAAACTCTTTCTGCGAATGGCTGACATGCTTCGAAATGACATTCCGGTGATTTTGTCTGTGGGGCCGAACTTCCCGCTGTTCTGGCAGAAAAATACCCTTTCTTTTTATAAAATGAACCCGGACGGTCAATTTTCCATTATGACCAATGTGACGGGACACTATGTCACCGTACTGGAAATGACAGAAGAATGGATAAAGATTGCATCATGGGGACGCTCCTATTATATTCGAATCTCTGAGTATAAAGATTATGTTAACAGAAACAGCAATTCCTTCATCAGCAATATTGTTCTGATCTCACAAAAAAAGCAGAGCTGAGGCAATGCCTCAGCTCGTTTCTTTTGATTCTGTTTAAGCCAACATCCCTTCAATTGCTGCCTTGGGCACTACCCCGACCGTGGATTGGACAACGGAACCGTTTTTGAAAACCATCAGCGTGGGAATACTGGAAATTCCGTATTTTTGTGCGATGGCAGGCTCTTCATCGACATCCAGCTTGCAGACTTTGACTCGTCCTTCGTATTCTTCGGCAATTTTCGAAATTGTCGGAGCAAGCATTCTGCAGGGGCCGCACCAGGTTGCCCAGAAATCAACAAGAACGGGAAGCTCGGATTTTAATACTTCCGTTTCAAAATTTCCGGTGTTCAGAATCACTTCAGCCATAATAACACTCTCCTTTTGCTTTCAAGTTACTATTATCATAGCATTACGCTGCACGGATTTCAAGTCGGAAGCAAAAATCATTGCATTCAAAGGATAGAAATGATAAGATATTTTTATCATAAGGAAAACGGAGTACGGGTTTATGAATGACAAACAGATTACGAAAAGAAACCTGATCATGTTCCCGCTTGGAACAGTCGGGCGTGACATGATGTATAACCTTGTTACCAGCTATCTGCTGACCTTTGTCCTGTTTACGCATAAACTGACAGCTGCTCAACTTTCTGCGATTACGGCCATCATGGTTGCCGCACGTATTTTTGACGCGCTGAATGATCCGATTATGGGGAACATCATTGAGCGCACACGTACGCGCTGGGGCAAGTTCAAGCCCTGGCTCGTGATCGGAATTCTGACCACTTCCATCGTGATTTATCTTGCCTTTAATGTACAGCTGCAAGGTTGGCCTTTCGTCTTGTTTTTCGGTATTATCTATTTTCTGTACAGCATTACGTACACCATGCATGATATTTCTTACTGGGGCATGGTACCGGCTCTCAGTTCGGATGCCGATACTCGTAACAAGTACACTTCACGGGCAACGCTGTTTGCCGGAATCGGCGGCATGCTTGCTGCAGCGTTTATTCCCATGCTTACTGCAGGTGATGCGGCAATCGGCGGAAATGCCGTTACCGCCTATGGCCGCGTTGCCCTTTTGATTGCCATTCTCGGACCGGTTTTCCTTGCCTTCACGGTTTTCGGTGTTGTAGAACAGAGAAACTATAACAATGAGCCGGCACCGCCGGTCAGCTTTAAAAAGATCATAGGAACGATTGCCGGTAACGATCAGCTTCTTTGGATTTCCCTGATTTTCCTGCTGCAGCAGATCGGCAACGGGATTGTTCTTTCCGGTATCGGGCAGACCTATATTTATGTAGAATTCGGATATAACGGTATCTTCTTTACGGCTTTTCAGATGCTCGGCATGGCCGTTACAGCTCTCTTGATGATCTTTTATCCGATCATTTCCCGAAGAATAAACCGGAAAAAACTGATGAGCATTCTGATGCTGATTTCCGGAATCGGTTATGTGATCATGCTTCTGCCGGGGCTGGCACTGCACGGCGGCAATCTGAAATTCATACTTCTGACGATCGGCTATATGCTGGCAAATTTCGGTCAATACGGATTCTACCTGATTATGATGATCTCAATCATGAATACTGTTGAGTACAATGAATACAAACACGGAACCAGGGATGAAGGTATTGTGTCTTCGCTCCGCCCTTTTCTGACCAAGCTGGCATCGGCACTGACGGTTGCCATTGCCAATATTACCTACATCGTCTTCAACATCATTCATTATACCAACGGAATTGCGGATCTGGAACAGGCGGCAAATGCGGGTGAGATCACCGCAGAGCAGAAAGGCGCCGAGATTACTTCCCTTTTAACAGGTGTTCAGCACAGTCAGAGCCTCGGATTGCTTTTGGTCATGACGGTTCTCCCCTGTCTGCTGATGTTTATCTCCTATCTTCTTTATCAAAAACGTTATATTCTCGATGAGAAAGAATATGCCCGTATCTGTAAAGAGATCAACTCAAGAGAAAAAGAATAAACCGGCGAAAGCCGGTTTTTCTTATAACAGCAACTCTTCAACGGCCATCAGAATCCCGAGTTTCCCGGATTCATAGGTCAGGCCGCCTTGCATATAAACCGCATAAGGCGGACGAATCGGACCATCTGCGGAAAGTTCGATCGAGCTGCCTTGAATGAAGCTCCCTGCTGCCATGATGACAGGGTCGTCATATCCCGGCATTGCCCAGGGTTCGGGGGTGACAAAGGCATCAACCGGTGCACCTTTCTGAATGCCGCGGCAGAACCGACGCATCCGTTCTTCACTGCCCAGGCAAACTGTCTGAATGATATCGGAACGGTTGTCATTGACTCCCGGAAAGCTTCGAATCCCCAGCTGTTCCATCATTGCGGCGCAAAATACAGCTGTTTTCAAAGCCTGTGCAGTTGTGTGCGGAGCCAGAAACAAGCCCTGAAACAGTAGACGGTTGCAGCCAAGGCTGGCACCGCATTCTCCGCCGATACCCGGTGTGGTCAGACGCATGGCAGCACGCTCGACAAGTTCGCTTCTTCCTGCTATATAGCCGCCTGCGGGAGCAAGGCCGCCGCCCGGATTTTTAATCAGAGAACCGGCAAGAAGATCGACTCCGACATGTCCGGGTTCCCGGATATCGGTAAACTCCCCGTAGCAGTTATCAACCATAACAGCAATATCCGGGTTGATTGCCTTTACTGTTTCCGTTATTTCAGCTATTTCGTCGACGGAAAGAGCCTTTCTTTCCGTGTATCCACGAGATCGCTGAAGAATGACTGCAGCTGTTCCGGATTTTGCAGCAGCTGTTTTCAAAGCTGAAATATTAATCCGGCCGTCCGGCAGCAAGTCGATCTGATCATAACCTATGCCATAGGAAGAAAGAGACCCGAAAGCATTTCCGCGGATTCCGATGGCTTCCTGCAGTGTATCATAAGGCAAGCCCGTTGCCGACAGCAAATGCTGCCCTGGCAGCGCAAGCGCAAAAAGCGCAGCTGTCAGTGCATGCGTTCCGTTTACAAAACCGATCCGAACAATAGCGGATTCCGTTCCCATGAGTTCGGCATAAATGCGGTCAAGGGTTTCTCTGCCGAGATCATCATAACCATAGCCGGTTGTTCCGGCAAAGCAGGCCTCGGAAACCCGGGCATTACGGAAAGCATCGAGGAGACGTTCGGTATTTTTCTCCGATATTTTATCTATTGCTCGGAAACGATCGGCACAGCGTGTTTCTGCCTGCTCGGCCATATGAAGTATCAGTTCATTCAAGCACCATCACCAGCTTCTTAAAGAGATTTCCGCGTTCTTCAAAGTTTCGAAACTGATCAAAAGACGCACAGGCCGGAGAAAGGAGAACCGTATCCCCTGCTTCTGCAATGCGAGATGCAAGGCTCACCGATTCTACCATGTTTTCGGTACGGTACACAGGAAATTCCGAACCGGCAGATGCAGTATGAATTGCATATAGGATGCGGTCTGCGGTATCTCCGGTAACAATGGCTGCCTTTGCTCTTTGACATACTTCTTCGCCCAGACTGTCAAAAGGCAGATGCTTGTCATATCCGCCGAGAAGAATAATCGGCTTTGTCTTCAATGCCCGGAGGCCGGCAATTGTACGAGTTGGGCTCGAAGCGATCGAGTCGTTGATGTAGCGGACACCGTTCAGTGTTCGAACTTCTTCCAGGCGATGCTCAACCCCGGAAAAGCGCATGGCGGTTTCTCTGCAGATCTCTGGTGACACATAGCCTCGTACTGCTTCAAAGGCAGCAAGGTAATTTCGAACATTGTGCTGGCCGGGAATCCGAATCTCATTCGCATTCATGATATATTCTTCCGTTCCGTCAGAAGAAACCCAGAGAATTTTTCCTTCTTTGCAGATGCAGCCCGGTCTGACCTCTTTGGTGTCGGAAAACCAGGAGACGCGGGAAGGCGCCAGGGCGGAATAATAGGAAGAATGGTCGTCATCGGCAAACAGAATCAATCGGTCGTCCGGTTTCTGGGATAGAAAAATGGAGCATTTGGCATCAATATAATCCTGAAAATCCTTATGTTTATCCAGATGGTTCGGCGAGATGTTCGTAATTACTGCTGTATGAGGACGGCATTTCATAGAGTGCAGCTGGAAGGAAGACAATTCCAGAACGGCAAGATCTTCCAGACGCATTGAAGGGAGCTCACAGAGTAGAGGCTTTCCGATATTGCCGCCCAAATGCACGGTATAGCCAGCTGCTTTAAGAAGTTCAGAGATAATGGTGGTAGTCGTCGTCTTTCCGTCGCTGCCCGTTACGGCAAAAATCCGGCAGGGGCAGAGAGAAAAAAATACTTCCATCTCGGAAGTGACAACACTTCCCCTTTTTTTGGCTGCTTCCAGGTGCGGATCGAACGGCATCAGACCCGGTGTACGAAAGATTATATCCTGATGCAGATGATCCAGATAATCTTCTCCCAATTGCAGTTCAGCACCGAGAGAACGCAGTTTTTCCGCTGTATCACCAAGCTCTTCCCGAGTTCTTTTATCGCAGGCAGTTACCTGTATGCCGGAACGGCAGAGAAGTTCGATCAGTGGAAGATTGGAAATACCGATACCGACAACAGCAACAGTACGGGATTGAATACCGTCCAGATAAGATTCTAAAGTCACGGGGCACTTCCTCCTGTTTTTTCTGTAAAATCCTCCCCCGTCGGGGGAGGATTTTTGAAATGAGCAAACCTGTAAGCCGGGTTCTGTCGAGAACGATCATCTATCTAGGCCTGCCGTTGCCGACAGGCTCAAGCCACCTCCTGAGAACGGCCGGGCCGGCCTTATGTTCTTCCACGGTGTTGCTCCGGATAGAGTTTACAGCGTCTTCATGTCTCCATGCGACGGGTGAGCTCTTACCTCACCTTTCCACCATCCCCTGCGCTTAAGGCGCAGGAAGTCTATTTCTGTTGCACTTGTCCGAGGGTCGCCCCTGGCGGGTGTTACCCGTTATCCCTGCCCTGTGGAGCCCGGACTTTCCTCATGCACAGGCTTTCGCCTTATGCCCGCGATCGTTCGGTCTGCTCAAAAGAATACTGAAATATTATTATAGTATGAGCAACTGTGAAAAGCAAGAATTTTAATGACTGTTGAAGTAGTATAGAGCGGTACTGTCCGTCAAAACCGCATCGCATTTTCCGGCATAGAGCTGTGAGAAACACTCTGTTGTGCCGCCGGCCAGACGTGTAATCTGCCCAAGGCGTTTAACAAGCTTCGGATCTCGATTCAATGCATCCATGGCTTCGGGGGTGGATGGCATGACCAATTTCTTTCCATTCAGCATCATGCTGTTCATGGCATAGCTGTTTGAGCGAACGGCAACGACAATATCGTTTTTGACATAAGGACCGTAACGGGAATAGATACGGCTTTCGACCTCGTCCGGATCAAGAGCGATACCGCCCCAGGCACAGTCAATATTTCCCGAAGAGAGCTCTATATAGACATTTTCTTTTTCAATCGGCTGCATTTTAATATGCCAGCCGAGCTTCTCGCATACAGCGATGGCAAATTCCACGTCAAATCCCCAGTATTCCCCATTTGCAGCATATGCCAGAGGGAAAGAGTTGATATCCAGACCGATAATAAAGTCTCTGTATTCTGTAGCGGGTAGACTTTCAAGTCGGATTTCTGTCCTGGGAAAAGAAATGATACGCTGCCCGAACCATTTTACGGAAAGCTCCCCGAGCTTTCCCTCCTCATCCAGAGCCTGTATTGCGCCGATAATATAATAAGCGGTCGGATCGTCATTGCGAAATGCCAGAGAATACTCCTGTTCGACAAGAGTCTGTACCGCTTTGACTCCGTAGCCCGTGTTGTTCCCGCATCCGGAAAGGAGCAGACAAAAACATAGGAACAGCGCTGCATATCTGCATTTTCTTTTTCCGTAAGCAATCATGAAACGATACCCTTTCATATCTATCGACTTTTCCCTCGAGAAAATACAGTCAGAATCGGTTCCGACGATGCCGCCGCCGGCGAAGCCGCTTCCATCCGGATTTCTTGTTCCCGAAGTCGGTTATCCATCTGAAGTGTGTATTCATAAAACAGAACAGCAAGATCACCGATGATGTTTTCTGACATCCCACCATACCGCGTCATGACAGTCAGAATAAACGGATTCGGTGTATAAATAATCCCGGAAGTGTGATTCCAGTCGGAATCATCCCAATCATCATGGTAGCACCCATACTTCTGCGCGATCAAAAGCTCATCTCCGAGCTGCAGATGAAAATAATGACCGGGCTGTGCGTTCAGAAGGCAATCCGTCACATGAGGGAAGCGTTCAGACTCGTAGAACAGCGTTTGCATTACGTCTGTCATGAAGCGTGCGGAAAAATAACTATAGCTGGCAAATTCCCATGGATAGTTTTCTTCCGGGATGGCAGAATAACGCTGAAACAATCTTCTGCATTCATCTGGCTGAGCTATGGAAAGCATGACAGAATAGGCAATGTCATTATTGGAATATGTCAGGACTTCTTCTTCAATATAAGAAAGGGGCATCCCGTAGATTTCTGACTCCTGCGACAGATCTCCTGCCGCTTCCCTTTCAGCCAGAATCATCATCAAGGGGACTTTATAAAGACTCGCAGAATAAAACCAGCGATCCGGATTGTGATACCAGGTCTCTCCGGTTGCCGTATATACATAACCGACAGAGATCAGATCGGAAAGAATCCCATTCTCCTCCAGATAGGCATCCAGCATCTCTTGTATTTCCTCTGCATCAAGCAAAGGGAGCCTTTCTTCCGCAGCAGCAGAAGTCAGGGCAGGCAAAATGATGCCGATGAGCAGAAAGCAGTTCAGCAGAATAGCAGAGATAAGAAATCGGCGTTTCATATCGGAACTCACCAGAAAAGAGGATTAGAAAACAGCATTGCGTATCATACAGGAAAACGCCTTTGAAATCAAGGCTGATCTGTTAAATTCCCGTTCATGGGAATAATTTCGGTAATACGGGGAAGCATTCCGTTATAGAAACGCAGGTATCCTTCCAAATCAACGGTATCACCGACCTGAAGCTGCTGCAGTATTTCAATCACCTTTTCTGCATTCTCACACAGGGACGGCTTAACGGTAAAGCTGCATCCGGTCCCATTTGCGGAGGCTTTAAAGTATAATTCTGCGTTCTGATCTTCTTCTCCGGAATTATCCCATCCGATATACCAGACAGAATGACCATCCGGCATGGTTTCGATTTTCATCCCATGAAAGCATACCTTTTCATTCTGGTGACGAATTAATTCATCTGTTCCGATCAATGCCGTCATATCTGCCGGCTCGGAAATCCAGCTTCCGTCCAGCAGGACGAAAGACGCATCGGAAATCTCTAAAGAATCTGCCCAGTGACTTTTATATCCGGTCGCACGAATCAGCCGGCCCGGTACAAGATCCTCGTACTCATTTTCAGAACAATAAAGACGGGCCAGATAATAAGCACCGTCGGCATTTTGGGCGTAAACGGAACAAAAGCCATCATGCCAGCCTTCTTTTGCCTGCACATAACAGTCAACCGTTACACGACTGTCTTCCTGCGCAGCCAGATACTCCTGATACGTCATAACGGATTGTCCGTAATCTTCCTGCTTCGTTGAAATCGAATCCGCATCCGCATCTGCTTCGGAAGACTGCGGGATGTCTTCGGGCACAACAGTCGAAGAAGACGGAGAACTGCAGGACGCCAAAACAATGCATATTGTCAGAAGCATCAGCGTTATCATCGGTTTTTTCATGAATTGTCTCCTGTGCTTCGTCATACAACCTGAAAAAGATAAAATTTCAGATAATCGGTTTCCGGGATCGTCCACAGAACAGGATGATCCGCTGCCTGCTGTCGAGCTTCGATCTGCCGCAAGACCACCCCGGCATCCTCAGCCGCACTGAGCAGCATTTTTTCAAACTGTTCTGCAGGCATAAAATGACTGCAGGAGGCTGTTGCCAGATATCCGCCGCGCGGCAGCAGCTTCATGGCACGGAAATTGATCTCCTTATAACCGCGCTGCGCATTGGAAACGGTTTTCCGGGATTTGGTAAAAGCCGGAGGATCGAGAATAATCAAATCAAAGGGCTTCTCCCCGCTTGAAGCCAGTTTCGGAAGCAGATCGAATACATCAGCGGTCATAAACGTTATTCGGTCAGAGAAGCTGTTTTCTTCGGCATTCGCTCTGGCAAGAGCTATGGCAAATTCCGAAATATCCACTGCGGTGACATGATCAGCTCCGCCTTTTACTGCATTGAGCGCAAAGGATCCGGTATGAGTAAAGCAATCCAGGACCCGCTTGCCTTTTGCAATTCTGGATACGGCAAGACGGTTGTATTTCTGATCCAGAAAGAAGCCGGTTTTCTGTCCGTTCTCTACATCCACCAGATACCGGATTCCGTTCTCCGTAATCGTCGTCAGCGTTGAAATATGCGTTGATTTTCCGTCAATATAAAACCAAGCTTTTTCCTGGGTTAGTCCTTCCCTTTCCCGGAGCGGATTGTCATTCCGCTCATAGATTCCACGGATATTCTGTCCATCCCGCTGAAGAACATCCAGAATCAGCGGATAGATCATGGATTTGCGGATCTCCAGACCGTAGGAAAGGCACTGGATCGACAGAAGGTCCGAAAACCGATCTACCGTGAGACCGGGAAAGCCGTCTGCCTCCCCGAAGATGATACGGCAGCAGCTGATATCATCTCCCATGACGGTTTTCCGATAGCTCCAGGCATACTCGATTCGTCTCTTCCAGAACGCCTCGTCAAAACGCTCGTTGGCATTCCGGGAAAGAAGACGAATCCGTATTTTGCTTTTCAGACTGATCAGGCCGGTGCCAAGATATTTGCCGCCTTCGGTAACGGCATCGACAAGCGCTCCGTTTTCAATTCCCTCTTCGCAGCATATAATATCCTCGGCGTAAATCCAGGGATGACCGTTCTGCACTCTGAGAGAAGCCTTCTTTGAAATGACGGCCTGCGGAAAAGAACGAGGTGTTTTCATAACGAAACCTTTCAAAACCGGGAGATACAAGAGTTTTCCATCCCTTTTAAGAAGGATTCTCCCAGAAAGCCGAGCAGCTCTGGGAGAACCATTCTGGAGCGGATGATGGGAGTCGAACCCACCTTATCGGCTTGGGAAGCCGGAGTTCTACCGATAAACTACATCCGCAGGGATCTTGTTTTCATCAATATAGCATAGATCAGGGCAAAATACAAGAAAATTTCTGAAGCTTTTCTGAAGCTTTCTATCTATCCCTTGCAATGATGCAATCTCTGACGTATAATACCACTACTATCTCCCGAGGAGTCATTCGCAATGCTTGATGCCTTTCTGGATGCGCTGATTGATACCCTGAAGATTCTTCCGTTTCTCTTCGCCGCCTATCTCGCGATGGAGTATCTGGAAAGCCATACCGAAGATCATATCCGTTCATTCGTCAAGAAAGCCGGATGGATGGGGCCGTTCTGGGGCGGTGTTCTGGGCGGAGTTCCGCAATGCGGGTTTTCGGCTGCAGCCGCCAACCTGTATGCCGGGCGAGCCGTTTCTCTGGGCACGCTGTTCGCCATCTTTCTCTCCACCTCAGACGAAATGCTGCCGATCATGCTGTCAGAAGCCGTTTCGCCCGTGCGAATCCTGAAAATCGTGTTTCTGAAGATGCTGATCGGAATTCTGTGCGGCTTTCTGATTGACGGATTCTGCCATATTCTTGCCAGCCGGAAAACCGGGCAGCCTGAAGACGGAGAAGGCTTTCTGATTGAACGGCTCTGCGAAAAGGAACACTGTCACTGTGAAAACGGAAGTATCGTACTGTCCGCATTGAAGCATACAGGCAACATTCTTCTTTTTGTCTTTGTCATCACGTTTCTGCTGAACCTCGGATTCTTCTTTCTCGGAGAGGATGCCATCGCACATGCGGTGTCTTCGCATACCGTGGCCGGACTCTTTCTGTCTGCCCTGATCGGATTGATTCCGAATTGCGGCGCTTCGGTTCTTCTGACCCAGATGTATCTTCAGGGAATTCTGCCCTCCAGTCATATGATCGCCGGGCTTCTGGACGGCGCCGGTGTCGGACTGCTGATTCTGTTTCGCGTTAACCCGGACCACAGAGAAAACATCCGCATTATGATTCTGCTTTACGGTATCGCTGTTCTTTTCGGATTTCTTATCAATTTTCTCGGGATCTCTTTCTGATGGAGTCCCCTATCATCAAGGAGGCAATGAACGATGATTCAGTTACGTCAGATTACGAACGCAGATGAGATTCTTGCGCTGAATGATTATTATACTTTGTCCGTTCAGGGGGATACGACGTCCGAAGACAGTGACGGCATCAGTTCGATCGCCATGATGCATGTGCTGGACGGAGAAATCATCAATGAAGCGGTCATTCCGATCGAGCAGGATGCCGAAGAGGGTTCCGCCTATTCCGAAGAAAAGGTTGCTTCCGGACTCTCCAGACTTCTAATCGGCAGTACGGTCGTCTCTGAACCGATGGATCTGAGCTGCCTACGCAAACTTCTTGACCGTCTGGGATATGAGGGGGAGATTTCGTTTGTTCCTTCTGCAAAGCTGGCAAAAGCGCTCTTTCCTGATCTTGAGGCTGAAACTCCCGAACAGATTGCCGGGCAGCTCGGTCTTGAAGTGAATGAACCGGATGCCGCGCTGCGCTCGGTTACTCTTCTGAATGCGCTGTTCAGGATCTGCCGGAGAGAGATGGGCGGGTCCGTGCCTGAGACCGCTGTCAGGGAAGAAAGCTCTGCTCCGGCGGAAGGCAGAAGCAGGAAGGAAGTCCAGAAACGCAAAACAGCTTCCGATAAAAACAGAATCAGCACCAAAACACTGAAACGCGTGTCAGAGAACATCTGGAAAACCAGCCCCTGGGTCCTTGTTGCTGCGGCTGCCGTTATTTTGATCGTTGTCGTCATGCTGATTCTTCCGAAAAAGGAAAACACCGTTGTTGACCGCAACGAAGCCCCTGTCAATTATCTTGTGCTTTCCTGGAATGAAACCGGAAAATACGGAACCAAACCCAAAGCGGGCTCCGGCGATTCGGATGCCGTTCAGTTCCGCATTCCCTACGGCGTTTATAACGTTCTGAACAACAACTCCATTCCGGTTGAAGTGGAAATCATCAAAGAAGGCGCGGATCTGGCCAAGCTGAAAGCCGCGGACAATGAGATCGAAACAGCCTCAGAGCTTTCTGCAGGCAGCAGCGGCAGTGAAGATGAAGAAGAAAACCTGAAATCGGAATATACCAAGGTAACCATCCGCCCGAACAGCAGCCGTCAGATTACCATCGATGAGGAACAGTATCTGACACTCTCCGAGGATGCCGACAATCTGGTATTCTTCTATCTCTCCCCCGTTCCGGAAGAGCCCGAGTCTGATACCACCGGACAGATCAGCAGCATGCAGTCGGTCGTTTACGCCTACGTAAAGGGAACGGAAGTCCGTTTCCGCAAAGCACCATCTCTGGAAGGCCAGATCATCGACAGCCTGAATGACGGACAGCAGGTTCAGGTTCTGGCGATTACCGGCGAATGGACCCATGTCCAGGTCGGCGATCAGAAAGGATACATCTTCTCTCAGTATCTGTCCAGCGATGACCCGGCAGCGACCAAGAAGCCGGAGACTGCGGAGAGCGCAGATAAAGAAGGCGCCGCAGCCGCTTCCGCTTCCACTCCTAAACCGACAGAAACAGCAGCAACTGCAACAACGACAGATTCTGCAGCGACGTCTGCTTCCTCCTCTACGACAGCGTCATCGGGCGACAAACCGAGCAACGCCATTGAAAATTCTCCGCTGGCGAATTCCAAGGTATCCAGCGCTGCGGATGATGTCGTGATCTCCGAAACCGGACCGACCGGAGACGGTTCTGTGGAAGCGCAGAGCACTGCGGTTTCGACGAACACGACGAATCAGGGCAAGCTCTCGAATCCGTCTGAAATTGCGGTACCGGCGAATGAAAACCCGACCGATGCCGCACCGACCGCAGAGGAAGGCTGAAAATCATTTTCTTCTGTTTAAGGAGATAAAAAACATCCACCCGATAGGGTGGATGTTTACATTTTTGGGAGATTCAGGCGTCTTCTTCGGGTACCTCAAAGGCTTCCGCATCGCCGCTTGCCTCGCCTTCGGACGAGACCTCGTAAACGAGAGCGTCCGCAGTATCTTCCTCGGCTTCTTCGGAAGCTTCCGGCTCGGCAGCCATCTGGGCAGCCTTCGCTTCGTTCAGGAGCGCACGGATGGACAGAGAAATCTTATGCTTCTCTTCATCAATGGCGGTAATTCTGGCGTCAACGACATCGCCGACACGGAGAACATCGTCCGGCTTTTCGATCCGATGATCAGCAATCTGGCTGATATGGATCAGGCCGTCAACACCGGGCAGCAACTCGGCAAAGGCACCGAAGCTCATCAGCTTGACGATCTTTACGCTGGCGGTATCACCGACAGAATAACGATTCATGAACATCGTCCAGGGATTTGCCTCAGGATCTTTGTAACCCAGAGAAATCTTTCTCTTTTCACGGTCAAACTGAATCACATAGACATCCAGCTCGTCTCCGACAGAGACGATTTCAGAGGGCTGATGAATCCGGCCCCAGCTGAGCTCGGAAACATGGACCATGCCATCAACACCGCCGATATCCACAAAGGCACCATAGCTGGTCAGAGACTTCACAACGCCATGATACTTCTTGCCGACTTCCATCTCATTCCAGAGAGACTCCACACGTTCGCGGCGCTCGGCCTGGGCAACGCGGCGAATGGAACCGACAACGCGTTTCCTGGCGCGGTTCACTTCGGTGATGCGAAGGCGGACATTCTTCCGCAGGAGCTGAGCAAGCTCGGCATCGCGGGGAAGATCTGTCTGGCTGGCCGGGACAAAAACGCGGATGCCGTTCACATTGACAACAACGCCGCCCTTGTTCTCTTCCGTGACAACGCCTTCGAGAATGGCATTGCTGTCAACGGCTTCTTCGACATCAATCCATGCTTTGGCTGCATCAAGACGGCGCTTGGAAAGCATGGCCGTGCCTTCCACGTCATTAACACGGACAACAATCGCCTCAATCGGATCTCCGACTTTTACGACGTCTTCCACTTTGACTCCGGCATCTGTAAACTCAGACGTGGGAATGAATCCGGAATACTTTGCGCCAAGATCCACACTGACCTCGGTCCCGGTGATGGAAACGACCGTACCGCTGACACGCTCTCCGTTATATATGTTCTTCAGGGTTTCCTCCAGCATTTCATCGAAGCTCGGCTCTTTGTCAGAGACTTCCGCTGCGGCAGCTTCGACTGCGGGAACTTCCGCAGCTTCTTCCACAACTTCCTCAACGGTTTCGACGACGGGAGCATTCACTTCCGGCGCAGCTGTTTCTTCCTGAATTTCTTCGATTTTGATCTCGTCACTCATTTTGTCTGTTACCTCCTTAATGATCCACGCAGGCGTAGATGCACCCGCAGTAAGCCCGACAACCGGGGAGTTTTTAAGCCTTGAAAAATCCAGATCCTCCGGTCTTTCAACGAACTGAACATTTTTACAGTTCTGTAGGCATATCTCCGCAAGATGCACACTGTTTGCACTGTGGCGCCCGCCGATCACGACCATGGCATCACAAACACGAGACAGCGCTGCGGCTTCTTCCTGCCGCGTAGATGTTGCAAAGCATATTGTATCATTAATTTCTGCATTTGTACATCTTTTTTTTATGGCTTTCAGACAATTATCAAAATTATTTTTTGTCTGCGTGGTCTGAACGACAACCGTAATCGGCTGATTCCAGAGTTCCGGATGATTTTCTGTCCATGCCTCCGTCTCTCCCGGGGCTTCGAGCACGATATAATCGGAACAGCGCGCCCGAATGGCATCCACTTCCGGATGCTGCTTCATGCCAATGACAATCACAAAGCGACCTTCCCGGCTTGCCCGTTCGACAATGCGATGGATATGCAGAACCTTCGGGCAGGTGGCATCCTGAACCAAAGCTCCTCTCTCTTCCAACGCATTCATGATTTCCGGCGGGACGCCGTGGGCACGGATCAGAACCCGCTCGCCGGGCAGTACGTCTTCCGCTCGGTCAACGGTTCTGAGACCGTTTTCCGACAGACGCCGTATCTCATCGTCATTGTGAATCAGCATTCCGAAACTGGCGCAGGGGCCGTCCTGCAGCAACTTTTCCGCCAATTCCACGGAACGGCTGACACCAAAGCAGAATCCGGCGCTTTTGGCTATACGCAGTTCCTTCATACGGGAGAAACTCCGTTGTCAGCGTCGGGCTGCAGGCAGAAGCGCTCAATGATCAGCTGACTGATTGCGGCAAAGCTCTCGTCAAAGTTCAGTTCGGTCGTGTCGACCAGAACGGCGTCGTCTGCCCGGCGCAGCGGGGCGGCGGCACGAGAGCTGTCCTGCTCATCGCGGTATAGGATATCCTTGAGAACATCTTCAAAAACACAGGGAATTCCCTTTTCCTGAAGCTCCTTCATACGGCGCTGCGCACGGGCTTCCGGGGAAGCAGTCAGAAAGATCTTCAGGTCGGCGTTCGGAAGAACCACGGTCCCGATATCCCTACCGTCCATGATGACATTGTTCTCCTTTGCAAGAGTACGCTGAGTCTGCATCAGATAGCTGCGGACAACGGGAAGAGCGGAAACGTCGGAGGCACAGATCGAGATTTCCGGTTTCCGGATCTCTTCGGATACGTCCTCTCCGTCAAGGAACATGCGCTGTTCCCCTTCCTCGTTGTACCGGAGAGAAACGGAAATGGCCGGCAGCATCTTTTCTATGGCGGCGCTGTCCTTTCTGTCGACCCCCCTCCGGTATGCCGCGAGACCGACGGTTCGATAGATGGCGCCGGTGTCGGCATAGAGAAAACCGAAGGCGGAAGCGCATTTACGAGCCAGGCTGCTCTTCCCTGCCCCGGAGGGGCCGTCAATGGCAACGGAAATTGGACTGTTCTTCATGTTCATGTCACTCCGATTTCATTGGATTGGATAAAGCGTATGCGGCGGCACTTTTGCCGGCCATGTTGCCGGTGGACCAGGCAATCTGGAGGTTGTAACCGCCGGTATAAGCATCGAGATCGAGAACTTCGCCGGCAAAAAACAGACCGGCAATTCTGCGCGACTGCATGCTGCGGGGGTTGACTTCGGACGTACGGACTCCGCCCGCCGTTACGATGGCTTCCTCGATGGGGCGTGTGCCCACAACTGTCAAGGGAAAAGACTTGACGGCTTGGAGAAGACGGAGGCGCATTTCCCGAGGCAGAGAATGGACGGGAAGCTCAGGGCAGACGCCGGCAGCCGCAATGATTTCGGGAATCATCGCATGCGGCAGCAGATCAACCAGAGCGTTTGCGAGATTCCGATTCCGGAATTTCGCAAAATCCCGCAGCAGGCGCTGATCCAGGGTTTTCTCATCAAGAGCGGGTTTCATGTCAATTTCAAGCCGATAGGAAGCCTCCCCGATCCTGCGCATGCGGGCAGATGCAGAGAGCACCAGGGGTCCGGAAACGCCGAAATGCGTAAAAAGCATCTCTCCCTGTTCGCGGCACAGCAGACTGTTGTTCTCATAGACACGAAGCTCGACGTTTCTGAGCGAAAGGCCCTGCATGCGTTCGCAGCTGTTCTCCGCACAGACGAGCGGAACCAGAGAAGGACGCGGGGGCGTCAGCGTGTGACCGAAGGCTTCGGCGAATCGATATCCGTCTCCGGTAGAGCCTGTAAGCGGGTAGGAAAGACCGCCGGTACAGACAATGCAGCTGCGGCAGGCAATCTCGGAGGAAACGGTCCGGACGGCCTGTATGGCGCCATTTTCTGCCCGGATTTCGGATACTTGGTCACAGAGAATACGAACGCCGTTTCTGCGGCACAGGGAAAGAAGCAGTTCGGCCACGTCATCGGCTTTGTCCGAGTACGGGAAAACCCTCCGCCCGCGTTCTGTCTTCAGCGCAAGTCCGTTTTCACGGAAAAAGCGCATGACAGCCTGCGGAGGGAAGGCGGTCAGAGAACTGTACAGAAAACGCCCGTCGCCCGGAATCTGAGCGAGTACATCGCGGACCTCGCAGTCGTTGGTCAGGTTGCAGCGCCCTTTGCCGGTAATGCGAAGTTTGCGGCCGACTTTTCTGTTTTTTTCCACCAAAACAACCGAGGCGCCCTGCCCTGCTGCCGTCAAAGCAGCCATCAGGCCGGATGCGCCGGCGCCGATTACAACAACATCTGCCGTCATTCTGTCATTTCTCTCATCAGGGAAGCAATTTCTTCATCTGTCAAAGGGCGAGACGAACCGCTGGGTAATGAGCCGAGCTTCAGCGGGCCTTCAGCCGTGCGAATCAGGCGCAGAACGATCAGACCGGCTTCTTCGCACATGCGGCGGATCTGGCGGTTGCGCCCTTCCCCTACCGTGATATCCAAAACTGCGGAAGAACCGCTGCGGCTGACGAGATCAACGGACTTTGCACAGACTGTGAAGCCATCGAGGACGAAGGGACAATGCAAACGCCGAATGCCCTCTTCGAGCTTTTCACCGCGGACACTTGTGCGGTAGGTTTTGAGAACCTGTCCGGAAGGATGCGTCAGCCGAAGCGTCAGATCGCCGTCATTCGTCAGGAGCAGAAGTCCTTCCGACATGATGTCAAGCCTTCCGACCGGGTAAACGCGACCCGCGGATTCCGGAAGGAGCTCCCGTACGGATTTCCTTCCCTTCTCATCATGCAGGGTACAGACATAACCGCGCGGTTTGTTGAGCATGTAACAGCGTCTGACCTCCGGCTCGGGAATCGGTCTGCCGTCGACGAGAAGGATGTCGTTCTCCGTACAGCTCTCGCCGAGGACAGCCGTATGCCCGTTCAGAAGCACCCGGCCGGCGCGGATGGCTTCTTCAGCCGCGCGCCGGGACATCAGACCGGATTCCGCAATCCGTTTCTGAAGACGGGAAGGCATCAGTCGGCGTTTTTCTGCTTATCGATAAAGCTGTCGACCCTGTCGATCACCTGCGGAACCAGATCGATCAGGCGGTCGATCGTATTGCTGGCAGGGGGCGTAACGTTGATCATGCGGATAACGCCGTCCTTGATGACCAGAAAGCCGATCGGATCAATCTTGACACCGGTCGCGTTGCCGCCGCCATAGGGACGCTCCTGACCGATTCTTTTGGCGGCAAATTCCACACCGCCGCCGCCAAATCCGACGCTGATACGCGAGATGGGGACCAGGGTGATGCCGTCAGGGGTCACAATCGGGTCTCCGACAACCGTATCCACCTTCAGGATGCTGCGGACATTGTCCATCGTGGACTGCATAAGTTCGCCGATCGGGTTGATGTTCTCCATTGCTTTGATTCCTTTCCAATTTGCAATTTGATAGTTGGCTATCTATTTAAAGCGCGGCGAGGTAAGCTGAGTACGGGCGCTACCCGAGAGTTTCCACCGTTTCGCAGCAAGTGGAAGGAACTGACCCTGATATACCGCTGCGGCCGCGAACATAAGAGAGAGAAAACAGTTACCCCGTTGGTCAGGCGCTTTTGGGGATTTCCTGCTGTTCAAGGAGGGCGCGGGATTCGGGGTGGTTCTGCAGCCATTTCTCCAGCGCCTGCTTTTCTTCTCTGTCCTCGCGCTTCCTGCGGCGTTTGCTGCGCAGGTAGATTTTCAGGACGGCGGCGCCGGTTTTCAGACCGATGACGACAATCCTGCCGATGCGGATAGTCATGACGAGACAAAACTCAAGCTTCATGTCATCGCGTACAAAGTCGATGTCTGTCCAGACGCTGCTGTCGCGGCATTGAAAGCGGTCGATGCACAAAGGGGCGAGCTGGGAGAGTCCGGCGTTGACAACGCCGAAGATTCTGGCCATGAGATAGGGATCCCAGGAGCCGGGACAGATCCAGTGCAGGACGAAGCGGTCGACCGAAACCTTCCTGCTGAAGCTTCCCATACTCTCAATGACGACCTTCAGAAGCTCGATAATCTCATCGAAATTGAAAGGAAGAGAAAGCTTTTTCTCCTCTTTGGGCTTTTCTTCGGGCTTTTTCTCCTCTTTGGGCTTTTCTTCTTTTTTCGGTTTCTCTTCTTCTGCCTTCTTTTTCGGTCTGGGCAGCAGCTGAAGCTTCAACCAGGCGGCTTTCAGAGAGATGCGGACAATGTCATCTTCATAGCGGATGTCCGCGCCGACCGGAATCAGCATGATCAGCACGATGATGCCGACAAGGACCGCCAGAATAATCCAGAACACCATGGGTCTGGTCACGCCTCCTGTTCTCCTTCCGCCTGCGTCGCATCGGAAAACAGCGTCTGCTGTGCATCCTCGCTGTTCTGCAGGCGGGCAATGCTTCTGCGAAGCTGTTCGACCCCTTCCGTCCCCTGCTCTTTCGGCAGCGGAGGGAGCTGAGAAAGGGAAGAAATCCCCATTACACGCAGAAACAGATCGGTTGTCAAAAACAGAGTCGGTCTGCCGGGAGCATCCAGACGGCCGCCGGGAGCAATCAGGCCCTTTTCCTGCAAAGCAGAGACGGTATAGGAGCTGTCCACCCCGCGCATTTTTTCTATGACGGCTCTGGTCACCGGCTGATAATAGGCTACGACGGCAAGCGTTTCTAGCGCGGCAGCGGACAGCATCGGCGGACGACGCTGTTCCAGTGTTTTCGTAATGAGAGAGGCATAGGTCGGAGCGGAACAGATCTGAAGCCGGTCTTCCATCTGCAGAAGCCGCAGCCCGCGATTATTCTGCTCGTAGTCTTCCGCAAGCTCTTCGGCAGCTTTTCGGATCTCCTCCTGTTCCACGGCAAAGGCAAGGGAAATCCTGCCGATGGGAACCGGATCGCCGGCAGCAAACAGAACAGCCTCTACGGCACTTTTCAATTCGGTCATTGCTCTTCCTCAAAGCTTTCCAAAATTGCTTCAATCTCCTGCTCGTCACCGACATACTGCATGCTGATTCGGTCATTTTCCCGGTTCAACTGCAGATTGCCGGAACGGCACAGCTCCAGAATCGCTACAAATGTCGCAACCAGCTCGGAAGCGGAACGGCACTGCGCATAAACATCCGTCATCAGCACCGGACCGCTGCGAATCCTGGAGAGAATCTCACGGCCTTTCTCACGTATGCTGTAGGTGATGCGCGGAGGAACGGCCGCAAACACCTGCGCTTCCATTTCGGGACGGGAGCGGTCTCCCCTGGTCCACAACGCAAGCATGGCTTTTAAAAGGTCAACCGGTTCATGACGATAGGGATAATCGGCATTCGGCTGTTTCAACGGCTCCGGAAGCTTGGAGAAGAACAGCAGCCCGGTTTCCGAGGCCTTCTTCATTTCGGGAATGACCTCCGTCAGAGCGTGAAAACGTTCCTTCGCCTGCAGCTGTTCGAGAGACTCCATCAGCATCTCAAGTTCACTTACTTCTTCTTCCGTGGTCAGCAGTTCGCGCGTTTTCAGATACAGAAGATGCGAAGCCATCTGAACAAACTCGCTGGCGATATCCAGGTCCATTTCCTGCATCCGGACAAGATAGTCCAGATACTGGTCCAGAATATCCGAAACCTTCAGATCCCGAATTTCGATTTTGTTCTTCTGAAGAAGCATCAGGATCAGACTGAGCGGCCCTTCAAAATCCTGCAGGCTGTCCTTTTCGCGTACGATGCCCTGCAGATGATAGTTGGGGTTTTCCATATCCTTAACCGTTTACAAGATGAAATGCGGTTTCCGCAATCGGAAACAGATGGGAGAAAGCCGCCTGAATCAGCCTGCTGAAAGGCTTCCCGAGGATGCCGCTCCAGACCAGCAGAAGCAGCAGGATCGAGCCGTAGCGCTCCACCTGCATGAGCTTGACATAGGCGGAATCCGGCAGCAGCGAGAAAAGGACCTTCGAGCCGTCCAGCGGCGGAACCGGCAGCAGGTTAAACAGACAGAGTCCGAGACTCATATAGGCGGTCAGCATGAACAGCTCGAGAACGGTATCCCCGGCTTTTGTATCCGAAAGCAGGGAGTACAGCAGGCCGTAAAGCAGCAGAAATACGATCGTGATCAAAAGATTGCATGCAGGGCCGGCCAGCGCCGTAATCGCCATCCCCTGCTTCGGATGCCTGAAGTTCCGCATGTTGACCGGAACCGGCTTTGCCCAGCCGAAATGAAACACCATCATCATCAGAAGTCCGATCGGATCGAGATGTTTGATCGGATTCAGCGTCAGGCGGCCGGCCCTTTTGGCGGTATCGTCTCCCAGGCGGTAAGCAGTATAACCGTGGGCCAGCTCATGCAGCGTAATGCAGAGCAGCGAGGGGATGATGCCCAGAACAATCTCCAGCAGATAGGAAAAGTCAAAGCCGTTCCAAATAGTACGCAATGTGTCGTTCATCAGAATTTACCGCTGTGGCCGGAGAAACCGCCGCTGTTAATCGTGGTTCCTCCGCCGCCTCCGCCGCCCGATGAGCGCTCCGTGCGGATCACCGTGCGGGTCACGCTGCGGTTGACGAAGACATCCTTCTTCACGTCCAGATGGATGCCGCCCTGCAGCAGATAATCATCGGCAAAGCCGGCCTGCTTTACCGGCTTCATTTTGCGCTTCATCCCTTCGCAGCTGCCAAAGGCAATCAGCGCGGGAATGCCCACGATCATGGCGGTTTTCACCCCGGAGGAGAGACCGGTATTCTCGTTCTGCGGCACGTCCACCGGGTTGCCGGCGGCGGCACGCGTGAGAAAGTCCTCCGCGTTGCTGATATAGTCCGCAAAGCCGCCGTACCAGTCATTGTTGCGGAAATAACGGATAAAGCTGTCGGAAATCCGGTAGGAGCCGTAATCGGTAAAGGCTTCGTGCGCGCCTCCGCCGTAGGCCTTCAGGGCGTAGTCGCGGTCATTCATGCTCAGAAGCAGCAGAATGCCGTTTCGTTCGTTGCCGAGACCCATCTGATAGTGGTTGTAAAAGCCTTCGGCACAGTCGCTGACATTGCCGAAACCGAATTCGCGAAAATCATTGATGGTGATAATATAGATGCCGCAGCCGTGTTTTTCCGAGGCCGCGCGGGCCGCGGCTTCCAGGGTCTGCTGCTGCTGGGCCGTCAGCAGACCGGCCGCGTCCGAAACGTAATACTCCAGCGTTTCGTTTTCGCCTTCCGCGAAAGCAGCAACGCTCAGAGAGAGCAGCAAAAGCAGCGCCAGCGCGAGGGCACAGAGTTTTGCTTTCATTCCGCTGCCCTCCTCACAGAAAATACAGCACGATGGCCATCACCGCCGCCAGCGGCGCGGCAATGCCGGCAAACCAGGCAAAATAGCGCCCCCGGGAAACCGGCAGGTCGCCGATGAACTTCCCGGTCTGTCCGTTCATGGCAAAGATGAAGTTCTCCCCGTTCCACTGGGTGCTGAGCATCCAGACGGGCAGCAGCGCATAGGCGGTTCTTTCCCGCTTCATCCGGACCTGTTTGCGGACCGGCGAAACCGAGGAATAGCCGCTGACGGTGGAGTCCATCAGATGCTCTGCCGTGTGCGTGCCGCGGACCTTCGCGCGTTCATAGCTCTCGCGGTCGTCCACGTCATAGATGTCGGCCAGATAGCCGGGCATGTAGGCCGTGGAAAACGGCTTCATCTCGGAATAATCATAGGGTTCGATGGAATCCATCAGCTCGTCCGGCATCTTTTTCGAGCCGTCGGCGGGAATGCGCGTAAAGTGCACCGTGCCGGCGCGGCGGACGTCAAAGAAATCGGTGGTGGTGATCATCTCATCGCCCTGGCGGATAGCAGAGACCCGGGTTGTGCGGTATTCCATATCCGCATAGACCGTGCCGTCAAAGAGCCAGAAGGGCACATACATGCCCTTGACTTCCTGGATGTGGTTCTGCGCCAGAAAGGTCTTGGGCAGCAGCCGTTTGCCGTGATAATATTTCTTCAGCGCCGCCACCGCCTGCTCTTTGGTGACTCGGAAAGGCAGAATATAGTCCGGTTTGAGCATGCCGTGGAACTGGCCGGGCATAACGGTCGGGTTGCCGCAGTAGGGGCAGCTGGTGGCGGCCGTTGTGGCATCGCAGATCAGCTGGGCCCCGCAGGACGGACAGTTATAAAGCTTCATGCCCTCCTGCTCGGCATTCCAGCTTTCTTCGGCGTATGCCTGTTCGGCATCGCCGTTATCCGTCCCGGGTGCGGCGGCTGCAGCGGCAGAAGCGGCGGCGTCGACGGAAGTCTGTTCCGCCTGATCCAGCTTGTCCTGATAGAGCTTTTCAATTTCTTCCGCGGTATACCGGCTGCCGCAGTAATCACACTGCAGCATCCCGCTTTCTCCGTCATAGCGAAGCGGGCCGGTACAGGCCGGGCACTGATAATTGGTTAACTGTGAAGACATAGCGGTCTCCAATCAAAATAGAGTTGAAAGAGGAAAGTTGAAAGTTGAGAGGCAAAGCGGAAAGACAGAGAGGGCTGCCCGTTCGAAAGATACTGCAATTACGCGGACAAGAAGCCGGTACCTCGCACGGACGTTACACCGCCGCGTTTTATACCTTTTTACGTAATGGAGAAAGACTCTCGTTCCCGCTCAAGGCTGTCAACGGGGATGCGGTCGGGCATCGGCGCATTTTCCTTCACAAGCGGAAGATACCAGTCGTCAAAATAAAACGGAAGCTGTTCTTCCGGGCAGCCGTCCCAGCGATCGCCCCAGCTTCGCAGATAGAAACTGTAGGTGAAGGCCGTCACCTCGGCATCGTGAGAAAGATTCTCCATGCAGAGAATCGTACAGGGAACGGAAATCTCCCATTCGCCGTAAGAAATGTCGTCATACAGCCAGGATCCGTAAAGAGAAACCAGATGACCTTCTTCCTCTTCCCGGAAGGTGACCGACGCCAGCGGGCTGTCCGCACTCCCATCCTCATCCCAGACTGTCAGGACATAAACGGAATCCTCGATCCGGTCCAGGCGGGCACAGCAGTCATACCAACTCAACGGCATCCCGCCGTCCGAGTCGGTAATCTTCCACCAGCCGTACCAGCAGCATGCCTCCGTCGCAGCGGGGACTTCATCCGGTAGTTCGGTGCCGTCCTCTCCGGAGGAAACGGCTGACTGATCTGAGAGGACGAAGCGGAGGAACGTATCGGAGCCGGCAGCCTGCAGAATCAGGTCGGTTCCTTCTACGGATCCGCCGAGCAGAACACCGCCGGCTTCAAGCATGACAAAATCATCCCGAACCGACCACTGAAGCCGTCCGACGGTTTCGCCGTCCGATACGATGCCGGTACCGCCGGGATCCAGGCGAAGGTGCAGCGGGGCAAGGGATACTTCTCCGTCTGTCAGGATGAGACCGTCATCCTCCGCCCCGGCAAGGTCATAACTGCCGGACAGGCCGCTGGAATCGGCGGCCTGTCCGCAGCCGCATAAGAAACTGCAGAAAATGCTCAGAAGAAGGAAGAGGGTCAGAAAACGGCCGGTTCGACCCATTCTGTCAGACGAGATCGTTGTTATCAAAAGGGTCCCCGCACTCGGGGCAGAATTTCGGCGCTACCGAAGGATCTTCCGGCTCCCAGCCGCACTTGTCGCAGCGGTACTGCGGAGCGCCTGCAGGTTTTTTGGCACCGCATTCGGCACAGAACTTGCCCTTATTCACCGTGCCGCAGCTCGGGCAGGTCCAGCCCACCGAGGGTTCGGGCTTCTTTGTACCGCATTCGGCACAGAACTTGCCTGTCGCGGGTTTGCCGCAGTTCGGGCAGGTCCAGGAATCACTCGCCGGAGCGGCCTGGGCACCCATCTGATACAGCGACTGGGCGCTGACACCGCCCGCCCCCTGAGCCATCCCCATGCCGACAAAGCCCATCGCGGCACCGTTCTCGTTGGAAGCGGCAGCCTGCATGGCGGCAGCCTGAGCACCGACGAGATGCGCGGCAGCCATATTCGGATTCTTGAATGCGGCATTGCGCTGCAGCTCCTTGATCATGGCTTCGTCTTCTTCGCTGGCTTTCACACTGGAAACGCCGACAGAGACGATCTCCATGCCGCGGACATCGGACCATTTGGCCGAAAGCTCCTGATTCAGGGCATCAGCCAGTTCCGTCGTGTGGGCAGGAAGCGCAGAATAGCGAATACCCTTCTCCGAAATTCTCGCAAAGGCCGGCTGAAGCGCGGTCAGCAGTTCGGTCCGCATCTGACCGATGATCTGGTCAACGGTATAAGCGCCGGAAACGTTGCCGCAGACATTGGTATAGAACAGCAGCGGGTTCGTCAGGCGGAAGCTGTATTCACCGAAGCAGCGAACAGAAATGTCGATATCCAGACCGACGTTCTGATCTACGACACGGAAAGGCACCGGAGACGGCGTACCGTACTTGTTGCCCGGAATCTCTTTGGTATTGAAATAATAGACGCGCTGATCCTTGGGCGTTTCTCCGCCGAAGGTAAAGCGCTTCCCGACAACCTTGAATACTTCCATAATGCTTTCGCCGAGATTGCCGGAGAACACGGAAGGCTCGGTAGAAGCATCATACTGATATTCGCCGGGTTCGGCGCAGACGTCCACAATCTTCCCCTGTTCGACAATCAGCATGCACTGCCCGTCGGCAACCGCGATCACGGAACCGCTGGAAATGATATTGTCATTGCCGTGGTTGCTGCTGCGAGCGGAAGTCTTTTTCTTTCCCTTTACAGCCAGCGTGTTATTGTCAAGCGCCTCGCAATAGAAGTATTCTTTCCACTGGTCAGCCAGAACGCCGCTGGCAGTACCGAGTGCTGCGTGAATAAGACCCATAATCTTGCTCCTTTCAATTTGAAAAACAATCCGTCATGCCTGACAGGACTATACACATAATAGTAGAATGGCGCCTAAAAATCAAGTTTTCTTTATGAATTAATCTTTTCCGAAAAGCACAAAAAAAGCACTTGCAATTCATGTCTGTTTATGGTATATTATTTTAGCTTTGATGCTTGATTGAAGAAATGAGTTTGATATTCAGAAAGGATTGACCCTGTTATGTCTGCCGTTACCATTGTTTTTGCGGTTCTTCAGCTGATTTCCGGCCTTGCCCTCACCGTGATCGTTCTGATGCAGAGCGGAAAGAGCGCCGGCCTTTCGGGAGCCATCTCCGGCGGTGCCGAGACCTTCCTTTCCAAGGGAAAAGCAAAGACGCTGGATGCGAAGCTTGCAAAGGCGACCAAATGGTTTGCGCTGGCGTTTGTACTTCTGACGCTGATCCTGAACCTGGTCGGATAATCGTTGCGAAAGCATTTGCCCGGTACGGAGGTACCGGGCTGTATTTTTTGTTACAGTATTGTCAATTGTCAAATAATCTGTTATAGTATTTACAGTTTTTTGATTCGAATGCCTCGGAGGATCGGATATGCGTTGGTTGCGACAGGCGATGCTTTATGCCGGCCTGGATCGGGATGAATTTCATGAGCTGCTCCCTGAAGCGCGGGAAGAAAACGGCCGCTTTCTTCAGGTTTATACGGCACTGCTGGCGGTCATCTTCAGCGTATGTCTGCTGATGAGTTATCCGGCCGGCGGTCAACTGGCGCAGAACAGACCGATTTATTACGCACTCGTGATTTTCTATATCGTGCTGAATCTCTGCACATCCAATCTGCTCCCGAAGCATCCTTCCCTTTCCCCGCTTTTTACTTTTCTATTTATCCTTTCCATTTACGCCTATTCGTACGCCATCGCCTTTCTTCGGCCGAGCAACGCCGCGACGGCAGCCGTCTGTTTTCTGATTCTGATCCCCTGCATTTTCAACTATCGTCCGCTCTCGATGATCCTGATCACGATTGCTTCGATCGTCCTCTATTTCGTGCTGGCGCTGCGCTACAAGACGCAGTCGATGGCATTGCTGGATCTCTGGAACAGCCTGTTCTTCGGCGTGATTGCCGTCGGACTCTGTATCTATCAGATGCGGGTCAAGTTCCGCCTGCTGCTGCAGAAGCAGAGAAACCGCCAGCTTTCGGAAACCGACCTGCTGACGGGAGTGAAAAACCGCAACTGTTACGAACAGAAAAAGGATCAGTATCCGCAGAAATGCCTCAGCAGCCTTGCCTGTTTCTTTATTGACGCCAACGGTCTGCATGAACTGAATAACCGGGAAGGACACGAAGTCGGAGACAATATGCTGCGGGCCACTGCTGCAGCGATTCGGCAGTTCTTCGACATGGAGGATATTTTCCGCGTCGGCGGTGACGAATTCATCACCTTCTGTGCCGATGCAGGGCCGGAAGAGATAGAAAGCCGAATACAAGGCATCCAGGATACTCTGAAAGATCAGGGATACAGCGTTTCGATCGGCGCCGCCCGGCATCCGAAGGAAGGCCTGAACATGGACGAACTGCTGAAGGAAGCAGAAGCCGTCATGTATGAGCGAAAACGGGACTATTACGAAAACAGCGAACACGAGCGCCGCCGCTCCGGCGTCTGAACAAAAGAGACAGTATCATATTTTCGGGTTTTGCTCCCAATCCGGTTGTACCGTTTCGCGGCCAGGGAAATCACAGCCCCTGACCGACCGGCTTCTGCCGCGAATGGTCAATAGGAAAAATGAAATAATAAAAGCGCGGCGGAGAAACCTGAGTGCGAGAAACCAGTTTCTCTTCCGCGCAATTGCAGAAAGTTGTGAACGGGGTTGTCCAAAAGGTTTGAGGCAGCCCCGTTTGTCATTCAGGGCTCAAGCGGATTGCCGTTCAGGTCGAAATAGGTACGCTGAATTTCATTGCCCAGTTCATCGAATACGGAATCCCAGCCGGCATAGCCCTTCACATGCAGAACGGGCTCTCCGTCGATCCCGAAGAAGCTGCAGCGGATCTCATTTCCTCTCTCGTCGAATACGGAATCCCAGCCGAAATAGCCGTTGTCAACCAGGATCGGTTTGCCGTCCGTGCCGAAATAGCTGTGCCGAATCTCGTTGCCGTGCTCATCATAGACCGATTCCCATGCCGCGTAGCCGCCCGGATACCGGGCAGGTTCTCCGTCCAGACCGAAATAACAGCGCCGGATTTCATTCCCGTGTACATCGAAGGCAGAATCCCAGCCGGCTACGCTGTGCCTCTCCAGGGCAAGCGCGCCGTCCGTTCCGAAGAAGCTGCAGCGAATTTCGTTGCCCTGATTATCAAAAACACGCTCAAAACCGGCATATCCGTCCGTACCGAGAAGAGACTCCCCGTCCGTTCCAAAATAGCTGACCCGGGTCCGATTTCCGCGCTCATTGTAGGCCGCTTCATAGCCGGCAATGCCGTGAGACTCCAGGATAAGCCTGCCGTCCGTTCCGACGAAGCTGACCTTCCTTTCATTGCCGCGCTCATCAAAGACCGAATCCCATCCGGCATAGCCTTCCGCATTCAGAATCGGTTTTCCGTCTGTACCGAAGTAACGGATCCCGGTTTCGTTGCCGCGTTCATCGAAAACAGCGTCCCATCCGGCATAGCCTTCTGCACACAGCACCGCTTCGCCTTCCACGCCGAAAAAGCTGACCCTGACCTGGTTTCCGTACTCATCATAGGCAGCGTCCCAGCCGGCATAACCGTCATGATGCAGAACTGGCTCGCCAGAAAGCCCGGAAAAGGAGCAGCGGATCTGATTTCCGTGCTCATCAAAGGCGGCGTTCCATCCTGCGTAGCCGTTAGCAGACAGGACAGGTGTGCCATCCGTATCAAAGAAACGGTTTCCGATCTCCGTTCCGCGATCATCGTAGACAGCCTCCATAACGGCATAGCCGTCGGCGCACAGAACCGGCTCTCCGTCCGTGCCGAAAAAGCTGAGCCTGATCCGATTGCCTTGATCATCGTAAACGGACTCCCTGACGGCATAGCCGTCCTCATTCAGAAACAGGTTTCCCTGCGCGTCATAACAGCTTCTCTTTTCTTCGTTATGGCCTGCAAACTGATACACCGTGACCGCGCCGAACTTTGCGTCTGCAATTGCCTTCTCCCGGGCATCCAGCATGTGCAGCTCCGTGCAGTCGCTGCTGCCGTCATAGACATAACGAATTTCCGCTTCGCCGCTTCGCTTTCCGATCACCTTGTAATGGTCGTCTTTGCCGGCGTCTGTGCTGTCGGAGGCGACAAAGCTGAGATAGCGCAGCCGGGTGACGCGGCCCAGTTCGTCACGGTCATAGCGAATTCCGCTGATTCCGTCCGCATCCTCGGCAAAATGGTTATAGGCATCCGAACAATAGTATACATTCTCGGCATAACCGGAAGGGTCATAGGTCACCAGATAGCGGATCACGCTGCTTTTGTAATTGTCCTTCCTGCCGTCAGAAGGAGTAGTGTGAGACGGGAGAGGGGCTGCCATAGAAAACACATTGTCCGTTTCTCCCTCCGGGTTTCTCACCAGATCGACAGTGTTAGCATTGATATAGTGCAGTTCAGCGGTCAGATGCCCGTTTTCATCATATTGTCTAACGCAGGACAGCTTCTCTCCCGCATATTCGTATTCCGCCTTTGAAAAGGGGTCCAGGCAGCTTGTCCGCTCCTGCGGCACAAGGTACCCTGCAGAATTCTCATATCGCAGCTGACGAAGCTTGCCGCGGCTGGAAACAAGCACATAATGCGCATTCATGGACTTCCGTTCATTTTTCCCGAGCTTTCCGATCCCCGCGGGGATTCCGTAAATTTCGGTATAGTCGGTAAAACAGGCTGTCTTTGTACGAAAATAGTCCCAACAGACGGCAGCGCCGGCAAGAAGCAGCAGCGCCAGAACTGCGGCCGAAAAACGCTGCTTTTTCCTGCGGCGCAGATCATCGCTCTCCAGCTCTTCCCGCCGGATGCCAAGCATGGCAGCGATGATACGCAGCAGGGCGCTGCGTTCACCGTCGTCGTAGATGCTCACGCCGACGAGGTTTTTCTTCTCACAAAGCTCAGACAGATACGCGGGAAAGCATTCGGCCACCGGATTCCGGCTTTCATCCACAATGAAGGGAATCACGCGGGAGAGCGTCCCGCCGCCCTCGAGAAAATACTTCAGCTCATCATCGAGATAGCGGGAGTTTTTTCTTGCGGCGCGGGAACATACCACGATCAGGTATTTTGCCGACTGCACCTCGTGGGAGAGCGAGGCATCCAGCTCACCGGGCATGAGATGGCTTTTGTCCAGAAAGACCGGGCTGCAGGAGCGCCGGACCTGGGGATGCTGTCTTTGCGTTCTGGCCGGCAGGCGGTAAAGCTGGAGATTTCGCTTGAGCCAGCGCGCCCATTTCTCATCCTCGCTCTTGTAGCTGATAAAGGCAAAATAGGTATAGAGTTTTTGCTCACCGTCTCCGGAAGAGAAAGTTTCTGCTCGGTTCATAACGCTCCTTTAAACCATCTCCCCCGCCGCAGGCGGGGGAGAAATCATTTACTGAATAAGCGCCGGGGTCCAGTAATGCTGCTGATAGATATCCGTGAACCGGTAACTGTGGCGGCAGTTTACCTCACCCAGATCGACATCCGAAACCAGCATGTTGTCAGAGACCGTCGTCTCGGAGATTATATAGCTGTCGTTGTAGCTTCCGGAATAGGTGTAATAATCCGCAACGAATTCCAGCTTGTCGCCGTCCTTCCAGAAGACGGCAGCATCGTCTTTCGCCCAATCCGCCGTTTCCGCTTCCACATCGTCCGTCAGCGCAGGAATGCCTTTGGCCACGGTATCGGTGAGATTCTCGTCATAGACCGGACGCAGCCCGGTAATCTCCCAGCTCTCGGTCGAACCGTACCAGCGCAGCAGAATGTTGACACGCTGGCCGTTCAGCAGGGCGGGAATATAACCGGAGATGACCGTGTCCTCCCCTGCTCCGACGGTGAGTTCGTGATAGAAGGCCACGGGCTGGTTGTTGACGGCGACCCAGTAATTGCCGTCCGGGGCGCGGAGGTTGCCCTCATCGTCAAATTCGTAGACGGCATCCAGACCCAGATCGATGTAGCCGGCACCGTCGTCATAGAGGAGGTTATAGTCGAGACCTTCGACCAGCGACCACTGCTCTTCCGAAAGCGCAATCACATCATAGCCGTTTTTGTTCTTCGTCCAGACCAGATTGGTCGGATCAAAGCTGTTGTCGGCGATATAACGAACCGTATCCTCTTCGCTGAGCGCCCGATCGGTATAGAAGCCGGGGGCGGAGCCGTAGCCGCCGTTCATGAAGGCATTGAGCAGTTCGAAAATCATATCTGCATTGCCCGCAGAGGACGAGCCATAGCCGCCTGTCAGGATGGAAGGAATGCTGTAGCCGCCGACACCGGAGGCCGCCTGACCGCTGACCTCAAGGCTGGCAAACGCGCGAATGCATTCGCCATAGCTGTCGTCCATGCCGATGGCACTGTAGGTGGTGCAGGCCGCGTCGACCTTATTGGTCTTGCGATACGGGAAGTAAATGGAAACACCGTAAGCATCCGACATGTCGGAGGAGGTCCGGTTGTACTTGATGGCCTTGGAAAGCGCCTTCGCAAGCTGCGTCCCTTCGTCAGTACCGAGATTCTTTGCAAAGTGGATCAGATCGATCTGGTCAATCATGGTGCTGCGGGCAAACTCTCGGGTGCCGTTGCGGGCGGCGGAGATCTGCTTGTATTCCTTATCCTGAATCTTCGCGGTCAGATCCTCTGCGAAGTTCTTCAGCGGAGTCGGGACGGTATAGGAAAGCTCCGCCAGATCAATCACCGAGAGCGTGGCGCTCTGACCGCGGGTCTGCTGAGCGCAGGCGCTGACAAAGTCGTCCACGATGTTCTTTCCGATCTCGACCGTCGGCATGGCGGGATTGGCAGAGAGCTTGTTCAGCCAGTTGGTATAATACCAGCCGATGCCCGGTTCGGTCTCTTCGGAGGCAATCATATAATCGGCATAGTTATCCAGCATAATCCCGGTTTCCAGGGTCGCCATCAGGCAGGCATCAAAACCGACGAAATCGAATTTGACGCCGCCCTTTTTCAGCGCATCGTTGATGCCGGCAAGCGTCATACTGCCGGAACGCTGGTACTTTTCGTCATAGCCGAAACCGGCAACGGAACCGCCGCCGTGATCCCAGAGAATCAGTTCATTGCGGTTTGCGGGATAGTTTTTGGCACACCATTGAATGAAAGAGGCCAGCGTCTCGGGATTCGTCATGGAGGAAGAGCCCATGTTGTCGGCCAGACGCTCGAGACCGCCGGTTTTTACCTCATAGATCTGATTCCTGTCGGAGGCTACAACCGAGTTATTCCAGCGCGTGCAGCCGCCCGTATAAACGATGATATGGACGTTGTCCGAAAGTCTGGCCTTGGTCATCTCCACCAGGTCCTTGGTGGCCATGCTGCTGCGTGACTCAAGATCGGTCCCGCACATGTAGATCATAACGGTGACCTTGTCCTTGCCGTCTCCGCGGATGGCCGTACGCTTTGCCCGGGCACCTTCAGCGACCGTGGTATCGGCAGACGAAGAATTGGTGTTCGTCGTCTGGGTAACCGTGGAAGCGGAAACAAAGCTCGAGGGATTGATGCCGTAGTTGTTGGCATACGAAGAACTCTGCGGCTTCGGGGTCGGTTTCGGGGTCGGCGCCGGCGTGGATGCCACATAGGCGGTCGGGGCCGGGGTCTGATAGACGACCTCCTCTTCAGAGCCTCCGAAAAGACTGTTGCCGCCAAAGAGCAGCAGCGCGGCAATGGCGATAATAGAAAGCGCACCGCCGCCGCGCTTGACGCTGCGGCCGGAAGCGGAGGGGCGAGTCTCATGGATGGCTTCGGTTTTCGGCGCAAAGCTGCCGGGTTTGCTGCTGCCGACCGGACCGGTGCCGAGGCCCTGGCCTTTCTTCTTGATTGGATCGGCCTTGCCGGTTACGTTTCTCTTTCTTCCGCTCGGGCGATTGTTGTTTTCCATATGCTACCTCCATTTTAACAGAGTTGAGAGTTGAGATAAGAGAGTTGAGAGACGAGGGGATTATTGCTCCCGATCAGGTTTAAGTGTTACGCGGCAAGGGAGGCCGCTGCGCCTGTCGCAGCTCCTGCGGCCGCGTTTTATTATTCTCCGTAAGAAGACATGCCTTCGTCGATTGCGGAGCGATCTGGGGATCGCTCCCTACGACTTTCCATCGGAAATGCCACGAATAACAGAGAAGGATAAGCGCGGCGGGGAAAGGGTCGTGGGAGCGGCAAGCTTATTTTCCGCGCAAATGCTGTAGCTTCAGAAGGGCCTCCCGATCATGAAAACAGGCGTTTCAAGTTCAGGGCGGCGGTTTTCAGTTCGTTCTTGCTGTAGGAATTGTTCCGGTCCGCCAGGACGGACTGAATCG
The DNA here is from genome assembly GCA_017538965.1 of Oscillospiraceae bacterium. Taxonomy (GTDB): domain Bacteria; phylum Bacillota; class Clostridia; order Oscillospirales; family Oscillospiraceae; genus Limivicinus. Next base: position 100,052 of record JAFYHU010000005.1, read on the forward strand.
CCGTTTTGGCGTCCATGCCCCGGACCATGGCATCCGCCAGCATGGCCTCGGGAGAAACCAGATGCTCTTCCTTCTGATACCGGTAATCCTCGTCCAGAGCAAGCACCAGCGCATATTCGCCTTTTTCATAATTTCCCTTCCGAAGAAGCTGTTCCTTCACCTCTTCGGGGCTGCCGCGAAAACTCATCTCATGCAGCTTGGTCATGTCATTCATCAGGCAGAGGCTGCAGCGCACCCGGTTATCAATCAGAAAGTCGATCATGCTCATGACGCGGCGGGGGGATTCATAGAGCGCAAAGGTAGCGGTGCTCCGATCCCGGCGCATGATGTCCAGCAGACGGAGGCGCTCTGCATTCTCCCGCGGGAAAAAGCCGAGAAAGGCAAAGCTCGACAGGTCGAAACCGGACACCGAGAGCGCGTTGACGGCGGCGCAGCAGCCGGGAACGCCGACGACACGGATGCCCTCTTCGACAGCGGCCCGGATCAGTTCGTTCCCGGGATCGGAAATGCAGGGCGTGCCGGCATCGGTAATCACGGCTATGTTCTTCCCTGCCTTCAATTCGGCAATGAACCAGGCGGCTTTGCCGTGCTCGTTATACTTATGGTTCGAAACCAGGCGATTTCGGATTTCCAGCTTGTTCAGCAGCACCATGGAGCGCCGGGTATCCTCGGCGGCAATGATGTCCGCCTCTTCGAGAATCTTTCTGCCGCGCGGCGAAAGATCCTGCGAATTGCCGATCGGCGTCGCAACGATATAAAGAATACCGGGTTCGGCTGTCTGCATGGTTCACCTCTTCTTCCCCGCAGCAAGCGGAGAGTTCTTTCAAATTATATCTTTTTTTTGAACCAATCACAAGTTTTTTATGAAAAAAGTTTTTTCCGTCTTCTCAATCCGGGAAAAATATGATAACATGTTGACAGGGACTATGATCCTCTCAAAGGAAAGGAGTTGTCAGAGATGAAATTTACTTTCGCCGAAAAACGAATGGATTCATCTGAAGATCTTCGCGCATACGCAACCAAAAAGATTTCGAAACTGGATCGATTCTTCAAAACGGAAGGAGATGCCTTTGTCACCTTCAGCCTGGAACGCGGCCGCTTCCGTGCCGAGATCACGATCCACAACAACGGCATCTATTACCGCGCCAGCGAGCTCACGAGCGACATGTATGCCTCTATTGATTCCGGCGTTGCCGCGATCGAGCGGCAGATCCGCAGGAACAAGACCCGGCTGGAAAAACGCCTCCGCGAAGGCGCCCTCGAGAAGGATGCTGCCGCATCGGTCTCTTATACCGCTGCAGCCGCTGACGAGGAGCCGGCAGATGAATTCCAGATCGTCCGCAGCAAACGCTTTTCCATCAAGCCTATGTCGGCAGAAGAAGCCATCCTGCAGATGAATCTTCTGGATCACGAGTTCTTCGTATTCCGCAACATGGATGCCGAAGATGCCATCGCGGTTGTCTACAAGCGCCGCCAGGGCGGTTACGGCCTGATCTGCGACGACGGTCTCGACGAAGACTGAGCAGAAACCGATTACTTCATACAGGAGGAGTTCATCATGAAATGCCCGCGCTGCGGAAGCGAGATGGAACTGGATACGCATCGGAAGATTCCGCTGAACATGTGCTACAACTGCGGCTATATTGAAGGCCGCTCGACGGAAGGCGGTCAGACGACCTCGACCAACTACAATCATCTGATGGGCCTGAACATCAATGAAACCGCCGCCTTCCTTGCCGCCGGACTCGGCCTGCCGGAAGAGCAGGTTGCCAACTGGCTTGACGACCCCATGTCAATAGGGTAGAGAGGGGGGAAAACCCCTCCCTCCCGTTGCACCGTACGTACCGGTCGGGTATACGGCGCTACATCAAAGCAGAAATTCAAGTACACCTTGCAAGGTAGTATGCCAAGGGATCGACCAAACCGGGTCGG
>JAFYHU010000055.1 GCA_017538965.1 Oscillospiraceae bacterium
CAAGGCGTGGAATTCCATTCCTCCCCACGAGCCCAAAGACTACCTGTTCGCATACCTTGCGAAGATAACGCGTCAGCTTTCTTTGAACATCTGCAGGGAAAGAAACGCTCTGAAAAGAAAGGCCTTCGTTACAGCTCCGGCGGACAGAAGCAGCGCATCGCCATCGCGCGCACCCTTGCCATGGACCCGGACGTCATCCTTCTGGATGAGCCGACCAGCGCCCTGGACCCGACGATGGTCGGCGAGGTGCAGGCGGTGATCCGCGATCTCTCCCGAACCGGCAAGACCATGATGATCGTGACGCATGAGATGAACTTTGCCCGCTCCATCGCCAACCGCGTCTTCTACATGGACGAGGGCGGCATCTACGAGGACGGCACGCCCGAACAGATCTTCGACGCCCCGCGGCGTGAGAAGACCCGGCGCTTCATCCGGAAGCTGAAGGTGCTGGAGATGGAAGTACGCGGCCGGGAATACGACTATCCGGGCATGCTGGGAGAACTGGACCACTACTGCGTCAAAAACCAGCTGTCGCAAAAAACGACGCACCGCCTGCAGCTGGTTCTCGAGGAAATGCTCCAGCAGCTGCTGATGCCCGCGCTCGCGGACCCTTCCGTTTCGGTCACCGTGGAATACGCCGCCGACCGGGAGGACGCGCAGATCGCCTTCCGCTACGGCGGCCCGCCCCTGGACGTGACGAAGGAGGGCGACGTCCTCTCTGTCCGCATGCTGAAGAGCGCGGCCTCGGAGATGGCCTGGGCCTATGACGCCGCCGAGGCCCTTCCCAACCGCGTCACGCTGCACATCCGCAATGCCTGACGCCGTCCGCGAACGCCTGTTTTCGCTGCAGGACCCGGCTTACCGCGATTTCCTGAGCAGGCTGATCCCGACGGTCCGGCCGGAGACCGTCATCGGCGTCCGCACGCCGGAGCTCCGGAAGCTCGCCAGACAGCTGAGCCGGGACGAAGAGGGCGCCGCCTTCCTGCGGGAGCTTCCGCACGCGTATTTTGAAGAAAACCAGCTCCACGCCTTCCTGATCTCCGGGATCCGGGACTATGCCGCCTGCGCGGAGGAGGTGAACCGCTTCCTGCCCTGCGTGGACAACTGGGCGACCTGCGACCAGCTGTCGCCGCCCGTGTTCGCCCGGCACCGCGAGGAGCTGCTGCCGCACATCGAAGAATGGATCCGCTCGGGAGAGACCTGGCCCGTCCGCTTCGGCGTCGGGATGCTGATGCGGCATTTCCTGGACGACGCCTTTGACCCCGCCTACCCGCGCATGGTCTCCGAAATCCGCTCGGACGAATATTACGTGAAGATGATGGTCGCCTGGTACTTCGCGACTGCGCTGGCCAAGCAGTACGACCGGGTGCTCCCGTACCTGGAAAACCGCACGCTGGACCCCCTGGACGCACAACAAGGCCATCCAGAAGGCGAAGGAGAGCTACCGCATCACCCCCGAGCAGAAAGCCTGCCTCACCGGGCTGAAAATAAAAAACCCCCGCTGACAGAGACGGGTTGAAAAAGGCAGCGGAACAGAAACTGCTTGAGTATGGAAAATGTTCATGCTATAATCAAAACATCCGGACCTCTTGATTCCGGATCCATGATCCCCTGCGCGCAGAGTTCATATTGATTTGGGAGGTATCGAAATGACAAAGAAAGAAAAAGTGGATCTGATTTTATCGAAATTGGACGCAGACAAAAAAGAAGCCTTTGTCTCCGAAATTCGGGAAGCGAAAACCAAAGAGGAACGGAATGAAATACTCGGGAAGTATGGAGTTCAGCTCTCCAAGGAAGAGATGGAAAGCCTGAAGAAGAAGGCGGCAAATGAAGTCAGCGATGAGGAACTGGACCGGGCTGCCGGCGGATGCGGCTGTACCTGCTCTGCTCATTGTTCGGCGGAATGTATCTGCGGCTATTGATTCCGATTCCGGACCGACTCTGATGATCGTATATTAAAAAATCCCCGCTGACAGAGCAGTTCGCTCCGTCAGCGGGATTCCATTTTGTAAGGATTATTCCTCGTTCAGATGCATGTATTCGTCGTAGGTACAGAGGCGGTCGATGATGCCGTCATCGGTGATTTCGATGATGCGGTTGGCAACCGTCTGCGTCAGCTGATGGTCATGGCAGGAGAAAAGAATGTTATAGCGAAATGCTTCGAGACCGTTGTTCAGCGCGGCGATGCTCTCCAGGTCCAGGTGGTTGGTCGGCTGATCCAGCATGAGAAAGTTCGCGCCGGAAAGCATCATTTTGCTCAGCATGCAGCGAACCTTTTCGCCGCCCGATAGAACCTTGGCCGGCTTGTAAACATCGTCGCCGGAAAAGAGCATTCTGCCAAGAAATGTCCGCAGATAACTCTCACGCTTGTCTTCGGAGAACTGCCGCATCCACTCGATCAGATCTCCGTCAAAGCTGTCAAAATAGTCATTGTGATCTTTCGGGAAGTACGCCCATTCAATGGATGCGCCCCACTTGACCGTTCCTTCATCCGGTTCTTCCAGCCCTGCAAGGATCTGAAACAGCATGGTAACGGCCCGCTCGTTCTTTCCAATCAAAGCGATACGATCTTCTTTGCCGACCGCGAAACTGATCTTGTTCAGCAGGCGGACGCCGTCGACCGTTTTGCTGATATCGGTAACAAACAGACGGTCTTTGCCCGGCTCGCGGTTTGCCTTGAAACCGACCCAGGGATAGCGCCGTCCCGAGGCAGGGAGTTCTTCCACCGTGATCTTATCCAGCAGCTTGCGCCGCGACGTAGCCTGCCGCGATTTGCTGCGATTTGCCGAGAAGCGCGCAATAAAGGTCTGCAGTTCCTGAATCTTCTGCTCCGCCCGCTTGTTCTGGTCGCGGATCAGCTTCTGGATCAATTGACTGCTCTCGTACCAGAAGTCATAGTTGCCGACATACATTTTGATTTTGCCGTAGTCGATGTCGACAATGTGGGTGCAGACGTTGTTCAGAAAATAGCGGTCATGACTGACGACCAGCACCGTGCCTTCATAATCCATCAGAAAGTCTTCCAGCCAGACAACACTTCTGAGGTCCAGATTGTTGGTCGGCTCATCCAGCAGTACGACATCCGGATGCCCGAACAGCGCCTGGGCAAGAAGAACCTTGACTTTCAGCCGCGGGTCGAGATCCCGCATCAGCGTATCGTGGTAACAGACATCCACGCCGAGCCCCTGCAGAATGCGAGAAGCATCGCTCTCGGCTTCCCAGCCGCCGAGCTCTGCAAATTCCTCTTCGAGTTCAGCAGCCCGGATGCCGTCTTCGTCACTGAAGTCTTCCTTCAGGTAGATGGCATCTTTCTCACGTCCGCAGTCGTACAGGCGCTGGTTGCCCATGATGACGGTATCCAGAACAGGGTATTCGTCATAAAGACTCTGATTCTGCTTCAGAACCGACATCCGCCGTTTCGGATCCAGCACTACCGAACCGCTCGTCGGCTCGAGTTCACCGGCCAGAATTTTGATGAAGGTCGATTTGCCGGCACCGTTGGCGCCGATGATGCCATAGCAGTTGCCAGCGGTAAACTGGAGATCGACCCGGCTGAACAGCACGGAGGATCCGAACTGCATGGAAAGATCATTGACACTGAGCATGGCTTCTCTCCTCAGAAATCAGACAACGGAGCATTCCTGAAACAGCAGCGGCAGGGCGTTGTAAAGATCCGTAAGCCAGACCTTCCATTCATGTTCGCCGTCCACCTCTACGTGCCAGGCGTTGACGCCGTCTTTGACGCGCGGCTCCTTTTCAAGAAAGTAGTCATATCCGACCTGCGTATAATTCTGCTGCCAATCGCCGTAGGTGCCGGATCCGGTAAACAGGCACTGGATCGGCAGATCCTTGAACGGTTCCTTCTGGATGAGGTCAACTGTGTTCCAGGGCTGTCCGTTGCCGGAGAGAGCCATATAACCGGCAAAGAGGTCAAAGTCTTTGCGCATGCCGCCTTCAAAGGTGAAGAGTGCACCGTCCGAAAGACCGCCCAAAGCAAAATGACTTCTTGCTTCCTTCAGACTCTCCGGTTTCGAATCTTTAGCATAGGTGCTGTAATTCTCGACAATATAGGGGAGAATAAATTCTCGCAGTTCATTGCTCAGCTGCGGAATCGCGGAAATCAAACCCTGCGAGTAGACAGTCTCCAACTGCGGGCAGACGACGATACATGGCTCGCAGTCGCCCTGCTGGATCATGTTGTCCAGAATTTTCTTGCCGCTCATGACTTTGTCGCCGTATGTGTAGTCCTTGTTCAGCCAGTCATTCTCTGTTCCGCCGCCGCCGGGCATCAGTACCAGTACATTGTACGGCTTCGATTCATCATAACCGCAGGGGACATAAATCAGCATGGATTTGTCCAGCGTTTCATCTCCGTACCCGATGTAGTTCTTGGCCTTGTAGGAATATCGCTCCAGACGACCCTGCTCAGAAGCCTCAATATAGTACTGCTCCGGAAGAAAGCCCGTGCAGAAGACCGGTTTCTTGCCGCAGCCGGTGCAGACGCCGTCTTTATAGTGATGTACATGTCTGCCGTCTTTTGTCAGCTGTTCCGGTTCCGACTCAGTCTCCTGCTCAGTTTCTTCCTTTTCTTCCGGAAGGGCAGGCGACTCATCGGCCGGAGCTTCCGTTGCTTCCGGCTCTTCCGGCTCCACAACGATTTCGGCAGCGGGCGCCTCGTTTACGGCAGGGCTTTCGAAACTCTCCACCGGTACGTTGGTCAGAATCGGCACATTGCCGCTGCGGGCGACTTTACGGATGCCGAAGTAAACGCCGGCACCGAGCAGCGCAAAGAGAATCAGGCATAACAGCCAAATCGGGAATTTTCGTTTCATGGCACACTCACTTATGATAGAGTTTCTGAGCCTGGTATCTCGGCTCAAAGGTGATGTTGATACCGATCTTCTTGAACAGTTCCGTATCGGTATGCGAGAGAATGACGCTCGAATGCGCCTCACAGCCTCGAAGGGATCGGAGTTCTTCAATCGCCCTTCCCGCAATCGGGTTGGTCACCGCACAGATGGCCAGGGTGATCAGAAGTTCATCCGTATGCATCCTCGGGTTCCGGTTTCCGAGATGCTCGACCTTCAGGTGCTGAATCTGCTCAATGATGCTCGGCGTAATCAGCAGCAGTTTTTTGTCGATTCCGGCCAGCGCCTTCAAAGCGTTCATCAGACAGGCAGAGGCGGCTCCGAGCAGGGAAGTGGTTTTCCCGGTGATGATGCGGCCGTCCGGCAGTTCAACGGCGACGGCGGGACCTCCGGTTTCTTCCGCCCGCTGAAGCGCCGCAGCGACAACGGGGCGATCCTTCGCACCGGTACCCATCGAGTTCATGATCAGTTCGATCTTTCGCTGTTCCGCTCCGTCTGACAGGCCCTGGCGAACACTGCAGGCAGCCGCGTACCAGCGCCGGATAATCTCCTGCTTGGAGGCTTCGCAGCAGGCTTCATCGTCCGTGATGCAGAAGCCGGCCATGTTGACGCCCATATCGGTCGGACTCTTATAGGGGCTTTCTCCGTAGATGCTGCGGAAAATCGCCTCGAGAACCGGGAAAATTTCCACATCCCGGTTGTAGTTGACGGTTGTGATGCCGTAAGCCTCCAGATGGAAGGGGTCGATCATGTTGACATCGTCCAGATCCGCGGTGGCTGCTTCGTAGGCGAGATTAACGGGATGCTTCAGAGGCAGGTTCCAGATCGGGAAGGTCTCAAACTTTGCATAGCCCGCGACGATGCCGCGCTTGTGTTCGTGATAGAGCTGACTGAGGCAGGTTGCCATTTTTCCGCTTCCGGGCCCCGGCGCGGTGACGACGACCAGGCTTCGTGTCGTATCGATATAGTCATTCCGGCCGAAGCCTTCATCCGAGACAATCAATTCCACATTCGACGGATAGTCGGGAATGATATAGTGCTTGAATACCCGGACACCGAGCATTTCCAGGCGATGGATGAATTTCTGTGCCGCATTCTGTTCGGCATAGTGCGTTATCACAACGCTGCCGATGTACAGACCGATACCGCGGAAGGCGTCAATCAGCCGCAGCGTGTCCTCGTCATAAGTGATTCCGAGGTCTCCGCGCCGTTTGGAGCGTTCAATGTCATCCGCTGAGAGGACGATGACAATTTCTGCTTCCTCTTTCATCTCCAGCAGCATCTTGACCTTGCTGTCCGGCTCAAAGCCCGGCAGAACGCGGGAGGCGTGATAGTCATCAAACAGCTTGCCGCCGAATTCCAGATAGAGTTTGCCGCCGAACTTCGAGATGCGATCCCGGATGTTCTGAGACTGCAGTTTTACATACTGGCTGTTGTCAAAACCGATTCTGTTCATGATTCTCCTCCGAGGCGCAGAGTATCTCATTACAAACCAACAGTATAGCATAAAAGCCCTTCCCGGACAAGAAGGAAAATAACGCTTTTTTTCTTAATAAATGTGTGTTATACTGAGAAACCGAATTTTATCTATGCGGCTGAGACTGCATAAGTATGACATCTCGGAGGGTGAGATGGGACTGTTTACCAAACTCTTCGGAAGTTATTCCGACAGAGAGCTGAAAAGAATTCTGCCGATTGCCAAAGCGGTTGAGGACAGGGAAGAAGCTTTTGCGGCCCTGACAGACGAGCAGCTGCGCGCAAAGACGGATGAATTGAAGACACGGCTGCAGGAAGGCGAAACTCTGGACGATATTCTTCCGGATGCCTTCGCCGCAGCACGGGAAGCGGCTTGGCGTGTGCTGGGAATGAAACCCTTCCCCGTACAGATTATAGGCGGCATTGTCCTGCACCAGGGACGCATTGCCGAAATGAAGACCGGCGAAGGCAAAACGCTTGTTGCCGTTCTGCCCGCCTACCTGAATGCGCTTGCGGGAGAAGGCGTTCACATTGTTACGGTGAACGACTATCTGGCACGGCGTGACAGCGAGTGGATGGGCAAAGTACACCGCTTTCTCGGCCTTTCCGTCGGTCTGATCGTACACGGACTGACGAATGAAGAACGCCAGAAGGCCTATGCCTGCGATATTACCTACGGCACCAACAATGAGATGGGCTTTGACTATCTGCGCGACAATATGGCGCTGTACAAGGAAGACATGGTCCAGCGCGGGCATTCCTTTGCCATTGTGGACGAGGTCGACTCCATTCTGATCGATGAAGCGAGGACGCCTCTGATCATCTCCGGCCAGGGAGATGAGAGCACCGATCTCTATCGCCAGGCGGATGACTTTGTCTGCCGGCTGAAGAAGATCGTCTACGCATCCGTCGATGAGAAGGAAGAGGAAAGCGAAGACCTGGATGCCGACTATGTGGTGGATGAAAAAGCGAAGACGGCAACGCTGACCGCGCGCGGCATCAAGAAAGCCGAAGCTGCATTTGGCCTGGAAAACCTTGCCGACATGGAAAATGCCACGCTGAGCCACCATATCAATCAGGCGCTCCGCGCCCACGGCATCATGAAGCGCGATATTGATTACATCGTCAAGGACGGCGAGATCATCATCGTGGACGAGTTCACCGGCCGTCTGATGCTCGGACGCCGCTATTCCGAAGGTCTGCATCAGGCCATCGAGGCGAAGGAGCATGTCGATGTCCAGAAGGAAAACAAGACGCTTGCGACGATTACCTTCCAGAACTACTTCCGCCTGTACGACAAGCTCTCCGGCATGACCGGTACGGCCGTCACGGAAGCCGAGGAATTCGCGGCCATCTACAAACTGGATATCATTGAAATCCCGACCAACAAACCTGTTATCCGCAACGACTGGCCGGACGTGGTCTACCGCAGCGATGTCGGCAAGAACCGCGCCATTATTGACCAGATTGCCGAATGCTATGAAAAGGGGCAGCCGGTGCTGGTGGGTACGGTTTCGATCGAGAAGAGCGAGTATCTCTCCTCGCTGCTGCGCAGGCGCGGCATTCCCCACACGGTTCTGAATGCCAAGTACCACGAGAAGGAAGCCGAGATCGTCGCGCAGGCGGGCAAGCTCGGTTCCGTCACCATCGCGACCAACATGGCAGGCCGCGGCACGGATATCATGCTCGGCGGCAATGCCGAATTTCTGGCCAAGAACGATCTGAAAAAGGCCGGATACGACGAAGCGGTCATTGCGGAAGCGACCGGCTATGCCGAAACCGATGACGAGGTGATCCGAACCGCCCGTGCCATCTTTGCCGAAAGGCTCGCAGCCCATCGTGCCGTAACTTCCGCGGAAGCCGAGCAGGTTCGCGCCGTCGGCGGCCTGTTCATCCTCGGCACCGAACGCCACGAAAGCCGCCGTATCGACAACCAGCTGCGCGGCCGTTCCGGCCGTCAGGGAGACCCGGGCGAGAGCCGATTCTATCTCGCCATGACCGATGACGTTATGCGTCTGTTCGGCTCCGAACGTGTCATGGGCATGATGGATTCGCTGAAAATGGATGAAGACACGCCGCTGGATGCCAAGATGCTCTCCGGCGCCATTGAGCAGGCCCAGAAAACCGTGGAAAGCCGCAACTTCCAGACCCGAAAGAGCGTTCTCGAATACGACGATGTCATGAACCAGCAGCGCAACATCATCTATGATGAGCGCCGCAAGGTTCTCGACGGCGAGGACCTGCAGGAACAGATCCACGGCATGATCCGCGACTTCGTGAACGGAAACGTTTCGGACGGTCTGGCCGGTGCTCACGCCGAGTCGCAGGCGCAGCTTGACGAGGCACTGAAACCCTTTGAAGGGCTCTTCCTTCGCCGCGGACAGCTGACGCTGAATGAATTCAAACGCGGCGACAGCAAGGAGATTTCCGACAGGGTGCTCAAAATTGCGGAAGACACCTATGCGGCAAGAGAAGAGGCCTTCGGCCTGGCGCCGAACGGCACGCCGCTGATGCGGGAACTCGAACGCGTGATCATGCTGCGCGTGGTCGATGAATACTGGATGGATCACATCGATGCCATGACCGAGCTCAAACGCGGCATCGGCCTGCGCGGCTACGGCAACACCAAGCCGATTGACGCCTACAAGCAGGAAGGCTTCGACATGTTCGAAGCCATGGTCAACGGAATCCGCGAGGAGACGGTTCGCCGTCTTTATACGGTGCGGGTCCGCGTCCAGCAGCCGATTGAACGCAAGGCGGTTTCCAAGAATGCCGCCGCCAATGTCGGCGGTGAGCCGGAGAAAAAGAAGCCGATCAAGAAAGCCCCGAAGCCCGGGCGGAATGACCCCTGTCCCTGCGGCAAGATGAAAGCCGACGGTTCCCGCCGCCTCAAATACAAAGAGTGCTGCGGAAGAAACGAGTAATAATGTTTGTACAGGAGAAAGAAAACAACCTTATCTATATGCGCTCTGAGATGATCCCTTTCCGGCACCTTTTCTCCACCCGTTACGGCGGCGTCAGCAGGGGAGAGTTCGCAACGCTGAATCTGCTCTCCGGAAAGGGCGATGATCCCGAGAACGTCTACGAGAATTACAGCAGGGTCGCTGCTTTCCTCGGAGCCGGACCCGATGACTGCGCCGTGACCAGACAGGTCCACGGAAATACGGTCCGCATTGTGGATGAAAACGACAAACATCGCTGCCTCGATCCCGTTCCCTATGAGGCGGACGGAATTGTGACGGCCGTTCCGGGACTCCCGATTTTCTGCTACACGGCCGACTGTGCGCCGGTCCTGCTCTGCGATCCCGAAGCGCGTGTCATCGCCGCCGTGCACTGCGGCTGGCGCAGTTCGGCCTCGGACATTCTGAAGAATGCGCTGGAGGCGATGGCCTCGCTGGGCGCCTCTCCCTCTTTGATACGTGCCGCCATCGGACCCGCGATCGGAGCGTGCTGCTTTGAGACCGATGACGACGTGCCGAATGCATTTACCGCGTGGTTAGGCGACGATACGGACGGATTGTTCGTGCGGAGAGAGGACGGGAAGACCCTTGTCGACCTGCGCGGCGCCAATGCCCGCCGCCTCGTGCAGTTGGGCGTCCCGGAAGAGCAGATCGACATTTCGACCGAATGCACTTACTGCCAACATGATAAGTACTGGTCCCATCGCTGGACCCGCGGCCGCCGCGGCGGCCAGTGCGCCGGGATTGTCCTCTCCGCATAGCGACAAAACTATTCCGCCCGTATTCGGTTTTCTGCCATTGCGCGGAAGACAAAGCTGTCCCTCGCACCGAGGTTTTCCCGCCGCGCTTACCAGAGTTCCTTTTTCGCGGCAGCAGGGGGTTCGTCAGGGGCTGTACCTGCTTTTGCCGCGAAACGGGACAAGCTTCCGTGGGAGCTGCCTTACAACCTGCAACAGGAGACCATCCTATGTTATGTAAACCTGTAAAACTCATCGCTCTGCTGACGGCGCTGCTGATGCTGGTCACGCTTCCCGGCTGCGGGAGGGGAGACGTCGGCGTGGGAGCCGGAGAGATTCCGGAATCCACCGGAGGCCGCGATCTTGCCCGTGCGGACCTGGCGGACAATGTATTTTCCCTGAATTCCAATCCCAACTACTCGAAAAACCCCTTCGTGGCGACCAACCATTCCAACCAGCTGATCTGCTGCCTGGTTTACGAGCATATGGTGGAAGTGGATGAAAACTTCAAGGCCATTCCGAATGTAATCGGCTCCTGGTCCTGCAACGACGATGCGACGATCTGGCAGCTCAACCTCGATACCGAGACGGAGCATACCTTCTCGGACGGCACGCCCGTGACCGGCAAGGATCTGGTCTATTCGATCGGCTATGCCATCTACAACGACCGCTACCGCGGCCGCTTCGCAAGCTTCAAGGGCGCGTCCTACAACGACGACGGTATGACGGTCACGCTGGGCATCGGCGACAGCCAGTTCATCAAGCTTCTGAACATTCCCGTGATCGAATTCGGCACCTTCGAGGTCGAAGCCCACGTTCCGCCCATCGGCTCGGGACCGTATATGTACGATGAGGAAATGCTTACGCTGATTGCCAATCCGTACTATCCGAACTCGAAAAAGCTGCCGCTGCAGACCATCTATCTGCAGGAGTACACCGACGCGGAAGGAACTCTGGAAGCCTTCGAGGACGGCATCATCGACGTGGCCATCAACGATCCGTCCAGCTATACCTCGCTCGGCTACGCCTCATCCAACGAGATTCACTCCTACGCGACCACGAACTATCACTTCATCATGTTCAACGAGGAAAGCACCTTCGGCAAGTCCGCCGCCTTCCGCATTGCCATGCAGTATGCCTTTGACCGCGACTATCTTGTCGAGCTGCTCGGCGGAGACGCGGTCCCGTCCGCGGTCCCGGCCTATCCGACGGTCGACTTCTATCCCCAGGCTCTGGCGGACTCTCTGCACTACAGCATCGATGTCTGCAAGGCGGTTCTGGAATCGGCCGGCATTGCCGACCTGGACGGAGACGGCCGCATGGAATACAACGGGGCTGCCAACGGCCGCTTTGAGATCGTCATCATCGTCTGCGCCGATTCGAGCGCCAAGGCCGGTATCGTCAACCGCTTCCGGGACGACATGAAGGCCATCGGCATCACGGTCAATGTGCAGGAGCTGGGCTGGGACGAGTATCTGAAAGCGCTGGAGGACGGCTTTTTCGAGGCAGCCAACCGCGAAGTCACCTGGGATATGTTCTACGGAGAGGTCAAACTGCGAAACAACTTCGATCTGACCGAACTGATGCAGGTCCGAAAGGAAGAAAACCAGCAGACCAACATCAACTACAGCCGCACCCGCGATACCACGACGGTGGACCGGATTAACAACTATCTCCGCGCAACCGACGCAGCCCGGCCCCTTGCGTATCAGGATCTCTGCGACTATCTCACCCGCCAGACCGGCTATCTCGTTTCCATCGGTTTTGAAAAACAGCAGATCATCACTCACCGCGGCGTCGTGAAGGGCATGGAGCCGAACTTCGGCAACCCGCTTTACAACTTTGCAAACTGGAAGATCAACATGGAAGAATAAAGGAGCATCATTATGACTGACCGAGAACTCATGTCCATGGCCCGTGAGGCCTCAATGAACGCCTATGTCCCGTATTCCCGCTTTGCGGTAGGAGCAGCCATCGAATGCTCCGACGGTACGGTCTATACCGGCTGCAACATCGAAAACGCCGCGCTGGGGAGCACCATCTGTGCCGAGCGCACGGCCTGCGTCAAGGCGGTCAGCGACGGCAAACACGATTTCCGCCGCATCGCCATCTACGCCGACAGCCAGAACTGGTGCACGCCCTGCGGCGCCTGCCGTCAGTTCCTGGCGGAATTCTCTCCCAACATGGAGGTGCTCTGCGCCAAGGCGGGCAGCCGCTATGTAAGCTATAAGCTCTCCGAACTGCTGCCGCACACCTTTAACTATTAAAATTCGTCATATTTAACAGAAGATCGAAAATCCATGCGCAAAAAAACTGTGCATTCTGCTTTACAATCCCGGATTTGTGTAGTATACTATAAGCAGAACGCATGAGGGTCATTCCCAATGCGCATGGATAACTTTTTATTATTACAGGAGGTCATATCATGGTCAGTTTTGCGGAAAGAATGGGAGGCATCAGGGCTTCCGACATTCGTCAGCTTCTCGCAGTTGCTTCCAAGCCTGAAATCATTTCCTTTGCAGGCGGTCTGCCGGCACCGGAGCTCTTCCCGGTACAGGACATCAAGGCTGCGTATGATGCCGTTCTGGACGAAGCGGGCGCAACCGCCCTGCAGTACGGCGCGACCGACGGCTGGGCGCCGCTGAGAAAGCAGATTTCCGAACGCATGCTGAAGAAAAACAACGTAGAGATCGATCCGGCGCAGATCATTCTCACCGCCGGCAGCCAGCAGGGCCTTGACTTCATCGGCAAGCTCTTCCTGAACCCCGGTGATGTCGTCGTCCTGGAAAGCCCGAGCTATCTGGGCGCCATCAATGCCTTCCGGCAGTATCAGCCGAACTTCGTGGAGGTTCCGACCGACGAGAACGGCATGATCATGGAAGAGCTGGACAAGGTCCTCGCTACCACCAAGAATGTCAAGTTCATTTATATCATCCCCGACTTCCAGAACCCGAGCGGACGCACCTGGCCGCTGGAGCGCCGCAAGCAGTTCATGGAGATCATCAACAAATATGAAATCCCGGCCATCGAGGACAACCCCTACGGCGATCTCCGCTTCAAGGGCGAGTTCCTGCCGGCTCTGAAGAGCATGGATCCGAAGGGCCTGATCATGTACTTCGGCACCTTCTCGAAGATCCTCTCTCCCGGTATGCGTCTCGGCTGGATTGCCGCCAATCCCGAGATCATCGGCAAGGTCAACCTGATTGCCCAGGCCGCCGTGCTGCAGACCTCGACCATCAACGCCATGGTCATCTCCAAGTATCTCGACATGTTTGACATCGATGCCCATGTTGCCAAGATTCTGCCGGTCTACAAGCACCGCTGCGAACTCATGATCGACACCATGCGCGAGACCTTCCCCTCGGTCTGCAAGTTCACCGACCCGGACGGCGGTCTGTTCACCTGGTGCGAGCTGCCCGAGTATGTCAACACCCGTGACATCGCGCCGGTTGCCCTTGAGAGAAAGGTCGCCTTCGTTCCCGGCGACGGCTTCTATCCCTCCGGCGCCGTCAAGAACTGCATGCGCCTGAACTATTCCAACGCCACGGACGAGCGCCTTGTCGAAGGCGTCAAGCGTCTGGCCGACGTCATCAAGACGGTTGTAAAGTAATCTCCCAACCCGAAAAAAGTGCCCGTAAGGGCACTTTTTTATTGACAGGAAAGCAAGGCATGTTTACAATACGGACAGTGTTCTGAGGTTCATACGGAATACATATGCTTAAAGGAGTGTTTTGAAAAATGAGAGTTGTGATTCAGGAAGATTACGACAGAATGTGCCAATGGGCGGCCGACTATATCGCCGCGAAGATCAACGCCCACAAGGAAGCCAGACCCTTCGTGCTCGGTCTTCCGACCGGCTCCTCGCCGATCGGCGTCTATCAGAAACTGATCGAAAAGAACAAGGCCGGAGAAGTCAGCTTCCGGAACGTCGTGACCTTCAACATGGATGAATACCTGGGGCTTCCCCGCGAGCATGACCAGAGCTACTGGTACTTCATGCACGACAACTTTTTTGATCATCTGGTCGATATGAAGCCCGAGAATATCAACATCCTCAACGGCATGACCGACGATCCGGAAGGGGAGTGCGCCCGCTATGAGGAAAAGATCGCCTCCTACGGCGGCATCGATCTCTTCATGGGCGGCATCGGCGTCGACGGCCATCTGGCCTTCAACGAGCCCTTTACCTCGCTCTCTTCCCGCACCGGCGTGCGTGATCTGACGACGGATACGCGAATCGTCAATTCCCGTTTCTTCGGCAATGATCCCGAAAAGGTCCCCGCCAAGGCGCTCTCGGTCGGCATCGGCACCGTGACCGATTCGAAGGAAGTGCTGGTCCTGATCAGCGGCCACAACAAGGCCCGCGCGCTGGCCGCGACGGTGGAAGGAGCCGTCAGCCAGAAGTGGACCTGCAGCGCGCTGCAGCTGCACAACGGCGCGATCATCGCCTGCGATGAGGCCGCCTGCGGCGAACTCACCGTCGATACGTATAAATACTTCCTCGATATCGAAAGAAAAGAGAGACTGTAAGAAAGAAAAGAGAACGCGGAACGGGCATTCAAAAAACGCTCTTCCGCGCGAAAAAGTAAAAAAGAAGGCAGCCCCGATTGCAGCATCAGACGCTCATCGCAATCGGGGCTTGCTTCTTAAATTTTCAGGATTCCGCCGTCAGGCATGAAAATTGACGGTCAGCGCCCGGCATTCAGAATGAATGCCGCAATATCGTTGATGACCTCTTCTCCGATATGCCTTTCCACGCTGAATTCCTTTGACGCTTTGAGCGGGTTGTCGGTGAGCGCACTGACAAAAGCATGGTCCAGGCCCGGGTACAGCTTGAACGCTGTGTCTGGCCGGGCTGCGAGCAATTCCTGAAAGGCCTTGAAATCAACAGCTGCGAGCGCCTGAAGGTCTTCTTCCCCCTGCATGATCAGGACCGGTTTCCCGCTTTCCAGGAGATAGTCAGCCGCGGTTTTCTGTCCCATCTCCTTGAAATAGTAAAGGCTCATGTTTCCGGCCAGCTTCTTTTTCTTTGCCTCCTCATCGCTCAGTTCATAAAGATCTTTCAACTTTTTGGACAAGGCTTTGTATTCCAGCCCGAGCAGCCATTTTACAAGAGGATTGCCGGCGTCTCCGGCGTTTCGGATCTGCCTCAGCAGGATCTCTTCCAGCCGGTACGGTGACCCGGCCATCATGATCAGTCCTTTTGCGTCTCCGCCTTCGGCATCGATTCTCGGCGCAAGCATGGCTCCCTGGCTGTGGCCGAGGATGAAGATGCGGTCCGGATCCACCCGGTTATCGCTCTTCAGCATCGCAACAGCGGACAGAGCATCGACAATCGCCTCTTCTCTTACAGAGAGATCCTTCCTTTTCGCCAGTTTCCTGCCGTGGGCGAAAGTACGCTTGTCATAGCGCAGAGAGGCGATGCCATGCCGGACAAGCCCTTCCGCAAGGTCTTTGAACGGCGTCAGCTTTCTGACTTTTTCATCCATGTTGCTCGGCCCCGAACCATGCACCATCACCACCGCGGGGACCGGTCCGGAAGCATCTCCCGGGAGGGTCAGCATGCCCTTCAGCGGAAAGTCCGAGGACGGACATAGGGTGATTGGCTCCCGGATAACAGAATCACGTTTCTTTCTGATCATATTGCATTCACCGGATCCTTCCTTTCCATCACCGGTTCCTCCTTCTGTTTGCATGCTCTGATTCTACCATTGATGAAGGAATATGGCAAGAGAAAGGCAGGCGATGAGGATCTGTTCCGGGGCCAAAGGGGGAACTCCGCCCGGAGATTGCTGCTTTTTATTGTGAAAAACAGACCTGTGTGCTAAAATACCACGGAAAGCAAAGGAAACAGACTGCGGAAGCGGTGACAGAATCGCTTTGGGATGACATTGTTATGAAGATCTTGATTGTGCCGATGGCCGCACTGGCAGAAACGCACGGCCCTTCCTCCCGGTGCGGATTGCTTGCGAAAGGATTCCGAGACGCCGGGACGGAGGTTGCCACCTGCATGGCGGAGGATGTGAACTTCAGGAGCATGGAGGGAGTGCCCAACTGGTATCTTGACGTTCCCATGCCGCTGGGACTGCCGAAGGGAATTGCAAAGAGAACGTTCCCGATTGCACAGAAGCTGGGAATCACCGCAAAAAAGACGGTGAACAGCTTTGACCAGGTCCTGCGGTTTACGGGCAACCTGGATTACGGATACCTGAAGAAAAGCGTTTCCTCCGTCCGGAAAGCAATCCGGGAATTTCGTCCGGATCTCGTATATTCGGAGTTCAATCTTTCCGCCGTCATCGCCGCAAGGAAAGAAGAAATCCCGCTTTGTGCGACCGTGAGTTACCCGACACAGTACGAATATGCCCACGAAACAGGCCCGGAGAAGGGACTGAACAGGCTCCTCGGAGAACTGCGGCTCCCGCAGGTCGATTCCGCCCTCAGACTGTTTGACTGGGCCGATCGGGCCTTCTGCCCGAGCATCCGGGAACTGGAACCGATTGAAAAGCCCAACGTTTTTTATTGCGGAGCGCTGAAGACCGGAAACAGGAAAAGCGTTCCGCTCCGCGAACGTAACAAAATCCTTGTGTATATGGGAAACGGAACAATATCGGCGCAGGAAACAAGGAAGACGGCAGAGACCGCGTTCAAAGATCTGGACTTTGAGGTCTATCTTGCTTCCGCCTATCTGAAGGAAGAAACCCGGGGCAATCTCCGTATTGCGCCGAGATGGGATTTTGACAGGCTGCTCGGGGAAGCGGTTCTGTTTATGAATCACGGCGGGCAGAACAGCGTCGCAGACGGTCTGCTTTACGGAGTACCGCAGATCGTGGTGCCCGGAAAGGTGTTTGAAAGAAAATACAACGCCGGATGCCTTGCCGCGCATCAGGCCGGAATCGTCATAGACCATGCGGATTTCAGCGCAGAATCCGTACGCGCTGCTGCCGAGAGAATCTTCCGCTCGGGAGAGATGGCGGAGAACGCGGCTGCGCTCGGGAGAAAGCTCGCCGCAGCCGGCGGCGTCGACGCCGTCGTCAGGGAGATAACCAAGCGATAATGCGTCAGATCCGGCAAAAACGCGCATTCGCTCAGTGCGCATTTCAACTTCTGCTGCGTCTGACCGCAGACAGCATGATCTGAGAAGGGAATTGAAAATATGCAAAGAATCATCGATGCGGCCATGGATTATATTCAAGTCCTCTTTGCCGATAATGCCGACGGCCATGGATTCGATCATTCCATGCGGGTATACCGGAACGCAATGCTGATTGCGGAAAGCGAGCCGGAAGCCGATCGGTTGATCGTTGCGCTCAGCGCGCTTCTTCATGACGCAGACGATCACAAGCTGTTTCAGACAACGGACAATGCCAACGCCAGACGATTTCTGGAGACGGAAGGAGCAGATGCGGAGACGACGGGACGCATCTGTGAAGTTATCAACTCCGTTTCATTCAGCAAAAACAGGGGAAAGCATCCCGAAACAATCGAAGGCAGGATTGTTCAGGACGCTGACCGTCTTGACGCGATAGGAGCAATCGGCATCGCCAGGACATTTGCGTTCGGCGGGAAGCATGAGCGGTCTCTTGCGTCATCCGTCGACCATTTCCACGAGAAACTGCTTCTGCTGAAAGATCTGATGAATACAGAAAAAGCGAAGAAGATGGCCGAATCCCGCCATGCGTTTATGGAACTTTTCCTGAAAGAATTCGAACAGGAAACAAGCAGAACATGACGACCCGGTATTGTATCGCTGCAGCGATATAAGCTTTGCATACGGAATAACTGACTGACAAATGGAAACCAGGAAACAGGAAAAACAGAATCTCTCGCTCTTTATCTGCCCGATCTGCCGCAGGCCTCTGGAATACGATGCGCATTCGTACCGCTGCCGGTCCGGGCATTGCTACGATATTGCCAGAGAAGGTTATGTAAACCTTCTTCCCGTGAATCAGCGGCATTCCGATATGCCCGGGGATGACAGGGCAATGGTGAACGCGAGAACCGGTTTTCTTGACGGCGGCTGGTACGAGCCGCTTCGGGAGAGACTTTGCATGCTGACAAAAGAACTCGCTCCGGAAAAGGCGATTCTGCTCGACGCAGGCTGCGGCGAAGGGTATTATACGGGTGCGCTGAGCAGAATCCTGTCGGAAAAAGCCGGACGTGCGGCCGGAATCGACCTCTCCAAAAGCGCCGTCAGAAGAGCCGCAAAACGATGCCCGGATGCGGAAATCGCCGTCGCTTCGGTTTATCATATGCCGCTGACAGAACGCTCCGCGGACATCCTGATAAACTGCTTTTCGCCGCTGGCGGCAGAAGAATTCACCAGAGTGCTGAAGCCGGGCGGATTCTTCCTCTATGTTGTGCCGGATCGAAAGCACCTGTGGGAAATGAAGGAAATCCTCTATGATGCTCCTTACGAGAACAGTCCGAGCGACGGGAGCTATGCCGGCTTCCGGCAGATCGGGGCAGTTCCGCTGGAATTTCGAATGCGGCTGCAGAAGCAGGAGGATATCATGGACCTT
Organism: Oscillospiraceae bacterium; assembly: GCA_017538965.1. Lineage (GTDB taxonomy): Bacteria > Bacillota > Clostridia > Oscillospirales > Oscillospiraceae > Limivicinus. The sequence continues at coordinate 18,561 of JAFYHU010000055.1, forward strand.
TTTCAGATGACGCCCTATGCCTGGAAGACGCCGAAAAGCGGCAGGGATCGTCTGGCGGAGTTTCGGGAGCTGACGGTAACGGCGCAGTTCCGGATTCTGGTATTCCAAAGAGAAGGTCGGAATGATTCCGGGCAATTTTCCTCGCAGTGACATCTGTTTTTTCAGTTTTTGACGGATTTATTGACGGTCAAAGTAGTATTATGATGGCAGATATCCCTTCGCGGCGGCATTCAGGCCTTTTTGATTCTTTTTCTGTTTCAAGAATTGAATAATCAGGGATTCTGTGTTATAATTATTCGGTTTGTTATTGGCTTTTCATTTGCTGATTCCTCTTTGCAGGTTTAGAAAGGGCAATATTTATGAGAGAATCTACCGTGAGAAAAATGGTTAAAGAACATACAGATCATGCAAGCTGGCTGTGGCTGTTCCTCTTGCTGGCCGCCTTCGTGATAGCCCTGGCCTTCGCCATGGTACACAAGACAGTGAGCGCGCAGACCTACACGAAGCGTGTTTTTGCATGTCCATATGCAGAAGAGGGAGCCGAACGCGTGGCGCACACGCACAATGACGACTGCTATGAAAACGGCGTTCTGATCTGCACGCTGCCCGAGCTCGAAGCGCACACCCATACCGACGCGTGCTATACCGAAGAAAAAGTTCTCATCTGCGACCTGGAAGAGAGCGACGGCCATGTCCACACGGAGGACTGTTATATCCTTGAGCGCGGCGATCTGACCTGTGAAAACACAGACCCGGAGCATGAACATACCGATGAATGCTATGAGTGGATTCCTGCTCTGAACTGCGGCATGGACGAGGGGGACGGTGCTCACCATCACAGCGACGAATGCTATGAAATCCGGAGAGAGCTCAGCTGCGGCAAGGAAGAGCTGAGCGAGCACGTGCATACGGTCGACTGCTTCGAGGTGGTTGACATGTCTTCGGAAGATATCGAAGAAATGAGAATCAGCGAGCTCCCCGAGAGCGATCCCTATGCCGACGTCGAGACCGCAGATGAATGGGAGAGCCGCTTTGCCAATATCCGGCTGACAGGACACTGGGACGCTGATCTGCTGACGATTGCCGAGACCCAGATCGGTTACACCGAGAGCGCCCGGAACTTCGAAGCGACCCTCAATGAGGACGACAACGGTTACACGCAAAGGGGCTGGACACGCTACGGCGCCTGGTACGGCATTCCCTATGGCGACTGGAGCGCCATGTTCGTTTCCTTCTGCCTCAACTATGCCGACATTCCCGTGTCTGCTGTTCCTCAGGACGGGGATGCCGCCTCCCTGGCCAACCGTTTTTCCGACTGCGGCCTGTATGCCTCCGCATCCGACTATATTCCGAAGCCCGGCGATCTGATCTTCCTTGACCGGACCGGCGACGGGATGATCGATCATGTCGGTATCGTTTATGCTGTCGATGCCGACAACGGCCTGATTACCGCCATCGAAGGCGATCGCACCGACTCCGTGGCATATTTTGACTACAATCTCTCCGACTATGACATCATGGGATACGGCATCCTGCCCGAGAATCCGGACGCTCCCGAAGAGACCGTGCAGCCTGAAGAGAACCCGACCCCGTCCGAGGACGAAGCAGAAGCGGCGGCACGGGAAGCACTGGAGAAGAGCATGCCGGCTGTTTCGTTCACCGAACGTGCCGGCGCCATGCGCGTCACGGTGGAAGCCGATGTCGGCGCGTTCCCGGCCGGAACCACCATGAAGGTCGTTCCCATAACCGATGAGGGCCTTGCCGATACGCTTGCCCCGGCGATTATCGGGGAAATCGTTGAGGTGCAGGCGGTCGACATCACGTTCTATGATGCCGACGGCAACGAGATTGAACCGCTGATCCCGATCCGGGTTATGATGCGTCCCTTTGACGAGACCGAGGCGGACAACGTCGATGTTGTCCACGTGGACAACGAAGGGAATGTCACCACCGTGGAACTGCCCGAAGACCTGGAACAGCCCGATCAGGGCGTTGCCTTTGATGCCGACGCCTTCTCTATGTATGCGATTGTCTACTCCGTAAAGAGGACCGTCATTTCGTCTTCCGGGCAGGCCTATGACATCACGGTGACCTATGACGAGTCCGCCGGCGTTCCGGAGGGAGCGGAGCTGGTTGTCGAAGAGATTCTTCCGGATGCCGGAGCGGCTGAGGATGGCTCGGATTACGACAGCTATGTCGAAATGACGCGGGAAGCCCTGGGCCTGGAATCCGGGGAATTTGCCTATGCCCGCTTTTTCGACATCAAAATTGTGGATCCGGCCGGCGAAAAGGTCAGCATCAATGCCCCCGTGGCCGTGAAGATCGAGCTTGCGGATAAGGAGACGGATGAAGCATCCGCCGAAAACACCATGGTTGTCCACTTCCCGGACGAAGGGGACACACCTGATATTGTTCAGAATGTGAATGTTTCTGTGACGGAGTCGGCAGAGGACGTAACCGCCCTCAGCTTCAAGACCTCCGGCTTTTCTATTTATGCGATTGTGGAACCTTCCGATCTGCAGAACAACAGCCCGAAAGATATCAGCGAACTGGATGGAAAGAGTTTTTATCTTTCCGTTAATGACTGCTATTTCAGTAATGAAATAAACAACATCGGCAGCAATAATAACTATACTTTGATTAAAGCAACGGATTCGCAAAATACCGTACAATATACTTTTGAAGCTGTCCCGGATTTTCAGAATCAGTTTGCAATTTCCTGTCTGATAGAGGGGATGAAAAAATATGTCAAAATGGAGAAATATGACAACGATTACGGTACTTTCTCCTTCGACGATGATCCGACAGCTTTTACGGTTGCGCTCTATAGTTCCGCTTCTCATGCCAACGACTATTTTGTCATCAGTTACTCTGAGGAGAATACAACCCTGTATTGGAACCTGAGAGCGGACAATGGGGAGAACTCGGGCTTCCAGGGGTATTCACAGCTTGGGACGGGATGTCAGATAAAGCTCAGCTATCCCGAAGATACTCAGACTGATCCCTTGCATCTGGACAACCAAACATTCGGAATTATCTATTATAAGACCGGCATGACCGGTGTTGCTCTGGGATCAACAGCGTATGATGCTTCAAATATTAATGCACAGGAATTGCTGGTCCGGCCTGACGTTTCGGACCATGATGGCGTTTTGTTTGAGTACGAAAAAGGTGTTATTGCTCAGTGGACATTTCATTACGTATCGCCGAATCAATATTATATTTCTACTTTGGCAGATGGCACAGAGAATTATCTAGCAATATATGATAATGCAGTAACGCTGGTGAATGATCCTGACAGAGCGACTCAGATTACGGTTACCCCCGGATCGGATACGCATGCCGGACGTTATCAGCTTTCCTGCAACGGAAAGGCGCTTAATCTGACAAACGGAAAAGCGGCGGACGGTTTTGGCGCTGCAAACCAGAACGCAAATACAGATACCGAGTGGATGAATCTGGTAGGAGAGTCGGAAAACCAAGACATGGCCTTTACCGTTTACACGGCTCAAAAAGCAGATATCTCAGCTTCAGCTTCTATAGTGAATGGGGATAAGCCGGTTACCAGCGGAGACACTGTCATTATCTATACGCGTATATGGAATTATGATACCCTGGAATATGACTATTATGTTGTTGATTATGACGGAAAGCTCTTCCGGGCCTATGAGAGCGGCGATGTAATTCAGTGGGTTGGTGAAGAAGAGAAAGGAAAACCTATTAAAGCTGAATGGACGTTCACAGAATGCACTGAAGGGGAAGGTTCCAGCACCGGCTTTTTTGCATTGGAGAACTTTAATAACGAGTATCTGATGCCGAAGCTCTCAGACAGCGAAATTCTGAGAACGAAGACTTCGGACACAGACCTGATGGGGATTGAACTGCCGGGGCGTATCAACAACGAACACTACACCAAGGTTGTGTCAAAAGACGATAACTACAATCAGTATGCCGGACTGAAAGCGGAGAACGGGAAAATTGTTTCCGTTCCCATGACAAAGTCGGATGATTTCTATTTTGCAATCATCCAAAAGCCGGAAACGGAATTCCATTATGTAACAACAGTTGATAATAATGTTCACGGAATCCAGATGTTTATGCAAGATTATCCCTATCAGGGGAAGCATGATGATTATGGATACAGATCAGATACGCAGAGTGCTGTTCTGAATCGACCTGGTATTGATAAGGTAGATAGCAACAATCGTGGAATAGTTAAACCTTATTTGGAGTCTAACGGCTATCCGGATACGCATGTAAATGGGCATAATCTGATCGAACTTTACAGTGAAGAATATCCGGTCAATCATCTGTTCATAGAGAGCACTCATAACGAGAGCGGCTACTTTGAGTATGACAGTACGCAGAACTTCGCATCTCTGACATCTGAGATGGGAAGCAATGGTACAGACTTTGTTGTTATTAATGAGCTGGGTACCAACGACAGCAACAATAATTGGGATACCAGAAAGCATGGAATGTTCATGCCCTATAATTATCTTAACTCTCAGCTCGTTTCTAAGTTGACGAACGATACGGATACACTTGGAAATCCACTTTCCGATCTTGATCCGCGAAAACATGAGCAATTATATAAAATTCCTGCCGTTTATCCGCCGGCAGGCGGAGGAGATCCCAAACCGGGCGATGCTGACTATTTCTTCGGGATGGAGATGAGGGCCAGTTTTATGCAGACAGCAAACGGTCTGGATAACTGGGGACACGACATTATCTTCGAGTTTTCCGGGGACGATGACTTCTGGCTGTATGTGGACGGGTATCTGGTTCTTGACCTCGGTGGTGTGCATTCTGCTTCTGCCGGCACCGTTAATTTCCGCACAGGAGATGTTTATTATACAATCCGTGATCCTAAAGGAAATGTGATAATCAATAATGAACATACCACGTTGAGGGAATTGTTTAAAACGGCTTATAAGGCGCAATATCCAGAGGAAGCGGATTCTAATGTTGAGGAGTGGTTAAACGGTATCTTTAAAGACGGCGGTACTGTCTTTAATGACTATTCCTCGCATGAAATGAAGATGTTCTACATGGAGCGTGGTGCGAGTTCGTCCAATCTGCATATGCGCTTCAATCTGGCGCCGGTTGAACCGGGACAGATCAAGCTGACAAAGACGGTATCCGGAACGGATAAACAGGATTATCTGGGTGCTCGTTTTGCCTATCAGATTGAATATGAAACGGATAATGGATGGACTAAGCTCTCGAATCCTGATCTGGTTACCATTTCCGGCTCGAATAAGGATGATTTCTACAAACCCAGTTTAGAAATAGGGGATGTTGAATATGATAATGTCTTCCTGCTCAGCCCGGGACAGACAGCGGTAATCAGAATACCCGGAGGTGACGATACCAAGTATCGCATCAAGGAATGCGGAATACAGACAACGATTTACGATGAAGTAAAAGCAAACAATGTACCGGTTGAAGGAGTGGCCTCCGGAGGCCTTGCTGGTTATGAAGATTTTCCGATCTCGGAAGCTACGGTGAGAGACAGAAAGCAGGTCGTATATGATAACCATGTAGAAGAAGGCAGCTTGCGCAATCTTCAGATTACCAAAAAGCTCTATGACGTTGAAGAAAATGAAATAAGTAATAGTGATCAAACATTCTCTTTCCAGGTCCGGTTTGGAGAAGAAGATATCCTTTATCTTGCTGACGGATATTATTATGTATTGAATTCGGAAAACTATTATTGCACTTTCAATTCGGATACAGTTTCATTTGAATCTACGAACGAGAAGTCTTTTGATCAATTGGTTAAGAAAGGGTTGGAGGAATCGGCAAGATTCAGAGTTTCTCCGACTACCGGAAAGATCGAAAATATCCCCGTTGGATATACTGTAGAAATTCGAAATCTTATTCCGGGAACATACTTCCATGTAGAAGAATGTGATGTGCCTGCAGGATACAAGCTGTTGGGATATGAAATGCTCTCTGATGGGGGTAATGCTACTTATGTCCTCCAGATAGACAAAACTGATAAATACAATTTCGGGATAATCAGAGAAATTGAAACAACTGCACATGTCTTAGTTAAAAACCAGATGGGTTGGGGACTGACGATCAACAAGATCTGGTCGGACAAGGATTCCATGGAATCCCATGATACGATTTATTTCGCGGTATATGTGGATGGCGAAATCGTAGAAGATACTCTTAGGAAGATGACGACCAACGAATCTTCCCTTTACTATTACTTTGATAATTTGGCAGAAGGAGCAGAATTCAGCGATTATAAGGTTTATGAGGTTCAAATTGACGGAGAGCCAGAGACAAATGACGAGGGATACGTTACAAACTGGAGGTCACTCAACATAACACCTGTCGATGGTCAGAACGTTCAGACTATAATTGTAGGTGGAACTCCCAAAGGCGGTGCCCATGAAGAAGGATTCACGTATACTGCTTCCTATACCACAGGAACCCCAACCGGAACCCATCAGAATACCCGCGTCGATACGGTAAAAAACACCAGACCCGGTATTAAGCTGATTAAAACTGATATGAGCGGTGCTGCAGTTGGCGGTGCGGAGTTCGAATTGGAATTCCCCGATGGAGAAACAACAAAGACATATACATCTGATGCCAATGAAGGAGGATTGATTACTACCATCTATCAGCCCGGTGAATACATATTGACCGAGACAAAAACTCCGAAAGGATGGCAGACTCTGACGAATTCACTGAAAATCACGGTTTCTGTAACAGATACTTATCATGTTGAAGTTACTGAAGTCGGCCAGGATAATCAGGCATTCGATCAGACAGATTATATTAGCCAGGATGGTAACACGATTACGGTTGCTATCAAGAATCGCCCGTATACACTGAAAGCAATCAAGTATGATGCTTCTTCAAAGAATGATCAGCCGACGCCGATGGCAGGAATTCAATTTGCTCTCTACAAAGGAACGGTAAGCGATTCAACTCTCAAAGCCGAAGGGTTTACCGATAATAATGGAGTGATACCCGGGATTACCGAAGCTCTGGAACCAGGCACATACATTCTGGTTGAAAAAGCTGTTCCTGAAAGATATGAACAACTGCCCCCCCTGAAATTTACAATCCGTGATACCGGGGAAATCCAGCTGGAAGGGAATAACGGAGAATACTGGGAACTGACTTTTGAGGATGATGAAAACACCCAAAGAAGAGACATGGTCCTGAAAGTCTACAACCACATCATCAAGCAAAAAATCCGCATTATAAAGATGGATGAAATCAGCATTCTCAATGAGGAACAGAAGGTGTACGTTGGCGGTGCCGGGTTTACACTTGGTATTAACGATCAGGTATTGCTTGAAGATTTGATTTCTCAGGCGTCTAACGGAGTAGTCAGGGTCAATGACGGGAGCACAGATGATTCCGGAGATCATGTGTTCACGATTCCCATAGGGAAATACAGCCTGAATGAGACTGTTGTCCCTGCCGGATACATTCCGCTGAGCGGGCCTGTCACCATTCAGGTTGACAAAGATGGCGTTTCCTATCAGCAACCGGACGTTTTTGGCGGGGTACCACAGACAGCTCGTATAGAGAAAGATGCTTACACAGTGTACGTATATAACTCTGCGGGCTACGAACTCCCGGCTTCAGGCGGGAGCGGGACGGCGCTGTATACGGCGCTGGGCGGCCTGATGACCGCGACGGCCGGTGCGGCCCTGGTCCTCTGCAGAAAGAAGAAAGAAGCCTGAGCTCAGGAAAGAGAAAATGAAGCCTGAACCCAACGAAAAAGCCCCGGTTTATATCGCTGCGATCGTGGCAGTGATCATGGTTTTTGCCGCAAAGAGCGATGAAGCGATGATCATTCCTGCCGCGCTGACGCTGGTCATGGTTGTGGTGATTGCCGCGATCTCTTCCGCACTGGCAAAAAGGAAAAAGAAGGCGGCCGCCAAAGAGGCTGGCCGCCGGGAAAACCCCCTGCGAGATTCGTATTCGGCTGCCGGAAACAGGGGAGAGGACTATCAGGAGCACGACAGAAATCAGCGCCTTCAGCAGCTCGACGAGTGGCTGAAGAGCGGCCTGATCGACAAAAAGGAATACAGGGAACTGAAGAAAAAATATCAAAACATGTAAGGCCGAAAAAGCAAAACCTCCCGGTACTGTTCTGGAAAGAACGTTCCGGGAGGTTCGCCGTTTCAGCGTTTTGAGGTTTTCGGATACGGGATAAGAAGGCCGAGGCCGCTGAAGACAAGAGGAAAGACGAAGCTGAAACAGCGGGAGAGCAGCAGCGCACTGCCGATCAACCCGGGCGGAATCAGTTTGGCATAGAACAGCGTGTAACCGTATTCCGTAATCCCGGCGGTACCGGGGAAGGGAAGAGAGGATACCGAGATGAACAGAAGGGCCTGCGTGCAGAAGCAGGGGAACCAGCGCAGATCGCTGCAGCCCAGCGCGCGGCCGCAGAGGAAGGGGATGGAGTGGTAAAGCAGAATCTGCACACCGGTGGTGAGAAGCATCTTGCAGAAAACATCCGGGTTCTGTTTCATGAGTCTGGCAACACGGCGGTAGGAAGCGAAGAAACGAAGAATTCTGCCTCCGGAGGAAGAGAAACGGGGAAAGCGCCCGACCAGCCGGACACAGACTCCGGCGAAGAAGGCGGCCAGCCGTCGGGAAAAAAGCACGGAAGACAGAAAAACCACGAGAAACAGATTGACGCCGAAGCCGAGGAGAAAAAGCCAGGAGAGACGGCCGGAAAGGGATGAGAAACCTGTCGGAGAGAAGAACGCACCGAAAACTCCGAACACAACGGAGACCAGCTGATAGCTGAGAAGCGCACAGAGCAGGGAAAAGGTCCCATGGGAGAGCGGGATTCCGTCCCGGCCCATATAGTAGAGCTGGGCCGGCTGTCCGCCGGTGGAAGAAGGCGTAATCGAACTGAAAAAGAAACCTGCGAAGGCATAACGGACGGCCTGAAAAGGACGAATTCGATCCCCGAAAAGACGAAGGCAGCGCCAGATGTTCAGGGCATCGCATGCGGCATAGACAGCCATGCAGAGGAGACAGAGCGCAAGCAGACGCAGATCTGCCCGGCGCAGAATCGCAGAGAGATCCTGACCGTTCAGCTCTTTCCGGATGATCCCGAGGGCAGCCGCGCTCAGAACGATCAGCAGCAGAATACCGGCCCAGAAGGATTTCTTATACCAGACTTTCAGAACGCAGCGCTCCTTTCCTCCGATTTCGGTTTCACTCTTTGCGAATTATATCACAGCGTCCGAAACATGGGAAGACGGCGCTCAAAAAAGTATTGACGGAGAATAGCAGGGATAGTAGAATAAAACAGCATATTTGTATGAAAAGACCGGACGGCGGCCCGCCGGAAAGACGGATCTGACCGGGGACCGAAAGCAGAAGAGGATCGGAGCAGGACGATGAAAGAAGACAATGATCTCTTATTGGTTCAGACAATGTGGAGCATTACCGATGCTCTTCACAGTGCTGCGACTTCTGCAGACGGCCTTACCGCATGCCTGATGTATCTGTGCGATCAGCTGCCCTGCGAGCAGGGCACCGTCTGGCTTCGGGATGAAGCGAACGGCATTCTCTGTGCGATCGGGGAACGGGGCTCGTCCGGCCTCGCCGGTCTGTGCCTGGGAGAGCAGGAAGGTGCGGCCGGACAGGCGATCCGCACGGGAGAAATGCTGTATCTGGAACCGGGAGCAGACCGAAGCGTGCTCTCCCCGAATGAACAGGAGGCAGGGCTGCCGGAAGGAGCGCTTCTGTGGGTGCCGCTGCGTACCCGGCGCGGCAGCTTCGGCTGCCTCCAGCTGGGCACTTCCGAAAGGCCTTTTTCACCGGATGAGCTGAAGCTGTGCAGGCGCTGCGCCGCGATTATCGCCCTGGACCTGGAGGACAAGGGCGTCGATGCGCTGCCGGGCATGGCGAAGAAAACGATTATGTCTCTGCGGAATGTTTCCAAAGATTATTCCAACGGCGGGAAAACCGTCCGTGTTCTCAACGGTGTCAGTCTGGATATCTACGAAAACGAATTCCTGGTGATTCTGGGCGAGAGCGGCTGCGGGAAATCCACCCTGCTGAACATCATCGGCTGCATGATCGCCCCTACTGAAGGAACCATTCTCGTGGACGGAAAAGACTTTTCCAAGCCCACGGAAGAAGAGATGACGGAGTTTCGGCGCAGTGCCATCGGCTTTGTCTTTCAGGCCTACAACCTGATGCCGACGCTGACGGCGCTGGAGAATATCCGTTTCATTTCCGAGACCAGCGACAGGCCGATGAATGAGGAAGAGGCGCTGGCCATGGTCGGCCTGAGCGAACGCGGAGATCATTTTCCCTCGATGCTCAGCGGCGGCCAGCAGCAGCGTATCGCGATCGCCCGTGCCCTTGCCAAATCCCCCCGCATGATTCTGGCAGACGAACCGACGGCCGCGCTGGACGCCGATACCGGCCGGGAAGTGCTGATGGTTCTGCAGAACGCAGTGAAGGAACAGGGGACGACTCTGATTATGGTTACCCACAATGCGGAAATCGCACGGATCGCGAACCGGGTCATTCATGTCAGAAACGGAAAAATCGCAGAGGTGCGTATCAATCCGGTCCCTCTCCCGGCCTCTGAACTCTCGTGGTAGGATAAACGCTCATCATGATCGGTGCCGAATTCAAAAGAAAAGCTCTGATTACGGAAGCCCGGCGCAGCGTACAGCGCAACAGGTCTGCCTTTCTGTCCCTGTGCGTGATTATTCTGCTCGGGCTTGCGGGCTTTTTTGCTGCGCAGTATGCGGAAAAGAGCATGAAGACGGCCGGCACGGAATTCTTTGAGACAAACAGATTCAAGGACTTTGATCTCTACAGCTCCCTGGGCGTCGAGGAAGAGGATGTGGCGCAGATCCGGTCCGTTCCCGGGGTGACCGCCGCGGAAGGACGGTTTTCTTCCGATGCGGTCTATTCCTTTGCCTCGACGGAACAGGCGGTGACGGCGCTCTCGCTGACGGAACAGGTCAGCACGCCCATGCTGACGGAAGGCCGCCTTCCGACAGAAGCCTGGGAGTGCCTCGTGGATCCGGATCTGCTGGAAGACAGCGGAGCCGCCATCGGCGATGAAATCCGGCTTCGCATCACCGGGCCGGGGCTCAGCGAAACCATGGACGAGGCGTATTCTGAGATGCAGGAAGAGATCGATGAGGCCGAGAAAACCGTTTCCGACGCGGACGCTCAGCTTGCGGATGCCATGACACAGTTCTCAGAGGCGGAGAGTCTCATTAAGGACGGGGAAGAGGAGATTGCCGACGCGGAAAAGCGTCTTGCCGACGCCGAGGCTGCAATCCTGGACGCGAATGAGCGTCTGGAAGAGGCGGGCGGCGAAGAAGCGATCGAGGCTGCCGCTCAGGAACTGGCGGAAGCGGAGAAGGCGCTGAAAATCTTCGCTGACAGTCTGGACAGCGGCCTGCTTGCGCTGCTGGACGGAGAGGAAAAAATCCGCGCCGTGATCGGGCTGTCGGAGGAGTACGGCATTCCGCTGGTGGATGATTCCGCTTCCTTTGAGAAGCAGGTGGATCAGCTGCAAAGTAAGCTGGAGAGAGCAGAGCAGCTGAGCAATCGCATAAAACGGGACGGGCTTCCGATCCCGCCCGGACCGGAACGGGACGCGATCGAACAGGAAATCGAGAAGTTTGCACCGGGCAAGACGCCGGAGGAACTTCTGGATGAACTGGATGATATCATCCCCGTGCTGCAGGCAGCGCTGGATGAGTATGAGCGCGGGAGAATCGACTATTATTATATGGGTGAACAGTATCTGGATGCCGTCACCCTTTATGAGCGTTACAGCAGACGCCTTTCGGATGCCATAGAAAAGCTCAATGAACTGAAAGAAGCCGAGCAGATGCTCGAGGACGGGAAAGCCGAGCTCGAGGCCGCCAAAAAGGAACTGGAGGAGAAGCGGGCGGAACTGGAAGATAATCGCCTGGTGCTTGAGGAAAAACAGCAGGAGCTGGAAGAAGCAAAACAGGAGCTGGCGGATGCCAAAAGGGATCTGGACTTCCTGAAGATAAGCGTGGGAGAACTGCACAGCGGAACCTATACCGTCACCGGAACGGCCTATCACCCCGATTGGCTGCGAAGAGATTCCACCTACACGGTCGTCGTCCTCCCTGAGGCCTTTGGCAGCGGGGAAGAGTCTCCCCGGTATCACAGCGTCAGCGTTCTGACAGACGCCGGGTCGGAGGAAGACCTGTTCACCGATACTTATTTTACCGCCGTCGAGGGCGTGAAGGAAGCGCTGGAGCAGACGACGGAAACGCTTCGGGAGGATTGGCGGAGCCGGTTTCAGGAGCGCTTTCCGGACGAAGAGATGCCGGAAGAACTGCAGGAGAACTGGATTGTCCTGGATCGCCGTTCGAACGCCGGATACACGGAATACCGGTCGACCATCGGCGCCGTCAGCGGAGCGGGGCTGAGCTTCGGCCTTCTGTTTCTTTTCGTCACGGGGATGGAATGCTTCTCAACCGTCTCACTTCTGGTAGAGGAGCAGAAAAAGCTGGTGGGGACGGAAAAGGCCTTCGGATTCCGCCACGCCGAAATTCGTTTCCGCTATACCCGCTTCGGCGTTCTGGCCGCCCTGATCGGCGCGGTTTTGGGCTTTGCGCTGGCCTGCGGGATGGGGAAGCTGCTGCTGATCCTTTTGGATCAGACGGGACTGTACGTTTTTTCCGCAAACAAGCTGTACCTGCGGCCCGGGCTCACGCTGGCGGTATGCGTCTCAGTGATGGTATTCTGTGCGCTGGTGGCCGTCCTTGCCTGCGGCGAGCTTCTGCGCAGCAGCGCCGACGATCTGATGAAGGGCGCGTCTTCCGGGAGCAGTCGATTCCTGAAGCCCGCCAGGAGCAGGCCGAAGAACCTGTACAGCAGCCTGATTCTGCGCAACATGCTGCAGGAAAAAGGGCGCGTGATCATGACGGTGATCGTGACTGCGGTCAGCTGCATGCTGATCGGCGCCGGCATCACGGTAAAGCTTGCCTACGACGGGATGAACATCCGTCAGCTGCGGGATGTCTGCCTGTATGACATCCGTGTCGATCTGGGCGCGGGAACGGAAGAATCGGTCAGAAGACAGCTGGAAACGGAGATGAACACCCTGGGTGTCAGCTGGGTTCCGGCCTGCTATGAGTCGTGTCTCTTTGAAAACGGCGACCGTCTGGACGGCACGCTGCTGCTGTGCGCCGAGGCCGAGCGCCTGGGCGAGATTATCGGCCTGACCGACCCCGTGTCCGAGATGCCGCTGGTCCCGGATGACGAAGGCGTTCTGATTCAGCTGCGCATGGCGGAAAACCTGGACCTCAGCCCGGGAGACAGCCTGACGGTTCTGGATACCCGGTTTAAAAGGGTGACGACCCCCGTATCCGGCGCTTTCCAGAATTACCAGCAGAGAATGATTGCTCTGACGCCGGCAAGGTATGCCGCGCTCTTCGGCGTGGAGAGCGCGCCGAACAGTTATTTCATCTCGTTCAACGGCATCGATGATCAGACATTCCGGGATGCCCTGACGGCGATTTCGCCGGAGCTCAGCTTTGAGCGGGCGGATTCCTTCTTTGAACAATACCGCGCCATAGCCTTCATGTATAACGCGGTGGTGCTGGGCGTCACGGTGATTGCCATTCTGATTTCCTTTGTCATCCTCATCAATCTCGCGGCAATTTTCATCTCCCGGAAGAAGCGGGAACTGATCATCATGCGGATCAACGGATTCTCTCTCCGCAAAACGCGGGCTTACCTGATCCGCGAGATCGCGGCGACCACGGTGATCGGCATGGTTCTGGGCGTTCTGTGCGGCATCCCCGGAGCCAATCTGGTGGTCCGCTTCATGGAGACGCCGGATATCATGTTCGTACGGGATGTTCAGCCTGTTGCGTGGCTCATCGCCGTGGCATTGGAGGCATCCTTTGCCTGCATCATCTATGGCAGAGCCCTGCGGGAAGTCAAATATTGGTCCGTCGAAGACCTTGCGGGCACCCTGTAACATCCAACCCTGGAGGAAAACAATGCAATGCAGAAGCTTTTGACGGTTACCGTTCCCTGCTATAATTCTCAGGATTACATGCGCCGGGCTGTGGAAAGTCTGCTGCCCGGCGGCGAGCGCCTGGAGCTGCTGATTGTGGACGACGGCTCCACGGATGCGACCGGACAGATCGCAGAACAATACGCCGCGCGCTATCCCGACCTTGTAAGAGTGATCCATCGGGAAAACGGCGGTCACGGCCCGGCGGTCATGACCGGCCTGCGTGAGGCCAGGGGACTGTATTTCAAAGTGGTAGATTCTGACGACTGGGTAGAAGAAGAGGCGCTGAAAAGCCTTCTTGCCGCGCTGAAAGAGATGGATGACACCGGAAAGCGCGCGGATCTTGTCATCACCAACTATATCTATGATCACGGCGAGAACGGGAAGCGAAAGCTGACGCATTACCGCAGAACCCTCCCCGTCGGAAAAATCCTTACCTGGGATGAGATAGGCCGTTTTCATGTGGGATCCTATTTTCTGATGCATGCCATCACCTTCCGCACCGAGCTGCTGAGAAACTGCGGACTGTCGCTTCCGGAGCATACCTTCTATGTGGACAACATCTATGCCTATGTCCCGATGGCACAGGTAAAGACCCTGTATTATCTGGATGCCGACCTGTATCACTACTGCATCGGGCGGGCGGATCAGTCCGTCAACGAGTCCGTCATGCTGAGCCGTCTGGACCAGCAGCTGCGCATCAACCGCATCATGCTGAGCAGCGTAGATCCGGATCAGGTCGAAAACCCGAGGCAGAGAGAGTACATGCTGTTTTATCTGGAAATCATCATGGCGGCGACCTGCTCCTTTCTGCTGAGGACCGGAAAGAAGGAAGACGAAAAGCAGATGATGGATTTCCTCTGTGAGATCCGGGATCAGTATCCCGCAGCGTATCGGTACTTTACCGCCCCGACTGTGCTGCGTCATCCCTTCGGCGCGGTGATGGTGCTGCCCACCGGCATCACGTTTCCCATCATCCGAATTGGTTACCGTCTCATGCGGGTCCTCTTCGGCTTTAACTGAAGCCGCGACAAGGACGTAATCCCTGTAAAAAGGAAAAACGGCCGTTGGGAAACGATATAAGAACAGTCAATAAAAGGAATCGTGAAATAAAATGATAAAAAGAAGAGTATTGAGCGCAGCCCTGGCGCTGATCGGTTCGGCAGTCACGATGATCATCGCAGCAGCGAAAACGAAGGAAGATATCATAAACGAAGAAAACAAAAAGAAAAACAGAAGATATCATGTGAAAAAATAAAGCCGGAACAGTTTTCTGTCTTGCCTGAGGCAGGGGACAGGCAGCCGTTCCGCCTGATGGACGGTGAACAGGACAAAAGAACCCTTTGTCTGATAAAAAGAATCAATAATCACGTGGGAATGTGGCATTCTGTCACATTCCCTTGTTTTTTTTACCGGGATAGTACAATATCTTGTATCAGACGGCTTGAAAAAGTCACAATAAACCATAAATGGAGGAAAACAGTATGAAAAAAACCCTTGCGATTGTGCTTGTGCTGGCCGTGCCAGAATCAGCGCAGCTGTTTTTTTCATATGTCAATCTGTCCTTTCCTGTTCGGAATATCTTGTATGACTGACCGCCTGAAGCAGGTCCGCCCTACTACATGTATAATGTGCGCGGAGCCCTCTTCGTCAAGTGAAAGAAGCCCGGAAAAAGCGCTGACGGCAGAGTGTGGCAAATTGCCACCCCCTTTGCCGCCAGTTTCTGCTTGCTATGGACGCGTGATTCGCGGTATGATAGAAAAGGAAATGTATCATAGGAGGAGTATTGCCTTATGATATCGAACTTTGCCGAAACGCTGCGCAAGCTCAGAACAGACAGAAAGATGTCTCAGCAGTTTCTTGCCAATCAGATCCATGTCAACCGCACAACCGTTTCCAAATGGGAGTCGGGAACCCGGATTCCGGACGCCGCAATGATCTATCGGCTTTCCAAGTGTTTCGGCGTGGATGTCGATGACCTCTTTGAGGCTGCTGCCCTGAACGAGGATTCGCCCGTCGTTATCCTCGTTGACGATGACACGATCATCCTGAAGGGCAGCATTCAGGTTATGGATGAGGTTATGCCGGATGCCTCGATCGTCGGTTTTACGAATCCGAAAGAAGCGCTTGACTTTGCCGGAAATAACAGAGTTGCGCTGGCCCTTCTGGATATCGAGATGGGGCGGGTTAGCGGTCTGGACCTGTGCCGCAGTCTGCTCGAGATAAACGCCATGACCAATGTCGTCTTTCTGACCAGCTACCGGGAGTATTCCTTTGATGCCTGGGAGACCGGCGCCTGCGCCTTCGTTCTGAAACCGCTGACGCACGAGGCGGTCAGAAAGCTGCTTTCTCAGCTGCGGCATCCGTTTCCGACAGGCACAGTGACGGAGGCCTGACAGGCATGGACAGCTGGATTACCGTCACGAATCTTTCCCTGGATACGGCCGCTCTGATGCTGATGATCATCGGGATCCTGTCCATCATGATCAACCGCAGCATGGACAGCTGGTCGCGCCGCTTCTTCGGCGTCCTGTTTATCGTTCTGTTTTTCTACGTTTTCTTTAACTGGTGTTCCGTGATCTGGCGCATGCTGGGCGAGCCCGCCTGGCTTCCGCCGCCGAAGCCCGCCCTCTTCTGGGAGTCCCTGCTGTCCGGCATGCTGATCCCGCTTCTGGTGGTATATCTGCTCCGCTGCACCGGCGAGGACATCCGCAAAAGCGGCCTCTTTGCGCTGATCCTCGGCCTTTTCGCGGTCTATGCCGTGCTGCTGATCGTCACCCAGTTTACAACCTTTATCTATTATTACAGCCTGGACGGAGAGTATCACCGCGGACCCTGGTACCCGCTGCTGCTGGTGCCGCCGATCCTGAGCATGCTGGCGCTTTTCGCTGCCGTTCTCCGTCGGCGGGAAAGACTGTCGCGCAGGCAGTTTACTTCTTTTCTGGTCTATTCCCTGATGCCGCTGATCGGAATGCTGATCCAGATTGCCTTCTACGGCCTGTATACAATCGTGCTCTTTACCGCGGCTGCCGCCATGGTTATGTATGTGTCGATGCTCACGGATCAGGTCGAGAGCTATGTCCGCCAGCAGGAAGTGCTCGCCACCCAGCGGGCCAACATTCTGGTCCTGCAGATGCGGCCGCATTTCATCTATAACACGCTGACGGGCATCTATCATCTCTGCGGGTCAGATCCCGCTGCCGCCCAGAGGGTGATCAATGATTTTTCCAATTATCTGCAGCATAACTTTACGGCCATTGCCAAGAAGGAGACGATACCGTTCAGGGAAGAACTCGAGCATACGCGGGCCTATCTTGCCGTCGAGCAGGCACGCCATGAGGGAATGCTGCATGTGACCATGGATACGCCGTTCATAAACTTCCGCCTGCCGCCCCTGACGCTGGAGCCTGTCGTCGAAAATGCCGTGAAGCACGCTTTCGACCCGTCAGCGGGAACGCTGGAAATTGTGCTCCGTACCCGCGAGACCGGGAAGGGGGCCGAGATTACCGTCGAGGACAACGGACCGGGCTACAGCCCTGCCGACGACAACGAGCCGCATATCGGCCTTGAGAATATTCGGGAGCGCCTCAGCATGATGTGCGGGGGAAACCTGACGATCGAAATGCGCGATACCGGCGGTACAAAGGTCACCATCTCGATTCCGGGAAAGAAATAAGCAGACAGGGACGTTGAGGACAGAGGAAAAGAGATTTCCCCGGTGAAAACAGTCAATAAACCCTGTAAACAGTGGCAATGTGCCACATATCCTTGTCAGTAAGCGAAAAATAGGTTATAGTATGACCGGAAAGCACAAAATATGGAGGATCGGAATCTTTCAGAACTCAATATGCTGATGATCCGAATCTGAAATTCCTGTGCTTGTGTGATACTTCTGTGACGGATGCTGTGCTACTATGAGCACGCGAAAGCAAAAAAGGCAAACAATAAAAAGCTATTTGAAAAAGGAGAAAACGAAAATGGCAGACAAAAATCTGATGAACGATCAGGAACTCGAGAGCGTAACCGGCGGTGAATGGCGTGTTGTCAACACCGGTGATTACAGAGATGCCGCGATCCGGAGCTATGCCGGTCTGAACGCCCCGGTTATTGCAACGCTTCCCAACGGAACACAGGCGAATGCGACGAACAATTTCCAGCAGGCCGACGGCCGCAACTGGGTGTATATCACCGCTCCGGTGCAGGGCTGGATCAAGGGCGCCATCCTCGGCTACGCGTACTGAGTCGTAAAACAGAAGAGAATCCGGTTTTCTTCCGGCTTTTGTCATGGGGAACTCCCGGCATATTCGAGACAGAATATGCCGGGAGTTTTCCCGTGAAACACAGAGACGGTGCATTTGTGTTGAGTAATGAAAGTGTATTCTTTACAGAATCTTCTTGCATTTGCCCATGTTATGCTCTAAAATAGACTTGAAAGAAGGGGAGTGGTCGCGATGGACGAGAAGAAAATGGCCGAGAACATTCTGAAGCCTCTTGACGATACCGTGAACCGCAACTCCAAAGACAGTGTCTTCTGCGATCTGTTTGAGCAGCCGGAATATCTCCTTCAGATGTACGCCGCGCTTCACCCCGAGGATGATGTTACCAGCGTTACCGATATTACGCTTGTCACGCTGGACCATAAGCTGCTGCAGGCACAGTATAATGACCTGGGTTTCATTGTCGGGAACCGTCTGATGATCCTTGCTGAGGCACAAAGCACCTGGACGGTGAATATCCTGATCCGCTTCCTGATGTACCTCGGCGAAACCTATCAGCGCTACATCCGCAACAATGACATCAGTGTGTATTCAACCAGGAAGGCGCAGATCCCAACGCCGGAGCTTTATGTGATCTATCCGGGCGAACGCGGGAACAAGCCGGATGAGATCAGTCTGGCAAGAGATGTATTTGGGATTGATCCCGAAAATGCCTTTGTAAATGTCAAAGCTAAAATCATCTATGACAGCAAGCAGGGAGATATCATCAACCAGTACATTGTTTTCTGCCGCGTGTTTGACGAACAGATCAAACTGTATGGCAGAACGAAAAAGGCCGTTGACGAAACGATTCGGATTTGCAAGAACAGGGATGTGTTAAAGGACTATCTTGCCAAGGAGGAGGTAACAGATATCATGTTTGGATATTTTGATTATGAAAAAGAACTGGAATTCCTTCGCCGGGAAGAACGCGAAGAAGGCCGTGAAGAAGGCCGTGAAGAAGGCCGTGAAGAAGGCAAAAATGAGCGCTCTCGGGAAATCTATGAACGCTTGATAGCTTCTAAAATGCCCCCCGAGCAGGCGCGTGCGATTGCGTTCGGATAATAAAGCTTATGTTTTGACTCTTCGATTATGAATATGAACTGGAATTCCTTCGCCAGGAAGAACGCGCAGAAGGCGCCTTTGGTATGCTTGTCAATCTGGTCAGAAAAGGCCGCATGACTCCTGCAGAAGCTGCGGAAGAGGCCAACATGACCGTTGCCGAGTTCGAGAAGCAGGCTGCTCTGCTTCCCGTTCAGGCTTGACAGAATCCCGTTCAGATGCTAATATAATAAACACAAAGGCACTCCGCTGGTTTTTAGCGGTCAGCCCTTAAAGAGGATTGAAGTGATCGCCGCTCTTGTCAGGACGCCGGCGGTCACTTCTTATTTGCCTGAATGAACAGGCCGCAGATGCCAATAACGACAAGACAAAAAGTCAAGACTTCCATCGTTGTCATAGGGCAGTCCCTCCTTTCCGGAGGGTGCGTTTGCTAAGAAGCTGCCCCTCCTA
>JAFYHU010000056.1 GCA_017538965.1 Oscillospiraceae bacterium
ATGTCTTTCTCCATGGAAGACCTCCTCATTTTCATTGGTGTTGGTCGGCAAACCTTTCACCTACTGTAATGGGGAGTTTTATTTTTGTCCATAGCTAAAGCCTTTTTTGCCACTGGCATAGCCAGTGGTTGTCTACCAATATTCCAATCACCCGGAAGCAGAAGCTTCCGGGTGATTTTTTCAGTTCTCGACGGCGTGGGTGCGGAGGTACATCAGCACTTTATCCAAGCCCACGGGGTTGAGGCTGCGGCCGTCGTAGGCGTACTCCTGCAGCAGGACCCCGTCCTTCTGCACCGCCGAGAGGGCGTCGCAGTAGATCGCCCCGGTGTCGACGCAGGCGGTCTGAATCCAGCTGTTGGCCTCGGCGCAGCGGGCCGGGGTCAGGCCGTCGTTGGAAACGTAGTCAATCGTGACGGAGGTCAGCGGCAGGCAGACGATCCAGGTCTGGGGGGAGGCCGAGCGCAGGGACACGAGCAGCTTCTCGTACTTCTCGATGAAGTCGAACTGGTCGATGTTGGCGACGCCGTCGTTGCCGAGGGAGACCACGAGGACGGAGGGCTGGACGATCATGGCGGCGTTGGCCGCGGAGATGATGGAGCCGTCGTTCGGGTAGACGATCTTGCTCTCGGCCATGTCGGCCACGGCCAGCACGCCCGTCGGTGTCGTCCAGACATGCGTGGTGGGAACCCCGTCGCGGGTCAGGATGCCGAAGTCCCGCAGGCCGATGAGGGTCGAGTCGCAGAGGAAGTACAGCGAGTCGACGTAGCTCTCGCCCGCGTCCTTCGTCTCGGGCAGGGTCATCAGGGTCCCGTCACCCAGCGGGGCGGGGCGGGCGCCGGAGTCCGACGTCTCCGCGATCTCCTTCTGCGCGCCCAGGGGCACGCCCCCGCGGAACTGCTCGCCCTTGTGGCGGGTGAAGGCCGCGAACAGGAGCCCCACGAACACCGCCAGCAGGCACAGCACGATGGCCAGCGCCCAGGCGATGTTCTTGATGGCGGTCAGCCTGTTTTTCATTTATTCCTGCTCGGCCAGGGCCTTTGCTTCCTCGATGACCTTCTGCTGGACGTTGCCGGGGGCTTCCTCGTAGCGGATGAACTTGCAGGTGAAGGAGCCGCGGCCCTGGGTCATGGAGCGCAGGTCGATGGTGTAGGAGCTCATCTCGGCCATGGGGACCTCGGCCTCGACGATCTGCATGCCGTCCTCGGCGTTCATGCCCAGCACGGTCCCGCGGCGCTTGGAGCTGATGTCGCTCATGATGTCGCCGAGGTTGGCGTCCGGGATGGTGACCTGCAGCAGGCCGATGGGCTCGAGGATGGTGGGCCTGGCCTTGGGGATGCCGTCCTGGTAGGCCAGGCGCGCGGCGGTCTGGAAGGCCATGTCGTTCGAGTCAACCGGGTGGTAGGAGCCGTCGTAGAGCGTCGCCTTCAGGCCCACAAGCGGGTAGCCGGCGAGGACGCCCTTCATCACGGCGTTGCGCAGGCCCTTCTCCACCGAGGGGAAGAAGTTCTTCGGGACGGAGCCGCCGAAGACCTCCTCGCCGAAGATCATGTCGTCCTGCTCGTCCTGCGGCTCGAAGCGGATCCACACGTCGCCGAACTGGCCGGAGCCGCCGGACTGCTTCTTGTGGCGTCCGTGCGCCTCGACCTTCCCCTTGATCTTCTCGCGGTAGGCCACGCGCGCCGGGGCAAGCTCCGTCTCGACGCCGAAGCGGCTCTTCAGCTTGGCGCAGAGCACGTCCACCTGGATGTCGCCCTGGCCGGAGATCACCATCTGGTGGGTCTCGGCGTTGTTGACGAGCGTGAAGGAGATGTCCTCCTCGTTCAGGCGGGCGAGGCCGGTCGCAACCTTGTCGTCCTGGCCCTTGGTCTTCGGGGAGATGGCCATCGAGTAGCACGGCTCGGGCATCGCGATCGGGGGAAGCTCGGCCTCGTTCTTCGGGTCGCAGACCGTGTCGCCGGTCTTCCAGTCCATCTTGCCGACGGCGACGATGTCACCGCAGCAGGCGTCCTTCACCTCGGTCGTCTTCTTGCCGCAGACCGCGTACAGCCGGCCGAGCTTGTCGGTCGAGGAGGCGCGCAGGTTGCGCAGGGACATGTCGGAGGTGATGCTGCCCTTCATGACCTTGACGAAGCTGTACTTGCCGAACTGGTCGGAAACCGTCTTGAACACGAAGCCCTGAGTCGGCGCGGCGGCGTCGATGCCCTCCGCCTCGGTCGGGGCCGGGACATAGTCCACAATCCCCTGCAGGAAGGCCTCGGTGCCGATGTTCTGCATCGCGGCGCTCGCAAACACCGGAACCACGCTCCGGTCCTTCATGCCCGCGCGGATGCCGGCAACCATGTCCGCCTCGTCCAGCTCCATGGTGTCAAAGAACTTCTCCATCAGCTCCTCGGTCGCGCCTGCCGCCGTCTCCATCAGCTCCGTGCGCAGGTCCTCCGCATGGCCGGCGTCGGCCGCCGGGATCGCGCCCTTCACGCTCTTCGCGCCGCTGGTCGTGTAGCAGACGTTGTGCACCAGGTCGATCACGCCTTTGCCGTCGGAGGTCGGCACCGTCACCGGGGCCACGATGCTGCCGTACTTCGCACGCAGCGCCTCCACAACCGCGAAATAGTCCCCGTGCTCCTCGTCGCACTTCGACACCACGAAGGCCGTGGGCAGGTTCGCCGCCTTCAGGTACTTCCAGGAACGCTCCGCCCCGACCGAGATGCCGTCCTTCGCCGAGCAGAGAATCACGCCGGCCTCCACCGCGCGCAGAGCGCACAGCACCTCGCCGACAAAGTCGAAATAGCCCGGGCAGTCCAGGACGTTGATCTTGCAGCCGCCGAAGCTGATCGGCGCGAGGGACGAGGAGATGCTGATCTGGCGCTTGATCTCCTCCGCGTCATAGTCGGTGGTGGTGTTGCCGTCCGAGACCTTCCCCAGACGATCCACCGCTCCGGTGACATAAAGCATGCTCTCGGTCAGGCTCGTCTTGCCCGTGTTGCCGTGGCCGAGGAGGGCGATGTTGCGAATGTTCTTACTTTCCATGTTTTGCTTCCTCTCTGTCGAAAATATGAATAAACAAAGTTGATAAACCGTTTGGCGCTCAACACGCTAACTATTCTATTTTACACGATCATCCTGCCGTTTGGCAACAGTTTTTTCTTCTTCCGCCTTAAAATCTCATAAACAGGCTGATCATCATCACGAAAATCGCATCCAGAAGCATCAGCACGAAGGGCAGCCAGGCGTTCAGAACCCCGGGTCCGATCAGCCGGAAAAACACGAGGAGGGTCCCGGCCACGGCCGTCAGCGCCGTGAGGATCAGGTTCATCCTGACGGCAACGTACATGCTTCTGCCCGTATCGGCCAGGTGCGTCAGCGGTCCGAGGCCTTCCCTGCAGATCACGGCGGAAACCTGGCTCGTCTCGGAGGGTTTCGCCTCGGAGATGCGGAAACGGTCGCCGTAGGGCGGGAAGTCGTAGCCGTCGGTCGCCACGTCAAAGACGCTGTGCAGCATGTCCGGCGTGATGATGAAGTCGCGGATCGCAAAAATCGGGTGCCTGTTCGAAGCGATCAGCTCCTGCAGGGCCGAGCGAATCTCCGGCAGGCCGGTATAGTTGATCTTGAAAATGCCGTACAGGACGCCGTCAATAGCCAGCAGGACGGTCGTCCGGTCCACCAGCCGGTACGGGACCTTGACGTTCATCAGCTGCATCAGGTCGGAGCCTCCGCAGAGAACCAGGTGCCCTTCGATGAGTCCCTGCAGGCCGCCCCCCGAGAGCCACTTGAAGTCTTCGATCGACTGCATGCGGCAGTTGTTTTTCTCCATCAGGTCGGCAAAGCAGGGACCGAGGCCCGAGCCGGAAGCGGCGATCATGGTGCCCGCATAGGAGATCACTCTTTCGGCGCTCTCATCGGCAAAAACGCGGACGGTCTCGATGGCGACGGTCTCCTCGGGGAAGAGATCGCGATCCGTCACAATCAGGTTTCTGCTGCAGCCGATGTCATGGATGCCTGACCAGCCGGCCACCGCGGCGCCGCTTGAGAAAATCCTCTGGGAGCCGATGAAGTAGGGCAGCGCAAAGGCCAGCAGCGCCGTCACCGGTACAGTGCAGGAGAGCATCGCGGAAAGAATGTACAGCAGGTCCTTCATGCTGTGCTTCACCAGCCCGATCAGGAGCGACAGTACAAACACCGTAAGCAGCTCGATCGCGGCCGCTTTCGTAAAGAGCATTTCGTCCGGCGGAGCTTCCTCGGCGCGGCGCACAAAGCCCGTCATGGGTCTTACGGATTTCAGCAGCGTGATTTCGCGCCCGCCGCGCACGCCCTCTTCGGCCGTCACGCAGTAGGCCCGTTTGCCGATAGCCGGGACGCGGATGGACTTGCGCAAGGCTCTCGCCGAAAGCAGATCGGCGAAGAGAATGCCCATCAGCGCAAGGCTGGAGAACAGACAAAGCGGAATATGCGGGGTTCCGAAAGCATCCATGGAAACCGCCAGGGCATCGAAGCAGCTGATCAGGCAGGCCAGAACCGCCAGGGCGTCGGCACCGAAGCGGCCGCGCGTCAGGTTGACAAGCGCATTGGTCACCACGTCCAGACACAGGAGCATAACCGTCAGCTGCAGTGCGAGGCACATGCCCGCCGCAACCTTGGCTGTCTTCAGCATGCCGCTGACGGGAAAGCCCAGCGTAATGTAGGCAAGGATCGCCAGAACGGCGAAACCGATCTGCATGCGCATGCGCAGCATGGTGATCTGGGAACCGTAATACCGGGAGGCGTTGGCAACATTCACTTCGCTGCCCAGCTCTTCACGGTCATCCTGCATGGTAGCGGTGCTCTGCCGGTCACCGACGCCGTTGAGCTTGATCCACAGCCCCATCAACTCGTTGAGAATCCACTGTCCGAAGCCCGGGAAATCACCGGCATAGAGCAGCTCGTCGTCTTCCTCCGTCAGCTCCTCCTCGGTTCTGCTCTCGCTGCTGCCGAGATGCGCGCCGGTCGGTTCGGGCGGCGTTTCCGTTTTCCCGGCTTCGCTTTCTGCCGGCATCCGGTCTTCCGCCATTTCTTCGGATTCCGCCGGAGATGCCTGCAGCGCAGTTTCTTCGTCCGGAAGATAGTCTTCATAGCGGGCGAAGGCCTTCGGGCTGTTCAGCGCCTGTTTCCTGTTATCCGTTTTCCGGATGCCGAAGCCGCTCAGGAAGCTGCGAACGCCGGCGATGCCGCTTCTCTTTTCCAGCTCTTCTTCGTCCGTCCGGGCCGCGCTCTCCGCTTCGGAAGACAGGTCGGAACGCTTTTCGGCAGTCCCGGCGGAAAGGCGGTTCTCCGGAAAGTCCTCTTCCACATGGTATTCACGGCGCCGTCTTGGGGTAGGCGGTTCTTCTTTTTCTTCCGTTTTCTCGGCGGGCTTTTCCGCTTTCTTCCCGATGCCGGGCATATCGGCATAAATCGGGTGCTGGTCGGCCATCATGAACTCCCGCAGAATGTCACGGAAGTCCGGATTCTCTTCTGCGAAGAGCGGCTTCTTTTCTTCCGCGGGCCGCTCCGCCTCCGAAGAGGATGCAGCAGCTCCGTCGAGAAGCTCGTTGATTTTTGAATCCTCGGGACTCTCGCTCGGCTTCACCTCTTCGAAGCGCCCGGCTTCCTCGGGGTCAGCAAACATCTTATAGATCGCCGCATAGTCCAGCGTGTCCACGAAGACTTCGTCGTTCTGCTTCGGCGTGTCCGGGAACTCTTCGGTCACCTGCCGCTTTTTCCCGACAGCCGGCTGTGTCCTGTCCGTCTCTTTGCGCGTTTCCGCGCGGCGCTTTTCCCTGCGGGCAGAGGAAGTGAACCACCTGCCGGAATTCGACAGATCTTCTTCCTTCTTTCCCTGTGAGGACAGGCGCTCTTCCTCGGCCGCCGTCTTTGCCTGCGCTGCTTCCTGCTGCACCGGAGCATGGTCTCCGGTATCGGGCATTTTCAGAAATTCATCCAGAATGTCATGGAAAGCGAAGTCATCGTCCCGCTGCGGAGCCGTGCCGGCAGCGGGTGCGGGTTCCGGAAGCGCGGCCGCAGCGACTTCCGGCGGAGCAGCAGGAGCTTCCTCTGTCTTCTCCGCTGCCGCAGAGACGATCTCGTTTTCTCCGTCTTCCTGTTTTTCGTTTTTCTCTTCCGTGCCCGGAGAAAACCGGTACTCCTCAAGGATGTCCCGAAAGCTGAAGTTTTCTTCTACCTCTCCAGTTTCCGGTACCGCCTCCGGTTCTTTCGGCGTCTCCGACGACGGAAGCGGACTCTCCTCCGCTTCGCTGCTTTCCTCCGGTTCTTCTTCCTCTTCGCTGCGGCTTTCCAGCGTCATCCGGCGGTAGTCTTTCAGGATATTTCGGAGGGAATAGGGCGATTCCTCCACCCAGCTTGCCGGCACTTCCGGCATTTCCTCTCCGTTTTCATCATCCGCGTCCGTCTGCGGGTTTTCTTCCGTGGTTTCGACTTCCGGTTCGGTATATTCTTCCCGGAATTCATTCAGGATCTCATCCACGGAATATTCTTCCGCCTTTTCAGGCGGCTTTTTCCGTTTCTGTGATCTCCGAAACCAGTTTCTCCGTTTCATACTACCCCCGTCCCGCCGCCGGAAAGCGGCGCGATCATTGTTATCTTCCGTTTGGACAATGCGCTTACATCATCCGCTGGCGCAGGACTTCGTACATGACCAGCGCGCCGGCAGCAGACGCGTTCAGCGAAGAAATCCTTCCCTTCATCGGCAGCGACAGCACAAAGTCGCAGCCTTCGCGCACCAGCCGGCTCATCCCGCTGCCTTCGGAACCGATGACCAGGGCGAGCGGCCCGGTCAGTTTTGTCTGCCAGAGCGCGCAGTCTCCGTCCGCGGCCGTACCGTAAATCCAGACTCCCTTCTTTTTCAGTTCATCCATCGTGCTGCGCAGATTGGTCACCCGCGCGACGGGCAGGTATTCAGCCGCACCGGCCGACGCCTTGCTGACCGCCGCGGTCAGTCCTGCACTGCGGCGTTTCGGAATGATCACGCCGTGGGCGCCCGCGCACTCTGCCGAGCGGATAATCGCCCCAAGATTATAACCGTCCGTAATCTCATCGCAGAGGATCAGGAAAGGATCTTCGCTCCGGGAAGCTGCCAGCCGGAACATATCTTCCACCTCGGCATAATCCCGCACGGCGCAGACGGCGATCGCTCCCTGGTGAGCATGGGTCTGGCTCATGGCGTCCAGTTTCCGCCGGTCGCACTCGACGACGCTGATGCCCCGGTCCCGGGCAAGCGCTGCCAGATAGCTCAGCGCCCGGTCGCCCTCTCCCGAAGAGAGAAAAAGCTTGTCGATCGGCCGCCCCGCACGGAGCGCTTCGGTAACCGCGTTCCGGCCTTCGATCTGATCTCTTTCGATTCTGTCTGCAGCTTCCATCCCATACTCCCGGAAACAAGATATTCCAAATCAAATTACAATATACCACAAGATACAGAAAATGGAAAGACTTCTTTTTGCATCTTTCCGTGATTTCTTTACATTTTTTTGTAGACTTTCTCCCGCAAAAACAGTATAGTGTTTTTATCTCATCATATCTGGAGGAACTGTCTGTGAAAGACCCCATGCGGCTGATTGACCGCTTCTGTTACAAGCATCCGAATTTCGGCATCCCGCACCTGATGCGCTACCTGACGATCGCGAACGTCGTCTTCTGGATTCTCGGCATGGCCAACGGCGTGCTCCTGAGCTATCTGAGCTTTGACGCGGCGCTGATTCTGCGCGGTCAGGTCTGGCGTCTGCTCACTTTTATGGTTTATCCGCCCACCTCGGGTCTTCTCGCCTTTCTCGTCTTTTATTTCTACTACTGGATGGGCAGCACGCTCGAGCAGTACTGGGGTACGGCCCAGTTCAACATCTATCTTCTCATCGGCTGGGCGCTGACGGTGCTTTACGGTTTCCTGGTCTATTTCATCGGCGGCCTGCGCATCCGCATCGACGCGCAGTATCTTTACCTGTCGATGTTCTTTTCTTATGCCGCGCTCTTCCCAGACCAGACCGTTCTGCTCTTCTTCTTTATTCCGATCAAGATGAAATACATGGCCCTGATCGATGCGCTTTATTTCCTGGCCGCCGTGATCACCAATCCCTTCCCGGTCAATCTCCTGCCGATCGTCGCCGTTCTGAACTTCTTCATCTTCTTCTCCGGCACGCTTCTGCGCCTGGTTCCCCGGAAGGCGAGCCAGTCCCGCTCGACCATCAACTTCCGCAAAGCGTCGCGGGAAATCAAAAAGGAACAGCGCGAACGCCTGTATCATCACAAATGCGCCGTCTGCGGGCGCACCGACACGGACTATCCCGGGCTGGAATTCCGCTACTGCTCCCGCTGCGCGGGCTATCACTGCTTCTGCATCGACCATATCAACAACCATATTCATTTTACCGAATAATCAGGGAGGGCTTCTGACATGGCAGATTTATTTTCCGACTCTGCGCTGCTGCAGGATATCGACCGTTATATCCGCGAACAGGGAGACGCCGTCGTGCGGGATATCGCCCGCCTGGTGGCAATTCCCAGCGTGGAAGGCACGCCGGAGGACGGCGCACCCTATGGCCGTGCTCCCCGTCAGGCGCTTGCCTGCGGGCTGGACATCGCCGCCGAACTGGGTCTGAGAACCGTCGTCTGCGAGGACCGCCTCGGCTATGCCGAAATCGGCGAAGACCGCGGCGAGGGCTATCTTGCAACCATCACCCATCTTGACGTGGTGCCCGCCGGCGACGGCTGGCCCGCCGACCCCTTTACGCTGCGTGAGCAGGACGGCTATCTGCTCGGCCGCGGCGTGATGGACGACAAAGGCCCCTCAGTTCTCTGTCTCTATGCGCTGAAATACCTGCAGGATTCCGGCCGGAAACTGCGCTATCCCCTGCGCGCCCTGCTCGGCAGCAACGAAGAGACCGGCATGGGAGACGTAGACTATTACATTGAAAACTATCCTGCCCCTCTCTTCCTGATCAGTCCTGACGCCGATTTTCCGCTGATCAACGGAGAAAAGGGCATCTATCAGGCGCTCCTGATCGCCCGCCATCAGCCGGACCGGGTCCTCTCGATCTCCGGCGGCGTTGCGCCAAACGCCGTTCCGGCCAAAGCCACCGCCCGCGTACGTGCCGACAGCCTTGCCGGCAGTGAGAAGGTGCGCGCCGTGTGCGTTGAGCCCGGGATCTGGGAGCTCACAGCCGAAGGCATCAGCGGGCACGCCTCCACCCCCGAGGGCACCGTCAACGCCATCGGCCTGATTGTTGACTATCTGCTGGAGAACGAAATTCCAGGCCCCGCCGAGTTTCCCTATTTCCGCTTTCTGCAGAAGCTGCACGCCGCCACCAACGGTTCCGGCCTCGGTCTGGAGAGTTCCGACGGCCGCTTCACGCCGCTCACGGCGGTGGGCGGGCAAATCAGCACCGAAAACGGCGTCGTCACCCAGACGATTGACTGCCGCTACGGCACCACGATGAGCGGAGAGAAAATCATCGCCCTGCTGCGCGAACAGGCCGGCGATGCTGCCGACGTTCAGCAGACTGCCGACTCCGTCCCCTTCTACATCTCTCCGGATCATCCCGCCATTCAGGCCTGCATCGAGTGCTACAACTTCGTCACCGGCGAAAACCAGGCTCCCTATACCATCGGCGGCGGGACCTATGCCCGGCATTTTCCGAAGGCATGCGCCTTCGGTCCCGAGCACAAGGACCGTCCCATGCCTTCCTTCTGCGGATCCATTCACGGCGTCAACGAAGCCGCTTCCCGGGCGGACTTCATGGAGGCTCTGAAGATTTATATTCTCGCCCTCTTCCGTCTGGAAGAGCTGGAATACTGATTCCATGGAGAAAACGCGCTGCGTCATTGTCTCGGGCGGCGACTTCAGCCCGGTGCAGGGCCTGAAGCCCGGGGAAGACTATGTCATCGCCTGCGACCGCGGCTACACCTACTGCGAGCGTCTGGGGCTCAGACCCGATCTGCTCATCACGGATTACGATTCCTACAGCGGACCGACGGACCCCGCAGTACCGGTGAACCCCTTTGCCTCCGAAAAGGACGACACCGACACCATGCTGGCGGTTCGCTGTGCACTGGAGCGCGGGTTTTCCGAAGTTCTGCTCTGCTGCGCTCTGGGCGGCCGTCTGGATCACCTGCTCGCCAATCTCCAATCGCTTGTCTTCGCCCGGAAACACGGTATGCGGGCCTCTCTGTACAGCGAAGACACGGAAATCACGGCTCTGATGAACGAAACGCTTCTGCTTCCGCGCCGCGAAGGCCGGTCTCTGTCCGTGTTCGCGGCGGACGGTCCCTGCCGCGGCGTCTGCATCCGCGGGGCAAAATACCCTCTGGAGAACGCCGAGATTCTCCCCTCCTTTCCCATCGGCGTCAGCAACGCCTGGGCCTCGGACACCGCGGAGATTTCGCTCTCCGAGGGCATCCTTCTTGTCATCCTCTCCAAACTGCCCTGAGATTGGGGAAAATGGTTGACTCGCCGCACAAAAGCGGGTAAAATATTTTGATTCTTTTCGCGGGAGGAGGTCCGCCGGCTTGGGTTCCGTTCACTTTGAAAACACTGCCGCCATCGGCCACGCCTGGATTCTCTCTTCTCCCGTGCCGGAAGAGGCGCTGCACCGGGCGCAGGAAATCGCCGCCGGCGCCGTCTGTCTGGCCGGACACGACGTACCCTGCGGAAACTGCCGCGGATGCCGAAAGGCCGCGGCGGGCGTTCATCCGGACATCATTCGCGTCTGCCGTGAAACCGATCGCAGCGGAAAGCTGCGGCGTGAGATCACGGTCGGGCAGATTCGGGATGTCGCTGCAGACGCCGCAGTCCTGCCGAACGAAAGCGAGCGCAAGGTCTACATCATCGAAGAAGCGGAAACCATGAACCTCAATGCCCAGAACGCGGCGCTGAAGCTGCTGGAGGAACCGCCGAAAACGGTGATCTTCCTCCTGTGCACAGTAAATCCGGACCTGCTTCTGGAGACGGTGCGTTCGCGCTGTCTGTCCGTTTCCGTCTCCTCCGGCAGCACGGAGACCTCCGGAGACGGGGAGAAGCGCGCGGAAGGCTTTCTCAAAGCGATGCGCAGCGGCGAAGCGGAGGCCGTCTGGCGCTGGATCGCAAAAAACGAAACCAACAAGCTCGACGAGACCGCGTCCTTTGTGGAAGCAGCGCTGCAGGGCACGGTCGATATGCTCTGCGGTCGGGCGGACCCCGGCCGGCTCACGCCCGACCGGCTGATGCAGCTCGAGCGTCTGCTCGAACAATGCACGGAATATCTGAAAGTCAATGTCAATGCGAAGCATGTTTTCAGTCTGCTGGCGGTTCATGCGCCGGCCGACGAATCACAGCCGCGGAGAATGGGAGAAACATCATGACCGAAGTGGTAAGCATCAAATTTAAAAACCGCGGGAAACCGTATTTCTTTGACCCTGCCGGCCTGCAGCTGGAGATCGGCGAGCACGTACTGGTCGATACGGCCGGCGGCATGGAAATGGGCGTCGTCAGCCGCGAAAACCATTCCGTGGAGGACACCGCCGTTGTACAGCCGCTGAGACGGGTGCTGCGGAAAGCCACGCAGATGGACCTGCGCACGGAAGAGCTCAACCGCCAGCGCGAGGAAAGCGCAATGAAAATCTGCCGGGAGAAAATTGCGGACCATGGGCTGGAAATGAAGCTCGTGGATGTGGAATGCAACTTTGAAGGCAGCAAGACCACCTTCTTTTTCACCTCGGACGGCCGCGTGGACTTCCGCGCCCTGGTCAAGGATCTCGCCGCAGTCCTGCACACGCGCATTGAGCTGCGCCAGATCGGCGTGCGCGATGAGGCAAAAATGCTGGGCGGTCTCGGCATCTGCGGCAGGCCGTACTGCTGCAGCCAGTTTCTGGACGACTTTCGCCCGGTCTCGACGAAGATGGCCAAGGTGCAGTCTCTGTCTCTGAATCCGGCGAAGATCTCGGGCAGCTGCGGACGTCTTCTCTGCTGTCTGCGCTATGAGCAGGAGGCCTATGAGGACCTGGTGAAAAAAGTCCCGAAACAGGGTGCCTTTGTCGAAACGAAAGACGGCTACGGCACGGCGGTTCAGGTAAACCTGCTGCGTTCGACAGTGAAGGTGAAGCTGGACGACGACCACGACGACGTGCTGCACGAATACAAGGCCAATGAATTGACCGCGGTGCCGGGCGGACGTCCGAAGGACGGGAGCGAACCGCCCCATGTCTTTGTCTGGACCGAACCCGAATCCCAGTCTGAGGAAGAACCTGCGGAGGCCGGGGAAGACGAATGGGCGGTGCCGGAGATGATCTACACACCTGCGGAAGAGTCCGAGACTCCCGACGACGAAAAAGCCTCGAAGAAGCCCGGCCGCCGCAGCCGGCATCGGAAGCCAAAGGCGCCTTCCCGGGATGCTTCCTCCGGCGCAGCCGAAAAATCAGAGCGCTCCGCCTCCGAACAGAAGCCGGAAGCGGCCGCCTCCGACCGAAGCGCCGGCGGAGAACACGGGGAGCGGTCGAAAGGCAGAAGCCGCCGCAGAAAGTCCCTGCACAAGCCGGGCAAGGATCTGCGTTCCTCGGAAGGTGCCGCAGCGGAAAGCGCGCACCGTTCCCCCGCCGATCCGAAGCCGAAATCCGGGAAACCCGAAGACAGATCTGGCGCTCCCGGCGAAGGCGGAGCCAGCCGCGGAAAGCCGCGCAGGCGGCACAGCCGCGGAAAGAAGGGCGGCACAAAACCCGCTGAGAATCCGTGAACCGGAGTATCGACTATGAGCGCCCGGCGCTTGCGGTATTCTGGAGCTACATCCGTCCGCACCGGGGAGCCTTCACGCTTGACATGACACTCTCGCTCCTGGCGGCGGCAGTGGACCTCATCTTCCCGTACGCAACGCGGGAGGCGATGAACCGCCTGCTTCCCACGAAGCTGTATATGACCTTCTTTGCGGTGATGGCAATCCTGCTCGCGGCCTATCTGCTGCGGGCATGGTTTCAGTACCTGATCACGATCGTGGGGCATCGGATGGGCACGCTGGCGGAAGCGGACATGCGGCGGGATGTGTTCCGGCACATGCAGTCTCTCTCCTTTTCCTTCTTTGACCGCAACCGGACGGGCGTCCTGATGGCCCGCGTGACGAGCGACCTGTTCGAAATTGCGGAGCTTTCGCACCACGGACCGGAAAACGTCCTGATCTGCGGCGTAACCCTGCTTGGGTCTCTGGCAGTCCTGATGACCGTCAACCGGAAGCTTGCCCTGGTCCTGACGCTGCTTCTGCCAATCACCGTGGGCTTTGCGCTGCGACAGCGGGTGCGTATGGAGGAGGCCAACCGCGAGGTCAAGGTCCGCACGGGCGAAATCAACGCAGCGATTGAATCCGGCATTTCCGGCATCCGCACCTCGAAGGCCTTCGCGGCAGAGAAGGCGGAGGATGAGAAGTTCGACCGGGCCAACGAGGCCTTCAAGAAGAGCAAGGTGCGCTTCTACCGGGCGATGGGTCTTTTCAATGCCGGCATTGAAGCCTCGGTCGGCGTCATGCAGGTGGCCTGCATGGCGGCGGGCGGCTTTCTTATCATGCGCGGGGAGATGGACCTGGTCGATCTTCTGACCTTCTCGCTCTATATTGCCGCCTTTCTCTCGCCGATTCGCCGTCTGATGCAGTTTACGGAAATCTGGGCGCAGGGCAGCGCGGGTTTCGGGCGTTTCCTCGAACTCATGCGCACAAAGCCCGAGATCACCGATGCGCCTAATGCGCGGGAACTGGCCGACGTCAAAGGCGAAGTCCGCCTTGATCACGTAAGCTTCCGCTACCGCGACGGGGAGAGCGTCCTCGAGAATGTCAGTCTCACGGTCGCACCCGGTGAAACCTATGCTCTGGTCGGTTCCTCCGGCGGCGGCAAGACGACGATCTGCCACCTGATCCCGCGCTTTTATGATGTCACTTCCGGCTCGGTTCTGATCGACGGGCAGGACGTGCGCGAAGTGACGCAGGAGAGCCTGCACCGGAACGTCGGCATTATTCAGCAGGACGTTTTCCTCTTCGCGGGCACGATCATGGACAACATCCGATACGGCTCGCCGGAAGCGGACGATCGGGCGGTCATTGAGGCGGCGGTGCGCGCCGAGATTCACGAAGACATCCTGCGCATGCCGGACGGCTACGACAGTTTTGTCGGGGAACGCGGCGTCGTGCTCTCGGGCGGGCAGAAACAACGCGTCGCGATCGCCCGCGCCTTTCTGAAGAATCCGAAGATTCTGATTCTGGACGAGGCGACCTCAGCCCTGGACAGCGTAACCGAGCAGAAGATCCAGAAGAGTCTGGACGTGCTGAGCCGCGGGAAGACCTGCATCGTGATCGCGCACCGGCTTGCGACCGTGCGCAGCGCCGACCGCATCGGCGTCATTGAGGACGGGCGCCTGGTGGAAGAAGGCACGCGCGAAGAGCTTCTCCGGCGCGCCGGCCGCTACGCCACCCTGGAACACGCCCAGGAATGACAGGAGGATCAGGAAATGCCTGAAAAAAAGAGCCCGAAAGTAACGGTCATCATGCCGGCTTTCAACTCGGAGAAATACATCGAGCGCTCGGTCAAGAGCGTCCTGAGTCAAATCCACGACAATCTTGAACTTATCGTTGTGGACGACGGCTCGACCGACCGCACGGAGCAGATTCTGCGCCGTCTCAGCCGGGACGACGCGAGACTGCGTGTAATCCGCACGGAAAATCACGGCCCCGCGCAGGCGCGCAACGTCGCGCTCGGCGAAGTGAGCGAGGACACGGACTACGTCACCTTCATCGACGCCGACGACGAATACGTTTCCGACGCCCTGGCCTACGCGATGGATTCCGCAGGCACCGGCGCCGAACTGATCCTGACGGGCTTTGTCATCGTGGAGGAGGACGGCCGCGAGCGCGAGTACAACGAGTTTGACTGTCTTGTCCGCCCGGAGGACATGCGCACGGCCTTTCCGCGGCTCTACAAGGCGAATCTGCTCAACCAGGTCTGGGCCAAGTTCTATTCCGCCAGGCGCCTGCGCGAGAGCGGCATCCGCTTTAAGGACTATCTCTGGGGCGAGGACCGCCTTTTCGTCTTCGACTTTCTCGAGCAGTGCCCCCTGATCGCAGTGAGAAGCGAGTGCAAATACCGTTACATCATGCACGCGGGAGAGAGCCTGATCTCCAAATTCTACCCCAAGAAGTTCCAGGTCTGTATCGAGGCCGACATCCGTGCGCAGGAGCTGTGCGAGCGTTTCGGGGTCGCGGACGACGCCGACCTGCGCTACATGTTTGCCAAATCGGTCTTCTCCTGCATCACGACGCTCTTTGCCCCCGGCTGTACGCTGGGCGAGGAAGGAAAGCTTCTCTACATCCGCGAAATCTGCGCGAACCCCCGGGTTCAGAAGCGCTGCCGCGACACGTCCGGCGGCATTCCCGCAAACACCCTCTGCCGCATTCTCCGGAAAGGCAGTCCGCGAACGGTACTGAACACCTTCCGGGCCGTAGCCCTGGTCGGCGACCGCGCCCCGGACCTCTTCATGAAACTCAAACACCGCAAATGACGAAAGCTCCCGGCCAATTCACGGTCGGGAGCTTTTCTGTCTGTATTCTGCTTTGTGATCCTCGCGCCGGTTTTCCGTCTTTTATTTCCTGTAACCGGTGGAGAAGTCGACAAGATTGACGATCGGGCGGCCGGTGAGGTAGTTTGCCAGGTTTTCACAGGCCAGATCCATAACGCCTTTGTAGATGGAAGCGTGGTGGAAGCTTCCGGCCACATGGGGCGTGATCATAAGCTTTTCCTCCTGCCACAGCGGACTGTCGGCAGGAAGCGGCTCGGTCTCGCAGACATCGATGGCTGCTGCAGCGATTTCCCCGTCACGCAGCGCTGCAAGCAGCACCTCGCTCTCTACGGCATCGCCGCGTCCGCAGTTGACAAAGACGGCGGTGTTCTTCATGGCGGCAAAGCGTTCAGCGGTGTAGAAGTGAACGGTATCCTTTGTGCTCGGCAGAACGGACAGAATCACATCCGCCTCGGGCAGGATACGGTCAATCTCCGCGGTAAGCACGAGTTCATCCACCCCCTCCGGGCAGGGGCCGCCGCGCCGCTTGACACCGATGACGCGGGCACCCATGGCCTTGACCAGCCGGGCATAGCAGAGGCCGATATCGCCGAGGCCGACAATCAGAACCGTGGATTCGGTGAGCGAGGTGACCGGTCCGCGATCCTGCCAGCAGGCATGGGCACGCGAACTGGCATACAGATGGAGCTTTTTGATCAGCATCATCGTGAGGGCGAAGGCGTGTTCCGACACAGCCAGTCCGTAGGCGCCGGTGGCATTGCAGAGCAAGGTCTTTTCCGCCAGGACGCCGGGGACCATATAGGGGTCCGCGCCGGCTGAAAACAACTGGATCACGTCCAGGTTTTCCGAGGCGGCAATCATGCGCGGCGGGACATTGCCGACAATGAAGCTGGCCTCGGCGACCTGGCCAGGGGTGACCTCGCCCGGAGTCGTGAAAACGAATTCACAGGGGACCTCGGCAGCCTCGGCAGTTTGAAGGAAGCGCCTTTTTTCCGCTTCGCCTGTTTCGAGAGCAATGAGTATTTTTTTCATGTTCCTGTTCCTTTTTCTTTTTCTGAGTCCTTTTATTCTCCTGCGGCGGCAAGAAAATCATTGGTAACGAAGGCGCATGCGGAAGACATCGCGGTCGGTACTTCCGGAGAGAATGTAATCTCCCGGCGGGTCTTCGCCCCAGCGCAGGTGCAGAGTCTCTCCGAGGCGGGCCTCGTTCTGGTACTCCACCGAAATCTCCCGCAGAAGCGCGCCTTTCGCCGCCGCGCCGATGCAGTCCTCCGCCAGGTCAAAATACCGCGTGTTGTTCATGTGCCCGTTGAGATCGACGAAGCTGTAGGGC
Organism: Oscillospiraceae bacterium; assembly: GCA_017538965.1. Lineage (GTDB taxonomy): Bacteria > Bacillota > Clostridia > Oscillospirales > Oscillospiraceae > Limivicinus. The sequence goes on from JAFYHU010000056.1 coordinate 16,875, forward strand.
ACAGTGAAGTCTTCTTCCCGGTCGCCGACAGTCTTCCGGACGGAAGAAGGCATGGCGATTTCCCCGCCGGTCACAACTCCCTCGATCTCCACGCCGTACTTTTCGGGAAACACAACCTTACGCGTCTTTGCGTCCACGAGGCTCCACAGGGCGCTGGCCTTCAGCAGCGGCTCGCCGTCTGCCGTCTCGATGCTCGAATACCGCGGGAAAAGCAGATGCATCGTCTTCCCCGGCCAGCTCTTGAGCACGATTTGCTCGTCGTACTCCGGCATGCGCGCAATCTCCGCGCGCTGCATCAGCAGAACCCAGAGCAGGCCTCTGTCGAGGGTCCTGTCCCGCCCCATGCCGAGCTGCTCGGTATGCCGGATGGCAGCCTCCTGCAGCAGGCGGAAAAGCTCGGACGTGCGCAGCCGCCGATACAGATCCACGTCCTTGCTGCGCAGGAGAATTGTCTCGCTGTAGACGCTCATGCCAGTCTCTTGCAGATGGCGTCCACGACATCCCCTAGGGTCTGCAGCTTCTTCCACTGCCGTTCCGGGATGCGCACGTCAAACAGCGCCTCGAGCTTGCAGATGATCAGCACGAAGCCCATGGAATCGATGGCGGTTTCGGTATTGATGAAGGTGTTCTCATCCAGGGGCTGTTCCCTCATGTCGGGGAAGCAGTCGAAAATGACTCCCTTGGTTTTTTCCAGAACTTCTTCTCTGCTCATATTGTTCCCATCACTTTCTGCTGGAGCTCCCAGCGTTTTATTTTGCCCGTTGCCGTCCTCGGCAGCGGTTCCTCAATGATCAGGATCTCGGCGATCTGCTGCCCGCGCGGCTGCCGCGCCATCAGCGGCCGCAGCTTTTCGGAAAGAGCCGCAGCATCGCCCTCCCCGGAGAAGATCAGCGCCGGCCGATCGTTTTTCAGGATGACCGCGAGTTCGGTATGCTCCAGAACCTGCATCAGCGCCGACTCATACTCCGGCAGGAAGATCTTGGTTCCGTCGCTGAGGACCAGCATGTCCTTCTTCCGCCCGGTGATGTGCAGGCACCCGTCTTCGTCAAAGCGGCCGAGGTCGCCCGTGTACAGCACCCCGTCGCGCAGCACCTCACGCGTGGCGCCCGGGCGCTTGTAGTAGCCCTGCATCATGCAGGTCGGCGCCTGAATCAAAATCTCGCCGTCTTCGGCGATCGTGATCGTATCGTCCGGGCAGACCTCCATCGCGTAGGGATCTCCCCGCACCGAAATCGCCACACCCGAGCTTGTCTCCGTCAGGCCGTAGCCGAAGCTGACGCGCAGGCCCATCGCCGTCGCTGCCTGCAGCAATTTGGGCGGACAGTCGCCCGCGCCGACAAGAATGAGTTTCAGCTCGGGATTGACGCAGCGCTGCTGAATCAGGAAGCCCAGCAGCAGCGGGACCACCGACACCGCAGTCGGCCGGTAGAATGCGCAGTCATCCAGATAGTGCCGCGCGCCGCGCCCGAGCGCTACGCAGGCGCCGCAGCTCAGCCCCCACAGCAAGCCGCACACAAATCCGAACACATGCCCCAGCGGCAGCAGGCACAGAAGCGTGTCCTCCGGCGTCAGCGGAAGCTTCTCCGACCCGTTCCATGCGCTCTGGCACAGGCTGTGGTCAGTAAGCACGACAGCCTTGGCCTGCTCGGTCGTGCCGGAGGTAAAGAACAGAATCTTCCCCTCCCCGTCCTTCACGCCGCTCATCAGCGCAAGCTCCAGCTCCTCCTTCAGATCCTCGTCCCCCCACAGCATATCAACATCGGTGTAGCGGACCAGGGTCCTCAGCATGCCGGTGTCGAGCCCGTCATCCAGCATCACGAGCTGCAGCCCCGCGAAGTTTGCGGCAAACAGCTCGATCACGCAGTCGAGGCTGCCGTCGCACAGCAGGCCGAGGCAGCTTTTCCCTTCCGCGCGCAGGGTCTCGGCGCGATCCCGGACGCGCCGCAAAAGTACAGCAAACGAAAGCGTCTTGCCTTCATAGCGAAGCGCGGGTGCATCGGGAGAGATTTCGGCAAAATGGGTCAGCATCTGCTCAAAGCGGTCGAAACGCACGGGGCACCTCCGGTTCGTTTTTTTCTATGATACCATAGATTTTGCCGCATGGGAAGACACAGAAGGCGAAACCGGCCTGGTTTTTTGTGAACTATGACAGTTTTTTCCAATTTGTATAGTGATTTTTTCGCCGTGTTGTTGTATAATTGTACTATCATGGTCAATCTGTGCAAACCCACACATTGAAAAAAAGAAAAACGGAGGAAGAACATGGACAAAAACATTCGCATCGCCATCATCGGCGGCGGCCCGGCGGGTCTGAGCGCCGGTATGTATCTGGAGCAGAAGGGATACGAGAACTATGTGATCTTCGAGCGCCTGGCACGCGTCGGCGGCAAATGCTGGAGCCCCCGCTACAACGGACGCCGCTATGAGATGGGCGCCATCATGGGCGTTCCCTCGTACTATGCCGTCGAAGATGTCGAAAAGTTCTGCGGCATCACACACGACGGGCCGAAGCTGAACCGCAACTACAAGGACAGCAGCGGCAACGTGATCGAACCCTTTGCCAAGACTCTGGGCAACATCATCCGCAACCCCTGGCTGCTGAAGATGAAGAAGCAGCTTACCACTTTCGGCGAGCTGCTCGAAACCAAGTACAAGGGCTACGACCTGAACGGTCACCGCGGTGTCGCGGAAGGCCGCTACGACGGTTTTGCCGTGACCCCGGGCCGTGAGCGTGTACAGGGTGAGAACCCGAACCTGAAGGATCTGAGCATGCCCTTCAAGGATTTCTGCGAACTCAACGGCGTTCCCCTGGTACAGAAGATCTGGATCGGGCCTTTCACCTCCTTCGGCTACGGCTATTTTGACGAGATCCCCGCCGCCTACGTCCTGAAGTATCTGGACTTCCAGACCTGCATGAACTTCGTAAAGGTCAACCTCTGGACCTGGAAGGAAGGCACTCAGTACATCTGGGAGCAGCTGAACGATCATCTGAAGCATCCGGCCCGCCTGAACAGCGAGATCAGCAAGGTCGAGCGCAAAGACGGCAAGGTCTTCATCACCGTTAACGGCGAAGTCGAGGAGTTCGACAAGGTCATCATGACCGCCCCGCTCTACATCCCCGGCGAGAGAAGAGACGGTCAGGTCGGCATGGACAAATACTGGGATATTCGCGACGACGAGAAAGAGCTGTTCTCGAAGATCGACTACGAGCGCTACGACGTGCAGGCCTTCCTCACCAAGCCCGAGAATCATCCCGAGATCTCCTACTATGTGTTTGACAACATGGTTCCCGAGAAGCTCGGTCATCTGATGGTCTATTATCGCCGCTGGAAGGATGAGCTTGACCAGGTCATCACCACCTATGCCCTGCGCAAGCACAAGAACATGGCGGAGATTCCGTACGATACCTGCAGGAAGATGGTTCTGGACGATCTGAAGATCATGCACAATCCGGCCGAGAAGGTCATCAACGAGTGGAGCGTCTATTACTTCCCCCATGTCTTCTCCGAGGACTATGCCGCGGGCTGGTACGACAAGGTCGAAGCCATGCAGGGCAAGTATGACACCTTCTACGCCGGCGAGATCATGGCCTTCGGCGATATGGACGAAACCGCCGAATATTCCCGCGAACTGGTAGAGAGGTTCTTCTAAATGAAGTTCTATAAAGATCATTACGATGTGGTCATCATCGGCGGTGCGCTCGCCGGCATGTCTGCCTGCCTGCAGCTGCAGGCCTGGGGGATCAAGGACATTCTGATTCTCGAGAAGCACAACATGCCGGGCGGCCTCGCGACCGATTTCGTGCGCAACGGCTTTGAAATCGAAGCGACTCTTCACGAGATGATGAGCATCGGGCAGTCGGGCAATCGTCTGAAGGTCGGTCAGTTCTTTGACGACATGGGCATCCATATCGACTGGCTGCCTGTTCACGAGTGCTACCGTGTGGCGCTGCCGAACTCCGGGATCGACAAGATCCTCCACCACGACTACGACGGCAGCTACACGACTGTGGCGAAGGAGATCGACGAGGTCTGTCCGGGGACCTATGAGAAGGTACACGAGCTGATGCTGCTTTGCAGACAGGTCTATGACAGCATGAACATCCTGTCGGTGACCCCGATGAGCAAGGTGCAGATGCTGTTGAAGCATCCCGACTTCGTGAAGACGGTGGGCTATTCCGCAACCGAGGTCATCGACACCTTCGGCCTGCCGAAGAAGGCGGTCGAGATGCTGACGCCGTACTGGATCTATGTCGGAAACCGCATGGACGATCTGCCCTTTACGATCTACGCCTTCCTGATGGCAGACTACTTCACCGGTTCCTATGTCTGCAAGGGCTTCAGCCATGAAATGAGCATGAAGATGCAGGCCAAGTGTGAAGAGCAGGGCGCGCAGTACGAGTTCAACCAGGAAGTCGAAAAGATTCTCGTCAAGGACGGCAGAGTTACGGGGGTGCGCACGGCGTGCGGGGATGAGATTTCCTGCGACTATGTCATCTCCGGTCCCTATCCGAACCGGGTTTACACCCAGATGATCGAACCTCTGAGCGAGGTTCCGGTCGGCGCGATCAAGATGATCAACAACCGCAAGCTCTCGGTCGTGCCGGTGAGCGTCATCATGGTCCTCGAAGGCACGCCGGAGGAAAACGGCATCACGAACTACTCTACCTTCTCCGGCACCACCATGGACACGAACAAGATCTGGAAAAACTATTCTAACCTCACCGAGCCCTACAACTACATTACCACGATCTGTCTGAACTACGCCAACCCCACCCTGCCCGAGGGCTACACCCAGCTGAGCATCACGGCGCTGGTTCCCTCGAAGCCCTTCGAGAGCGTGAAGGAGGAAGAGTACTTCGACCTCAAGCGCCGGCTCGCAAACGAGATGATCGAGGAGTGCATTCGGGTCACAAAGGTCGACTTCCGTCCCCGCATCACCGAGATCGAGGTCACCACGCCCATGTCGGTGGCCCACTACGTCGGTGCCTGGAAGGGCAACATTTACGGCTACCTGCACTCCCTTGAGGACCATGCTGTGGCAAGGCTGCAGATGAAGGAGAAGGATCATTTCATCGAGGGTCTGGAATTCGCCGGAGCCCACGGCATGTCCGGCGACGGCATGGGTCCGCAGATCACCAACGGCCGCGCGGCGGCCAAGGCCGTGAAGGAGGATCTCGAAAAGAAAAAGGAGGCGGCGAAGGCATGAGCATCAAGGTCAAGGGATTCCTGCAGGACATAGGCGGCGCCTCACGCGTCACGAAGCTGCGGGAGGAGAATTTCGCCAAAGGCTCGCCGATTCCCGATCCGAAGGATCCGATCCGCGAACTGGCCGACAAACTGCATCCGAAGCACATGGTCTTCCGCTGCACCGACATCCGGGAAGCCTCGCCCACCTCGCGCGTGTTCCGCTTCGAAAGTGCGGACGGGCACATCCCGGTCTTTCAGAGCGGGCAGTACGTGAACTTCCGCCTGAAAATCGGCGACAGCGTCCTTTCGAGGCCCTATACCATCTCCTCTGCACCCTTCGAGGCACGGGGAGCAAACGGCTTCTTTGAGATCACAGTCCGCCGCAACGTACCCTATCTCGTACCGGACTGGCTTTTTGAGAACGTGAAGGTCGGGGACGAGCTGGAAGGCGCGCTTCCCTTCGGCTTCTTCTACTACGAGCCGATGCGCGACAGCAAAGACGTCGTCGCCCTCGCGGGCGGCAGCGGCATCACCCCCTTCTACTCGATGGCGAAGGAGATCGCATACGGAAAGCTGAAGGGCGTAAAGCTCACCATCCTCTACGGCTCGGTCAAGGCCAACGACATTGTCCTGAAGGATGAGCTCGACGCGCTCGAAAAGGCCTGTCCGGATATCAGGGTCGTGCATGTCCTTTCCGACGAGCCCGACTGGGAAGGAGAGCAGGGCTTCATCACCAAGGAGATCATCCGGCGCTACTCGACACCGAACTGCACCTACATGTTCTGCGGCCCGCTGCCGATGTTCCGCTTCGTAAAGGTCGCCCTGGATGAGCTCGGTGTCGGGCCCAGGCGCTTCAGGCACGACGTGGTCAACAATCCCGCCGATATCTCCACCCTTCCCGGCTATCCGAAAGGCGCTGAAAAGCAGACCTTCAAAATCACCGTCGTCCGCGGCATTCACGAGGACGTCATCGAGGCTTCAGGCGCAGAGCCTGTCGCCGTCAGTCTCGAGCGCGCGGGCATTGCGATCGATACCCACTGCCGCAACGGCGAATGCGGCTTCTGCCGGAGTCACCTGCTGGAAGGCGAGATTTTTGTCTCTCCCATCGGCGACGGCCGCAGGCGCATGGACAAGGAGATGGGCTGGTTCCACGCCTGCTCCTCCTGGCCCCTGACGGACCTGAAAATCAAAATCCCCATCATGTAAATCAGCACCCCGGCCTCCCGGCCGGGGTGTTTGCTTCATATTCCCTTTTTGTAAAGCATGTACGAGTACCCGATCGGCACCAGCGTCATCACCGCCAGCACAATCAGGAACACGGGCAGCGTCCATCCGATGAAGCTCATCGCGATGAAGATCAGGCCGCCCACCACCCACAGGAAACCTGCGAGACGATGCGTGCGGTTCCAGTTCTCCTCGCTGTTCAGCGTCCAGGGCAGCTTGATGCCCATGGTATAGCTCTGCTTGGTCTTGGGCAGATAGTTTCCGATGATCACAAACAGCAAGCCCATGAACACAGGAAGAATCACCTCGATCTTCACGTCATAGCCGAGGCCCTTGGCAAGCGTCGCTCCGGAACAGATCACGGACAGCACCGGAATCGTCCAGATGACCACGTTCTTCAGCGCTTCGCTCATATTCTGCCGCTTGGGATCGGCGTTGAGCGCAAACGGAAGAAAAAGGTTGATTGCCAGCATGAGCGAGGGCAGGCCGAAAGCCGCGACGGCACGCCCGGCCCAGCCGTTGGGCTCGCCGTTGAAGTCAAAATGAACGGGCACGCTCTCCGGCAGTTTGTTGTAAACCAGCGCGCCGGTGATCAGCGGCAGCAGACAGACCAGCGTGGTCAGAATCATGGTTCTCTTCTCAGCCTTCATGTTCTTCTCCCTTCAGGCTCTGAATCCAGAGCAGCACTTCCTCGAGCACCGAGGCGTTCAGACTGTAATAAATAAAATTCTTCTCCCGGCTCTCAAAAATGAGGCCGGCTTTTTTCAGCTGCGACAGGTGGTAGGAAACCGTCGCGTTGGTCATATCGAAACGCCCTGCGATCTCCCCCGCTGTCATGCGCCCGCCCTTGAGCATGTTCAGGATCTCGCGCCGCGCGGGGTCGGACAGCGCCTTCATGGTATCGCTGAATCCCACAGGCATCCCTCCGTATTTAGATTTATTTCTAAATAGATACTATCACCCCGCCTTGCTTTTGTCAACATCTATTTTGATATTTTTCTAAATACTCGTCAAAAAAGAGCTTCCCTTTTTGAGGAAGCTGACTGAGGCGGTTTTTCGATGTCCGCAGACGTTTTTTCAACTCTTTTACGAATGCTATGCAGCGCTCGAAGATGCAATGACGGCGTACATCAGCACCAGCGTAATGATGGACACCTCAATCGAGCTGCCGATCATGGATGAGATCATACCTGCGCTCGTCTCGTCTGCCGTACTGCTCTTCTCCTGAACCGCTTCTACCATCTGCACCGCAAGCATTCTTCTGACGCTGCTCCCGATACCGAAGATTCCTCCGAAGCCCTTGTGCTTTTTAAGCAGATCATCCGCCTCTGCGATCATTCCGACAAGCTCCTCCGCAGGCAGTGAGCTTCCCGCCAGCGTGCCCAGAATAGCCATGTAATAGTCCTTGGGGAGAGGATGCTTTGCTTCTTTCAGTCCTTTCGCAATACGGCAGATTTTGTCGCATTTGATTTCCGCATGTCCCGGATAGAGCGCCAGAACATGGCTGATCATCTGCCTGGTTCCGGGCGTTGCGCTCAGGTTCTCTTTCAGGATGGTAAAATTGTTCTCGGCTTCCTCATAAACCGAAACGGAATCCTTATTTGTGATGGCCATCAGCGCAGCAAAGGGCATGTCTTCCTTGCCGGTCAGCCAGGGATGAGTCTTGTGCATTTCTTTGTAGATGCTTTTTGTTTTCTGCACCGCGGCGGATTCCTCCCCCGCTTTGACAAAGTCCGTAATCACGATTGCCGCCAACAGATCCTGTTCCGAACTGAGGGCGGTTTTCATTTCTCTGTACACCCTGTCCAAGCGCTCGAAATAGCTCTTCGGATCCTCGCTCAATGCCAGCTTGCACCGCACGATGAATTCCGCTGTCCCGCGATAATTGGAAAAGATCCCCTTGCGCGATTTCAGCAGCTTCTTGCATTCTTTGAGCCGCTCTGCATCTACCTCTTTGCCGGCAGCCACATACATCGCCGCACCCGCCGCAAGCAGCTGATTGTATTCAAGCCCGTTTCCCGGTTTCATCCTGTCGTAATTCTTCATCAGCTGCTTGCATTTATCCTCTAATTTTGCGTGCATATTGAATCTCTCCTCCGTTTGTCCGTCATATCCTGTCGAAGATGAACTCAGGCAATTCGTTTACAAGTCCTTCTTCCTCGCAGTCGTCGAGAAGAATTGTCAATCAGACTGTCCCCGACTGATTTCTTCATTCTCTGCGTCCTGTTTTCTTTTATCGATCTCCGATATATATTCGGCCGTAAAGATGCCGGCAGGCAAAGCAACAATCGCAATCCCCAGAAAAGACGAAATCATGGTAATCGTCCGACCGACCGCCGAAACCGCATAGATATCTCCATACCCCACGGTTGTCAATGAAACGGTGGCCCAATACACGGCATCGAAAAAGGTATCAAAAGTCTCCGGTTCCACATTGAAAATGATCAGGGCGGATATCAGAATATAGCCTACGGCCAATGTACCTACCGCGATGAGAGAGTCTTTTGATTTTTGTATCACCCGGTTGAGAATCTTGATATTCTTGGAATGCCGTACTCCCTTCAATACGCGAAGAGCCCGGGCAGCCCGCAGCATTCTCACCATTCGCAAAGCCTTGAAACTCTCGTTTACCAGAGTCAGGGAAGGAAGAATCGACAGCAGATCAATGATGGCCATCGGCGTGAACGGGTAAGTCACAAAGGTCATCACCGATTTTTTTCCGGTTCTGAGGTCGGCAGTAGCCCAGCGCAGCAGATAATCGATGATAAAGATGACCGCAGCCGTCTTATCGATCAGAAAGAGGATTCCGGTGTCATTCTTAAAAGCAAGCGGAATCAGACTGATGATGATCACGATCATCATGAAGGCATCGTACATCTGACTCTGTTTATAATCGTTTTGTGTACGATCCGCCGTTTCTATAATCCTGAAAATCTTCTCTCTTAATTCTTTTAATTCTTTCTCCTTATGAGATTCTTCCACCAGAACAGCTCTCCTTTCCGATGTCGGTACCTTTGTCTTGAATCCGCCGGCATAGGGATTGGTCGGATCAGCAGGAAGGTGATTTCAGTTGGTAACCGCAAAAACGGATGGCTTCCCTGGCAAGCTCTTCGGTCGGGTCAATGAAGGGCCCTGTCGAATGGAGCGCTCCCGAGAGCACCGGAAGTTCGGTGCAGCCGAGGATGAACAGATCTGCGCCGCGGGCACGCAGGGCATCCAGGATCTGTTCCCAGCTTTCCTTCACAGGTTCCATTGGTTTCGATGCCTTGACAACATCGTAGATCAGGTGCATCAGGGTTTTCTGTTCGCTTTTGTCGGGATGCATCCAGGAAATTCCTTCCTCCTCCAGCGCCCGATCAAAGAGACCGCTCTGAATGGTCCCATCGGTTGCCAGAATGGCCGGCGTTTTTCCCGGGAAACGTTCCCTGCAGACTCTGGCCGTGATCTTCTGCATATCCAGGATGGGGAGGTCCGTCTGCGCCTGCAGACGGGGCAGGAAAAAATGCGCCGTGTTGCATGGCATGATGATACAGTCGGCGCCGCAGGCTTCCAGATGCCGCAGCGCTGACAGCATTTCGGGCACCGGATCCTCTCCTCCGTGCAGGATCGCAGCGGTTCTGTCGGGGATCGCCGAGTTGCCGTCGATATAAACGCGGATGTGGTCGTTGTCGCAGTCCGCATCGGTCTGCTCAATGATTTTGCGGTACAGGTCCGCCGTTGCCAGAGGCCCCATACCGCCGAGAATGCCAATCGTTTTTTTCATCGCTTACTCTTTCTTCTCCGGTTTGGACAGTCTGTATGCAAAATAGACCGTGAGCAGCCCCAGCGATGCCGCCGTGCCCACGATGGTCGCTTCAAAATTGCCGGGCAGGACATTTCGAAGCAGAAACACCGAGCCGAGAGCAGCAATGTCAATGACCGTTCGGGTAATATTTGCCGTCATAATCGCTTTTGTGCTGTTTTTTTCTATCGCTTTTTTGTTGATCCGGGAATTCAGCCATGCGATCAGGGCTCCCCAGAGCAGACCGATCACGGCGCCTATAAGATACTTCATTTTTCCCTTGCCTCCGATGGATTTTCCTCATCATAGCACCGAATGAAAAAAAAGACAAGCGCGCTCTTGACTTTAGCACCAAAAAGTGTTAAAGTGAGCGACAGTTTCAGCAGGAGGCACATGGAATGCGCGAACTTCCCTTTGCAGCCGCATATTATTACTACTATTACTTTGCGTTATGAAGTAATAGAAGTTTGTGCTGCAAAGCTTTTCTCTTCTGATCAACAAGCCGCACGGACTTCACCGTGCGGTATTTTTCATGTCCGATGCCGAAGCAATCTATTATTGGAGGAACCCAAAATGAAAAAGACCCTTGCCATTCTCTGCGCACTTGCGATGGTTTTCGCGCTCTGTGCCTGCGGCGAGACTGCCGCCCCTGCGGCCGCTCCCGCTGCTTCTCCCGAAGCGGTTTCTGATGCTGCTCCCGCCGCTTCCGATGCCAAAACCTTTACCGTCGGCGTCTGCCAGCTGGTCCAGCATCCCGCGCTGGATGCCGCGACTCAGGGCTTCCAGGATGCCCTGACCGAAAAGCTCGGAGATCAGGTAAGCTTCTCCGTACAGAACGCCTCTGGCGACTCCGCCACCTGCTCGGTGATCTGCAATCAGTTTGTCAGCGACGGCGTTGACCTGATTCTTGCCAATGCCACCCCGGCTCTGCTGGCTGCCCAGTCTGCCACCAGCAAGATTCCCATCCTCGGCACCTCGGTCACCGACTATGCCGATGCGCTGGGTCTGGAAGCCGGAAGCACCACTACCGGCACAAACATCTCCGGCACATCGGACGGCGTTCCCGCACAGTCCTTTGCCGATCTTTTGAAGCAGGTCTTCCCCGATACACAGAAAGTCGGTATGCTTTACTGCTCCGGCGAACCCAACTCCAAGTTTCAGGCTGACCAGATCCGTCCGATCCTCGAGGGTATGGGCTATACCGTCGCCGACTACACCTTTGCCGACTCCAACGATGTCGCTCAGGTTGCCGCCAACGCCTGTGACGACAGCGATGTCCTCTATATTCCGACCGATAACACCGCCGCATCCAACGCAGAGCTGATCAACAGCGTATGTCTGGAGAAGAAGGTCCCCGTTGTCGCCGGTGAAGAGAACCTCTGCCTTGGCTGCGGTTCCGTCACGCTCTCGATTTCCTACTATGACCTCGGCAAGGTGACCGGTGAGATGGCCGCCAAGGTTCTCGCAGACGGTGCGGATGTTTCGACAATGACGATCGAATATGCCCCGTTTACCGGCAAATACAACGCTGCCAACTGTGAGGCTCTCTCTGTTGCCGTTCCCGAAGGGTTTGAGGCGATTGAAGGCTGACATCCCCCGCAAGCTTTGAATCAACTGTCCGCCCCGCAAACACGGGGCGGACGCAGAAAACCTCCTAAGGAGTTCTTTTTGTGAGTGTATCTTCTTATTTCGCTTCTCTGAGTCTGCTGAAGCTGCTGCGCAATATGCCCGGCGGCGTTTCCCAGGGGTTGATCTGGGGCCTGATGGCGCTCGGTATCTATATCACGTTCCGTCTGCTGGATTTCGCCGATCTCACGGTTGACGGGTCCTTCACAACGGGCGGTGCCGTCACGGTCATGCTGATTCTGGCCGGCTGGCCGGCCTGGGCATCTCTTCTGGTCGCGGTTGTGGCCGGCATGCTCGCCGGTCTCTGCACCGGTCTTCTTCATACGAAGTTCGGCATCCCCGCCATTCTGGCCGGTATTCTGACACAGTTTGCGCTGTATTCCATCAACCTGCGTATCATGGGTATGGCCGCAAACAAGGCTGTGAGCGTTGACAAGTATCATCTGATCCTCAGTTCCCGCAACATCCCCCTGTCCATTCTGATCGCATCCCTGATCGCGCTGGCGCTGATTTCTGTCTTTTATTGGTATTTCGGAACCGAACAGGGTTCCGCCCTGCGCGCCACCGGCAACAACCCTGCCATGAGCAGCGCGCTCGGCATCAACATTAACCGCATGAAGGTATTGGGGCTTTCCCTTTCCAACGGCGTGGTTGCGCTTGCAGGAGGCCTGATGAGCCAGTATCAGGGTTTTGCCGATATCAACATGGGTCGCGGCGCCATCGTTATCGGTCTCGCCGCCGTCATCATCGGTGAAGTTCTTGCCAATGCCATTTTGAAAAAGCGCCTGAACTTCTACGGTACCTTTGCCTTCACGGTCATCGGCGGCATCATTTACTATCTGGTTGTCGTCATCGTGCTGTGGCTACGCCTCAATTCCAACGATCTGAAGCTGTTTACCGCGATCGTTGTGGCGCTGTTCCTCGCAATTCCCTACTGGCGCGAACTGCGTATCAGCTCCTTTGCGAAATTCAAAAAGAAGGGGGCCGGGAAAAATGCTTGACATCCGTGAAATCAGCAAGACTTTCAATCCCGGCACTGTCAACGAAAAGCTCGCGCTGCATAAGCTGTCGCTGCACCTGGATCCCGGCGATTTTGTCACCGTCATCGGCGGCAACGGCGCCGGCAAGTCGACCATGCTCAATGCCATTGCCGGTGTGTGGCCGGTGGATGAAGGCCGTATTTTGCTTGACGGCAACGACGTCACTCCGCTTCCGGAGTACCAGCGTGCCTGGCTGATCGGCCGCGTATTTCAGGATCCCATGATGGGAACCGCGCCGAACATGCAGCTTGTCGAAAATCTCGCGCTGGCAAAGCGCCGCGGGCAGAGGCGCGGACTCCGCTGGGAAGTGACCAAAGAAGAGAGCGAAGAGTATCGTGAGAAACTGAAAGCGCTGGGACTCGGTCTTGAGGATCGCCTGCTTGCCAAGGTGGGCCTGCTTTCCGGCGGTCAGCGTCAGGCTGTGACGCTGCTGATGGCCTCCCTGCGCGAGCCGAAGCTTCTCCTTCTTGACGAGCACACCGCGGCTCTTGATCCTGCCACAGCAGCCAAGGTGCTTGAACTCTCGGATCAGATCGCGAATGAGCATCATCTGACGACTCTGATGATCACGCATAACATGACCGATGCCATCCGGCACGGCAACCGTCTGATCATGATGAATGACGGTGAGATCATCCTCGACGTACGCAGTGAAGAGAAACAGCATCTTACACGCCGGGAACTGGTTGACAAGTTTGCAGAGCTTGCCGGCACGCCGCTTGAGACGGATGCAGTTCTGCTGTCATGAAAAACAGGACACCCACACTCGGGTGTCCTGTTTTCTTGTCAGGGGAAGAAGGCTTCGCCCGCCTGCGGGCGCGCCCCCTCGCGGCTCTGGAGTGCCCCCGGCACTCCATTCACTACCGCTCGGCACGAAACCTTCTAAATTAAGAAACACAGCACACCCTTTGGGCGTTCTGTGTTTCTTGGCAGGGGAAGAAGGCTTCGAACCCTCGGCCTACGGTTTTGGAGACCGCCGCTCTACCAGCTGAGCTATTCCCCTGTATGTGGTGGACCGTCAGGGACTCGAACCCCGGACCGACCGGTTATGAGCCGGCTGCTCTACCAACTGAGCTAACGGTCCATAACCCAGATTCGACATTGCCGCCACGATATCGTGGCGGCAATACCGTTCATGGCGCCCCCTGTAGGATTCGAA
>JAFYHU010000057.1 GCA_017538965.1 Oscillospiraceae bacterium
ACACTCGGAAAACAAATGAACCTCAGGCTAAATATCGCCCCAATATCCACTATTCCATAGTATATTTCGCGTAATCTGCGAAAAAAATACGTTTGGGACAAAGAAATTAGTACTGACACCTTTTGTTCAGCGATTCCCTAATTATTTCTGTTCGAGAAATGTCTTTCCGCAGGATTTTTTTATCCGTTCCCGGAATGGTGTAGGTCCAATTCATCTGTGCAAACCGCATCCATCCGATAAACTCTTCTGCTTGAGAGTCAGGCATCTCAGTATCAATGAATGATAAGTCCTGAAGGTGGATTCTGATTTTCTGCATTTTGTTTTCTTCCTTTCCCATAATAATTTCAAAGTATTTGTGTGATTTCGTGCCATAATCCGACGAAAATATACTTGGCATCTACGCTAGCCAAATGAAGCCAGAGCTTTCTCAATCTTCTTTTTCAGGCTGGTCACTCTCTTTGATGGAGATAAACCGCAGTTCATTCAGGGGTTTGCCCAACTTGTTTGCCGTAATCGCCATGATCATGGCTGCGTCTCTCTCGGAAACATTGTTCAGCTTTACCTTGCCGGCACTTCCCGGAGCGGGAATCGGGGCCACAGGCTTGCTTTCCGCGGGAGCGGTGTCTTTGGTTTCGGCTTTATTTGCCTCACGGACACGTATGATTTTGTTGACGATTACGATCACCAGAATTAACAGAATCATTCCGAAAAAGACAAGGGCATAACCCATAATAGCGGTAATCAAAGCCTCGCTGACACTGATCATCTCTCCGGACGCCTGCACGATCTCCATTTAATAAAACCTCCCGCTGTTCTGGCTTAGCCGGCAAACGAAACGTCCGGCGGCCAAACTTGTTCATCTTCATCGGTTTCACAAGCTAACACAGCTGGAGAAGAATTACCATAGCTTTCGCCCCGCTTTAGCGCCTTTTTTACGCGCTGCATCATTTCCTTAACAGCTTCTTTGCGGCATCCGTGTCCGGTTCACTCTGCGCCTGCCAGAAGGTGCGCGACGCAGAATCTTAACGGAATCATAACAGCCGCGGCTCTGGCATTGTTGACACGCCATCCGGCAGTTTGTTATAATTGACAAAAAGGATTTGGGAGGCTCGTATGTGCAGAGCCCTGGTTTCAAAACTGAAAGAATCCCTAGTTTCGGTTCTGCCGGTCTCGGTCATCGTGCTTCTGATCGCCTGTACCCCACTGGTGAACCTGAGCAAAAAGGAGATTCTTGTCTTTTCTCTTTCCTTTCTTTTTCTGGTTCTTGGGATCGGGTTGTTCAATATGGGTGCCGACCTGGCGATGACGCCCATGGGGCAGCACATGGGCGAAGGATTGACAAAGTCCCGGCGGATCTCGGTTCTGCTGTCTGTCTGCTTTGTCATGGGCGTTCTTATCACTGTGGCAGAACCTGATCTTTCGGTTCTTGCCGGGCAGGTCGAGGCCGTAATTTCAAGCACACGACTGATTCTTACAGTCGGCATCGGCGTCGGGCTCTTTCTGCTCCTGGCAGTTGTCAAAATCCTTCTGCAGCGGGAATTGTCATCGCTTCTGCTTTTTTTCTATCTGTTGCTCTTTGCAATGGCAACGTTGTTGGCAGATAAAGGCAAGGGCAATTTCCTGCCTCTTTCCTTTGACTCCGGCGGCGTAACCACAGGTCCGGTCACAGTCCCCTTTATCATGGCGCTCGGCGTCGGAATCGCGCAGACTATCGGCGGGAAGAAAGCCGGTGAAAACAGCTTCGGTCTGGTCGCGCTCTGCTCGATCGGCCCGGTAATTGCCGTGCTGCTACTCTCTCTCAGAGCAGAGGGAAATTTAACCTATCAGATTCCCGATTACAGTATGGAAGCGAATCTTTCCGCCTTTCGGCATCTGTTGACCGATACAATGGCGGAGGTAGCCCGTTCTCTGATCCTGCTCTTTCTATTCTTCGCGGCACTTCAAATCACGGTTTTGAAACTGCCCCGACAAAAGCTTTTCCAGATTGGTATCGGTTTAGCCCAAACCTTTTTGGGGCTTGTGATCTTTCTGATTGCTGTTTCTGTCGGCTTTATGCCGATTGGTTTCAAAATCGGCACTGAACTGGCTGAAAGTGAGCGCAGCGTGCTGATCGCTTTTGCCTTTCTGATTGGAATGGTCGTTGTCCTGGCCGAGCCTGCAGTCCATGTTTTAAACAAACAGGTAGAAGACATCACCAGCGGCGGTGTGACAAAACTGCAAATGATGCTGGCGCTTTCTTTGGGCGTGGGTATATCCATAGGGCTTTCGATTTTACGGATCCTGCAGGGTTTTTCTCTTCTCCATTATCTGATTCCCGGCTATGTGCTCAGCCTGGGTCTCTCTTTTTTCGTCCCGCCTCTATATACTGCCATTGCCTTTGACTCGGGCGGTGTGGCCAGCGGCCCGCTGACATCGAGCTTTATTCTGCCCTTCGCAATCGGGGTGTGCGCAAACGTGAAGGGAGAAAGTGAAGTCCTGAATCTGGCCTTCGGTATTGTGGCTATGGTAGCAATGACACCGCTGATTACCATTCAGGCACTGGGCTTTAAGGCGGTCGTTGCACGTCTTGTGCGCCGTAACCGAGCAATGAAGAGAATTCTTTCAGCGGACGACGCCGAGATCATCTATTTTGAATGAAGGAGGTCAGGCAATGGCTGGCGAATCGAATAAGACCCGTAATGTCTCGCCCCATAAGCTGGAGCTTTTGATTACCGTGGTTCCGCGGAAGAAATCCTCTTATTATATAGATCTGATTCAGTCCTTTGATACCAATCTGCAGATCTCGGTTCCCGCACAGGGCACTGCAGACCGGGAAATACTCCATTATCTGGGACTGACAGATATAGACAAAACAGCAATCTTCAGTGTGGTTAGAGAGGATCAGCTGGAGGAGCTGACAGAAACGCTGGAGCAGAAATTTCATAGCATCAAAAACGGCGACGGAATAGCAGCGGCCATTCCTCTCACCAGTATGATCGGCACGCTGCTTTTTGGCTTTCTGAGCAATGACCGACGTGCGGTCAGGGAGGAAAAGACACATGGATAAAAAGAAATATGAGATGATCCTCTGCATTGTCAATGCGGGGTTTTCCGAAACTGTTATGGATGCAGCCAAGTCAGCCGGTGCGCAGGGTGGAACACTGTTGCGCGGACGCGGAACGGCGAACAGGGAGGCAGAGGAGTTTTTCCATATTGCCATTCAACCAGACAAGGAAATCGTGATGATTCTGGTGCCTCAGGAAATCAAAGACGCTGTTCTGACTGGCATCTATAAAGCGGCAGGTCTGAATACCGCCGGACAGGGAATTGCTTTTTCCATCGCTGTAGACAGAATTGTGGGACTCAACGAGAGGAAACCATAAGAAAAGCCAATCAGTAACTCCTCATTTCACCAGGGAAAGGACGCACCGGGGTGGGTTCCAGTTGGAACCTTCCCCGGTGCGTTAGTTTTTGACGCTCAGTTTCTTCTCTTTTCGGGCCTAATGTTTTTTGTCATGACTTATTATTTTACAAATCCTCCGGAATTCCCACAATTCGTCCGATTCTAATAACTTTTTACAATCCCCTTTCTTATGCAGTTTCGCTCCCGCGGGTCAAACTATCAGCTCACGGATCAAAGAGGTCCAGCTTCAGACAGGCGTTATAGATGCCGTCTTCCGTGACGTCGGTGGTGATCAGGTCCGCCTTTGCTTTCAGTTTCGGGGTGGCGTTTCCCATGGCAACTCTGGTCCACTCATCCGTGAACATGGAAAGATCGTTGTCGCCGTCGCCGAACACAACGGCGTCCCGATAGTCGGCACCGAAATGATCCATCATCCGGCGGATTCCCTTCGCCTTGTCCAGCGGTTCGACAAAAAAGTACTCGGGCATATAGCGGCACCAGGGCAGCTTTTTCAGAGTTACCAGGTTCTGCTCTTCGGGTTCGGGACAGACCACATAGGCTTTATAAATATTCTCGAGCTTTTCCGGGTCCAGACCGGGAACAATTCTGTTCTTCAGATAGCCGTCCTTCGTGGCTTTGAAAAACCGGTCATCCGGTACTAGGCGCGTATCGCTGTTGTCGACTTGCACGCCCCAGGGGATGCCTTTGGCCTCACACTCGCGGATCAGGGCGGTCACGTCGGACTTGCACAGAGGCTCAATCCCGAGAAGCCGGCCGTCAACGGTGAGGCCGCAGCCGCCGTCGCTGACCATGTTCCGGAAACCGAGTTCCTTCATATACGGCAGGGCCATGAACTGCGCCCGGCCGGTGGCAATAGCCAGAAAGTGGCCTTCGGCTTCCAGCTTTCGAATGGCCAGCTTTGTCGATTCCGGAATATAACCCCGATAGCCCCCGGCCAGCAGCGTTCCGTCAATATCAAAAAACAGATAACGTTTTCGCC
Source organism: Oscillospiraceae bacterium (assembly GCA_017538965.1). Lineage (GTDB taxonomy): Bacteria > Bacillota > Clostridia > Oscillospirales > Oscillospiraceae > Limivicinus. Next base: position 4,383 of record JAFYHU010000057.1, read on the forward strand.
TCATTGTGTCTCGACGACCCGTCAGGCTTCTTCAAACAGGTCAGGACCGGCACCGCAGACCGGGCAGACATAATCCTCGGGAAGCTCATCCCCTTCATAGACATAGCCGCAGACCTTGCAGACCCACTTCTTCCCCGCCGCTTCTTCCGTTTCCTCCGGTGCTGCGCTCTCCTCGTTCTGCACGGACGCCGTCACGGCATCCGCCAGCGCTGTCAGCGCATCGGAATCCCCGTTATCCGGGCTGGACAGGATCGTAACGGTCTCACCCACAATGCTGCAGCCCTGCAGGCGCTCGACGATTTCCTTCATCAGCCTGCCGGAGGCCGGAGACCAGCTGCCGTTCTCGATGATGGCAAAGCAGCGGTTCTGCAGATTGTGCGCCTCCAGATCCAGGAGGAAGTTTTTCATCGGAGTAAAGATTCCCATGTTGTAGGTGATGGACGCCAGCACGATATGACTGCAGCGGAACGCCTCGGCGATCAGCTCACTGCCATGGGTCTTGGAAACGTCATAGACTGCAACATCACCGATGCCCCCCTGAGAAATGCGCGCCGCAAGCGCGTTCGCGGCGCTTTCGGTTCCGCCGTAGACCGAGCCGTATACCACCATCACGGCCTTCTCTTCCGGAGTATAACTGCTCCACAGGCTGTATTTTTCCAAAATCCAGCCGAGGTTTTCCCGCCAGACCGGGCCATGCGTCGGACACAGGATTTTGATGTCCACGGTGGCTGCCTTTTTCAGGACATCCTGCACCTGGCTGCCGTACTTGCCGACAATGTTGCAGTAATAGCGGCGGGCATCCGGGAGCCAGTCCTTTTCAAAGTCCACCTCGTCGGCAAACAGGTTGCCGTTCAGAGCGCCGAAGCTGCCGAAGGCATCCGCGCAGAACAGCGCGCCGGACACATCATCGTAGCTCACCATAACTTCCGGCCAGTGCACCATCGGGGCCATGACGAAGGTAAGGGTATGTTTGCCGACCTTCAGGGTGTCGCCCTCGTCCACCAGGATCGACCGGTCGGAAATGTCGCAGGCGAAGAACTGGTTCAGAATCAGGGCCGCCGCCTTCGTGCAGACAACCGTCGCATTCGGATAGCGCACCAGCACCTCCGAAATGGCCGAACTGTGGTCGGGCTCCATGTGGTTGACGACGAGATAGTCGAGATCCCGGCCGTCCAGAACGGCCGTCAGGTTTTCAAAGAACTGGCCGGTGACCGAACGGTCCACCGTGTCGAAAAGGACGGTCTTCTCATCCAGCAGAACATAGGAATTGTAGGCTACGCCGCGCGGAATCGGGTAGACGTTTTCAAAAAGCTGGATACGCCGGTCGCTGACCCCGATATAGACGATATCGTCCGTAATCTCACGGACACTGCCGATCCCGGCAAATTTCTTCTTTCCCTCGAAAGCCTTCGCCGCCTCGGGTTTGTCCTCGGCAAGAGCGCCTGCGCCGCCCAGAACGCTCGCTGCGGCAATTCCCGCCGCACCCGCAGCCGCCGCCTTCAAAAAGTCTCTTCTTGCGATCTCCCTGCTCATTTTTGCTGCTCCTTTCATAAAACGAATATCTTTCCCAAGGGAACCGATTTTTCCTGCTGCGAAAAGCATATCACACCGCCGACGGAAAAGCAATGACAGGTTTCGAAAGCGATTTTTCCGCATGTATTGCGTTTTTCCGCCGATAATGATACAATTACTAATATCCTGTCCTGAAAGAAGGTATACACATGACCGTTTTAAGCATTATTCTCGGCGTCCTGCTGGTAATCGGCGGGTTTTCCTGCATGTTCACCCCGCTTGCCACGTTTCTTTCCACCGGCTACTACCTGTCCATCCTGCTTCTGGTATACGGCATCTTCGGAATCATCCGCTTCCTGAAAAAAGAGGCCGGCACGCTGGAATTCATCGTCAGCATCCTAGCCGTGATCGCAGGCTTCTTCTGCATCATCCATCCCGGCGAGCAGCTTTACTTCGACAGTCTCGTGCTCAAACTGATCGCTGCCTGGCTGCTTGTGCAGGGGATTGTCTCAATCGTCCTGGCCTTTCAGAACCGCGGTGTGCGCAAGGGCTGGTTCTGGGGTGTTGTCGTGGGTGCGCTCGGTATTCTGGCCGGCATCTATTCCTTTGCCCATCCGGTCCTGACGGCGGTGACCGCCGGCGTGCTCATCGGCTTTTACTTTGTCCAGGCCGGCTTTGACATGATCGTCCTGGGCAGTGTTGCCGGCGCCGTCAAAGACTCCATGACGAATCCCGACGAAAAGTGAAGCGTCTGCAGATTCTCCGACGCATTCTGCGGGAAACCGGCGCCAACAAAATCTGGACCGGTTTCCTGATCCATTTTTTCCTCAGCGCTGCTGCGATCTGGCTGCTTGAGCCGGATATTCACAGCTATCAGGACTCATTGTGGTACTGCTATGCCGTCGTCACGACCATCGGCTTCGGCGACGTTGTGGCCCAGACTTTTTTGTCCCGGGTTCTGTCGATGCTGCTGTCCCTCAATGCAGCGCTGGTAATCGCCCTGGTGACCGGTGTGGTCGTGAATTATTACAACCAGGTCACGGCGCTCCGACAGAAGGAGACTCTGACAGCCTTTATGGACAAGCTTGAGCGCCTGCCCGAGCTTCCTCCGGAAGAACTCGAACAGATCTCTCTCCGCGTTCGGGAGTTTCAGAACAAATAGTACCCCTGAAAAAACAGAACCGGGATTCGCTCCCGGTTCTGTTATTTTGTTTTCGTCTCTTCCTCGAGGATCTCTTCTGCCGTCCTTCCCGCCTCTTCCTCAAGAATCTCATCCACGGTCATGGCTGTCTCCGTCTCTTCCTCGAAGATCGCGTCTGTCAGATCCGGTTCAGTCTCCTCCGCGATGATGCCGTCCATCACGTCTGTTTCGGTCTTCTTTTTATGTACGCGTGCCGGCGCGCTGTTTCTGTTTTCCGCAAGCTCTGCCAGCCATCCGCTGATCGCAGCGGCAAGGAAAATCCAGAACAGCAGACGCACCGGGAAGCACAGCAGCATCAGCACCGCCGTCGCCAGAGGCTTTTTCAGCTGTGCGCCCAGCGTAGCAGCGGTCACAACGCCCGCGGCAAACACGATATGATCCGCCGTATCGGGGAACAGGAGCATCGCCAGACCAAAGCCCATGCAGACACAGGCGAAGATCAGGGGGAAGAAATGTCCGCCTTTCATGCCGAAGCGCAGGCAGAACGCCGTCATAACGAGTTTCAGCACACTGAGCCCGATCAGCAGCCACGGCGCATAGAGCCCGAAAGTCTCCGACAGTTCCGCTATCTGCTCCTCGCCGGAAAACAGCACCATGGGGGCTATCAGGCCCATCAGGCCGATCACAAGGCCGCAGGCAGCTTCGCGCCAGATGGGAGGAAAGCGGTCCGCGCCGATCTGCGCGAGCTCTTCCGCTCCTTCATACAGCACATACATCAGCAATCCAACGGGAATATACAGCAGAACCAGGAGGTAATCTTTCGCTGTGACTGCGGCTTCCGAGAAGCTCGGGAAACCTTCCAGTGAAGTATGAAACAGCGCGTTCAGGCCGGCAATGACCAGAAAGCTTGCCGCGGCAGACAGGCCGTAAAGGACCAGCTTGCTGATCTTCGGCAGCTCCGGAGGTTTTCCTTCCTCCATGGGCTGTTCCTCCACAGCCAGAATACCGAACAGCGGTATATGGAAAATCTGGCCCAGGGTAACGGCTTCCCCCAGTTCCGTATACAGGGAGGCGTTCTCCCGGGCAAAGCTCACGTTGTCCCCGATCCAGTAACAAAGTCCCGCAATAATACCGGTAAGCCCCGCCTCTGGGCCGACACTCGCTCCGAAGATCAGCGGCAGCAGCGCGCAGACCAGCAGGGGGAGCATCGGGCGATAGTCATAATGCTTTTCCCGCTTGACCTTGCCCATCACCGTATCCAGCGATTCCGGATAATCGCCGAAGCGCTGATGCATGAGGCCGGTCAGAAGACCGCCGAGCGTACAGAGCGGGACGGTGATCCACTTCCCGCCCAGATGGGCCGGAAGGGTTTTCCAGATGAGCGTGCTCCCCAGAGAGACCGCCTGCAGAAACAGCCACAGCACCAGGCCGACTGCGGCGCCGAGAAGCACAGCCAGCAGCACAACGCTTGTCTTGTTTTGAACGGATACCTTTTGCATGTTCTCACTCCTCTTCTCTGCTCATTATAGGAGCATGTGCTGCTGCTGTCAATCGGGAGATGCCGGCGGTTTTTCGTTTTGGGGATGGAAAAAGGAATGCTGCTGTGATATATTGAAAGCAGAAATGACCGAAAGTATGCGAGGAACCATCCATGAAACTGAATTCTTTGAAACCGGGGCAAACTGCCGTGATCACCGCCGTAGGCGGAGAAGGTTCGCTCCGGCAGCATTTTCTGGATATGGGCGTCATTCCCGGTACGGAAGTCACCATGATCAAGTTCGCCCCCATGGGGGATCCCATGGAGCTGAGAATCCACGGATACGAACTGACCCTGCGGCTTGCCGATGCCGAGCAGATTGACATTGATTTGAAGGATGCTTCCGCCCCTTCGGACAAGGAAGAGAGTGACAGAAAAAAGACCGAGCACCCCGGTCTGGGTGAGGAAGGCCGTTTTCACCCGAAGGGGAGCGGCGACCCGCTGCCGGACGACACCGTGCTGACCTTCGCCCTGATGGGAAACCAGAACTGCGGAAAGACGACCCTCTTCAACCAGCTTACAGGCTCCAACCAGCATGTCGGCAATTTCCCCGGCGTCACCGTCGACCGGAAGGACGGCGTCATCCGCGGGTACAGCAACACCCTGATCACGGATCTGCCGGGAATCTATTCCATGTCTCCCTACTCCAGCGAAGAGCTTGTCTCCCGCAATTTTGTGCTGGACAGCAAGCCGAATGCGATCATCAACATCGTCGATGCAACCTGTATCGAGCGCAACCTCTATCTGACAATGCAGCTGCTGGAGATGAACATCCCCATGGTGGTCGCGCTGAACATGATGGACGAGCTGCACGGAAATGGCGGTACGGTGGATGTCAACCTGATGGAGAGCATGCTGGGCGTTCCCGTTGTCCCGATCTCCGCCGCCAGGAACGAAGGCGTGGACGAGCTGGTGCAGCATGCCGTTCATATTGCGCGGTATCAGGAATGTCCTCTTCGTCAGGATTTCTGTGATGCCGACGATCACGGCGGTGCCGTTCACCGTGCAATTCACGCCGTCAGCCATCTGATCGAGGATCACGCAGCCCGCTCCGGACTTCCTCTGCGCTTTGCCGCCAGCAAGCTGCTGGAGGGAGACGCGATGGTTTTCGATCAGCTGAAGCTGGATCAGAATGAGACGGAAATGCTGGACCATATCGTCCTGCAGATGGAGAAGGAGCGCGGCCTAGACCACAGCGCGGCGATGGCCGAGATGCGCTTCGACTATATCGGAAAGGTCTGCGAAGCCTGCGTGATCAAGCCGCATGAGAGCCGGGAGCATATTCGCAGCGAGAAGCTCGACCGGATTCTGACGGGCAGATATACGGCGATTCCCGTATTTATCGGGATCATGGCTCTGGTATTCTATATGACGTTTTTCCTTATCGGTCCTGTTTTTCAGAATCTGCTTGCCAAGGGAATCGCCCTGCTGGAAAACCTGGTGCGGCAGGCAATGGAGCTGGCGAATGTCAACAATGCCATCCGGAGCATGGTGCTGGACGGCATCTTTAAGGGCGTGGGAACGGTGATCAGCTTCCTTCCCATCATCATTCTTCTGTTTTTCTTCCTCTCTTTGATGGAAGACAGCGGATACATCGCTCGCGTTGCGTTTGTGATGGACAAGCTTCTGCGACGCATTGGTCTCTCCGGACGGAGCATTGTGCCCATGCTGCTGGGCTTCGGATGTACGGTGCCCGCCGTCATGTCCACGCGCACGCTGCCCAGCGAGAGGGACCGGCGCATGACCATTCTGCTGACGCCCTTCATGTCCTGCACGGCCAAGCTGCCGATCTATGGATTCTTTGTCAGCACCTTCTTCCCGGGGAAGAGCTGGCTGATCATTACCGGGCTGTACCTGCTGGGGATCCTGACCGGGATTCTGGCTGCCTTTCTCTTCAAAAGCACCCTGTTCAAAGGCGAAGCGGTCCCCTTTGTGATGGAACTGCCGAATTATCGTTTTCCGAGCCCGCGTAATGTTGCCCAGCTGCTCTGGGAAAAGAGCAAGGATTTTCTGCACAGGGCCTTCTCGATCATTCTGATCGCTACCATCGTCGTCTGGTTCCTCAGCAGTTTTGATTTCCGCTTTGACCTTGTAACGAACTCGCAGGATAGCATGCTCGCTGCCATTGCCGGGCTGCTGGTCCCGATCATGAAGCCGATCGGGCTGGGGGACTGGAGAATTGTTGTCTCCCTGGTCAGCGGTTTTCTGGCCAAGGAGAGCGTCGTCTCGGTGATGGAAACGCTTTTCCGCGACGGAGTACGCGCGCTCGGTACGCTTTCCGCAATGTCCATGCTGGTTTTCAGCCTGCTGTATACCCCCTGTGTGGCAGCCGTTGCCGCCATCCGCAGAGAGCTGGGACGCAGATGGTCGATCTATGTGGTGCTCTGGCAGTGCGGGATTGCCTGGGTCATGGCTTTTCTGGTCAGGCTTATCGGCCTCGCATTCGGCCTCTCATAACTGACAGATACAGGAGGGAAGCTCAGTGAATGACTGTACGTTTGAAAAAAAGGAGACTGCTGCGCAGAAAATCACCAAAATTGTCGTCACGGGCGGGCCGAGCGGCGGGAAGACGACCGGTCTGAACTGGATCCAGAATGCTTTTTCAAAGCTGGGATACACGGTTCTGATCGTGCCGGAAACGGCTACGGAGTTGATCAGCGGCGGCGTTGCGCCCTGGACCTGCGGGACCAACCTGGATTACCAGAAATGCCAGATGCGGCTGCAGCTTGAGAAAGAACGCCTTTTCGACCAGGCAGCGCGGACGATGAACGCAGAAAAGATCCTGATCGTCTGCGACCGCGGCGCGATGGATAACCGCGCCTATATGGATGATTCTGAGTTTTCTCAGGTTCTCTCGGAAATCGATCAGTCCGAAGCACAGCTTCGGGACAGTTACGATGCCGTTTTCCATCTGGTAACGGCTGCAAAAGGCGCGGCAGCCTTTTATACTCTTGAAAACAACAAGGCCAGAACGGAGTCGCCGGAGCAGGCCGTCGAAGTAGACGACAAACTGATTGCCGCATGGGCCGGACACCCGCATCTGCGTGTCATCGACAACTCTACGGATTTCCGGGAGAAGCTGAAGAGACTGATCGCCGAGATCTGTTCTTTCCTCGGAGAGCCGAAACCGTTTGAAATCGAACGGAAGTTCCTGATCGAATACCCGGATATTCCGACGCTGGAATCTCTTCCGAACTGCAGGAAGGTGAAGATCATCCAGACCTATCTGAGATCAAGAGGCGGAGATGAACTGCGAATCCGACAGCGGGGTGAGAACGGGAGCTATGTCTATTACAAAACGCGGAAGCATACCGTTGCGGGCACGAAGCGGATTGAGATTGAGGAAAGCCTGAGCCGGGATGAGTATCTGCAGCTGCTGACGGATGCGGATCCGTCCATGCGCCAGATTCGCAAAACGCGTTATTGTCTAACCCACGAAAACCAGTATTTTGAAATCGATGTCTATCCGTTCTGGAAGGACAGAGCCATCGTGGAAATTGAGCTTCATGATGAGAACGAGGAAATCCGTTTCCCGGAGCAGATGAAGATCATCCGAGAAGTAACGGACGATGAGAACTATCAGAACGCTTCTCTCGCCCGCAACGGAGGAGCAATTCCGGAGAAATAAAAAACAGGCGTTGTTACAACGCCTTGATCATACCCGCTTTCAACTTTCTGCAATTGCGCGGAAGAGAAACTGATCCCTTACACGAATGTTTCTCCGCCGCGCTTTTTATAGTCATCGCGAAACCCGTCTTTGTTTTTCTGTTCTATTTGAGATGAATTCTTCGGATGAGAATGCCGGAGAGGAGGCCGATGACGACCCCGGCCAGGATACCGGATACCAGAAGAAACGGCAGGTAATAGCGCAGCGCATCCGTTTCGAGAATGATACTCGCCATGCCGATCTGCCCGATGTTATGCAGCACGCCGCCTGCGACGCTGACGACGATCTCGGTAAACTTTTCTGTCTTTTTCAGCAGGGTCATGCCCAGCAGGCTCAGCACGGCGCCGGCAAAGCTGTAGAAAAAGCTGGCGATACTCCCGAACAGCAGCGACACCAGCACCACCCTCACCAGAGAGATGGCCGCTGCTTCTTTCCAGCCGAGCCGATACAGCGCATACACGATCGCGATATTGGGCAGCCCCATCTTGACGCCGGGAATCGCCACAAAGGCCGGAATCTGGCTTTCGATGAAGGACAGGATCAGCGCGATGGCTGTGGTCAGCGCCATGACGGTAAGCTTCTGCGTTTTCATGTTCTTCCGTCTACGGGGCTTTCTTCTCCGCCCTCCACCACGATGATGATCCGGTTGGGCAGGCAGGCGATGAACTCACCGTTCTTACTGATCTTGCCCATGCCCATGCAGATTTTGTCCGGACAGTTGGCCTCGCTGACCCAGGCTTCACCGTTTTCGATTACCAGCGTATTGGTGCCGCCGTTCAGAGAAAACACGCCGTCTTTGTTCAGCGGATAGCTCTGCTTCTCGCCATCGGGCAGCGTTACCACCGCAACAGCGTTCGTCCCGGTCTCCGCTTCCTGCCGGTTTCGTACGACAAGCAGCACCAGAAGCGCTGCAATCAGCAGCGCTCCCACAATAATCCAATCACGAAGATAGCTTTTCTTTTCTTTCTGTTTCATGGTGCCACTCTATAGAAAAGGATTGAGGCAGCGTCGGGTCAGGGCTGCGGCAGGAAGACCTTGCTCGGATCATACAGTATGATAAATTCTTCCAGGCAGAGATCATGCTCCTTCATGTAGGCAGCTGCTTCCTTTCCGACATAGCGGAAGTGCGCGGGATGGTTGCAGGGTGTTCCGTAGAAAGCCTCTTTCCCCTCGGGATAGCGGAGAATAAAGCCGTATTCCGTACAGTGCTCCACCAGCCATTGATAGAGCTCGGTATCCTTCATGTAAGCATCGTCAAAACTGCCGTAAAAAGCATTATAGCTGGCATCGTCCGTAAAATCGATCGCCAGGCCGGTCTGATGGTCGCTCAGGCCGGGTCCCAGCATACGGTTGGCCGCATCCACGGCATCTGCAGCCTGGTTGTAAACAAAGCTCTTATAGTGGCTATCCTGAAACTCATAATTACGCAGGATGGTACTGCAGTAAGCCGAGAACCCAGCCTCCCGGGCCGCTTTCACAAACGCCGTCGCCTGTTCGACTATATTTTCGTTAATACCCTGCCCTTCGAAGACGGAATAGGGTGGTTGGTATTCTCCGATACTGTTATAGGAGTTGGTCAGTTGGAATTCCCAGCTGTTGATGTCAATGTCCGGCTTGTCGGCATACGGATCGGGGGTTGGTGCAGGAGTCGGTTCTGGCGTCTCAGGAATTATCACCGCCGGTTCGGTTTCCTGCACTTCCGGGATCTCTTCTGGATCGGACTCCGTTTTTGTCCTGGGCAGTGTCGGTATGGCGCAGGCGCTGAGGCTCAGCAGCAGCGACATCAGCAGGATTGCGCTCAGGGTTCTCTTCATGGTCTCTTATTCCACTCCGTACAGGGCCAAAAATTCTTCCAGAACCAGATTGTTCTCGGTCATATACTTTGCCGCTTCCTCGCCGACATAGCGGAAGTGCCAGGCCTCACCCATGACATGCGTGATATTGGTCTTATCATACGGGAAGCGAAGGACAAAGCCGTAGTCGGCGCAGTGCTCCGCCAGCCACTGGACGGTCGGAAGCTGGGCAAGCTCGTCGTTTTTGATCTCATGATAATAGTCGGTTATATCGATGCACAGGCCTGACTGATGCTCACTGCATCCGGCGGGCATAGTAATGTAATTGCCCTCGGCATTCTTTCCGTCCGTGATTCCATTGTTATAGCAGACACGCTCAAAGTTGGCCGCCTGAATCGCATAGCTGCGATAGCCAGAAGAAAGATAGACCGGCAATCCCGCCGCCTTGCAGGCCTGAACCATATTGACCAGCGGCTGCGCAATCCGGATATCGACCATCTGACGGTTTGGGTCGAAAGTGGTCATAATCTCCGTGTCGTCGCCGGTCATATTCAGATAGGCAAGCTCCGAGGGTTCATAGTCGATCGGATCCATCGGGTGGTCCCCGTTCACCAGTACATACTGCCACTCATTGATATCGATCTCCGGCGGTTCAGGGAGCCCCAGTTCTGCGGCCTTCTTGACCTCGGGGCGCTCGGGTTTTGCCTCTTCTGCCGGTTTGACAACGACAGCAGAAGCTTCCTGCTCTTCCTCCGGCGCTTCCCCGGAATCCGACATATCTGCCGGCTCCTCCCCGGAATCCGATATATCTGTCGGCTTCTCCCCGCTGTCCTTTTTGATCACTCCGTTGACGATATCGTAGCTCATCACGCTGTTGTTGTACCATCTGTCGGTAACCCAGAACAGAAGGGCAAGGCACAGAATGCCAAGAATAATACGTACGGGTCGGCTGTATCTCATGAAAAAGAGCCTCCTTCAAGCGGGTTCTTTCTGCATTTTAGCATGTTCATTCGTACCGGTCAATGCCTGCCGGCGAATTCCTCAAATTATCTTGATCTGATTCTGAATCAGCAGTCCGACCGTGTCAGCCAGCTGGTCAATCGAACGGATGCGCGCAAAATCCCGGCCATAGACCGTTTTCGCCGCCGGCAGGTCATCATCATCGCCGGTAAAGACGCAGATGACCGCAATGCCGTCCGCCCGGGCGCGCCGAACCTCGAAGGCAGTATCCCGGATGCCGTAATCCTGCTCATAGGGCAGATATTCCTCACCCGCATGCTCGTGAAAACGCACGATATCCTGCGGTTTGACATCCGACAGCACAATCAACAGCCGATGCTCGCAGTCCGATTCGTTCATCAGGTGGTGCACCGTACGAATGGCAAGTCCGTCCCGGTTGCAGCCGTTGGAAACGTATTCAAAAATACGGTCATTTCTTTCCGTTTCCCGATAGTCCCGGAAGATACGGACGACGGTATAGCCCGTCATTGAGCAGAACGACATCACCCGGCAGGGGATTCGGCAGCGTGTCAGCGCCTCTGCAATGCAAAACGCCTGCCCCGAGATGCTCTCCAGTCTGCCCTTCTGTGAAGTAGACGCGTCGAGCAGAATATCGACGCTGACATTGCCGGCATCGCTGTTTTCTGTCCGCCGGAAAACATCCCGGTCGTCAAGGCGTAGGGCGCGCCAAACTCTGCCCGCCTCCAGCTCTCCGCTGTCCGCGCATACTCTGTACGGCTCCAGATACAGCAGAACCGAATTCTGGATTTTCTCGGTCAGTTTCTGGATGGCGGTGCGGTTTGAAGCTTCATGGGAGCGGAAGACCGCGCGGTTATGGGCAATCTGAGCCGCTTCGCGCTCCTTCTGCAGCGCTTCAAAGGCATTGCGGATATGACTTTCGGCTTCTCCGCCCTTGGTGATATGCAGATGGCAGTTTTCGTGGTTCCCGGTACACAGTTTTTTCTCCAGTTCCGCAATCTGCTGTTCACTGAGAATCGGGCTGCCGTACTTCTCGGCCATGAACGCCCGCAGTTCGGCTTCCGTCAGGCCGGATTTCCGTTCGATCCAGTCTCGGGGTAGCTCGTCTCCGCCGCCGTCCGGCTGTGGATGTTCGGCCAGACCGGTACCAAAGCGGCGCAGTTTTCCGTCCCCGTGTTTTCGTTTCTCCGTGTGCGGAAGAAAAGGCAGATTGGGAAGGCGGTGCTCACGGCGACGTTCATCCGCCCGGATCCGGAACCACTTTTTAAGGAGTCTTCTGATCTCCCGGACCAGTTCGTCGGTGTCCAGATCCGGAGAAAACTCCAGCTCGTCCAGCAGATTCCGGTCATAGCGTGACAGAGGCGGCTCCATTCCCAGAATCCGCCGGTAGTGTGCCAGCGCGAGAAATTCGAAAAAGCGGTCATCTTCGGTTTTGTCTTTTCCGAATCGGTCCAGAAACTGCCGGGCATAGGCTTTCTGCATCTCCCGGAGCACCGGCCTGTCCTCCTGTTCCCGGGAGACAAGCGCGTTTTCCAGACCCAGCCAGATCAGATTTTCATATTCCCCGGCCTCTTCTTCCTGTTCCAGCCCGCGGAAGAGACTTTTCAGCCGGTCATAGTCATAGTGTCTGCGGGCAAGCCCGATCACGGTATTCCAGTAGACATCGGCTTTTCCCTCGGGGGTATAAAAACGGAAATCCGGCAGAAATGCATAATTTGCCGCGGCATTCCAGACCTGGTTGTATGCCCGTTTTTTCTGGAGATCCGAGATTTCCGCCGTCATGGCTTCCTCACTTTCTCGCGGCGCTGTTGGTACATGATATGATCTCTTCATGCGCCGCGATGAATTCTTTCATCTCGGCGTAGGTGATCTCTTTCCGGCGCTGCACAATCAGATCATAATCGGTAGTGCCCTCTTCCTGGTTGCGCGTATAGGTGCTCTCCTGTACGACGCCGTTCCAGCGGTCGATCTGCTCGGTCAGGGCCTGATGAAAATCATACCCGTTTCTGACCGTAAAGTGCAGCTGGTTCGAAACGAATGTGACCGCACCGTCGGTATCGGAAAAATAACGGTAGATCAGAATCTGCAGTACGCAGATCATGACCGTCACCACCAGCGCAATGAAAATCATTCCTGCGCCGATGGCCAGCCCGATCCCGGCCGTAATCCAGATGCCGGCTGCCGTTGTCAGCCCCCGGACCAGACCCTCGCGCTTGAAAATGACGCCGGCTCCGAGAAAGCTGATGCCGCTGACAACCTGTGCGGCAATGCGCGCGGGATCCGCGCCGCGGGTACCGGCAAAGTGTTCGCCCCCTGCCGCCGCAAGATCGACGAAGCCGTACTTGGAGACAACCATGATCAGCGCCGCTCCCACACAGACGATGACATGCGTCCGCAGACCGGCTTCTTTAAAATGCCGGCTGCGTTCGATGCCGATGGCACCCCCGCACAGAAGGGCAATGAAGATCCGCAGGCAGAAATCCAGATTCTGCCCCAGGCTCAGGCTGCCAAGAAACGCAGCTGACCCGTTCATTCGCTTCTCTCCTTTCCCGAAATGGCCATCCCCCGCTCCTCGCGGGGGATGCTGTCCGATGATTCTTCTTTTGCCGTCTTTCCGCCGTTTTCAGGCTTCCTCTTCCGCCCGGTCGACCAGGATCGTGACGCTATTGTCGCGGATACCGGCGGCTCCCGCCGAGACGCGGAAGGACCGTTCCCGTCCGTCCTCCATCCGGCAGTGAATCGTACCCTCACATACCGCGCACAGCATCGGCGCATGCTCCGCCAGGACGCCGACCGAGCCGCCTGCCGTCGGGATGTTGCAGTATTCCGCCGCTTCCTCGACCAGGGTTCCTTCCGGCGTCAAGATGCAAAGGTGAAAACAGTTCGCCATGCTGCCCCTCCTCTCAGAAGCTGCCGCGCTTGGCGATCACCTCGTCGATCGTTCCGCAGAGCAGGAATGCCTGTTCCGGCAGATCGTCCACCTCGCCTCCCAGAATCGCCTGGAAGCCCTTGATGGTGTCCTTCAGCGGGACATATTTTCCCTGCATGCCCGTAAAGTTTTCGGCGACGTGGAAAGGCTGAGACAGGAAGCGCTGAATTCTCCGGGCACGCGCGACCGTCGCGCGGTCTTCGGCGCCCAGTTCATCCATGCCCAGAACCGCGATGATGTCCTGCAGCTGGCGGTATTTTTCCAGCACCTGCTGGACGGCGCGGGCTGTCTCGTAGTGTTCTTTTCCGAGCACCTGGGGTTCGAGAATTCTCGACGAGCTCTCCAGAGGGTCGACCGCCGGATAGATGCCCAGCTCCGCAATCGAGCGGGACAGCACCGTCGTCGCGTCCAGATGCGCAAAGGCCGTGGCCGGGGCGGGGTCCGTCAGGTCGTCCGCAGGAACGTAAATAGCCTGCACCGAGGTGACCGAGCCGTTTCGGGTGGAGGTAATGCGCTCCTGCAGGTCGCCCATCTCGGTGGCCAGCGTCGGCTGATAACCGACGGCGGAGGGCATTCTGCCCAGCAGCGCCGAGACCTCTGAGCCCGCCTGTGTAAAGCGGAAAATATTGTCGATGAAAAGCAGCACGTCCTGTCCGGAGCGGTCGCGGAAGTTTTCCGCAATGGTCAGGCCCGACAGCGGCACGCGCAGACGGGCTCCGGGCGGCTCGTTCATCTGTCCGAAGACCAGCGCCGTCTTGTTGATGACGCCGGACTCGTTCATTTCGTTCCAAAGATCGTTGCCTTCACGGCTGCGCTCACCGACGCCGGCAAACACCGAATAACCGCCGTGCTCGTAGGCGACGTTGCGGATCAGCTCCATGATCAGAACCGTCTTGCCGACTCCCGCGCCGCCGAAGAGGCCGATCTTTCCGCCGCGCGCGTAGGGCGCCAGCAGGTCGACCACCTTGATGCCGGTCTCCAGCATCTCGGTCGCAGGCAGAATCTCGGTAAAGCCGGGCGCCTTTCTGTGGATGGGCAGCCGTTCGGCGTTTTCGACCGGGCCCTTGCCGTCGATCGGGTCGCCGACGACGTTGAACATCCGGCCCAGCGTCGGTTCTCCGACCGGCATCATGATCGATGATCCTGTGTCGAGGGCATCCATGCCTCTGGAGATGCCGTCGGTGGAGGAAAGCGCGATGCAGCGCACATCCCGTCCGCCGAGCTGCTGCACGACTTCGAGCACAACCTTCCGCTCAGACAGCTGGATTTCGATGGCGTTGTACAGCTCCGGCAGCTTTCCCTCCGTAAAGTGAATATCGACGACCGGGCCGATCACGCGTTTTACAGTTCCGTTATTCATAGCTTATCCTCCGGCGGGATTATGTCTTTTCGGCGTTGTTCCGAAGCGCCTCGGCGCCCCCGGCGATCTCTGAAATTTCCGTCGTGATCGCCGCCTGTCGTGCGTGGTTGAGTTCCAGCGTCAGCTCGCTGATGAGTTCCTCAGTGTTGTCCGCCGCTGCGGTCATTGCGGTCATGCGGGCCGAATGTTCGCCGGTCCTGGCTTCCAGAAGCACCGCGTGCACCGTGTTGCCGATGTACATGTCCAGCAGGGTCACCAGCAGGCTTTCGCGGTCCGGTTCATAGATGATGTCCGTGTCCAGCGATGATTTGAGCGTTGAATTTGACTTTGAACCATCGTTTTTTGACGGGATCGGGAGCAGCACCGCGTGGGTCGGCTCCTGGGAAAGAACCGTGCGGTAATGCTGGTAGACCAGCACGACTTCGTCCGCGGTTCCGTCGCGGTAGAGCGCTTTGAGGCGCTCCGCCAGCTTCAGGGCTTCCTCGTGTGTCGGGGTGTCTCCGATCTCGAAGGTCTCACGGACCTCCAGACCGGCCGAGGCGATCAGGTCCTTCCCCCAGCGGCCGCAGCTGATCACATAGTTCTCCCGGCCCGATTGCTTGATAAAATCTTCACAATATCGCAGCAGGGCCTGGTTGTAGGTTCCGCAGAGGCCGCGGTTGCCGACGATGAGCACATAACAGACGGTCCGGATTTCTTCCCGCGGCGTCATCCAAGGGTTTCCTTTCGCCGCGGAATCGCCGCTCATCTGTGCCAGCAGTTCGGCACTCCGGTCGGCAAAGGCACGCAGATCCGCGAAGGCGGCCTGGGTCTTCCGCAGCTTCGCCGCGGCGACCATTTTCATGGACTTGGTAATCTGGCGGGTGTTTTCCACGCTCTTGATGCGTGTACGGATGGCTCTCAAGTTTGCCATGCTGCACCCCCTCAGGTCTGGAAGTTCTCGGTGTACGAGGCGATCAGCGCCTTGAGTTTCTTCAGCTCGTCGTCATCCAGCTTCTTTCCGCTGTTGATGCGCGCGTGCAGTTCCGGCCAGCGGCCGTTCACCCAGGGGATCAGGCCCTTTTCATAAGACGGGATCTGTTTCAGCTCGATGCCGTCGGCAAAGCCTTCATTGACCGCATAGATGGAGATGACCTGGTCGGCGGCCTCCATCGGGGCGTACTGTCCCTGCTTGAGCAGTTCGGTCATCCGGTCGCCACGGTGCAGAGTCGCGCGGGTGGCTTTGTCCAGATCCGAGCCGAACTGTGAAAACGCCGCCAGCTCGCGGTACTGGGCGAGATCCATCCTCAGACGTCCGGCCACCTGCTTCATCGCGCCCAGCTGGGCCGAACCGCCGACACGCGAAACCGAAAGACCCACGTTGACGGCCGGGCGGACGCCGGAATTGAACAGATCGGTCTCGAGGAAGATCTGTCCGTCGGTAATGGAGATGACATTCGTCGGGATATAGGCTGAGATATCGCCGGCCTGCGTCTCGATGATCGGCAGAGCCGTCATGCTGCCGCCGCCGTACTCCTCGCCGAGGCGCGCGGCGCGCTCCAGCAGACGGGAGTGCAGATAGAACACGTCGCCGGGGTAGGCTTCGCGTCCGGGCGGACGATGCAGCAGCAGCGAAATCTCGCGGTAGGCCACCGCCTGCTTGGAAAGATCGTCGTAAACGATCAGAACATCCTTGCCCTTGTGCATGAAATACTCGCCCATGGCCGCGCCTGCATACGGCGCGATGTACAGCATCGGCGCGGATTCGGATGCGCTGGCGCAGACGACGATGGTATAGTCCATCGCGTCGTGCTCACGCAGCTTCTGCACGCAGCCCGCCACGGTCGATTCCTTCTGTCCGATGGCGACATAGATGCAGATCATGTCCTTACCCTTCTGGTTGATGATGGCATCCAGGGCAATGGCGGTCTTGCCGGTCTGACGGTCGCCGATGATCAGCTCGCGCTGACCGCGGCCGATCGGGATCAGGGCGTCGATGGCCTTGATGCCGGTCTGCATCGGCACGGAAACCGGCCGGCGCGCGATGACGCCGGGCGCCGGGCTTTCGATCGGCCTGGTTTCCGTCGTGTGAATTTCGCCGGCGCCGTCAATGGGGTTGCCGAGCGAATCGACCACGCGGCCGATCAGGTCTTCTCCGACCGGGACTTCGATGATGCGGCCGCTGCGGCGCACCTTGTCGCCCTCCTGCAGGTCGGTATAGTCGCCCAGCAGGACAACGCCGATGTTGTCCTTCTCAAGGTCCATGACCATGCCGCGCAGGTCGCGGTTGAACTCAATCAGCTCGCCGGCCATGGCATCCGAGACGCCGGTGATGCGGCAGATACCGTCCGAAACGCTCGAGACGGTTCCGGTCTGGTAGATATCCGCGCCGTTGGAGACCTTCCGGAGCTCCTCCTTCAGCGCCTGTACCATCTCTTCGTCATCGTGCTCGAGAATCGACACCTCTTCCGAAGCCCGCTCGAGCATGGATTTCAGGGTCCTGTCGTAAACCGTGTCGCCGACGCGGAGATAGGTACCGCCGATCAGACTCTCGTCCGTAATCTCGGTGACGGAAATCTCCTCTTCCTTCGGCGTCTCTCCGGCATCACGCAGCGCCCGCAGAACGGCATTGCGGATGCGCGAGACCTGTTCGGGCTGCAGCGGCTCGGCGCTGCGGAGCTCGACAGGCACGTCGCCCTTCCTTTCCCGATAGGCGTTCAGCTCGCCCCGGGTAATGACAAGTTCCTTCTCCGCCCGCTGAATCAGCGTCTCGGTCAGGTTCTCCCTGGCCTTCTGATACTGCGGCTGCCCCATCAGGGACGCCGCCCGGGCCGTAATATCCATGAGGGCTGTCCGGGTCAGGGCTCTGCGCGCCGTCCGGGTCTGATACTGGATTTCCTTTTCCGTATCGGCTTTCAGGCTGTCCGCCGTATGCCGGTCAGCCTCTTCCGCCCGCTGCTTTTCCGCTCCCGCGGTTGTTTCGGCATTGCGAAGAATCTCGGCGCACTCTTCCGTGCCCCGGGTGTTCGCCGCTTCGATCCTTTCACGAATCGTCCTGGCGTTGACGACTGCCTGATCCGCCGCATCCAGGCTGTCCTGTATTTTCTGCCTGTTGCCGCCGAACAGTTTCGGAATCAGCTTTCTGCCGATAAAATACAGACCCGCTGCAAGGATGGCAAAGTTAATCAGTCCGTATATAATATGATAGTGAAAAGCTCCCATGAACCGGTCATCCCTCCTCTCTTCTGTTTTTTCGCATTCCCGTTACTCCTTGCCCAGCAGGTGCCCGGCCAGCAGACCGGCCAGTTCCGGAGCCGCTTCGCTGAGCTTTTCCGCGGTTTTTTCGCGGCGCACTTCCAGATCCGCCTCGGCGTCCTTTCGGTCCTTTGCAGCGTCTGCGCGCGCCTGAAGCAGGGCGGCGTTATGCCGCTCCTCGATTTCCGCGTCCGTCTGACTGAGAATGCGTTTTGCCTCTTCGCAGCTTTTTGCCTTTTCGGCCTCCAGCCGCCGGTCATTTTCCGCCGCCTGCTCCCTGGCGTCCTTCTCTTCCGAGAGCTTGGCATCCATGCGGGCCTGCCGGTCATCCATGAAGCGAAGCACCGGCTTATACAGAAAATGATTCAGCAAAAAACAGAGCAGAAGAAAGTTGATGATTGTCCAGATAAGATCGGATATATTAATACTGATCATGGACTTCTCCTCTCTGACTGCAGTCTTTTGAAAAATCAGATTTTGGCTACCAGCATGAAAGCGATCAGCAGGCCGTAGATCGTCAGAGCCTCCATCAGGCCCATCGACAGAATCAGAGTCGAGCGGATGTCACCGGCCGCTTCCGGCTGACGGGCAATGGCGTCCATGGCTTTGCTTGCCGTCATGCCCTGGCCGATCGAGGGTCCGACGGTGCTGAGGGCGATGCAGAGTGCTGCCGCGAGGGCAATAAGTCCGGATGATGTCATGAGTAATTCCTCCTGAAAAAAATAATAATAGATTGTTCGGTTTTATTCTTCTTTCTCCGCCGCTTCCCGCACATAGATCGACAGCAGCATCGTAAAAACAAGGACCTGAATCAGGCAGAACAGAATGCTGAGTATCTGCATGACCAGCGGAACGACTACCGGGAAAATACTGTACAGGTTTTCCGTGACCGCTTCCTCCCCGTACAGGTTGCCGTAAAGACGCAGCGCCAGCGAGAAGGGCCGGACGACCTGTTCGATGATGGCCAGGAAAAACAGCGGAATCGTCATCGAGGTCAGCATGCCGATAAAGTATTTTTTGAAACCTTTCTCCCGAATGCCGATGATGTGAGTCGTAAAGAAGGCGATCACCGCCAGACCCACCGTAACCGAAAGATTCGCCGTCGGGACATGGAACACCCGGAAGTGCCCGGCACCCGGCAGCAGTCCGGAATAGTTGCTGACAATGATAAAAATAAAGAAGGTTGCAAAGACCGGGAAATATTTCTCGCAGAGCTCTTTTCCGAGGGTACCGGTAAAGTAGTTCCGCAGGCCTCCGACGGCCATCTCGGCGACATTCTGCAGCTTTCCCGGAACATCCTTCATGTTTCTGGTTGCCAGGATGCTGAGCAGGGTCACAACCAGCATCATGAACCACATTGTCACAACCGAGCCGCTGACCTCCAGCGGTCCGATGGAAAACAGAACATTGCTTGCCTCTTCCATGTATTCACCTCCGTTTCCGTTCAGTATTTTTTATCATACACCAAATTCGCCCTGTTGAAAAGCCCTTGGCGAGAAAAAAACCGCCATTTCAGATATAAAAAAGGGGTCGCTCCCCGGGAGCTTGTACCGTTTCGCGGCCAGGGAAGGTCCTGCCCCTAACAGACCGTCTGCTGCCGCGAATGGATTATGGGTGTGAAATTCTGCAAATACGCTGAAGGAAACTGCCAACATGCAGCTCACATTCATAAAACGCGGCGCAGGGGTTCGGAGCGAGGAATTGCGTTCCCTGCCGCGTACTTGCAGAGAGCTTGAGTCGGGCTTTCTCGCCTGTGGGCGCAGGAATTGCGGAGCGATCTGGGGATCGCTCCCTACGGATCCTCACATTCATAAAACGCGGCGCAGGGGTTCGGAGCGAGGGATTGCGTTCCCTGCCGCGTACTTGCAGAGAGCTTGAGTCGAGCTTTCTCGCCTGCGGGCGCATGAATTGCGGAGCGATCTGGGGATCGCTCCCTACGGATACTCACATTCATAAAACGCGGCCGAGGAAAGCCTACCCAAACAGGAAGCTTCCTCGGCCGCGCTGTGCACGTCCGGGCGCATCAAAAAGCTATTTCAAATTCATTCCTGCCATCTTCAGGCTGTCTGCAAACCGATTGCATCATACGCCGAAGAGGAGGTCGCCGTAGGTCGGGAAGGGCCAGTAGTCAGCCGCCGTCAGTGTCTCGGCCTGATCGCAGAGGCCGCGCAGCTCTTCCATTCGGCACAGCACATCGTCGCGGATGTGGAAGGCCTGCTGCGTGTTGTCGCCCTTGATCCGAACGATGCTCTTCTCCAGAGCGCCGACCGCCTCGTCGATGCCGTCGATCAGCCCGGAAAGCACCCGGATCAGTTTGGTTTCATACTTATAATCGAGGTCCGGGACTGCCGCTTTCTTCTCATTCAGGGAAGCTGACAGGTCGCCGCAGTAACGCATCACCGCCGGCAGAATCTCTCTGCGCGTCATGTCCACCATGGTCAGGGCTTCGATGCGGACCGTGCGGACATAGTTTTCCATCATGATCTCGTAACGGGACCGGATCTCCGCCTCGGAATAGATCCGGTGGCGGGTGAGCATCTCCACATTATCCGGCACAAGCACCATCTGCATGGCATCCGGAGTCGTCCGCAGGTTCTTCAGCCCGCGCACTTCCGTGGCCTCTCTGATCCAGGCTTCGTCGTAGCCGTTGCCGTTGAAGAGAATCCGCTTGTGTTCGCGGATGGTATTTTGGATCAGATCGTGCAGGCAGCTGTCAAAGTCGCCGCCGCAGTTCTCCAGCACATCGGCAAACTGGCGCAGGGCTTCGGCGACCGCGCCGTTGATCATCACATTGGCACAGGAGATGGAGTCATTCGAGCCTACCATGCGGAATTCAAACTTGTTGCCCGTAAAGGCAAAGGGCGAGGTACGGTTGCGGTCCGTGGTGTCGCGGTTGAAGCGCGGCAGCACATCCGCCCCCAGGCGCAGGCGCTTCTTTTCGGTTCCCTCGTAGGGGCTGTCCGTCTCGATGGCCTCCAGCACGGCCGTGAGCTCTTCCCCGAGGAACATGGACACGATGGCCGGAGGCGCTTCGTTGGCGCCGAGGCGGTGGTCGTTCCCGGCCGAGGCCACGCTCATCCGCAGAAGCCCCTGATACTCGTCCACAGCCTTGATGACCGCCACCAGAAAGACCAGGAACTGGGCGTTCTCGTAGGGCGTATCGCCCGGACTCAGCAGATTGACGCCCTTGTCCGTCGCCATGGACCAGTTGTTGTGCTTGCCGCTGCCGTTGACGCCGGCAAAGGGTTTTTCATGCAGCAGGCAGACCAGACCGTGTTTCCGGGCGACCTTTTTCATGATCTCCATGGTCAGCTGGTTATGGTCGGAGGCAATATTCGTCGTGGTATAGATCGGCGCCAGTTCATGCTGGCAGGGCGCCACCTCGTTATGCTCGGTCTTGGCATAGATGCCGAGCTTCCAGAGCTCTTCGTCCAGCTCCTCCATGAAGGCTTTGACACGCGGCTTGATGGCACCGAAATAATGATCGTCCAGTTCCTGTCCTTTGGGTGCGCCGGCTCCGAACAGGGTTCTGCCGGTATAGATCAGGTCCTTGCGCTTGAGATACATGTCACGGTCGACCAGGAAATATTCCTGCTCGGGTCCGGCGTTTGTTACCACACGTTTGACATCCGCATTGCCGAACAGCTTCAGAATGCGCATGGCCTGCCGGTCCAGCGCCTCCATGCTGCGCAGCAGCGGGGTTTTCTTGTCCAGCGCCTCGCCTCCGTAGGAGCAGAAGGCCGTCGGGATGCAGAGGGTCTTCTCCTTGATAAAGGCATAGGAAGTCGGATCCCAGGCCGTATAGCCCCGCGCTTCGAAGGTTGCGCGCAGGCCGCCGGAGGGGAAGCTGGAGGCGTCGGGCTCACCGGTAATGAGGTTTCTGCCCGAGAATTCCATAATGACGTGGCTGTCCGGCGCAGGGGTGATAAAGCTGTCATGCTTCTCCGCCGTAATACCGGTCAGGGGCTGGAACCAGTGCGTAAAATGCGTGGCTCCGTTCTCGACGGCCCATTCGCACATGGCGGCCGCCACCGCGTTGGCAACGGACAGATCCAGCTTCTTGCCCTTGTTGATGGTATCCCGCAGGCTGTGATAGACATCCGAGGAGAGCCTTGCCCGCATGACCTTATCGTCAAACACCAGGCTCCCGAACAGTTCCGGTATCGTGCTCATCTTTCTTCCTCCCGTCCCGGGTTTTTCATGCGGGTATCTTACCCGACTTTCCCTCCTGTGTCAAGTCACAGGCGGCTGTTCCTTCCCGTACATTTCCGTAAGGCGGGCTTCGGCTTCTTCTCTCGTCAGCAGTTCCAGCATCAGATTGTGCGGCAGGCAGATCACCATGTTGAAAAGCGGACGGATTTCCCGGTTTTCCAGCGTGACCTCACCCTGCTCCACGCAGGTCTGATTCTCACAGTTGGAGGATTCCATATAAAAGGAATTCTCACCGATATGAATCACGTTCTCACTGCCGTCCTGCTGAGCGATCCGAAACGAATTGTCCCCATTCAGAGGAATCGGCGAATAGGCGCTGCTGCCCGTGCTCACAAACAGATAGGATTCGGCGGGGTATTCCTCAAAATAGGCGCTGACCATGTCTCCGACAAAGTCCGCATAGGATTCGGATCCGTTCTCTTCCGTCACGATGTCGGTCTCCGCAGTCTCCGAAGGCGGCGGGGCGACCGTTCTTTTGCGGGAGACCATGCTGACCATCAGGAAGAGCAGGGCAGCCGCAAGCAGAGCAAGGACCAGTATCATGTCTTTTTTCCTGCTCATCCGGTTTCCCTCCTCTCCCGCAGGCAGCGGCGTTTCTCTCAGACGATTTGAAGCCGGGGACCAGTATAGCAAACGCCCTGCAATTTCGCAAGTTTTTCGGAATAATCCGGTTGTGAATCGGACAGGAATTTGTTATAATACTGACAAGCCATAAACGGCAAATAAAGAAATGGGAGGAACCCTATGAAAAGACTCTTTTCTCTCTGCCTCTGCCTGTGCCTGCTGTTTTCTCTGGCAGCCGTCGGCCACGCAGAAGGCTTCACCCCCGGCGATTATGAGGCATCCGCGTACGGCTTCGGCGGCGATGTGACCGTCAAGCTGACCGTGGACGAGGAAAAAGTGACGGAGATCGCCGTTACCGGCTGGGATGAAACCCCGTCCGTCGGCGGAAAGGCGATCGAGCACTTCAATGAGCATCTGGTCGGCATTCAGTCCGCCGACGAGATCGATGCTTTCTCCGGCGCAAGCTTTACCTCGGCCGCGGTGAAAACCGCCGTTGCCGACTGTCTCGCCCAGGCGAGCGGAGCCGCTCCGGCTGAGGCCGCGCCGCTCAAGGACGGCAGCTATGAGGCCGAAGGCTTCGGCTTCAACCTGACCGTGCGCATCCCCGTGACCGTGGAAGTGAAAGACGGAAAGATCGCCGCGGTCGAAGTCGGCGACAACGGAGAGACAAACGGCTTCATCGACACGGTGATCGAAAAGTTCATCCCGCGCCTGATCGACAGCCAGAGTCTCGCCGTGGATGCCATCACCGGCGCAACCGCCACCTCCAACGGCATCCGCCAGGGAATCGAGAACGCTCTGACGGAGGGCGGTCAGGATCTTTCCGGCATGTACACGCCGATCCCAAAGAGCAACGCCTGCGAGGAATATGAGACGGATATTCTGGTAATCGGTATGGGCTCTTCCGGTACAACCGCCGCGCTTGCCGCCGCCGAGTCCGGGGTCGGGGTTCTCGCCATCGACAAGGCCGGCAAATGGGGCGGCACCGGCGCTACCACCTCGGGTCCCGCAAACGTCAACGCGCCGAGTCAGGTGGCGGCTGAGATTGTCGACTGGAACGACCCGATTCAGGGCGTCCACACCAAGGCTCCCGGCGAGCCGCTGGTGGATGCCGATGCGCTTTACGAAACCTGGCTGGAGTATACCACCGTTGACGGCGTCCAGGGTGCCAAGCCCGAACTGATTGCCAAGGTGGTCTACGAATCCGGTGAAACCTGCGACTGGCTGCAGGGCTACGGCTTCGAATTCGGACCCGCGGTCGGCTTTGTCGGCGGCAAGTGGGCGATCTTCTCGTCCTATGTCGGCAACAAGGCGCTGACCGAGAGCTATTTTGCCAAGGCCTATGACAAATATGTCGAGATGGGCGGCGAATACATGCTTGAGACCGAGGCGACCGACCTGCTGTTTGAAGACGGGAAGTGCGTCGGTGCCCAGGCTGTCAAGGCGGACGGCACCGAGGTGACCATCCATGCCAAGGCGGTTCTCTGCTGCTCCGGCGGCTACGCGGGCAGCGAGGATCTGCAGCGGGCCTTCACGGGCGATGCCTACAAGCTCTACGGCATGTACACCAACAACGGCAGAATGATCGCCTCCGCGATCAAGAACGGCGCCGCCACCTACAGCATCGGCATCTATCCGATGTCCCACTTCGTGGCGCCCAGCCAGATCACGACCTGCTTCTCGTTTGCGGACAACGACATTCCTTACGGCCTCGTCTGCACATCCGAAGGCATGGCCGTCAACCGCGAGGGCAACCGCTTCATCGATGAATCCTCCATCGCCATGCAGGCCTTCTATCAGGGCAGCGAATTCTTCACGATCTACTCCTCTGATCAGATCGATATCCTCCGCGAGAAGGGCCTGAGCGCCAATGCTTCCGGCCGTTACCTCTCGCAGGGCGGCATCGTGGCCGACACCCCGCTCACAAACATCGACACCGTCATCGACTACGGTGTGGAAAACGGCTTCATCTATAAGGCCGCCACGCTGGACGAACTGGCCGAGCAGCTCGGCATGCCTGCTGAGAACCTGAATGCCTCCGTCGCCGGCTACAAGCCCGATGACGACGCCTTCGGCAAGGACCCGGCCAAGTTTGAGCGCCTCGGCACGATTGCGGAAGACGCGGAATACTATGTTGCCTTTACGGGCTGCCCCTATATCTACAGCACCTGCGGCGGCCTGGATGTCAACGAGAACTTCCAGGTACTCGATAACGACGGCAACGTAATCCCGGGTCTCTTCGCCTGCGGAACGGACAGCATGGGCGTCCTCTTCAACGAGAAGAAGGCCTACACCAACTACGGCGGCTGCGCCCAGGGTTACTGCTTCGTCTCCGGACGCGACGCGGGCTATTTCGCAGCCGACCAGATTCTGGCGGAATAATTCCCTCCCCGGTAAAAAAGAGTCAACGGGAACAGCAGCTCCCGTTGACTCTTTTGTTATGATTATCTTTACCTGTCGAGCCAGGCGCAGGCGGCCAGGGCGGCGACGGCGCCGTCGGCACACGCGGTGGTCACCTGACGGATTCTCTTGCTGCGGCAGTCGCCCGCCACAAAGACGCCTTCGGTTCTGGTCAGGCAGTCTTCCCCGGAAGCGGCATATCCACGGTCGTCCAGTTCCACGAGCCCGGCGAATGCGCCGATGTCCGGCTCATGGCCGATCGCGACAAACAGGCCGCTGACCGGGATTTCCCGGTTCGCGCCGTTCTGCCGGACCACGATGCCGCTCAGTTCCTCTTCGCCCTCCAGCTCCGTGATGACGGCGTTCAGAACAAACTCAACGTTTTCCTTCCCGCGCAGGGTTTCAACCAGAGCTTCTTCTCCGCGGAAGCCGTCCCGCCGGTGAATCACATAGACCCGGCTGCAGAGCTCGCTGAGAAGCACCGCATCCTGCAGCGCACTGTTTCCGCCGCCGTTCACGGCAACGGGCTGCCCCTTGAAGAAGGCTCCGTCACAGACGGCACAGTATCCGACGCCGCTTCCGACCAGATCTTCTTCCCTTTCCAGACCCAGCTTCCGCGGTCTGGCGCCGGCGGCAAGAATCACCGCGCGTCCCTCGTATTCTGCGCCGAAGCTGCCGAATACCCGTTTATGGGACCCGCAATCCTCGATCCGGAGCGCCTCGTCGATCTCGACCTCGGCGCCCATCTCCATCGCCTGTTCGGCCATGAGGTTTCCCAGTTCCATTCCGCTGACGGAGGGAACGGCCGGATAGTTTTCCACCTTCGGCGACCAGGTGATCTGCCCGCCCAGCGCATCCTTTTCCAGAACGAGGACCGTCTTTCCCGCGCGCCGGGCGTAGACCGCCGCCGTCAGGCCGGCAGGCCCGCCGCCGATGACAATGAGATCGAACATGCTCAGGCGATCTTGCTCACATAGGCCTTGATCGCACCGGCGCCGGCAAACTTGGTGCCGTCGGGCAGGACCAGCGTCGGAGCCTGCTTGACGCCGAAGGACTTGGCAAGCTCGGCATTCTCAGCCGCGAGCACTGCCTTGTACCGGTAGCCCATCTTGTCCATGAAGGCGCGGGCGATCTTGCAGTTCGGGCAGGTCGCCGAGACAAACAGGATCGGAGTCTCGTCGCCGGCAGCCTGCGCCGTCTGGGCAACGGCCGGCTCTTCCGGCATGATTTCCGTAACCGCGGGACCGGCATGCTTCAGGTGGGAGTGGGCAATCACGTACTCCTTACGCTCTTTGAACTCCTGCGTCTTGCCCGCATTCCAGTTCTGCACCGGGCGATAGTAACCGGTGATGCGGCTGTAGACCTCGGTCTTTTCGCCGCAGTGCGGGCAGACAAACTGCTCGCCGGTCAGATAGCCGTGATTCTTGCAGACGGAATAGGTCGGCGAAATCGTATAGTAGGGCAGACGGTAGTTCTCGGCAATCTTCCGGACCAGGGTTGCCGCGGCCTGCCAGTCAGGCAGCTTCTCGCCCAGGAAGGCGTGGAAGACGGTACCCGAGGTATAGCGGGTCTGCAGCTCGTCCTGCACATCCAGCGCCGCAAAGACATCCTCCGTATAGCTCACCGGCAGATGCGAGCTGTTGGTGTAATACGGGCTTCCGCCGGCCTCGGCTGCGGTGATGATGTCGGGGAAGGTCTCGACATCGTGCTTGGCAAAGCGATAGGCCGTGGACTCGGCCGGGGTGGCTTCGAGGTTGTACAGGTCACCGTACAGCTCCTGATAGTCGCTCAGACGCTCGCGCATATGGTCGAGCACCTCGCGGCTGAACTGCTGGCAGCGCGGATCGGTCATGTCGGCGCGGATCCACTTGGCATTCTTGCCGGCCTCGTTCATGCCGACCAGGCCGATGGTGGAGAAGTGATTGTTGAAGCTTCCCAGATAATGCTTGGTGTAGGGGTACAGGCCCTCTTCCAGCAGCTTGGTAATGACGTCGCGCTTGATCTTCAGCGAGCGCGCCGCGATGTCCATCAGCTTGTCGAGGCGGGTATAGAAGTCCTTCTCATCCTTTGCGAGATAGGCCAGGCGCGGCATGTTCAGGGTCACAACGCCGATCGAGCCGGTGCTCTCGCCGGATCCGAAGTAGCCGCCGGACTTCTTGCGCAGCTCGCGCAGGTCCAGACGCAGGCGGCAGCACATCGAACGGACATCGGAGGGCTCCATATCGGAGTTGATGTAGTTCGAGAAGTAGGGCGTGCCGTACTTGGCGGTCATCTCGAAGAGCAGCTTGTTGTTCTCGGTGGGAGACCAGTCAAAGTCGCGCGTGATGGAATAGGTCGGAATCGGATACTGGAAGCCGCGGCCGTTGCGGTCTCCCTCGATCATCAGTTCGATAAAGGCCTTGTTGACGATGTCCATCTCCAGCTTGCAGTCGCCGTAGGTGAAGTCCATCTCTTTTCCGCCGACGATGGCCGGCGAATCCTTCAGGTCGGCGGGAACGGTCCAGTCCAGCGTGATGTTGGTAAACGGCGCCTGGGAGCCCCAGCGCGACGGCGTGTTCACGCCGAAGATGAAGCTCTGGATGCACTGCTTGACTTCTTTGTAGCTGAGATTGTCGACCTTCACGAAAGGAGCCAGATAGGTGTCAAAGGAGGAGAAGGCCTGAGCGCCCGCCCACTCGTTCTGCATGATGCCGAGGAAGTTCACCATCTGGTTGCAAAGGGTCGAGAGATGGCTGGCCGGGGCCGAATTGATCTTGCCCGGAATGCCGAGGCCTTCGGTGATCAGCTGGCGCAGACTCCAGCCCGCGCAGTAGCCGGTCAGCATGCTCAGATCGTGCAGATGCAGCTCGCAGTTGCGGTGCGCGTCGGCGATCTCCTGATCGTAGACCTCGCTCAGCCAGTAGTTGGCGGTCACGGCGCCGGAGTTGGAGAGAATCAGACCGCCGACGGAATAGGTCACGGTCGAGTTCTCCTTGACACGCCAGTCGGAAACATCCAGATACTTGTTGACCGTCTCGCGGTAATCCAGGTAGGTGGACTTCAGGTTGCGCATTTTCTCGCGCTGCTTGCGGTACAGGATATAGGCCTTGCCGACCATCTCGTAACCGCCGCGCGCAAGCACGGTTTCCACGCTGTCCTGGATGTCTTCAACCGTCACCAGGCCGTCGTGGATTTTCGGCAGAAAGTCCGCCGTCACCTTCAGCGCCAGAAAATCAATGACGCTCTCGGTATACTCGGTGTTGGTCGCGTCAAAGGCCTTCTTGATCGCTCCGGCAATCTTGTTGATATCGAAACTGACGATCTGTCCGTCCCGCTTTACTACATTATACATTGTATCCATCCTCCCAGTTGCTGCCTTTCATATCCCGCGAAGCTCCGCTGCGGGGTTCTTTTTCTGAACGGTTTCGAGAAGCCTGCGCATCTCGTCTTCGGTAAAGGCCGAAAGCCCTTCGCCGTGAATCAGATTTCCGGAGTCCTTGAACTGCTGCAGAAACCACTGCTTCGCTCCCGCGATCCAGTCCGCCGCCTCGAGCAGGCTTTCTTCGGTGTGCAGCCCGCGCACGACGGTCGTCCGGAATTCGTAATCCACCGCATCGGAAAGCAGAAAGTCCTTCGACGCGGTCACGGCGCTCAAGTCCAGGTCCCGGATGCCGACGGTCCCGGCATAGCGGCTCGGCCCGTTCTTGATGTCCATCGCCACGCGGTCAACCAGCTTTTCCCGGACCAGTTCCTCCAGCCGCTTCGGAAAGCTTCCGTTGGTGTCCAGTTTCACCCGGTAACCCAGGTCTTTCACTCTTCTCAGGAAATCCGGCAGTTCCGTCTGCAACAGCGGTTCCCCGCCGGTGACGCAGACGCCGTCCAAAACGCCCTTCCGCTTTTCCAGAAAAGAGAGCACTTCCTCGCTCTCGATCCTCTGCGCCGAAATCTCTTCCGGCAGGACCAGGCCCGCGTTATGGCACCAGGGACAGCGAAAGTTGCATCCCGCCGTAAAGAGCGTACATGCAACCACTCCCGGAAAATCGAGGAGGGTGAGCTTCTGCATTCCTGCGATGAACATGCCTTCGCCTCTTTCTCCCGTTTTCCATGCACATCATAATGCGGCGTTTGCCGCTTGTCAAGAGAAAAATCACAAGATATTGTATTTTATCCGCCTTGTAACCAATTTGACCGCAAAATATAGTGTTTCTTTCAAATTCGTCTCAAGGTGCGATTCACGTCCTCACAAGCTCCGGATCATTCGCTTCCCTCAGGCGTGAGGAAAGCTCACTCCCTCCGCTGCTCGTCCTTTCCGATGGAAACCCACTTCGCTGGGCTTTCCATCGGGGATGCGGATTGCCACAACCAGTGTTGCGACACTGGTTTCGCAATGACAGTAACAAAAAGCGCGGCGGAGAAACCTGAGTGCGAGGGACCGGTTTCTCTTCCGCGCA
Organism: Oscillospiraceae bacterium; assembly: GCA_017538965.1. Classification (GTDB taxonomy): domain Bacteria; phylum Bacillota; class Clostridia; order Oscillospirales; family Oscillospiraceae; genus Limivicinus. The sequence goes on from JAFYHU010000057.1 coordinate 34,140, forward strand.
ATTGCAGGAGGGCAAGAACGGGCTTTTCGCCTGCGGGCGCGAGGCTTGCGGAGCGATCTGGGGATCGCTCCCTACGGTGCATAAGTGGTTGGTATTATTCAAACCCCATGGCGTAAGCGAGGGTTTTCCGGCGCAGTGGGTTCGGGATCTGGGATCAGGTTTTGAAATCAGAACGACCACTGCAGATGAGCAGAAAGCCGTTTTCCTCGGGAAATTTGAGTTGAAGCGGGGCAGATGGTATGGTATAATAGTTAGAAAGTTTGTAAATCCGCTGCGGCGGGGACCTCTTCCGGCGCTACGCGCCACCTTTTTCAGAGGGAAAGGCAGGGGGGTAAAAAGAAAGGAGTTTCTTATGAGCAGAGCTGACGAAATCTTCATTCAGAATTGCCGCGATATTCTCGACAACGGCATCTGGGACACCGACCGCGAAGTGCGCCCCCGTTGGGACGACGACGGTTCCCCCGCGCACACCATCAAGAAGTTCGGGATTGTCAACCGCTACGACCTGTCCAAGGAATTCCCGATTCTTACCATCCGCCGCACCTTCTGGAAGTCCGCCATCGACGAGCTTCTCTGGATCTGGCAGGCGAAAAGCAACAATGTTCATGAGCTCCGCACACGGGTCTGGGATGCCTGGGCCGACGAAAACGGCTCGATCGGCAAGGCCTACGGCTATCAGCTGGGAGTCAAGCACCACTATCCCCAGGGCGACATGGACCAGGTGGACAAGGTCCTCTGGGATCTGAAGAACAACCCCGCCTCCCGCCGCATCATGACCAACATCTATACCTTTGCCGATCTTTCCGAGATGGCGCTCTATCCCTGCGCCTACTCGATGACCTTCAACGTCACCGGCAACCGTCTGAACGCGATTCTGAACCAGCGCTCGCAGGATATGCTGGCGGCCAACAACTGGAACGTGGTGCAGTATTCGGTGCTGACCATGATGATGGCGCAGGTCTCCGGCTTCGAACCGGGCGAGTTCGTCCACGTGATCGCCGACGCCCACATCTATGACCGTCACGTCCCCGCCGTGGAAGAGATCATTCAGAACACGCCGAAGCCCGCGCCGAAGTTCATCATCGATCCCGATGTGAAGGACTTCTACGCCTTTACCCGCGACAGCTTCCGCATGGAAGGCTACGAGTATTCCGAATTCAACGGAAAAATCCCCGTTGCCGTATAAAATGGAAGCCATTGTTGCCGTATTTTCGGACTGGGGCATCGGCAGCGAAGGGACCCAGCAGGTGGTCCTGAAGGCGGACAGGCGGCACTTTCGCGATCTGACGGACGGTGCCGCCGTCCTCGTCGGCAGACGAACGCTGGGCGACTTTCCGGGCGGAAAGCCCCTGAAAGGACGCACGAACCTCGTGCTCACCCGGCAGGATCTGGACATTCCCGACGCCATCGTTGTCCACAATCCCGAGGAAGCCGCCGAGGCGGCCGCCGGTCTCGGCCGCTGTCTGGTCATCGGCGGGGCCAGCGTCTACCGGCAGATGATGCCCTGGATTGACTGCGTCCATATCACCAAAATCCGTCTTGCTCCTCCTTCGGACAGTTTCTTCCCGAATCTGGACGATCTGCCCGAATGGACCTGTACGGAAGCCGGTCCCTGGCTGGAGGAAGACGGCGTACCCTATTGCTTCTGCACCTATGTCCGAAGCGGGAAAAAGGAGGAATCACCGCATGGATCCTGAACTTCAGGAGTTTCGCAGCGGGAAGAAATCGCTGGAACTGATCTGCTATATCGCCGGCGCCGGCGCTTTCGGCGTGTTTCTGCGCTGGATGCAGCGGCAGCTGGCTTTCAACGAGCTCGGTCTTGCGGAAAAGAGCCGTCTTCATGTGGCTCTGATCCTTTTTGTTCTCGCAGCCGCCGTTGTGTTTTACCGTTTTATCCGGAATTACGAGAAAGCCCGGATGTCTCTCCCGGATGACTTCTCTGAGGCCTTTTCCAACCCCGGCCGCTTCTACCGCATTGCCCGCATCGCCGCGGGTCTGGTGGTCTGTGCGGGCGCGATGCTGCTTTTCATGCAGACCGGAGAGGACAAGCACAGCACCGACTACCGCATCCTTGCGCTCTGCGGTCTTCTCTCGGGCATTGCCTTTCCGTTCTGGCTGAGCCGTGCGGACCGCGAAACCGAGACGGCCCCCTGGCTTCTCTGTGCGCTGAGCTTTCTTCCGATGTTCTTTCTGGCTGCCTGGATGGTAATCTGCTATAAGCTCAACACCATCAACAGCGTTGTCTGGTCCTACGGCCCTGAACTGTTCACCGTTGCCGTTGCCATGTTTGCCTTCTTCCGCCTCGGCGGCTGGGCTTTCGGCCGTCCGAGCTGGAAGCGCTGCCTGTTTCTCTGCATGTTCGCGGCAGCGCTCTGCATTCTGAATCTCGCGGATGAGCGCTTGCTCGGTCTGCAGGTCATCTTCCTCGGTCTTGCGGCCGAGCTCATCCTCTGCTGCTGGATCATGGTCACGAACCTGCAGAAAGGCGAAGCGCCTCCGAAAAAGAAAAAGAACACCGGCGGTTTTGAAGAACTCTGACGGATTCCTGTCCTCCCCCGCTGTGCGGGGGAGGATCCTTAACTCCCTCAGTCAGCTTCGCTGACAGCTCCCTCAGAGAGGGAGCCAAAAGCTTAAGATGTAAAAAAGGAGGCTTTGCAGCGTGAAACCCCACAGAAGCTATACGCCGGAAGAGCTTCATTATCTGAAAATGCTCTCCCGGCAGTATCCTACCCTGCGCTCGGCCGGCACCGAGATCATCAATCTCCGGGCCATTCTGAACCTTCCGAAAGGCTGTGAGCATTTCATCTCCGATGTCCACGGAGAACACGAGGCCTTTCTTCATCTGCTCAACTCCTGTTCCGGTGTGATCCGCGAGCGGCTCGACCTGCTCTTCAAGGACACCGTGCCGCATGCCGAACTGGATCAGCTGGCCACGCTGATCTATTATCCCGAGGAAAAGCTCGCCCAGCTGCTGCCGGAGATCGACGATCCCGACGAGTGGTACCGCATCACGCTGTACCGCCTGATCGAGGTCTGCCGCTCCGTCAGCTCCCGCTATTCCCGGTCCAAGGTCCGCAAGGTTCTGCCGCCGGACTATGCCTACATCATTGAAGAGCTGCTGCACACCCACTCGGAAGAGATCGACAAGCAGGACTATTACAAGAACATCATCACCACCATCGTCGAGATCGGTCAGGCCCACGATTTCATCGCCGCCATCTGCGCGGTCATCAAGAGTCTGGCCGTCGACCATCTTCATCTCGTGGGCGATATCTTCGACCGCGGGCCCCGCGCCGATGTCATCATGGATTCCCTTCTTGCCTACCACAGTGTCGACATTCAGTGGGGCAACCACGACATCCTGTGGATGGGCGCCGCATCCGGCAGCCGGACGCTGGTGGCCACGGTGCTCGCCAATTCCATTCATTATAATAATCTCGAAGTGATCGAAACCGGTTACGGCATCTCGCTGCGCCCGCTCTCGGTCTTTGCCAACGAGGTCTACAAAGACTGCGACGTCTCGCGCTTTGCCGTCAAGCTTACCGAGGGCGACGCCGCCAATGCCACCGAGAAGGACAAACTGCTCTCCGCCCGGATGCACAAGGCCATCACAGTCATCCTCTTCAAGCTGGAAGGGCAGAAGATTCTGCGCCATCCGGAATACGGCATGAATGACCGGCTGCTCCTGGACAAAATCAATTATGCCGACAGGACGATCACGATTGACGGCAAAACCTGGCCTCTCGAGGATGTCGATTTCCCGACCGTCGACCCTGCCGACCCCTATGCGCTTACCCCCGAGGAGCGCGACGTCATCGACCGCCTGACCAGTTCCTTCGAGCACAGCGAAAAGCTGCAGGCCCACGTCCGCTTCCTCTATTCCAAAGGAAGCCTCTATAAAATCCACAACGGCAACCTGCTCTTCCACGGCTGCATCCCTCTCACGCCGGACGGGCAGCTGCTCTCCTTCCGTCTTGACGGCAGGGAACGGGCGGGCAAGGATTTTCTCGACTTCGTCGATACCGCCGCCCGGCAGGCCTATTACTACAAGCCGGGGACGCCCGAGCGCAAGCTGGGCATGGATCTTCTCTGGTTCCTCTGGGCCGGGCGCAACAGCCCGATTTTCGGCCGCGACCGCATGACCACCTTCGAGCGCCGCCTCATTGCCGACGAAAAGGCCTGGGCCGAGCCGAAGAACCCCTACTACACGCTCTATCAGGATCCCGCCGTCTGCAGCTTTATTCTGAAGGAATTCGGTCTGGAAGGTCCGCACTGCCACATTATCAACGGCCATGTGCCCGTCAAGACGCGCAAGGGTGAAAGCCCCATCAAGGGCGGCGGCAAGCTGATCGTCATCGACGGCGGCTTCTGCAAGGCCTATCAGCCGACCTCCGGCATCGCGGGATATACGCTGATCAGCACCTCCCAGTCCTTCCGGATTGTCGCCCACCAGCCCTTTGTCGGGCGCGAGACGGCCATCCGCGAAAACCACGGCATCGCCTCCTCCACCGAGATTTTCGAGCGCCAGGAGTATCGGCAGAAAATCAGCGACACCGACATCGGGCGCGACCTGCAGGCCCGCATCGACGATCTGCTCGTCCTGCTGGATGCCTACCGCGACGGCGTCGTAACGGAGGATCACAAAGGATAACAGAGGAAAGAGGATTGTCCTAAAAGCCCAAAAAACGCCGATAAACAGGCGGTTTTTCAGCGATTTTCCACTTGCATATTCGTTTCTTCCCTGCTATAATAGCCGCTGTTGAATCCAACACAGAAAGGACTAACAAATCATGACAAAAGCAGAACTCGTAAAAAAAGTCGCCGCAGACGCCGCTCTGACTCAGAAGCAGGCTGCTGCCGCTGTTGACAGTGCCATCGGCGCTGTTGTCGATGCTGTCGCCGCCGGCGAGAAGGTTTCTCTGATCGGCTTCGGCACCTTTGAGAAGAAGCATCGTGATGCCCGCGTCGGCCGCAACCCCGCCACCGGCGAGGCCATGAAGTTTGCCGCGAGCAACACCCCGGTCTTCAAGGCCGGCAAGGCTTTCAAGGACAAGGTCAACGGATAATCATTCTACCTTTTGTCTGCAGAAGGGCAGCCGTTTCGGCTGCCCTTTCTGCTTTTCCGGACCATGTTTGACAGATTCCCGCCGAGCGTGTACAATGATGAAAAGGAAAACACCGGGAGGCTCATGATGAAGCTTTTCAGAAAAGAAAAACCGGCCCCTGCCGCTCCGGCCTGGCCGAGGGAACAGTATGAGCCCGTTATCCGCAGCAGCATCTGCACCGGCGAGCAGGTGGCCTGCATGCGTGAGCAGGAAACGGGAAAGCTCCACGAAGTCATGCTGCTGCGCACGGCGGCGGACCGGGAGGAGTTCTGCCGGATTGCCGGCATCGAAGATCCCGCATCCCTGAAAACCGTCTATTGAAAAAAGGAAGCGTTCAGAAACCAAACTGAACGCTTCCTTTTCGGTTTTGGAACGATTTACGCCGTGATCTGGTAGCCGGAGATGTCAAACAGGCTCTCGTTCACGGCCGTGTCGATGCTCTCGATCGTGTAGACCGACTCGCCGATGTCGATGCCGGTATCGATCACGGGCGCGCCCTCTATATAACGAATCAGCTTTCCTTCGCTGTCGAAATAGAAAGCCCCTTCCGGCTCATAGTCGGTCGCCGGGTAGACGTCGACGGTGCAGGATACGCCGTCCACGTCGCGGGTCTCGGTCGTAAAGTCGGTCCGCAGGGCGCGGCTCTGGACAGCGCGGAAAAGGTCATCCAACGCCAGAATGCTGCCCTCCAGCAGCGTCGGATCGATCGAGGTGACAAACATGCCCGTCAGTTTTTCAGGATCCAGGGAATAGACGCTGCCATCCCTATAGAAGGTCACCGTCGTGCTCTCATAGCCGGAGACCTGCGTGGTTTTGGAAGAGTAGAAGATGCCGTCTTTCGTATACACGTCAAGCAGACTGTTGGCATCCATATAGTCGGTGTGAAGCGCATACTTCAGATGTGCGCCTGCCACCTGGTCGACGCTGTGGAACAGCGCATACAGGCGGGTATCAGGCGCCAGATAGGCCTCCGTGTCCGCCCCTTCCCTGCCATAATAGATGGTGTATCCGTAATTCAGCTCAATGACACCCTGGTCCATGTGCAGGATTCCCGTCAGTGAGCTCCCGTCGGCAAACGTGATGGCAAGCTGATTCCCCTCGAGCGACCATGCCTTGATTCCCATGGACTCGTCATCGAAGCTCATGCTGCCGGTTCCGTCTGCATTGAGGACCACCGCCGAGCTGCCGTCCAGCTGAGAGGCATCCGCGATCTGCCCGGCATAGCCCATGGCAAACATGGTATATGTCTGCGCCGCTTCCGCCGGATGTTCACCATCCGCGTAAGCGACCGCGCCGCCGGCAGCGCACAGGCTGAAGACCAGCACCGCACCCAGCAGCAGAGACAGCAGCGTCTTTCTTGTTTTCATCTCTTTTTCAACCTTTCTTTGTTTCCGGAAATCCGGTCCGTTCCGTCTGGTTTCTTCCTGCCGTTTTTTCCAATATACCATATAAAAAACCGGTCTGTCCATAAAAGAATTTCGAAACCGGCATTTCGGAACACTTTTCTTCCCCGCAAGCCTTGCCATATCGCCGCATTTCCCATATAATGGTTCTGCGAGTCCGACAAAAGGAGGGGAACAATGACAAACAACAGTCAACAGGCCATCGAGGCCGCAGCCGGAAAAAAGATCCGGCACTCCCTGAGCAACCGGATTTTTCAGCTGATTCTGTGGACAGCGGCAGCTCTCGCAGCTGTCTCCATCCTTGTCACGGTTATCATGTTTTATACGGAATTCCTTGACATTTCCCGGGAGGGGGCATCCGCAACCGGCAGCCTGCTGAAGTATGTGGTTATTTATCTGCTTCTGATGACCCTTGTCACCCTGGTCATAGCCTTTTTCATGAAGCAATATGCCGCCGAGCATATTGTGGAACCGATCGACGAGATCGCCTCTGCCGCTACGGATTATATCCTCGACAAAAGCGACGGGACGCTGGACGAGACGCACTTTTTTGACCTGCATCTGAATACGGACGATGAGCTTGAACGTCTTGCTCTCGTTCTGCGGGATATGGAAGTGAGCATGGCGGATTATGTGGAGAACCTGACCCGGGTAACCAGAGAAAAGGAACGCATCAGCACCGAACTGGGGCTGGCCCAGCGGATTCAGGAGAACATGCTGCCCAATGTGTTTTCTCCCTATCCGGGCAGACAGGATCTGGATATTCACGCTTCTATGGATCCGGCCAAGGAAGTCGGCGGCGATTTTTATGACTTCTTCCTGATCGACGACGATCATCTCGGCATGGTCATGGCAGATGTCTCCGGAAAGGGAATCCCTGCCGCCCTGTTCATGATGATGGCCAGGATCATGATCAATTACGCGGCAAAGTCCGGCTCGTCGCCGGCGCAGGTGCTCCAGCGGGTAAATGCGAGGATCTGCGAAAACAACGAGGCGGAAATGTTTGTCACGGTCTGGCTCGGCATTCTGGATCTCTCCACGGGAGAAGTTACGGCGGCCAATGCCGGTCACGAGTATCCCATGCTGCGCGGCGAGGATGGGAACTTCGCCATCAAAAAAGACCCACACGGGTTCGTGGTGGGCGGCATGGAAGGAGTCCGATTCCGGGATTACAAGTTTACGCTGGAGAGAGGCGGAACCCTGTTCCTCTACACGGACGGGCTTCCGGAGGCCAACAACGCCAAGGGAGAGCTGTTCGGTACGGACAGAATTCTGGAGGTTCTCAACAGAGACCCGGACGCCTCCACCAGGCAGCTTCTGAATAACATGACCGCAGCCGTGGCAGAATATGTGGGCAGCACAGAGCAGTTTGACGACCTGACCATGATGGCCGTCCGACTGAAGGAACTGACATAAATCAAAAAGAATCTGTCCGAAAGCGTAATCCACCCCTTGTAATATCGGCGCATCTTTGCTATAATTCCCTTACAGACATACAGAAAACATTCTATTATAAAAAAGGAGAAAAACACATGAACAAATCCGAACTCATCAAAAAGGTCGCCGCAGAGAACGATCTCAGCCAGAAGGCCGCTGCCAAGGTTGTCGACAGTGTCCTTGGCTCCATTATGGACTCTCTCGCTGCCCGCAAGCCCGTTACCCTGATCGGTTTCGGCACCTTCACCTGCCGTCATCGCGATGCCCGCACCGGCCGCAACCCCGCCACCGGCAAAGCCATGAAGTTTGCTGCCAGCAACACGCCGATCTTCAAGGCCGGCAAAGCCTTCAAGGACAAAGTCAACTGATTATTCCGACCCAATCCGTGAGACAGCCGTCACCGGCTGTCTCACTTTTTTTGGAGGATCGCCATGAAAAAAATACGGAAACGCATTCGGAAGCTTTATGATCTGGGCAGCCGCTTCGAGACTGCGGCGGAGCGCGCCGTCGCCGCGCTGGTCAGGAAACTGAGAAAGCGCTGAAAAACCGGAGAGAGGGCAAGCGCTCTCTCTCCGATCTTTTATATCCTGTCATCCGGAGCGCCGCCGTGCTCCTGCAGCAGATCCTGCAGCGTAAACCCGCTCAGATAACCGCTGACAACCCTGTTCAGGCCTTCCCAGAGTGGGAGCGTCCGGCACGCAGCGGCACGCCCGCAGGGCTTCGAGCCCTCTTCGAGGCAGGCAACGGGAACCAGCGGCCCCTCGGCAGCCTGCAGAACCTCCAGCGCGCTGATCTCTTCCGCCGGCCGGGCCAGCCGATAACCGCCGCCCTTCCCGCGCACGCCCTCGACGAGCTTTCCCCTGACCAGATCCTTTACAATGCTTTCCAGATATTTCTCGGAAATCTCCTGCCGGGCAGCGGCTTCCTTGAGCGTAACGTAGCCGTCTTTCCTGTTTTCCGCCAGATCCACGAGAATACGCAGCGCATAGCGGCCGCGGGTAGAGATCATCATCGTCAGCGCCCCCTGTCTTTTTTACCTATTATACAGCAGGGTTGATAGGAATTCAAGCGAAACCGCAGGGCGAGCCGGACAGGATTCCTGCATGGACAGCATGCCATGATCCGGCTTGGGGTCTTTGTGACGGCAAAGTCGGACCGGGTCAATTGCAACCTGCTATTCCAGATTCCAAATCTCGCTCCGTTGAGAACTTCGATAAAAAGTTATCCAAGTTCTCAACGCAGCGGTTGACTTTCTCTAGATGTCCCTGTATAATCTCCATTGAAAAGTAGTATCATATATTAGTCAACTTCTCAACGGGAGGGCACTATGGAAATCAAGCGTGATTTATATCTGAAGAAGATCATCTCCTTTATGTGGGATGGACAGGTTAAGGTGATCACCGGAATACGCAGATGCGGGAAATCCTATCTGCTGCGTACGATCTTTAAGAACTATCTGCGGGAGCAGGGTGTTGCGGAGGATCACATTCTTACTTATGAATTGGATCTTGCTAAGGATATCCGCTACAGAAATCCGCTTGAACTGGCAAGAGATGTACGGGAACATACGGAGGGTCTGTCGGACCGCTTCTATCTTTTCGTCGATGAGATCCAGATGTCTGACGAGGTGCCAAACCCATATAATCCGGACGGAAAAGCGATCACTTTCTATGATGCGCTGAACGATCTGAACTCCCTTTCCAATCTGGATATCTATGTGACCGGAAGCAATTCCAGAATGCTGTCCAGCGATATTCTTACCGAGTTCAGAGGCCGCAGCGACGAGATCAGAGTTCATCCTCTCAGCTTTGCGGAGTACTATGCTTATACCGGCGGAGATAAAGCGGAAGCGTTTGACAATTATGCTTTTTACGGCGGCCTGCCTTTGATTCTTTCAAGGCCGGATGACACGGCAAAAGTGAATTATCTGAAAGCGCTCTTTTCCGAGGTCTATCTCAAAGATATTGTGGAACGGAAAAGGATCAAACGAGAAGATGTGCTGTCTGCCACGCTGGACCTTTTGTGCTCCTCTGTCGGTTCTCTCACCAATCCAAACAATATTGCAAACGCTTTAAACTCAAGACAGAAACGAAACGGGGAAAACACCGTTTCAGCCAATACCGTAAAGTCATACATCGGTCATTTGGCAGATGCATATCTGTTTGAGGAGTGCCGCCGCTACGATGTGAAGGGAAAAGACTATTTTGATTACCCTAACAAGTATTATTGCGACGACCTGGGCCTCAGAAATGCGAGGATCGGCTTCCGCCAGCAGGAGATGACCCATATTATGGAAAATATCATCTACAATGATCTCCGCATTCGCGGATGCGAAGTCGATATCGGGATTGTTTACGGGACTGAAAGAAACAAATCCGGGCAGACGGTTCAGGTTCCCAAAGAGATTGATTTTATTGCTGCCCGCGGAGAAAAAAAGACCTATATTCAATCTGCATATGCCATGGAAAACGAGGAAAAAGCGTTTGCTGAAAGCAAGCCCCTTGCTTTGACAGGAGATTCCTTTCCGAAGATCATCGTCCGACACGATATACGAAAGCGTTGGTATGACGATCATGGAATCCTTCATATCGGTGTTCTGGACTTCTTACTTGACGAAGCGATTCTTTGATCATAAACAGGCATTCATAATTTCAAATACGGTCAAAAAACGAGCTTCGCCCGACGTTTTGTGGAGACGAAGCTTGTTTTGCCGGATTCCGGCTTTTATCAACAGATTGAATATCATGCCGGGGGATTGTGGAACGAAATCCTCAAAGGCGGGGTGTGTGACGGTAATAGATTGTCTGAACCACCAGAACAACGACGATGGAACTGAGGAAAAAGAACACATAGGCCGGCACGTAAGACCCGCCTGCCCGGTCAGCCAGGATGCCCGGCAGAGAGGAAAAGACAAGTGCGCCGCCTGAATAGCCCAGCTGAAATCGCCGTGTGTTTTCATCGTACTGTTCTTCCGTACTCCAGTCTCCGACCCAGGCCGTCAGCCCCACCGTTGTGAGTCCCAGACCGAAACCATAGGTGCACATGGCGACAAACAGCAAAGGAATGCTGCCTGCCATCAGGCAGCAGAGAAGAAGACCGAAAATCAGAATGCTGCCGAAGATCCAGTTCGTGCGTACATTTCCCAGCCGATCCGATACAAAGCCGTAACCGGCTTTCCCCGCCATAATGAAAATGCCGGACACCGTGATCGCCAGCGCCGTGACGGCCGGCTGAAAGCCGAGGGCGTTTGTATGAACGGCAAGATGGCTGTAGCCAACATTGGTGAAGCCGCCCAGAAGAAGCAGCATCGGGACAATCAGAAGCCAATCGCTCGGTTTCAGACCGCTGTCATGTCGGGCAGCGCTCTGCTGCTCCTCTTCTTCGCCGTATCCGTAGGGCTGCAGACCGAGAACCTCAGGCCTGTCACGGACAAGAAGAAAGCTCAGAAAAATCAGAAAGGCGATCACGGCGCTTTCCCCGAAGAACACGGCCTGCAGGCCATATCGGGAAACACAGACCGTCAGGAAGGACGGAATTCCCAACGTCGAAAGCCCGGTCACAGCCGAACAGATCCCGATGGCCAAGGTGCGCTCTCTCACAAACCAATGCTCCAGCAGGATGGCAATGGGAATCATGGTGCCGAAACCGTAACCGATCCCGGCCAGAGCAGCTGCGGCCAGACAGCCCGCGTATTGATGAGCCAGACCGTATACAAAAAAGCTGAAAGCTGTCATCAGCCCGGACAGGAGCATACCCGTCCGCAGGGAGAGCTTTCTGTAGTACCAGCCGGTCAGAAGCATGCCGAGAAAGGAAAACAGACTTCTGACCGTGATGAGCATGGAGGACTGCGCGTTTGTCAGATTCCCCTGCCGGAGAAGGAAGGGCTGATAGATGGTAAACGCGTTCACGGTCAGCCCGCTGGTGCAGAAGAGCAGCAGCGCGCAGCCTGCGCAGACAAGCCATGCATAGTGAGGCTTTTTCATCGTCATCCCTTTATCAGATTACCAATTTCTTCTTCCAGCAGCCTGAAAACCCTGGCAACAAGATACCCGTCTGCGACGGCATGATTGAGCCGGACGCTGACCGGCATCATCAGGCGATCTCCTTCCGCGCGGTACCTGCCCCAGTTCACAATGGGCATAAAGTAGAGATAGCCGTCCGGCAGCTCGATGTTCAGCGAATCATAGGACAGCCAGGGGATGAAAGACGCGTCAAACCAGTTGGGATGATTCGCCGCATCCAGCATGTATTCGCGCGTTTCCTTTGCCCTCTCCGCATCGTCCAGCGCGTTCCGGTAGAACAGCGCATAGTCGTCGCTGTAGGTGGTATACACCGGCGTACAGGTTTCCGTATCCTCATGAAATACATACTGGGTCGGATGGATCCGGTCATAACAGATCAGCTGACGGGTTTCCCACAGCCAGCCCATCCTGTAATCGTCTCTGGAATTCAGGGCCCTGGACAGCACATACAGGAAATTGATATAGAACTTCGTCCCTGTCGCCTTTGAAAACCGGACCAGTTCCGTCACATCCACCCTGGCCGTCATAGACGTAGAACACTTGCAATCCTCGGAAAAATGGCGGAACACGCCCTTCCGGTAATACCGGTCCAGATCCACAATCCTGTAATTCATAGTCATCCTCCATCACTCTTTCCGGACAGAAGAATACCACAAACATAATTTCTTGTAAAACTGTTTGTTATCAACCATTATACAAATATATTGACACGGTGTCAGAATTGTGCTATGTTACAAACACTGACACCGTGTCAGTTTTATAACCAGGCTTACATGACAATGAACAACGGAGGAATCGAAGATGCCGAAAGGATCTGCCGAGCTTACGAACTCCCGCAGGGAAGAGATCATTGCTGCCTGCCGAAAGCTCTTTCAATCCATGAGTTACAAGGAGATCACAATCAAGGAGATCGCAGAGGAAACCTCCTTCACCCGGCCGTCGATTTATAATTACTTCGAGACGAAGGAAGAGATTTTTCTTGCGCTTTTCCAGAAAGAGTATGAGTCCATCGTTGAAGAGTTGGACCTGCTCTGTCAGAGGGAAGAGACGCTCACACTGGAAGACGTGGCCTCGGCGCTGGCACAGGCGCTGGATAAACGGGCAACGCTGCTCAAGCTGCTGAGCATGAACCTGTACGACATGGAGGAGAACTCCCGGCTGGAGCACCTGGTCGAATTCAAGACCGCTTACAGGGATTTCATTTCCGCGGTGGACCGCTGTCTGCAGAAGTTCTGTCCCGTGCTCGGCGAGCAAAGCAGACAGACTTTTCTGTTTTCATTTCTGCCCTTCATGTTCGGGCTGTATCCCTACACAATGGCAACGGAAAAACAAAAAGCGGCAATGGAAAAGGCAGGCATGGACTTTACGCCTGTAAGCACCTGTGAACTGGCATATACCGGCATTCGGACCCTGCTGCGGGGCCTGCAGTAAAGAAAAATCATCAGATTCGAGGAGAGAAAAAACATGGAATTCAAAGATGTCATCAGAAATCGTTTCTCATGCAGAAAGTACAGCACCAGGATAATCGAGCAGGAGAAGCTTCATGCCGTTTTGGAGGCGGGGCGTCTGGCCCCCACGGCAAAGAATCTTCAGGAGCAGCGCATCTATGTCGTGCAGTCCGAGGAGGCGCTTGCCAAGATCGATAAGATCACGCCCTGCCGTTACGGCGCGCCCACTGTGCTTGTCGTTGCATTTGACAAAAACAATGTGTTTACCTATCCCGGCGGGAAACGGGATTCCGGCGTGGAAGACGCAAGCATCGTTGCCACACATATGATCCTTGCTGCTGCGGATGAAGGCCTGGGCAGCTGCTGGATCAATTACTTCGATCCCGAGAAAATGGCCTCTGAGCTTGGACTCCCGGAGAACGAAGAAGTCCTGATGGTGCTGGATCTGGGCTATGCTGCCGAAAACGAAAAACCGCTTCCCGGTCACAGCGCGAGAAAGCCCCTGAGCAGCACGGTCTCCTGGCTTTAAGAGGAACTGACAATGGCGATCACAGTGAATCTCCGTTATACCGGCAAAAACGGCTCTGCCCGGCGGTTTGCGGAGGAAATGACCGACAGCGGAACGGTCGCAGCCATCCGTGCCGAGGCGGGAAACCTGCGCTATGAATACTATCAGTCCTTCGACGATCCTGAAACGGTCCTGCTGATCGACCAATGGCAGGATCAGGAGGCCATCGACGCGCATCACGCCTCGCCCATGATGGGGACGATTACCGCGCTGCGGGAGAAGTACGATCTGCATATGACCGTCGAGCGTTTTATATCCGATGAAAGCGGTCTGCCGGAGTCGGATCGGAGCTTTATCAGAGAATAAAAGGAAGTATAAGGAGGAAATCAACATGAGCAAAAAACTGGTCGCCTATTTTTCCGCCAGCGGGAGCACCGCGAAGCTGGCAAAGGCTCTGGCCTCCGCCGCGGAGGCAGAGCTGTATGAGATCAGACCCGCCGTGCCCTATGAGCGGCGCGATCTGAACTGGATGAACAAAAAGGCCCGCAGCACCGTGGAAATGCAGGATCCGAACTGCCGCCCGGCGCTGGCGGATACGGACGCCCCTGTGGCCGAAGCCGAGCTGATCTTTCTGGGCTTTCCCATCTGGTGGTATCGTGAGCCCAGCATCATCGACAGCTTCCTGGAGGCCTATGACTGGACGGGCAAGACCGTCGTGCCCTTCTTCACCTCCGGCGGAAGCAGCCTCGGAGAAGGGCAAAACCGGATCCAGATTTTTGCCAAAGGCGCAAAGGTGCTGCCCGGCAGACGCTTTTCTTCGAGAACATCCGAGATTGATCTGAAGAAATGGATCGAGACCATGTAAGGAGGAACTGACGTGAGCACAAACAAACCCGTCCCCGGCAAAGACGGCAACAAGTATGTCCCTTTTGAAGAGCGCACCGGCGAGAGCTCGGTGGTTTTCTTCACCCGCGACCTGTCCGAGGAAGGACTGAAAAAGGTCTATGACAAGGTCAGCTCCGTGCTGACCGGGAAGATTGCCGTCAAGCTGCACACCGGCGAGGCCGAGGGGCCGAACATCATCCCGCGCCCCTGGGTGAAGGAACTCTTCGCTTCCCGCCTGCCCGAGGCGACGATTATCGAGACGAATACCTATTACGAGGGCAGCCGCTACACCACCGAAGCCCATCGCAGGACGCTGGAAATCAACGGCTGGACCTTTGCTCCGGTCGACATCACGGACGAGCACGGCGTGGCCGCACTGCCGGTCAGGGGCGGCAAGTGGTTCAAGGAAATGCACGTCGGCAAAAGCATGCTGGATTACGATTCTCTCCTGGTGCTGACCCATTTCAAGGGCCATATTATGGGCGGCTTCGGCGGCAGCAACAAGAACATCGGTATCGGCTGCGCGGACGGGCGCATCGGCAAGGGAGAAATCCACACTGCCGTGGGCTCTGACAATCTGTGGAGCATTGCCGAGGAAGAGCTGATGGAGCGCATCAGCGAGAGCACCAAGGCTACCATTGACTATTTCGCGCCGCATGTCTGCTACATCAACACCATGCGCAACATGTCCGTTTCCTGCGACTGCGAGGGGCCTGAAGCGGAACCCGTGGTCACGCCGGACGTCGGCCTTCTGGCATCCTTGGATATCCTCGCGGTAGACAACGCCTGTGTGGATCTGATTTACAATCTTCCGGACGGCGGCGGGAAGGCGCTGATCGAGCGGGTGGTGACCCGGCACGGCCTGCGCCAGCTCAGCTATATGAAAGAGCTCGGCATGGGCAACGACCGCTATACGCTGATCGACGTTGACAACGGCGACGCTGTCATTACCGCAGCGGAAGCGGTCAGGGATATCAGGCCCGAGTGGAAGCCGGACCGCTACAACACCTTCTGGGGCCGCAACCGGCACAGATAAGGATCGTTCCCCTTATGAGAAGAAAGAAGGGATTTATGCGATGAATGACAAAAGAACACTGATCGTTTATTACTCGCTTGAGGGAAACACAGCGTATGCGGCGGACAGAATCGCCGCCATTCTCGGAGCCGATGTCCTGCGTATCGAGCCTGTGAAGACGTATCCCAGCAGCGGTTTTCGCAAGTTCTTCTGGGGCGGCAAAAGCGCAGTGATGGCCGAGACGCCGGAGCTTCAGCCGTATCAGTTCAACGCGGAAGCATACGACCGCATCATTATCGGCTTCCCGGTCTGGGCAGGCAATGTTACCCCGCCGATCCGCAGTTTTGTAAAAGAGAATGAACTGAAGGGGAAACGCATTGCGGCATTCGCATGTGAGAGCGGAGCTGGCGCGGAGAAGGCATTCGGAAAACTGAAGACAGCCCTGGGTATTGATGCACTGGAAGCAGAGCTGATACTGATCGATCCGAAGGAAAAGCCCAGCGCGGAGAACGAAGAGAAAATCAAAGCGTTCTGCGAAGGCCTGAAGAAACAGCCTGAAATGGGATTATAAAACAAGCATTCCAAATGCGGGGACTATTACATCCCAGACCTTGCTCTCCAAGAGGAGGAACTGCCGCCCATCGGCAAGTATGGCAGGATGAGCAAACGGTATTTGAAAGAGCACCGTTCCGTCCTCTACACCAATTTGCTTTTGTCCGGAGAGCTGTTCCCGCACCTGGCCGAGATCGACAAGGCATGCGAGGAGCGCATGGGTCTGCTCACTCATCAGATGACCAAACGAGAGGGTGTAACTGAAGCACTCAAGGCTACAGATCAGATGGAGTGGGTGCGTCGCATGAACAGCATCCGGAGCCGAGCAGAAGAAATCGTCAAATCAGAACTGATCTACAACTAATCACAGCGGGCGCAGCCGATTGGCTGCGCCCGTTTTCTCACGCCACGTCAGGATACCGCGTGTACACGTATTCGTAAATCTGCTGGCGGTAGTATGTAAGGCTCTCGTCCGAATAGCACTCCGGGAGTTCGAGCAGCGTGTCGCGAATCAACACGTCCACAATCGCCCGCGTCTCCTGCTTGTCCGTCCAGTGGTCGAGCTGGGCGATCTTCTCCTTCACCTTCGCCAGCAGGGAGACCGCGACCTCCTTGATCTTCCTGATGTCCGCCTTGGACAGATCGTCCCGGAACAGCATGTCGTAGAGCGACAGTTCCTCGTCGCTCGAGAAGCCCTCGCGCACATAGCGCTGCTGCTCCTGATCCAGCCCGTTCACCAGATCCATCAGCTCCATAAACGTCTTCTCGATGGTGGCGCGGTCCTGCTCCTTGTTGTAGTCGTCGATGATGCGCTGGTACTGCTCATAATAATTGACGCGGTTGGGGTTGTTGAACAGCAGGGCCGCGATGCGCTCCTGGATCACCTGCTCCAGATCGCGGATCACCAGATTCTTCCGCTTCGCCTTCGCAAACTCCCGGCGCAGGAGGTCGAAGTCGATGCCGCTGATGTCGAATTGCCGCGAGGGCACGACGCCCTGCCCGACCGGCTCGATCTCCACATACTCGTTGATGATGCTGTTGATCTCCACCATCAGGTCGGTCGTGTCCACATGCTTCCGCTTTTTCTGAAGCTGGGCGTGGATGGCCGCGACGGCGTCGAACTGCTTTTTCTCCTCGGCGCTCAGATCGTCCCGGTCCGTGTACTTGACCAGCCGGATCAGCTCGGAGGCCATGGTTGTGAACGCCTTCTTCGTCTCGATGCTCTCGCACACGGCGTCGCAGGCGTCCAGCAGCAGAGCCGTCTTCTGGAAGCCCTCCGCGTCGATCAGCGCCTGCAAGTCAAAGCCTCGCTCGGCGAGGAAGCCGCGCGCCTTATCCAGCACCTCCCGGATGCGCGCGAGAAGCTGCTCCTTGTCCACAGTCGGATCAACACTCCCGCCGCCGGTGTTGGCGGTGTAGTCGGCCAGTGCCTTTCTGAGCGCCTTGACGATGCCGACGTAGTCGATGATGAGGCCGTTGGACTTGCCCTCCGCCACGCGGTTGGCGCGGGCGATGGTCTGCATCAGCGTGTGCGCCTTGAGGGGCTTGTCCAGATACAGGCAGGACAGGCATTTCACGTCGAAGCCCGTCAGCCACATGGCGCAGACGAACACCACGCGCAGCGGGTTGTCCCGATCCTTGAACTCCTTGTCCAGCTCCCGCTTCTCCATCTTGGCGCGGTGCGGCAGGATGTCCAGCCCCCACTTCCGGAAGGTCGCGATCTCGTTCTGGTCCTGAGAGATGACCACGGCCATCTCCGTCTCGCGCATCCATTTGATTCTGCGCGCCAGCTCCTGCGCCTCCTGCTGGGTGGCGTGCTTCTGCCGGATCTCCAGCGCCTCGATCTCCGCGCGCCAGTACTCCTGCACGTAGTTGTACATCCGCACGCAGGTGACCTTGTTGAGGCAGACGAACATCGCCTTGCCGCTGGTCCAGAGGTCGGAGTAGTGCCCCGCAAAATCCCGCGCGATGGAGCGCAGACGCGGCTCCGCCGTCAGCAGATGGATCTCCCTGGCAAACTCCGCTTCCAGCTTGTCCTGCCTGTCCACGTCCAGATCGGCGGCCTCGATGGCGTCGAGGATGCGGTCAGTGATCTCCGGGTTGTGCAGGTCCGCGATCTTGTCGCCGCGGTTTTCGTAATACAGCGGCACGGTGGCCCCGTCGTCCACGGCGCGCTTGAAGTCGTAGATGGAGATATAGCCGCCGAAGGTGCGGGCGGTGATGTTGTCATTACTGAGCAGCGGCGTCCCGGTAAAGCCGATGCGCGAGGCCGTGGGCAGCATGCGCATCATGTTCTCGGCAAAGACGCCGTTCTGCGTCCGGTGCGCCTCGTCCGACATGAGGATCACGTCGTGGTCGGGGAGGATCGGCGTGGGGTTCGGCTTGTTGAACTTGTGGATCAGCGTGAAGATGAAGCTCGGGTTGCCGCGCAGCTTCTCCTCCAAATCCGCGCCGCTGGAGGCGATGTACTGGGAGGCCTTCGTCCCCTTGCCGAGCAGGCCGCAGTTTTCAAAGGTGTCGCTGATCTGCTTGTTCAGCTCATCCCGGTCGGTGAGGATCACGATGGTGGGCGAGCCCTTAAACTTCCGCCGTATCTTCTGGGAGAGGAAGAGCATGGAATAGCTCTTGCCGCTGCCCTGCGTGTGCCAGAACACGCCCAGCTTGCCGTTATTCAGCTTCCGGGCGGCGTAGGCCCGGACGGCCTCGTTGACGCCCAGATACTGGTGGTTGCGCGCCAGGATCTTGGCGGTGCTGCCGCCGGAGTGGTCAAAGAGGATGAAGTTTTCAAACAGGTCGAGGAAGTTCTCTTTCCGGCAGACGCCGCGCAGCATGGTCTCGAGCGCGACGCTGCCGGCTTCCTGCTCGCTGAGACGCTTCCACTCATGGAAAAACTCGTACTTGCTGCCGAGGGTGCCGACCTTGGCCTCCACGCCGTTGGAGAGGATCAGAAAGGCATTGTAAGTAAACAGCTGCGGGATCGTGTCCAGATAGTCCCGGTAGTTGTCGGTGTAGGCGTTCTGCACGTCCACCGTGGTGTTTTTGAGCTCGATGAACAGCAGGGGCAGGCCGTTGACAAAGCCGACGATATCCGTCCTCTTTCTGTAATACTCGCTATGTATCTTCATCTCCCGCACGGCGAGGAAGAGGTTATTTTCCGGGTTCTGGAAGTCGATCACCGCGGCGCGCTTTGGCTCTACGTGCCCGTCAGAGTAGCGATAGGTGACGGGCACGCCGTCGCGCAGGAGGAAATACTTCTCCTCATTGATCTGCAGGAGCGACGAGGTGGAGAGCCGCTGTTCCAAAACGCCGATGGCCTCGGCGATCTGGGCGGGCGTGATCCAGGGGTTGAGCTTACTGAGCGCCGCGCGGAGCTCCCGCTTGAGCAGGATTTCTTTGTAATCCTTCCGCCCCAGCGTGCCGTCCTCGCCCAGCACCTCCCTGTTGTAGGCAAAGACCACATCCCAGCCCAGCTCGTCCCGCAGCAGCGCCCCCACCGCCTCCTGGACGAGTATGTTTTCGGAATAGTCGTAGCTCATGGTATCACCGCCAATTAATTAGTGAGTGGATACTTCAAACAAAACTCTTCGTTGATCTTCATGATTACCAAGGCCATAATGATCAGCAAATGATCATAATCTTCTTCCTGTAATTTCTCATCACGAGAATAGGATCCATGAAGATACTTGTTTCTCAAATCCAGACCATTACTGTATTCTTTTTTGTTCAGCATGTAATTCAAATAGCTTTGCTCAGGCTCAGAAAACAATGTGTTTCCGTATCGGAGATCCCCAACTGAAATCAACTCGTCGATTGTTCTTCTATACGTTATGTAATAATGGGGGCATATTACCTCATGTACATATAGATCCTTTAGAATTACACATCTTTCTTTGCAAATATGAAGAACTTTCTGCTTGTCTTCCATAATTGTTCCGCGAGAAATAAGCCATTTTATCGGTTCAATCTGATAATAAGCAAAGTCGTTCAATGTCATCTGCTCATGAATTATTAAATCACAGAAGGAACGATATTTCGATTTTGTCTTTTCCGTATATGTTAAGTGTGATTGATCCGAGAAGAGCAGGAACATCTCATTTTGCAACTGGTCACTATTTGAGTATGCATACTTATCTTGTAAGAAACTATGTAATTCGGAAAGAACGATATGTTCTGAGCTCATTTCAAAGAGTTCTCTGTCTACATATCCATCTTCAAGAAATGCTCTGAATTGCTTCAATGCGCCGTCCATTTCGGATGTTATGTTCTTTATCTTTTCAACAAAACTCGCGCTCGGTGAACTGGCTTGAAAGCTAAATCCTTCTGCCTTGAACTCATTTTTTAAGTATTCTTCAAAAAACCATTTGAATACATTTTCCAATTCTACACCGTTACTGCTCAAAACACTACGATAACCGCGAATTTGACCAAGGGAAGTCATATTAATGATCTGAAACTGCATACCAGTATGATACTCTTTCTTCCCTTTAATTCCAAGTGAGCGTTCTAGTATTCCCATATGATATTTTAATGAGACCAGATTACTCCTCCAGCAAAAATCCACCTGATCAAAAACATATCTGAAATTGTTTAAGAGTGTTGGATAGTCAAGGTTTTCTGTTATCCATTTTGTGTCATACTTGATAGTTGGCATTAAAGCGTTAGTTTTTTCTGTTTCCATAAATGCATCAATATCAGCAAATCCAACGCCAACGCCATATTGTATTCCTGTACTATTGCTAAACCTCTTTGTGATTTCATCATTATATCTGTGTCTTGCTTTCTGCCTTAATTTATCGCTGATTGGGCATTCGCCTGAGCTCTGAGAAATAGCAAGTCAGCAACCACCACTTCAAGTGGTGGTTTGCAAATAGCCCTATAAGGGCTGATTACTTGTCCGCCTAAAGGCGGGTGTTGCAAACCATTCTTTCTTTTGCCGCTTAAAGCGGCTTATAAGGCTTCTTCTCTTCTTTCT
>JAFYHU010000058.1 GCA_017538965.1 Oscillospiraceae bacterium
CCTGTAAGTGTTCACCGGAAGTGCAAATCGAGCAGGCCGGGAAGAGATCCTGATGTTTTCCGAAGTGAGAAAACTTCGAGAGTTATCAGAACTCCCCGGCCTTTCTTTTACTGTACCACCGGTTTATTGTCTAAACCGTGGTAGTTGTTATAATTTGTTTCAGGAAGTGACGCAAATGAAATTTAAACAGATAAAAGCAAATTGCCCCTGTTGCTCAGCCGGCTGTGAAGATATTGTATATCAGAATTCCGGACCAATTGTAAGGGTATACTGCTCGAAATGCGGACTGGTTTGTAATGAAACGAAGGCTCGGGAGAATGGGTTTAAGAATGTAGGAGTGCATAACAGGGAAAATGAATAAGTTGGAAATGACAAAATGAAAAGAACGATCGCCATTCTTCTGGCCGCCATTCTGATGATCGGCATCCTTGCCGGCTGCGGCGGCACCAAGACCGAGACTCCTGCCGCCACCGAGGCTCCCGCCGCTACGGAAGCCCCCAAGGCCACCGAAGCCCCGAAGGCTACCGAGGCTCCTGCCGCTACGGAAGCGCCCGCCCCCACGGAAGCGCCTGCTCCCGCCGGCCCCCGCACCGTCACCGACGTGCTGGGGCGCAGCGTTGAGATCCCCGGCGAGGTCAACAAGATTGTCGGCCTCAGCAGCGCAGCTCGCTTCATCGTCTATGCCGGCGCCGCGGACAAGGTCGTCGGCCTGTCCGAGCTGGAGATCAAGGGCGATCCCGGCATGCCCTTCGCTTACGCTGCACATCAGTATTTCGCCAACTGCACCGCCGTTTCCTCCGGCGGCAGCGGCGACACCATTTACACCGAGGAGCTGGTGGTCCTGGACCCCGAGGTCATCATCATGCTGACCAGCGAGGCAGCCAAGGCCGACGAGCTGCAGACCCAGCTTGAGATCCCGGTCATTGCGGTCACCGCCAACGGCTTCACGGACAAGAACTTCCAGAACTCTCTGATGGTGATCGGCGAGGTGGCCGGCACCGCGGATCACGCCGAGACGGTCTGCAAGGCCATCCAGGGCTGGATCGACGACATGAACGCCCGCACCAAGGACATCCCCGAGGCCGACAAGCCGGCTGTCTATAACGGCGGTATGGGCTTCCGCGGCCCCCACGGCTTTGAGGGCACCTCCGCCAAGTACCCGCCCTTCATGGCCATCAACGCCAAGAACGTCGCCGACGAGACCGGTGAAAAGGGCGCTTTCCTGGTGGACCTGGAGCAGGTCACCGTCTGGGATCCTGACATCATCTTCCTGAACCCCAGCAACATGTATCTGGTGAACGAGGACTACGCAAAGAACGCCGCCTTCTATGACAACCTCCGGGCCGTGAAGGAGGGCAAGCTCTACTCCCAGGTCAACTTCAACTACTTCTCCACCAACATGGAGCTCGCCATCGCCGACGCTTACTATGCCGGCACCATCATCTATCCCGAGCAGTTCAAGGATGTGGACTTCAACGCCAAGGCGGAGGAGATCTTCAACACCATGATCGGCATGGACTACCTCAAGGTGCTGGATGACAACGGCATCGGCTTCGGTCAGATGACGATCGGTGAGTAAGCATGCCAGAAAGACAGCTTGAAACTGAATACAGCAAATACATTCGCTTCAAGCGCCTGTTTCTGGTCCTGATGGTCATCCTCACGCTGGCAATCGCCCTTGTGGCGATTGCCAGCGGTTCTTCCGGCCTGACGATCCGGCAGGTGGCAATGACGCTGCTGGGGAAGGGTACGGCGAAGGAAAAGGTCGTGGTGTTCAACCTGCGCCTGCCCAGAGTGGTGACGGCCATCGTCGCGGGCATCGGATTGGCGGCGGTGGGCTGCGTCATGCAGAGCATTCTGCGCAACCCGCTGGCTTCGTCCTCCACCCTCGGCGTGTCCCAGGGCGCGGCCTTCGGCGCCGCCTTTGCCATCATCGCCCTGGACGCGGGGATGCAGAGCCAGACGCTGGACGGCGTAGCGATCTCCAACCCCTACATCACGTCGATCTGCGCCTTCGTGGGCTCCATGCTATCGACGCTTGTGGTGCTGGGCCTCAGCCGCATCAAGAAGATTACGCCCCAGACCATGATCCTCTCCGGCGTGGCGCTGAGCTCGCTCTTTTCCGGCGGCACGACGCTGCTGCAGTACTTCGCCGACGACGTGAAAGTGGCCGCCGTGGTGTTCTGGACCTTCGGCAGTCTGGGCAGCACCTCCTGGCGGGAGATCATTATCATGTCCGTCGTCGTGGCGGCTGCGCTGCTCTTCTTCCTCTGGAACCGCTGGAACTACAACGCCTTGCAAAGCGGTGAGAGCACGGCCAAGGGGTTGGGCGTCAACACCGACCGCCTGCTGCTGACCAGCATGGTGGTGAGCTCGCTGACCGCCTCGGTCATCGTCTCCTACATCGGCATCATCAACTTCATCGGCCTCATTGCGCCGCACCTGATGCGCCGGGTCGTCGGCAGCGATTACCGTTATCTGCTGCCTGCCAGCGCCCTGATGGGTTCCGTGCTGCTGCTGCTCAGCGACACGGTGGCGCGACTGATCGTACAGCCTGTGGTGCTGCCCATCGGCGCCATCACCTCTTTCCTGGGTGCCCCGCTCTTCCTCTATCTGATCTTCAAGGGAGGGAAGCGGCGATGATCGAAGTCAAGGACCTGTGCTTTGCCTATCCTGGCACCAAGAACATCCTGAGCGATGTTTCCTTCTCTCTGGAGGCGGGCCACTGTCTGGCGCTGCTGGGCAACAACGGCGCGGGCAAATCCACGTTGCTGAAGTGCTTCAACCGCATCCATGAGCCGCAGAAGGGCACGATCGAGGTGGACGGCGTCAGCGTCCATGCCATGAAGCGTGTCGAGATCGCCCGCACCATGGCCTATGTGGCACAGCAGACGGACGCGGGACAGCTCACGGTATTCGACTCCGTGCTGCTGGGCCGCAAGCCCTATATCAAGATGAACCCCACGGAAGAGGACCTGGAGATCACCCGCAGCGTCATTCGCCGGATGGACCTGGAGCGCTATGCGCTGCGCTATACCGACGAGCTCTCAGGCGGCGAGCTGCAAAAGGTCGTGCTTGCCCGGGCCCTGGCCCAGCAACCGAAGATTCTGCTGCTGGACGAACCTACCAGCAACCTCGACCTGCACAACCAGCATGAGGTCATGCGCATCGCCGCGGAGATCGCCCGGGACGACGGGCTGACCGTCATCGTGGTCATCCATGACCTGAACCTGGCGCTGCGCTACTGCGACCGCTTCCTCTTCATTCACAATGGCGGCGTTTACTGCTACGGCGACGAGCAGCTGGTGACGGCGGAGCTTCTGACCGACGTCTATCAGGTTCAGGCCCAGGTGCTGGAGGTCCACGGGAGAAAGCTCGTATTTGTGGAGTGAGTGCAATGGACGCATTGAAAGAATTACAAGAGAAATGGACGCTGCAAAACTATGAATCCGAGGTTCAGCAGCGTATCTGGGACCGTCGGGCAGAATCCTTCAGCGCCCATCCGCTGCCCGCCTGGGACAAAGATTTGTTTTTACAGCGCATGGCGGAGGAAGTGCCGCTGGACTGCAGCAGCCGGACACTGGACGTGGGCTGCGGCGCCGGGGGCTACTCCATCCGGCTGGCAGAGCGCGTCGGCGAGGCTGTGGGCGTGGACGTGTCCCCCAACATGATCGCCGCGGCGGAAGCCCGGGCAGCCGAGCTCGGCGTCACGAACTGCCGCTTTTCCGCATTCGACTGGGCTGCGGCGGATATTGATGCCCTGGGGTTTCGTGGCGCCTTCGATGTGGCCTTTGCCCACATGACGCCGGCCATCTGCGATTTTGCCACGCTGGACAAGCTCAACGCCTGCTCCGGAAACCTTGTGATGCTGGAAAAGCCGACCCGCAGGACCAACCAGATTCAGGACGCCTGCTTTGCAGCGGTGGGCCTGCCCGGTGAGAAAAGTTTGGACACCGATCTCATCAACATCTTCACCTATGCCTGGTGCAAGGGCTATGAGCCGAAGCTGTTCTATATCACAGAGAACTGGGACATGCCGCAGAACGCGGAGGAGTTTACCGCCTGGTGTACCGACCGGGCGCGGCTGAAAAAGCCTTTGACGGAGGCGGACGAGGCCGCGATCCGGGATCTGATCGCATCTCACACGGACGAAAACGGGAAAGTGCAGGAGCATACGGTCACGACAAGAGTGACGGTGCTCTGGCATGTGAAGAAATGAAAATCGAAGGGAGAAAAGAAAATGGCAATCGACAAGAATGCATGGGAACGCTGCGCGGCGTTCCACGGACATGTCTGCGGCGGGCTCGCCATCGGCTATCAGGCGGCGCGTCTGGCCACCGAGCTGCTGGGCATCGGCTTTTCCGATGACGAGGAGATCGTCTGCGTCACGGAGAACGACGCCTGCGGCGTGGACGCCATCCAGGTGCTGCTGGGCTGCAGCATCGGCAAGGGCAACCTGCTGTTCCATATGCGGGGCAAGCAGGCATTCTCCTTCTATGACCGCAAAAGCGGAAAAGCCATCCGCCTGGTCCTGAAGGACAAGCCGGAGCATATCACGCGGGAACAGTCCATGGACTATTTCCTGTCGCAGGAGCCGAAGGATCTGTTCATCGTGAAGGAAGCGCGCCCCATTCCGGAGCCGGCGCGGATCTTCAAGTCTTACCGCTGCGCCTGCTGCGGGGAGATGACCGGAGAGAACTGGGTGCGCCTGGTGGACGGCGAGTACCGCTGCCTCGACTGTATCAAGACCTACGACCGCTTCAATGTGTGAAAACTGCACTACGTCTTTGATACGGATTGCGGCGGCATAATGGAGAGGGCTCGTTTTTCGGGCAAAAAGGGCTCGTTCGAGCCCTCTTAACAGAAAGTTGTTGAAGTCGGGTATGAAAATCCCGAAAAATATGCGGTTCTCCATTCTTTACTAAGAAGTGTGATGCTGCTGGGAATCCGAGAGAAACCGTATTCATTACACAGATTAGTAGCGTTATCGATGAGCTCATAGAACAGCGACCGTTTGAACGGACGCACCTATATGAGAAAATCAGCAACATCCTGTATGTGCCTGTTTGTAAGGATGGTAGGCCAGAAAACTGGATGTTCCTGCCGAGTATTCATATTGACCTGTCTCTTCCGCGCTTCTCAGGGCTGAGAGATATTTGGAGAAATGACTACTATTCAATCTGCGAACAGCTCAGGTATCATATTGAGCACAGCCCTGACGGATTTATACATACGTCAAACGGGACCCATATCCAAGTGAGAAGCAAGGATGCCCGTGATAGCAGTGGTAACTATCATCCGATCTACTCACAGGTTTATGGGAGATATGTTTCAAACAAAAACCACGCATTCTACTTCCAGAAGCAGTTTGTGTACGATATCCGGAGGATGAACCGGCAACGGTAAACAAAATCCGGGAGCTTATGCGCAAGGTCGAAATAATTATTTTAAGCCTTCTATGGAATCAGCGCCATACTTTACAAGAACGTGCTTCACCGTCTCTTCGCCTAAGTGAGCCGCAACAGCAGCGGCGGCGTTTTGGAGATTGCAGATCCAGTTTTCCTGCTCAAATTTCGTCATGGGTTTCACCTCATCGCTATTTACATCGTGTTCAGGTAGAAAAGAAAAAAGCCTGTGCTGTTCTCATTTCAGCACAAGCATAATCGTTTCTTATTTTTATTAACATGTCTGTGACTCGCACAAACTCGTCTGAAAATCGCAGGAAAGAGCCACCGCGAAAAAACTTGGAGAACACATAGTCTGAGTAGGAATTTACAAATGTGGCATTGAAAAAGTCGTAGGCGTGTGATATACTATCTCCGTTATGTACATTTTTGTAGTGGGCGGATACCAAGGGCCCTGATTGGGAACGGAGGAGCAGTATGACGTTCAGTTACAATAAACTATGGAAACTGCTAATTGATAAAGGCATGATGAAGAAGGATTTGATTAAGGCCACCAATATGACTTCATCAACGATGGCTAAGCTCGGTAAAAATCAGGCGGTCAGTATGGACGTATTGGGACGAATCTGCGAAGCGCTTGATTGCAACATTGGTGACATAGTGGATGTCATCAAAGAGAAACCGGTTAACAAAGAACAGTAAGAAATCTAATTATGGGTGCAGAAAGGAGGAGTATGCAGTGATCCGATTCTGCTTTGGCGTGTTGCTTCAAATTTTACAACTATGCTCGCCGCGTAAGACCACGCAGAAATTCCTTTGTGGGACAATGTTTCTCTCTGTTAACCAGTATTACGATATTCGAGAAGAAGATACTATTGTTGGACATTTAAAGGACTGTACGAGAGAAATCTCCTCCGACGTGACTACCACAACAAGAATACGGATTTTCGCTCCTATTTCATCAGCTTTGCGGACGGAGCGAGATTGGAGCTGATGACGAAACCTAAGATGGTAGATCAGGAAAAATCGCTGAACCGTACCGGGTATGCCCACATCGCGTTCAGCGTTGGCAGCAAGGAAAGAGTTGATTCTCTGACTGCGGAATTAAAGGATGCC
>JAFYHU010000059.1 GCA_017538965.1 Oscillospiraceae bacterium
ATCAGTTTCTGCTTTGAACGCATGAGTCTAATTCTCACGTACATTTCTTTAGCTATATTGCTAATTTGTCAACTTTCAGATGAAAAAAAGAAAATATTGGGCAGTTGGTTGTTTCGCTTCGGAGGAGAGAACTCCTTCCGGCCCTGCGGGGCCACCTTCCTCAAAGAGGAAGGCAGGGTATGGCTGCGGCCGGGAACACCTCATCCGTCAACCAGTTTGCGAACTGGTTGCCACCTACCGGGTCGCGATCGCAGATTGCTTCCCGCTTGGGCTACAAACGTGCCCCCGGCACGTTTGCTTAACGCGTCGCGCCCCAGAGGGGAAGGGCGCCTGCAGGCGCGGGGATCACTACTGCTCTACGGAATGGCAATTCACTGAAGATTTGGACTTTTTATCTTGATTTTGTCATATTTTCTGTGTAGAATATGTTTGTAATAGAACGGAGGCGATGCCAATTGGAAACGGAAGATCCCGTTATAATCAACAATCATCTTTCACAGACATTGGAAAACGCCGACTATGCCGCGAATCTGGATGAACATGCCAAAGAGCTCTTGGCCGATAAAACTATTCTTTCTGAACTGATCAAGCGTCTCATCCCTGATTTCAAAGATATCCCAACCGAGGAAATCAAAGCATACATCAACGGCACTCCGTATGTCAGTCGGATTCATCTAAACCCCGGAGAGACAAATCCCAGTTTTGAAGAAGCGGTTCGTTCTCTTGGTCAGGAGAGCCGCATTCCGAATGAAGGTCTTGCTACGTTTGATGTTCTCTTTACGCTCACCCTGCCGGATTCCGATGAAGTCTGTGTTGAAGTCTATGTGGATCTGGAAGCACAGAGCAGTGAGAACCTCCCCTATCCGCTGGAAACGCGGGCCGTCTACTATCTTGCCAGATTGCTGTCCTCTCAATATCAGCGTGACTTCAGTCATTCAGAATATGAAAAGCTCCGCAAAGTCTACAGCATCTGGATAGTCATGGATCCCAGTGAGAGGAACGCCAACACCATCTCCTCCATCGCTTTTCATCAGGAAGCTCTGCTTGGCAAGCCTGAAGATAACGGAGGCTATGACAAGGCTCAGGCTTTCGTTGTTCGGCTTCAGAAAAGTGGAAACCAGTCGGAAGATCGTCTGGTCGGACTTCTCAGCACTCTCTTTGTTTCAGATCTCAGCCCATTAGAAAAGAAAATTGTTTTATCCCAGGAATACAATGTCCCGGTGAATGAGCACATGGAAAGGATGGTGGCAAACATGTGCAACTACAGCAGCTATGTATTAAACAAAGGCATCCAGCAGGGCATGCAGCAGGGCATGCAGCAGGGCATGCAACAGGGCATGCAGCAAAACGCTGTCAGCAACATTAAATCTCTTATGGTGAAAATGAACTGGACTCCCATGCAGGCCATGGATGCTCTCAGCATTCCCGCAGAAGCTCAGGCGAAATATGCTGAGATGCTGTCGGTCTGGCATTTGGAAAACTGAATTTCAAAAATCCGCGCTCTCAGCGAAAGCAACGGCGGATGCTTTCAATGGCCTTGTCCTGCTCGGACGGGGTCATTTTGTTATCCGACGGATAAAAAGAACATGAAGCGGATGCTTGACGAAATGTAATACTTTATGTTATACTCTGTGTATGAAAACTATCGTTTCAGAAACACTTGTCGAATGGGATGACAACAAGAATAAGATCAATATCCGGAAGCACGGAATCAGCTTTGAAACTGCAGCATTGGTATTTGCCGATGAGGAGCGGATTGAATACTATGATAAACTGCACAGTTTTGAAGAAGATCGCTATATTGTGCTTGGATGTGTTCAGGGAATTCTGTATGTCGTATACACGATGCGGGGTGAAGCCGCTCGCATTATTTCAGCGAGAATGGCCAGTCCGCAGGAAAGGAGAATCTACTATGGAGAATGAAAACATTGTACGTACTGTTATCCGCGTTGGTCAGCAGCCTACGGAAGCACAGATTCGTGAAATTGAACTTGCGTCTGAGAGAGAAATTATTCCAGACGAAGATGCTCCTGAACTGACGCTGGAGCAATATGCCGAATTGGCAGCAATGGCGAGGAAACAACGTGCCGAAAAAGTGAAACCGGTCGTATCTTTGCGTATTTCGCCGGACACTTTGGATAAGGCGAAGGCAACCGGAAAAGGTTATACCGGATTTTTAAGCCGCCTGTTGGATAACGCAATTAACGATCCACAGATGGTAGCCAAAAGCCTATGATATTCTTGAATGATATATACAACCTGCTTTGAGAGTTGCTTCGCGGTCCTCTTTTCTTCTCAAAGAAAGCAGCGTTGGATGATCTCAATGACCTTGTCTTGCTCAGACGGGGTCATTTTGTTGTCCGACGGGAGGCAGAGACCACGATGGAAGATATCGGCGCCGACATCGGCAGAAGCGCCGGGGATATAGGCATTGGTCTGAGCACGGCCAGTGCCGGAAGCTGTAATGAATGGGTGGCTGCGGTAAATCGGCTGCAGGTGCATGGGCTTCCAGATCGGGCGGCCTTCGGCGTTGAAGGCGGCAAGAGCCTCGAGAATCTCGGTCGGGCAGGATTTGCCCGATTCATGAATATAGAGAGCTTCGCTGTCACTGCGGACCTGGGGGCACATGGCCTCCGGGTTGATAAGCAGGCAGGAGAGCCAGAAGTTGGGGACGCTGTTCTCCACGTCGTAGGGGTTCATGGAGATCGGGAGATCACGGAGGCCTTCACGATAGCGCTCATAGATGGCTTTCTTTTGGACGATGTGTTCATCGAGGTAAGGAATCTGGCCCCGGACAACGCCGGCAACGATGTTGGACATGCGGTAGTTGTAACCCAGTTCTTCGTGCTGGTACCAGGGGGCAGCCTCACGGGACTGGGTAGACCACTTGCGGACCTTGTCGGCGTCTTCCTTCGAGTCTGTCAGGAACATGCCGCCGGAGGAACCGGTGATGATCTTGTTGCCGTTGAAGGAGATGCAGTTATAATCGCCGAGGGTGCCGGTCTGTTGTCCTTTATAGGTAGCGCCGAGGCTTTCGGCAGCGTCTTCGACAATCAGGGCGGAATGGGCTTTGCAGATGGCCCGGATTTCGTCCATTTTGGCGGGGGTACCGTAAAGGTGGGCAAGCACAACCAGTCTGGTATCGGGGTAGAGTTCGAAGGCCTTCTCAAGGGCACGGGGGTCCATGTTCCAGGTGTCGTACTCGGTATCGATGAAAACAGCCTCGCCGTCCTCATAGGCAACGGGGTTAACGGTCGCATCAAAAGTCATGTCAGAGCAGAAGACGCGATGGCCGGAGAGGGTACCGGCGTTCGGGCGGGCCTGGCCGTAGAGCTGTTCGCCCGCGAGTCTGACGGCCAGGTGAAGGGCGGCGGTGCCGGCGGAGAGGCCGACGGCATAGCGGCAGCCGACATTGGAAGCAATCTGCTTTTCGACCTCGTTGATGTTGGCGCCGACGGTGGAGACCCAGTTGGTGCGGATGGCCTCGTCCACCCATCGCTGTTCATCGCCGTGCATGGTGGGAGAGGAAAGCCAGATTTTGTTTTCAAAAGGGGTGATCCCGGCAAAGCGCGGATCGGAAAGAAAATGATTCATAGTTCAAAGTTGAAAGTTCAAAGTTTAAAAACGGGGATTTTCTGCTGCAGCGGGGGAAGCAGATACTTTAGAAAAAGAGGAATAAAAGTGCAGGTTTTGCTCACAGGCGCTCATTGTTTTATTTGACAATGTATTGTATCACAGATTAGCAAATAATACAAGAATTAGATAATTGGAAGTAAGCTATAATCTGTAATTGGAAGCAAGCTATAATCTCGAATCGTGTAATCTGCAATTGAAAAGAGGAGATCCGCTCGGCCGCAGCCACCATGCTGCATACCTCGGCTGAGACAAACAGAAGAAGCGCGCAGTCGGCTGGCTGATCCGCCTCGGCCTCCGGATAATATAATAACCTTGGCCGAAGCCGGGGCAAAATCATCTATCTTCTGTTATCGATGAGAATATCTATATAATTATCTGGGAATCCAATTATCTGCATATTGATATCATCCTTATAGCCTTGAATCAGTTCGTCTACTCTATTAATAAGGTCTATTTTTTCTGCTTCTTCCGGCAATCTCTTAACAAGCACAAGAATATAAGCAAATAATGACGAGTTATTTACTTGGCTATTTTTCTTTAAGAATGATGTCGACAGTTTTACTGGTGGATTATACACCGTATTATAGAGTCTCGCTGCGTGTGCGCATTTATTTCTCAGAACTGACAGGCAGTGCAAATGGTTTACCAATGTCTCTTTGCCGGTTCCAACTGCACTTGCAATTCTCTCCTTATCGCTGTCGCACATGGAACTATACAACTTTGAAACATTTGAAAACGACAGCATTTCTGTCATTACCCACAGCGGGTATTTATCTCGATATTTAATATGATGGTGCTTTGTGACCAAGCTGTCTTTGTAGTAATCTTTCTGTTTTCTGAAATTTTCCATCACCTGATCAAAGAATTCTTTTCTGTAATAATTATTCCGGTTATAATGCTGATCATGCGGCGGCATTTTGCATCTCGCCATGGAAAAATGATAAGAGATCTGCGTTCTATAATAGATTTCTGTTGTCTCGATAAACTCTCTCAACAGATTCCTCAGTTTGGTATCAAACATATAGATTCTGCATACTTTTCCATAATTACACACATCTTTTATAAAATCACTGTCATTTGGAGCTTTTCGGAATTGAAGAGCATACCCGGAAAACCTGTAATATGATACAACGCTCAGTAGATTCTCCGCTGCTTCTCTGTCCACGCCTGTCATTCCATGACCTGCTAGCCTATCAACCTGCTCTGAAATCTGAAGGGGTTCTTTCAATTCCATAGAATATCTCTCCTTAATAAGGAAGCCGGGCAAAAAACACCCGGCTTGGTCCCCAACTTTTCAGTCGGGCAACTCTGTTGTAATTAAATATATCATGATACGCTATGGCTGTCAACTCATCCTGGCGTTCTTTTAAGATAAAATTTACTTTTTGCGTAATTATTTCCTGTTTTGAAAAGAGACGATACGCTCATGAAATGTTAATAATGACGAGGCATTTCTTGTACCGGCTCATGCCTACTTCACGTTTAAACCGACCGCGTTATATCTGGGTAGACTTCATCGTTCTTATTGATAAAACATCAATACTATTACAATGCTGGTCACCTAAAGCTGTTGTGTTCTTTTGGGGGAAGAAATTATGATTTTCTATTTCAGGCCTTCGACTCTTCTATAGAAATCAACAAAATATGCAGGCCCTTCCTGCCACAGTCCGGAGTCAAAATCATACAGGCATTCATATGCTTTTGAAGTCATCAGCTTTTTCCGTATTTCTGCTTTTGTCTTATCGCTGTCTCTTGCCAGATCCTCAATTGCATCTGCAAGAATCAGATCGGCACAAGCACTCATCTTTTCATATGACATATTTTCTGGCCTCCTGAAAGTTGAGACATGCCACAGCTTTTTTTGTGCGGAAACAAAACTGATCTTCCAGTTGATTCGGCAAGAGTTCTTCTATGGCAAAGCTGACTGCTCGTTCAGACAGAATATCCCCATAAAGTCCATTGAGATACGCTGTTATCGTGGGGTTTGTTTTGTCGTTTGCTACTTTGCCGAGTACAACATCTGCCTGAAACGCTTCGGGATTCACTCTTCCCGTCAGTCTCTCAGCAAGATAAGGTCTTCTGTTCTGTGCAATGAACCACAGCCATTCCCGATCCGCATTTTCAAATTCAAAAATCTTAAGACCGTCTTCATTATATCTGAACGAAGAAACAAATCCATAATTCTGGTCCAAAGAAATATACCCTATTCGCTTTGCTTTTAACACCGATGTCCTTATAAATCCTTTTGCCTGTACTTCACTTGATGTGAGATAGAAGCCGCTGCCAAAATCTTTTCCTTCCATGCACATGGTCAGATCAATTGTTTTAACCGCTGTATAGCTTCCATGAAAAAGAAGCATACCGTCCTTCATTTTCATGACAACGCACCATTCCTTTGCAGTATCTTCTGAATATCATTTAACACTGCTTCGTCCCCGCTCATATGAAGAACTTCATAGCAGGATTCAATATATCCCCATATATCATTTTCTTCAAACAGATGATACGCGTCAACGGCTTTCATTTTGAATCGATTCAGAAACTCTCTGAAGACTCTCACTTCCATATATATTACTTCATCAAGCAGCATATCTCCACCTCATTAACCGGAGGCTAAATACCACGCAGAGCATCTTAAACAATTGCTATATCCAATAAATTTGATAAACGAAAAGTCATATGATTGATCTACAATTCTGAGGAGAATATTATCAAAGACCCTGTCCGGGGGCGGACGGGGTCATTTTATTGTCATGTGGACGGATGGTAGGTGTTGACCAGAGAGGCAATGTGGGAGCGGATGTCGGTTTCGTTGTTGTAGGCGGCTTCCATCAGACCGCCGAGCTGGCGAAGGAAGGTATCGGTATCGAAGGGAACCGGGGCACCGATATGGATCTTATTGTTGTCGGTTTTACGAAGTCCCTCCTCTTCCATCAGCTTTTCTTCATAGAGCTTTTCGCCGGGGCGCAAGCCGGAATAGACAATCTTGATATCGACATCCGGTTTATAGCCAGCGAGCTTGATCAGATTGCGGGCGAGGGTATCGATCTTCACCGGGGAGCCCATATCGAGGACGAAGATTTCGCCGCCGTGGGCATAGGTGCCGGCCAGCATGACGAGGGAGACGGCTTCCTGCACCGTCATGAAATAGCGGATGACATCGGGATGGGTAACCGTGACCGGGCCGCCTTCTTCGATCTGCTTTTTGAAGATGGGAATCACCGAACCGTTGGAGCCCAGGACGTTGCCGAAGCGCACAGCCACGAATTCGGTTCTGACATTCCGGAGAGCATCCTTCGGGACCGTATTGTCCGCTCCGATGTGGGTATAAAGCGGAGAAATCTCGGATGCTCTGCCGGCTTTGATCTTTTCGTCAAACGCCTGGATGATCATTTCGCACAGACGCTTGCTGGCACCCATGACGTTGACAGGATTGACCGCCTTGTCCGTGCTGATCAGGACGAAGCGCTCACAGCCGTGCAGCATGGCGGCATAGGCCGTGCGGTAGGTGCCGAAGGCATTATTCTTAATGGCCTCGCAGGGGCTGTCTTCCATGAGGGGCACATGCTTGTGGGCCGCAGCATGGTAGACGATCTGCGGGCGGTAGGTATGGAAAACCTGTGCCAGGCGGCGGCTGTCACGGACAGAACCAATAAGCGTGACCAGGTTAAGGTCCGGGTATTTCTTCTTCAGCTCCAGCTGGATGGCATAGGCGTTGTTTTCGTAAATGTCAAAAATGATTAACTGTTTGGGATTGTGAGAGGCGATCTGACGGCAGAGTTCCGAGCCGATAGAACCGCCGCCGCCGGTAACCAGGACAGACTTTCCGGCGATGAAGGCATAAACCTCCTCCATGTCGGTCCGGATAGGTTCACGGCCGAGGAGATCTTCCATGGAGATGTCTTTCAGATCGGTGACGCTGACTTCTCCCTGGACCAGCTGAAAGATGCCGGGAAGCTGTTTCAGTTCGCAGTCGGTCTCATTGCAGATGGTGAGGATTTCCTGTTTCTGTATGGCGGTGGCGCTGGGGATAGCGAAATAGATCTTATCGATTTTGTACTTCTCAACCGCAGGGAGAATGTCCTCGCGGCCGCCGACGATGGGAATACCGTCCAGGTAACGGCCCCACTTGTTGGAATTGTCGTCGATGAAGCAGACGACCTTGTCGGATGTTTTTTCGGACTGCCGGAGATCTCGCAGAATCATCTGGCCGGCAGAGCCGGCACCGATCAGCATGACGCGGGAGCTTTCTTTTTCAGGCACAACATAGATACGGCTGCGGAAAACCCGAAAGAATCGATAAGAAAAACGGATGGCTATCAGAAAGATGAACTGGAAGAAAGTCCCCAGCACATAATAGGAGATCGGCATCCGGTCAAACAGCAGGGAGATCAGGAGACAATGCAGGGCGGATGTGATAACGGAAGCAAGGAAGGTGCGTTCCAGCTCAACAAAGCTCGCAAAACGCCACATGCTTTTGTACATGCGGAAAAACCAGAAAACGACAAGGCAGAAAAGCGCATAGGGAACAATAAAGCGGGTATATGGATCCCAGTACCGGTCGGGAATGCCGGTAAACTGGCCGTCGAAGCGAAGCCAGAGCGCCAGAAACCAGGCTGCCAGGATGGCAACGAAGTCGTAGATCACCAGGAAAATGGCGATCATCTGCCAGTGCTCGAGAGGCTTGCTCCATATGCTATTTGGTTTTCTGTCTTTATTATTCATAATGAAACAGGAAAACTCCTTTAGATTAGAGTTGAGAGAGGAGAGTTGAGAGAGGAGAGTTGAGAGTGGAGAGTGGAGAGACGGGAGACCGCTGCGGCGGGGACCTCTTCAGTCAGCCTTGCGGCTGACAGCTTCCCCATTGGGGAAGCCTTAAATCATTGGTTCGAAGAAGAGGCGGATGACGGAGGCCTGAAGGAGATCTTCGTTCGGGTAGAACTCGACATAGCGGGCGCCCATACGCGCTTCGCCCTGCATGGTCTCGATGCCTTTGTTCTCCTGATTCTTCAGCTGTTCGGCAAATCGGGCAAGTTCCTCCGGAATGAGATCGGAAGTCGAATAGTCGGCCAGACTGTCGGCCATCTTCAGGGCGAAAGTGCCGTCTTTCTGCAGATAGCTTTTTAACTTTGAATAGAGAGCATCCAGATAAACTCGCTGGCGGTTCATGCGGCTGAGGTTGGTGCCGTCCGTAACGCTCATCCGGGCACGGACAAAACGAAGCGCCTGATCGCCGTGCAGGGTCACGTCGGTTCCCTGTACGAATGCAGGGTCTGCCGCGGTCAGGTCGTCGTCAATATGCACTTTGACCCCGTCCACCAGGTCGTTGAGAACCGGGACGGCGTCCATGGTGATCGCGTAATAATGGTCGATGGGCACATCGTAGAGGAGACGGGAAACGGCTTTCACCGTGTTGCGGCAGCTGTCTTTACCGCCCGAACCGTAGGTATGGGCAAGGGCAAGCTGCTGGGTCACGGGAGAGAGTTCGCGCCCGTTTTCACCGATGCGAGGGATTTCAGCCATCGTATCGCGGTTAATCTGAAGAGTGGTATAGCTGTTGTTTGAGCGGTCAGAGATCAGAAGAAGCAGAAAGTCGGACTGCAGATTGTTCAGAAGATCTTTCTCGTCCAGGGTATCCAGCCTTTCGGAGTTCTTGTCCACGCCGATGATCAGGCAGGTATCCAGATCATCGCGCAGGGCATACCAGGCGCCGTTATAATAGATTTTGAGCCGTTCGGCAAGGGGATCATCCCTTCCGGCGGCCCACAGAGCATACTGTTTCAATCCGGCCTGTTCCCAGAGATAAAGCCCGAGAAGACCTCCGCCGATCAGGACAATCAAAAGGATGATCAAGATCGGCGGAGTTTTTCCGGACGGTTTTTTCTTCCGTCTGTCGCTCATTCAGGGTGCTTTACTTGAAGCTGATGTTGGTATAGAGAGCAGGCCCGTAAAGCGTGAAGCTGATGGTGCAGCTGCCGTCCTCATTGTCGACAATCTCAAGATCAGCCGGGACTTCCCATGTTCCGCCGTCGTAGCAGAGCATGACAGTATCAACATGGTGATCAACGGTGTACTTGACGAAGCAGGGATATTCCCCGTTCATGCACCAGATCTCGTCCGGAGTCGTGCAGACGCAGGTCTTGCCGTCGGCCCGATTCAGCAGGCCCGGAATGCCGGAGAATGCTTTCGTAAGATTTTCCGGGGTAAGGGCTTTGGTGGCGTCATCCTTCTTCTCTTCAAGGTCTTTGACAGCCTCCTGAGTTTTCTCATCCGCCTTGTCCAGGCCCTCTAAGCCCGTCGTGGCATCACAATCCTTGTCGAATTCGATGTCATCTTTTGCGACGATTTCCACTGCTTTGACTGCGGGTTCTTTCTGGGGCGCACCGCCACCGGTGTCCTGCGAAGGGCTGCTCGCGGCAAACGCTGCTGCAGACAGGCTTACCAGCATCACAACCATGAGCAGAACAGAGAGCAACTTTTTCATGGTTCATTACCTTCCTTTCATCCATGAATGAAAAATATAGATCTATATGCTCAACCGGTCTCATCGACCGATAAAGCCAAAACCAGGAAGCGCTGACCGGGGGTCTGATTCAACTCGGTGGAGAGAATCAGGAGCCGGTCGTCTTCCGTGACGGAAACGCCTTCATCCATGATTCGGATCATGGTATGGTGTTTCTGCCACTGATCCACAAACCAGGGAATGTTTCGCCGGTTGCGGAAAGAATCGTAAATATTGAGAATATCGATATCGCGGAACGCGCCGGCACCGAAAATGCGCCAGGTCTGCAGGCCGTCCGGGGTATAAAGGAGGACGGAGGACGCGTCGCGCAGAGAAGAATCAACGGAATAGGTGTTCTGGAGATTTCGGAACGGAGAGTCGGTATGTTCGGTATCGCCGAGGAGAAGGATTACGGGGGATGAGAAAGTGGGGTCGCCGTGATCGAGGTCGATGTGGACGCCGGTTTCGGCGGAATAGACAGGATGGTTGACAGAAGTGTTTGGGATATAGAGCCAGGCGATGATGGAGGGGTCCTGGGATTGGAGGGAGGCGAAAGAGGGGGGGGAGCCGGAGGCGACCGCCTCAGCAGCGTTGGTGATGGGATCGGGGGACGAAGTGCCGCAGGAACAAAGAAGGAGGATTATTAGGAGAGTTGAGAGTGGAGAGTTGAGAGTTGAGAGACGAGAGTTGAGAGTTGAGAGTGGAGAGTTGAGAGTTGAGAGACGAGAGCGGAGAGTGGAGAGACGAGAGTGGAGAGTTGAGAGACGAGGGTGGAGAGTCGAGAGTTGAGAGTTGAGAGTTGAGAGACGAAAGAATTTCATATTAAAGTTCAAAGTGAAAAGTTCAAATATCCGCTGCGGCGGGGACCTCATCAGTCAGCTTCGCTGACAGCTTCCCCAAAGGGGAAGCCAGCCGCTGCGGCGGGGGAGCCTGAGGGCGGGAGAACCGCTTCAGCACAGGGGACAGTCCCACAGTGTCAGTTCTCACGGGGGAACTGACACAGAGGACAGTCCCCGGTGCCTCCGCTGCGGGCGCGGGGATGCAACAGAGGAGAGAGTTGAGAGTTGAGAGTTGAGAGACGAGGGAAGAGAGCCTGCGGGCGGGATTGCGGAGCGATCTGGGGATCGCTCCCTACGAGGGTGGAAGAAGGGAGGAGCCGAGGGAGTCGATGTATACCAAATAATCTTCGCCGAGGGAGCGGAGGATGCGGGAGCGGGCTTCGTCCAGGCGGGGGGCGCGGGAGCTCATGTTGTGGGCGTCCGAGCCGAGGAGATGGATATAGCCGTCTTCCAAGAGCTTCAGGGCCTTGCGTCGGGTTCGGAAGGGCAGGAAGAATTCGGCGTTCGCCTGCATCAGGATGCCGAGATCGAGGAATTCGTCCCAGACGGAGATGGGTTGATAATAGAAATAACGCTCGATATGGGCCAGAAGAATCCTGACGTCTCCGCTGCGGGCCAGTTCGCGGACTTCCTGGGTGCAATGCGCCGTCCAGGGTTCAAAAGGCATTTCCAAAAGGAGGATGTTTGTGCCTTCCAGGCAGAGCTTCGAGAGTTCGTGCATACGGCTGATTCCCGGAAAATAGAGGACTTCAGCCCCGAGGAGAATCCGAGGCGCATCTGAAGGGAGCGCGGTTTCCAGCTTTTGCCAGGCTCTCTGACGGTAAAAGAGAAAATGCTCGACGCTGCGCTGGGTCGCATAGAAATGCGAAGTGGCACAGACGGTATCGGCGCCCTGATTTTTCAGGGTATTCAGCATCAGAAGACTTGCAGCGGTATCACGGCTGCCGTCGTCAATGCCCGGGAGGATGTGACTGTGAAAGTCGATCATTCGTCGGTCTTCTGCTCTTCTTCTTTGGGCTCAACGGACACTGATTCCTCAACGGCAGCATCCAGAAAGGCCTTCTTCTTGCTGTCTGAGGTTTTGGAACTGTTTTCGGCATTATCATAGGCGTAGCCGTAGTCATATCCGTAGCCGTATTTCTTGCCGTATTTGCCGTACTTGCTGTAGTTCTTGTAACCGCTTTCGCCGACGGCGGCATCGGTCATCACAAAGCCGAGGAAGTGGGAACCGAGTTTTTCAACCTGGTACATACAGTCGGCGAGGGCTCGGCGGTCGGTATAGTTCTGGCGGACCACGCCGATCAGGCCGTCGATCCATTTTGAAATGACCAGGGCATCGGCCACAATGTTGATCGGGGGAAGGTCGAGAATGACGACATCAAAGATTTCTTCATAATGCTGCAGCAGCGTATGCATACGCTCGGAACCCAAGAGTTCCGAGGGGTTGGGCGGAATGTCGCCTGCGGGCAGAATATACCAGTTGTTAAACTGTGCGGACTGGCGAATGCAATGGCCTTCGTTCCTGAGGCCGGCAATCAGATTGGAAAGGCCGGGGGTGCTTTTCAATTCCAGTTTTGCCGCTACGCTGGGCAGGCGCATGTCGGCGTCAATGAGCAGGACACGCTTGCCGGACTGGGCAAAGGTATAGGCAAGGTTGATGGAAGTCGTCGATTTGCCCTCGCCGCGGACAGAACTGGTAATGCCGATAACCTGGCAGTTTTTCTCGGGGAGAGAGAACTGGAGGTTGGTACGCAGGAGCTTATAAGCTTCGGAAGCCGCAAAATTGAGGCCTTCACAGAGCATACTCTTCTGCCTGAGAGCTTCTTTTGCACTTAATCTTTTCCCGGCCATCAGGCAGCACTTCCTTTCCTGGCGGAGGCGCCGTAATAGCCGTACCTTTTCGGAGTTTTGGCGGTCAGATCGGGAATCGTCGCCAGGATGGGGACGTCATAGGTGTTCAGCAGATAATCCTCGTTGTGGATCACGGTGTCCTTAAAGAAGGAAATCAGCACAAGCGTCGAAGCAAAAACCATCCCCAGCAGCATGCCGATACCGGCATACATGATATAGCTGGGCGAAACACGCGAGCGCGGCGTCACGGCATAGTCGACGATTTTGACTGAACTGTTGGCGACAATGTCGGAGATCTTTTCCGGCAGAATCTCCGCGATGATATTCACCAGCATTCGCGCTTCTTCCGGGTTCGTGGAAGTCACCGTTACCTGGAAAAGGCCCGTGGAGTTCAGGGATTTTGCGGAAACCATATCCTGCAGCTTTTCGTAGCTGTAATTCACACCGCTTTTTTCAATCACCAATTCCATATTGGCGCGGGAAGTCAAAATGGCCACATAGGTGTTGACCAGGTCGGAAGCGGCGGAGAGCTCGCCCGTGGAGATGGCGACGGCACTGCTGAGCGAAAAGGTGGAGTTGTTGACATAAAAGAGGGCGTTCGCCTCGTACTTCGGCGTCACGAAAAAGCGGGCATAGCCGAAAAGCAGAGCGCCGAAGATGATGCCGGTCAGAAGAAGCACGACGATATGCTGCCAGAGGACGGATGCCACTTCAAGCAGGTCGATTTCCACGACCTGCTGGGCGTTATTATTCTTCTGATTGTTCTGGTTTGTCATTTCAGAAGCTCCATAATATCTTTTTGAGAAGAGCTGTACTGCTCGTAAATACTGCTGATCTGCTCATCCAGTTCGCTGATACGGTGATCCAGTTCATTCTCTTTCTTCTTTTTCTCGAAACCCATGTCGTTCTTTTTTCCGGCCATTTCAAGGTGCAGATCCAGGGCCTTCTCAAAATTTACACAGCGGAACTTGGGAAGGAGGAGCTGCTGCTCAGGCGTCAGAGAATCGAGATAGAGATCATGGAGGACGTTTTCATCGTTGGTATTCAGATAGATATTCGGCGTAGGGCCGACCTGCTCCAGCTCGTCCAGAGGGCTGTCGTCATACAGCATCTCCTGCCAGCTGTCGAGCGTCTCGATAAAAGCGGCTTTTTCTTCACTCTCTTTGCCCTTGTTCTTATTCGGATCCCAGATTTCGTTCAGGGTCATCAGCAGCGCGAGATTCGAGCCGTCTGTTCTGCCGAGGAGCTCAATATCTGTGGCAGAGGTGGTGTAACCCCAGT
Organism: Oscillospiraceae bacterium; assembly: GCA_017538965.1. Taxonomy (GTDB): domain Bacteria; phylum Bacillota; class Clostridia; order Oscillospirales; family Oscillospiraceae; genus Limivicinus. The sequence continues at coordinate 14,110 of JAFYHU010000059.1, forward strand.
TCATCACGCCGGTATGCCAGAGCGGCCCTGTCACATCCGTGACGGTATTGCTGCGGCCGTCGGAGGCATTGGTGACCACGGTCCGGATGCCTGCGTTAATCAGCGCCTCATCCATGGACGGGTCATAGTTGTTATTGACAAAGTAGATAGTAGTCGGAAAGTCGATCTTATTGTAGCGGAAATAATTCTGTGCCCCATTCAGCCAGGCAGTCGGATCCGATCCGCCGTATTCGTACAGCAGATAGACTCCCCAGCCGTCCGCTATCAGGGTGCGAAGGTCTTCCCATTTCAGTTTGTTATAGTAACCCGGTATCTCGACAAAGGAAAAGGGTACCACGCCGACCACGCCGCGGCTGCGCATGACAGGCCAGACGTCACTGATGATCTGGGCATCCGCTTTCCGGAACATGATTTCGAGGGTGCCGTAATCGCGCATCTGCTGCGCATATTCGGTTTCCAGGTTCTTTTTTTCCTGGATAAGAGATTCGCGCTCGCGCTCCAACGGCTCGACCTCGGAATACAGGGTACTCATCCGTTTGTCGTCTTCCTTCTCGACCATCAGCAGATAGACTCCGCCGGCGGCCAGAAGAATCAAAATCAGAAGCAGCCCAATGGCTTTCTTAAACGTCATGAGAAAAACAGTTTCCTTCCTTGAGGGATTAACAAAATGAAAGGACGCAAAAACTGGCACAACGCAAAATGTGCCTTATCCATATTATATTCAAATATTTTGAAATTGCAAGCTCTATTTCCGATATGTTCCAGCCTATGTGAATATTGCTTAAAATTCTGTCTCTTTTGGTGTATCATTTTGACAAGTTTTTCTTATATCATATGCCAAACAGAACAGCGCAAAAGGAAAGATAAGGTTCTCCCTTTTGCGCCGTGCTGTTTGTTTCTTATGAGTCACGGGGACAGGTTCCCTGACCCATTTTTAATGTCTCTGTCTGCTGATTTCTATCAGGTCATCGATTGCAAGCTCCGGGTCGAAGGTGTGGAACGCCGGATAATTCCGTTTCATGGTTTTTGCCGGAGCCCGCCGATAGATCTTTCTGCTTTTTTCCTTGCGCGAACAGGCCCAGTAACGATACAGATATCCGATCCAGTACAGAACCTCCGGGTTGTATTTTTCACCTGTCGTACTCAGAACTTTTTCATCCTTCAGTTCATCCAGGAGATATTCCTCTCCCATCCATTGCAGCTTATTATACGGAGAATCCAGATGTTCCGCGACCTCTGAATTCATAAATTCCCGGATAAAGCTTTCGCTGGCATATGCGGAAGAGCGTTCAAACAAACGGCCCTGGATATCACAGAGTTTCAGTTGAATGCTGTCCACGGTGCTCATTCCTCCCCTCTGTTGCTTCTTTCAGGATTTCATCAAAGAAAAGACCTTCCCTTCGATAGTCTCTGCAGATTTCATTCGCAAGGTTTACGCCCTTCACACGATTGGATTCGCTCAGATCACGAAGGAAGACTCTCTCCAGATAAGACAATCCAATCTCGGTTTCAATCTTCACCTGCTTACATGCTTTCCCGGTAATCGCAACATACTGCTGCCCGAGCTGAAGTGCAGCCAAGCTCATGACAAGCGCCTTATCCGTAATATTTCCCAGAAAGAAGTTATCCAAAACATAGAACATACGGTCGTTTGCAATGCTGCCGACAATCACATCATACCCTTTTTCCATCTCCGCATACCGTTCATACAGTTCCGTTCCTCTGACTTCATCCATCTTCCCTCTGTTGAATGCCACCAGCATCGCCCATTCCAAATCGGGGCTGACCTTCAAAACCCGCAAACCCTTCAGATCCATGCTTATCACATAGAATTTCGATTGTTCAAAATCGCTGATCAGCGTTAACGGCTGATTGGGTTCCGTTCCCATGTAGAATCCCCTGCCAAAGTCACATCTCTCCCTGCTGATCGGAGCAATCGGTCCTTTTATTCCGGACTTTGATCCATGGTAAAGAATCAGTCTCCCGGTTTGTTTCCTGATCCCCGATACCGCTTCTTCGATTTTTTTCCGAATAATATCTTCCAGGTCAACACCCTTTTCCCTGCAGATATCATACAAACGCAGTTGTGCGGCTTTGTTTGGGCTGGAATGGTCATTTTCCCACCTGTTTACCGTTGCGAAGGAGATCCCGATCATTTTCGCCAACTCTTCCTGGCTGACATTCATGCGATTTCTGATTTCCAAAATAAGATTCTGCATGGCCACCTCCTTTTATAACATTTATTATGTTTTAATTATAATATTTGTTATATTCCAAGTCAAGTCTTTCTATTCATACGAGTCACGGAGACAGGTTCCCTGTGGCTCCGGCAGGCCTGCGACCCCGACTGCAGGTGATAACTCCGAATTCTCACCCCTGTTGGAGGCATCCCTCCCTTTACTTTTCAAGTTGTCAAGAAACTTGTTTGTAAAGTATTTTACAATTATGTTTTGAATCTGTGAGTCAAGGGGGTAGGTTCCTTGACTCATGGCTTACTCCTTAAACAATCCAGATTCCGCAATCTTCCGTACGGCTTCAATTGCCGTCTCATAAAGAATCTGTTCTTCCAGGATTCTCGATGTCACGCTTTCGTAATCAGCACGGTAAACATCATCGTTTATGATGTCCTTCAGTATTCCCGGCACATCCACACCCGGTTGCGCGGAATGGCAGATGCTTACATTTTTCGCTCTGACTTCACGTACTTCCTTGATGAGCTTTCGAAGGTTATCGTTCATCGGGACAAAAGGGAGCAGCTTGTATATGTCATAGATATGCCTTGAGTGTCTGTGCACGTCGCCCTTCATGTGATAATCACAAATTGCGAAGACCTTATCAACCATGGTTCTGTCGATCCCCTGCACTTTCATCTCAAAAGGCAACAATCCATAGGCTTCCACCATCTCCAGCGCTTCCGTCTGTATTATGTCCCCAACATAGCTGTGGACCGGAAGAATCACTGTGGGGAAAGAGACCTCAGCAAAAGAAGTCTCAAGGATGACCGTAGGCTGTAAATCAACATTCAGCTTTTCAGTGATGGTTTCGTAAGCCATCAGGTACTTGTTGTAACTCCTGCGGCTTCGGGTTTCCTCAATATTCGGAATGGTTATGCCCAGCTCTTCGGCGACTGCTTTAACGGCATCCTTGACTTTCCCCATCTGCCCCTGGGACAGTTTCGTGTCAATCGTCACATCAATGTCTTCCGAAAAACGGTTAATCACCTTATGACATTTTGAGAGTGAGGTTCCTCCTTTGAATACGATGAAAGGAAGTCTCTCCTTTAAGCCCTTCAGGATAAGCGTCACATAATAATCCTTCTCAACAGCATCCGGAGTAAGTCGGTTTTGATCCGCAGCATAGAGCACCGCGTTTCTGAATTCTTCTTTGTTGTCATGTAGCCACGCCATTTAACAACCCCACCTCATACATATTTCTGTAAATCTTATCCGGATAATATGAGAGATACTGCCGCAACGTGTCAAAGTTCAGGCCGCTTGTTTTCATATAACCTGTAAGCCGCGCTGTCAGTTTCTCCCCCTCCAGTTCAGAGATATCGCTCACTTCTTTTATCAGGTCAAGGAACTGCAAAGCCTTCACATTACCGTCATTCACTTCGACATACGGCCGTCTGAGAATAACCCTCCGATTCCCAAGCGTTGTATCCCGATAATCTGTTGTAGCCTTGTTCGTATACACCTCATAAACCATCGGAACCTGGGTGGTAAGGCCGAGCTGATTGGCAAACATCATACCACTCAGATAACCGCAACGGTTCTTACCGTCTGTCAGGTATTTCTTCCGGATTACCTCGTCCGGCGACAGCATGGAGCCGAAACGAAACATAGATTTTTTAGGGAGATAGTAGATGCCTGTATCAAAGCGTTTAAGCCGCCCATCTTCTGTCAGCTTCTTCATCTGCTGGCGAAGAGAAGCAGGCTTCATTCCGGGGATACTGATCTCTGACAGAAAAATAGGCTCGTTCTGGTTGTAGTTTTCCTGCAGATAGCTATATACCTCTTCGATCTGTGCCATATTCGCTTCCTCCTTTCTATAACATTTTAGAAGCTTTATTTTCTCGTCTGTTATTCTACACCGGAAGAGGCCTTTTTGCAAGCCCCAGGGGCAACACTTTTTATGAAAGAAAAACACGAATATAATCAAAAAGCCCGCAGGATTACGATGATACGGTAATCTCAGCGGGCCTTTGCGCCATTATTTGTTTAAAAATGGGGAATCTTCGTCATATTCGGCGATCAGTTTCGTTCGGCCGTGCAGAACGGTCGGGCCGTTCGGACGACTTTCGACACGGAGCGTCCCGCCCGGCTGCTCAAGCGAGAGTTTCACAGGGGCGTCTGTCCTTCCGGCCAAAGCCATGCCCACGGCAGCACTGCCGGAGGCGCAGGAGTTCTCCCAGAAGAGGGTGTCGGAGGCGGGGATGTGGACAAGCGGGGTAAGGCGGCAGGCATTGTCCAGAAACATCAGTCCGAGGCCGGAAACAGCGAGCATCCGGGCCCACTCACGCACGGCACGCTCGGCGGCAGGACGGTCGGCGAGCAGGGAGAAAAAGGGAGATTCGGGTTCGACGATCAGATGCGAGATTCCCTCCATCCGTACCAGGGGGAGCGACCCCCGCAGGCCGCCGAAGCAGAAATCCGTTTTCCCGATCCCCTGCGCGGGCGGCATCCGCACCGCCGCGGACCAGCAGCGCAGTTCCTCTGCCCGCAGCCGAACTTCGACCGGCTGACTCGCGCCCGAAACCCGGAGCAGCAGAGCAGCCTCGACGTCCGATTCCGGCGGCCGGCGGAGAAGCGTCAGGGCGGCGGCGCACATCGAGGCGTTGCCGCAGAATTCGCCCCCCGCCATACGCAGGGAGGGCAGCCCGGGAGCATCCGGAAGGGTCAGAAAGCCGACCTGTTCGACCTCGGGCCGGCGGCGCATGATGTCGGCCGCGACGGCCGGTTGGAGCGAAGCTTCAACAGGACTCTCCGCCAGGGCGGTGATGTTTCCCGTCGGGTCAAAGATGCAGTAGTGCAGAGAGTTGCCCATTACCGTTCAAACACGCGCAGGAACTGGCGCGTGCGCTCTTCCTGCGGGTTTTCGAAGACCGCAATCGGGTCGCCCTGTTCGACAATGACGCCGCCGTCCATGAAAATCACACGGTTGCTGACTGCCTTGGCAAAGGGCATCTCGTGCGTGACGACGACCATGGTCATCTTCTCGTCTGCCAGCTGGCGGATGACCTTCAGGACTTCACCGGTCAACTCCGGGTCCAGCGCCGAGGTCGGCTCATCAAAGTACATCACCTCCGGCCGCATGCAGAGCGCCCGTGCAATGGCGACACGCTGCTGCTGACCGCCGGACAGCTGGTAGGGGTAGGCGTTTTCCTTGCCCTCGAGGCCCATTTTCTTCAGCAGCTCCATCGCGCGATTGCGAACCTCGTCCCTGTTCTCTCCGTGCAGAATCGGCGCTTCGGAGACGTTCTTCAGGACGGAATAATGCGGAAACAGCTGAAAATTCTGGAAAACCAGTCCGAAGCGGGTCCGGAAGCGGTTCAGCTCGGCCTTGGAAGCATAAACGCCGTCCTTTACGGCATACTGCCCGTCGTACAGGATATCGCCTCCGTCGGCAGTCTCAAGGAAAGAAGCGCAGCGAAGCAGGGTCGATTTTCCCGAACCCGAAGGTCCGATAATCGAAATCACGTTTCCTCTCTCGACAGACAGAGAAATATCCTTCAGGACGGAAGTGGAATCAAAAGCTTTCTGCAGACGGCGGATTTCCAGAATGCTGGGGGCCGCGGTATTTTCCGCGGGATTGTTTCTGTTGTCGGGCATTTTTCTTCCCCCCTTACCGATAGTAGTCCAGTCTCTTCTCGATCCGGCCCATGACCCAGTCAACAATCACATTGAAGATGTAGTAGAAGGCACCGGCGACCAGGAAAGGCATGAAGCTCGTCTGGGAGTTCGCAATCTGTTTGCCGATGGTGAACATCTCCTGATAAGAGACGGTGAAGGCCAGAGAGGTGTCCTTGACAAGGGTCACCACCTCGTTGGTTACGCTCGGCATAATCCGCTTGATCACCTGCGGCAGAATGATCCGCATGAAGGTCTGCAACTTGCTGTATCCCAGAACTTCGGCCGCCTCATACTGGCCGATCGGGATGGACTCGATCCCGCCGCGGTAGATTTCGGCAAAATAAGCCGCATAGTTGATGGAGAAGGCGATGACGACCGGAATCAGCTTGTTGCGGGCAACGGTCACTCCGAACAGGTAGTACGGGCCGTAGGTCACCGCAAGCAGCTGGAGCATCAGCGGCGTCCCGCGGAGAACATTGATGATAAAGCGGGTAACCGCCGAAACGACCTTGATTCTGCTCATGCGCAGCAGGGCTACAATCATACCCAGCGGCAGTGAGAAAAGCAGGGTCAGGAAAAAGATGGCGCAGGTCTTGCTCAGGCCTTCGCTCATCTTGAGAATCATCGTCATTAAGGACATAGGGAAAACCTCGGTTGTTCGAAATCAGTATTTATGCAGCTGTCTGAAAATGCAGACAGGGGTTTGCTCCCAATCAGGCTGTTTTCCGCGTAATTGCAGGAAGCTGAGAACGGGCGCCTGCGGGCGCAGGGATTACGGAGCGATCTGGGGCAGCAAGCTTGGATCGTCACGCGTTTCTCGCGCGTCGTTATGCTCCCTACGAATTGCCTCAAATGAAAGAGAAGCAAAATGCGCGGCGGGGAAAGGTTCGTGCGAGGTATCCTCTCCCCTTCCGCGCAATTGCAGAGGGTTCCGTACGGGATGAGTCTTCTCCTTACTTGGACAGGAAGATCAGGTTGTTGACGATCTCGGCGTATTCGGGCTTTTCGGCAATCTTGGCATAGGTGCCGTCGGCAACCAGGGCCTGAACGGCCGCATCGACCTGGGCACAGAGATCCGCATCGCCGGAGCGGAAGGCAATGCCGTACTGCTCGGCGCCAAGGTTCTCATCGATGACCGTAAGACCCGGGTGATCCTTAACATAGCTTGCCGCAACAGGCATATCGACAAACACGGCATCCACCGCGCCGCCTTCGAGTTCGGTGAAGCACTTCAGGAAGCTGTCACAGGTCAGCACGTTCTCAAAGGTCGCTGCCATGTCGGCAAGATCATTGTTCAGCAGGTTCTCGCCCGAGGTACCCAGCTGGACAGCTACCACCTTGCCGGCGAGATCCGCGGAAGAAGCAAACCCGCTGTCGGCCTTGACGACCAGAACCTGAGTATTGTCATAGTAGGGCGCCGAAATCACATAGCCGGCTTCCTTCATGCTGTCGAGGATGGTCATGCCGGACCAGACGCAGTCGCATTCCTTGGAATCAAGCTGAACGAGCTTCTCGTCCCAGTTCACGCCGAAAATCTTCATCTCCCAGCCCAGCTTGTCGCAGACAGCCTGGCAGACTTCGACATCAAAGCCGGTGTAATTGCCGTCATCGCCCAGATAGCTGAAGGGCGGATATTCGGGGTCGATGCCCATGATGAAGGTAGTGGGTTCCGCTTCTGCAGGAGCAGCAGCCGGTGCAGCGGACTCGCCGCAGGCACAAAGCGCGAAAACCATGCACAGGGCAAGCAGAATGGCAAATGTCTTTTTCATGTTTTGTCCTCCGTTAAAGAAATGAAAGAGCTTACGCTCTTCTTTGCGCTAACATAATACCACATTAGCGAAATAAAGCAAGCTTTTTTTACGGGAACCCGTACGCTTGACAAGCACAGCGGGATCGGCTAAACTATGGCACAGCATTTTGAACTTCCCGGAAAGGAAAGCTGCCATGGCAACATTAAGCTATCAGATTCAGTTTGAAAACAATCTCCCGACGGTCAGCGGCACCCGCGAAATCACCGCAGGCGCCAACCGGATTGTCGAACGGCTTCCCGAAGGAACGCTGCGCAAAATAACAGCCGTTATGCATCTGCAGACCTCCGCGGCGGAGAGAATTTTCATGAACGGTTTTCAGTCCTGGACCTTCTGCCCCGAGCTGGATCGAATGGGCTTCACAAAAAGGATGGCGCATGTTCCTCAGTTCATCATTGACTACTACGGGCTTGAGCGCTACGGCGACTACTATTTTGTCGATTATCCCGAAACCCCCGGCGTCAGCCACGGCGAAAGCTGGTGTTACTTCCGTCAGGGAAAGCGCTTTCGTCTCCTGGCCTCGCTGGATGAGCGACCGGGTTATACCCTCTTCACCTATGACAGCCGCACCGGCACCCTGCGCATAGAACGCGACTGCGCCGGTCTCCGTGTCTGCGGAGCCTTTCATGCCTTTGATCTCTTCTGGGCTGAGGGCAGCGAAAACGCGGTCTTCGATGCCTGGTTTTCCGCAATGGAAATCCGGCCCCGCACGACGGAGCCGATTGCCGGTTATACCAGCTGGTACAACCGCTATGAAAACATTTCTCAGACTTCGATTCTTGAGGATCTGCATGGCTGTGCCGGCAGGCTGAAGCCGGGTGACGTCTTTCAGATCGACGACGGATGGGAACCGACCGTGGGCGACTGGCTGGAAGCGCATGTCATCCGCTTCCCCCGCGGCATGAAACAGGCCGCCGATGATATCCACGCAGCAGGCTTCCGGGCCGGGCTCTGGCTTGCGCCCTTCGTGGTCACCAAAAAGTCAGAGATCTGGCAGCGGCACCCCGACTGGCTGCTTCAGGTTGATGGCAAGCCATGGTACTGCGGCTGCAACTGGGGCGGTTTCTATTCCCTCGACATCGACAATCCGGAGGTACAGGCGTATCTGCGCCGGGTTTTTGACCGCGTGCTGAACGAGTGGGGCTATGATCTCGTGAAGCTGGACTTTCTCTATGCGGCCGCGCCTTTCGGAAACGAGAACGAAAGCCGGGCGGGACGCATGATCCGGGCGATGGAGTTCCTGCGCGAACTCTGCGGCGAGAAAAAGATTCTCGGCTGCGGTGTGCCCCTGATGCCGGCCTTCGGTCTGGTGGACTACTGCCGTATCGGCTGTGACGTTTCGCTGGACTGGAATGACAGCTGGCTGATGCAGCATGCCCACCGCGAAAGGATTTCTACCCGGCAGTCCATACTCAACACGATCTACCGCCGCGAGCTGAACGGACGCGCCTTTCTGAACGATCCGGACGTTTTCTTTCTGCGGGAGGAGAACCTGAAGCTGACCGAGGAAGAGAAAACCAAGCTTGCCACGGTCAACGCGCTGTTCGGCGGCGTTCTGTTCCATTCCGACAACATGGCGCTGTACGGCAAGCCCCAGCAGGACTTCTACTCGTATCTTCTGCGTCTGCGGGACAGCGATTATGTCCGCGTTGAAACTGAGGGCGGGCTCACCGTAAAATACCGCCTGGACGGCACCGTCCGCAGACTGCGGGTTGAATAGCAAAAATCCATCGGGGATGCGGATTGCCACAACCAGTGTTGCGACACTGGTTTCGCAATGACAGTAATAAAAAGCGCGGCGGGGAAAGGTCCGTGCGAGGTATCCTCTCCCCTTCCGCGCAATTGCAGAAAGTTAAGAACGGGTATAAACAAGGCGTTTGAGACGGCGCCTTGTTTTTTAAAGCTTCTTGACCAGGGCGTGCAGGGCGGCGGCGCGGTGGCTGACGGCGTTTTTTGCTTCCGGTTCCATTTCCGCGGTCGTGCACCCGAGCTCCGGGATCAGAAACAGCGGATCATAGCCGAAGCCGTTGCTTCCGCGTTTTTCCCGGGTGATTTCCCCGTAAACATATCCTTCGGCCGTCACGGTTCGCCCGTCCGGCCAGACCAGCGCCATTGCACAGGTAAAGTGCGCGCCGCGGTCGGTCTTGTCACGCATCAGTTCCAAAAGGCGCTGACGGTTTGCCTCGTCATCCCCGTGTTCGCCGGCGAAGCGCGCGGAATAGATGCCCGGCGCGCCGTCCAGCGCGTCCACACAGAGACCGCTGTCATCCGCCAGCGCGCAGCAGCCGCTGATCTCCGCAACCTCGCGCGCTTTTTTGAGGGCGTTCTCCATGAAAGTGCTGCCGTCTTCCACCGTCTCGTGCTCAATGCCGGCTTCCCGCATGGAGAGGATCTCGCCGAAGTGCGCACCCAGAATCTGGCGGATTTCGATCAGTTTATGCTCGTTGTTGCTTGCAAGGATCAGTTTCATACCGCTGTTTCCTCTTTCACGAAGCCGGTCGGCACGCCGTGCGCGGCAATGGCCGCAAGCGCGTCGTCCGTTTCTTTTTCCTTCTCGCTCAGATAGTCGGCAAATTCTTTTCCGTCATGCACAAAAACAATGCGGTAATAATTGAAATTTGCCTGCCCGCAGCACATGCGGCTCCGGGTTTCCTGTACGCGGATAAACGCCCGGTCGATATAATCATAGGGGAGATACCGCGTGCGCAGGCCGTCCCGGAAATAGACGCCCTTTTCTCCGACGCGCAGCTTTTCAAAGACAGCCGCCGTCTCATAGTCCGCACTCAGCTCCGCGCTCTCCAGCGTTCCTCGAATTCCCGTGAATTTTCTCTCTGCCATGTCGGTCCCTCCTCTGTAGCTTTCTTCCCGGATTTTAACAGAAAAAGATTGCATATACAACAGAAATTTTCTATAATGGAATTCAGTCTCAGGCTTGAATCATTTTTCTGCAAGGTCCGCTGCATGCGGACGGAAAGGAGTTCCCATGCACTGCACGAGAAAAGTCAATGAAAATCTGATCTGGGTCGGCGCCGATGACCGCCGCCTCTTCTGTTTTGAGGGTGTCTACGGGGTTCCCGACGGAGTCAGCTACAACTCGTTCCTCCTGCTGGACGAAAAAACCGTCCTGTTTGACACGGTAGACAAGGCCGTTTTTGAAGTCTTCTTTGAAAATGTCGCCCACGCGCTCGGCGGCAGGAAGCTCGACTATCTGGTTATTTCCCATATGGAACCGGATCATGCCGCGACCATCGAGGGTCTGCTGCTGCGCTATCCCGAGGTGAGAATTCTCTGCAACGCCAAATCCAAGGGCATGCTGTCCCAGTTCTTCCTGAAAGACTATTCCGACCGGATTGACCTGGTCAAGGAAGGCGATGTCTTTTCCGCCGGCCGGCATGAGCTGAGCTTTTTCATGGCGCCCATGGTCCACTGGCCCGAGGTCATGATGACCTACGACCGGACGGATAAGACGCTCTTCTCCGCCGATGCCTTCGGCACCTTCGGCGCGCTGAACGGCCGTCTGTTCGCCGATGAAGCCGATTTCTTCACGGAGAATCTCAGCGAAGCGAGACGCTATTACACCAACATCGTCGGCAAGTACGGTCCCCAGGTGCAGGCCGCGCTCAAGAAGGCCGCCGCTCTGGAAATCGAGACCGTCTGCCCGCTGCACGGCTTTGTCTGGCGCAGAGACTTTGGCCGTTACCTGGAGAAGTATCAGCTCTGGAGCACATACGCTCCGGAAGAAAACAGCGTCATGCTCGCCTACGCTTCGGTCTACGGGCATACCGAAAACGCCGCGAACATTCTCGCCGCCCTTCTCTGCGAACGCGGGATCAAGGTCCGCATGTACGACACCTCGGTTACCCCGGCAAGCTATATTGTCTCGGATGCCTTCCGCTGCAGCCATCTGGTCTTTGCCGCCACCACCTACAACAACGGCGTTTTTGTCACGATGGAGAACCTGCTGCACGATCTCAGCGCCCACAATCTTCAGAACCGCAAGGTCGTTGTCATTGAAAACGGCAGCTGGGCTCCCGCGAGCGGCAAGGTCATGCGCGAGCTGATCGCGCCCATGAAGAACATCGAATTCCTCGCCGACAACTTCACGCTGAAATCCGCTCTCGCCGCCGGTCAGGAGGATGCCCTTGCGGCTCTCGCCGATGTCATTGCCGCCTCGGTTGCGGCTCAGGCCTGAATCCGTAAAGCTGCGGGAGACGCAATGGATTACGGGAAACGTTCCCTCGAAAAGCACGCCGAATGGAAGGGCAAAATCGAAATCCGCGTGCGTGCACCGGTGGATTCCTCCGAAGCCCTGAGTCTGGCCTACACCCCCGGTGTGGCTGCGCCCTGTCTGGAGATTCAGAAAGACCCGATCAAAAGCTACGACCTGACCCGGCGCTGGAACATGGTCGCGGTGATCACGGACGGGACCGCTGTTCTCGGGCTGGGTGACATCGGTCCGGAGGCCGGCATGCCGGTCATGGAGGGTAAATGCGCCCTCTTCAAGGCTTTCGGCGGGGTGGATGCCGTTCCGCTCTGCATCGACAGCAAGGATGTCGACGAGATCGTCGAGACCGTGAGATTGATTTCCAAATCCTTTGGCGGCATCAATCTGGAAGACATCTCGGCGCCGCGCTGCTTTGAAATTGAAAAACGCCTGAAAGCATGTACGGACATCCCCGTCTTTCATGACGATCAGCACGGTACCGCCGTCATCATGCTTGCCGGTCTCAGAAACGCCCTGAAGCTGGTCGGGAAGCAGCTGTCCTCCGTCCGCATTGTGGTCAGCGGCGCAGGAGCCGCTGCGACCGCGATCGCCGGGCTGCTGGTGACCGCCGGTGCCGCAGATGTGACTCTCTGTGACCGCAGCGGGGCGATCTGGAACGGAAGACCGGATCACATGAACGACGCCAAGCGTGAGATTGCCGAACGGACAAATCCGAAGCTTCGGAAAGGCTCTCTGGCGGAGGTTCTGGAAGGGGCCGATGTTTTCATCGGGGTCTCCGCGCCCGGCATGCTCACCACGGAAATGGTCAGAAGCATGAACCGGGATGCCGTCGTCTTCGCCTGCGCCAACCCCATCCCCGAAATCTTCCCGGAGGAGGCAAAGGCAGGCGGCGCCGCCGTGGTCTGCACGGGCCGCTCGGATTATCCGAACCAGGTCAACAATGTACTCTGCTTTCCGGGCATTTTCCGCGGCGCGCTGGACGTACGCGCAAGGGAAATCAACGACGCCATGAAACTTGCGGCAGCCGAAGCCCTTGCCGGTCTTGTTTCGGACGACGAGCTTTGCGCAGACTATATTCTTCCCAAGGCTTTTGATCCGCGCGTATGCGATGCCGTCGCCGAAGCGGCCGCCCGCGCCGCCGTCGCCACCGGTGCCGCGCGAATTTGAAATCATTTTCTGCTCCCAATCAGGTTGTAGCGTTTCGCGGCCAGGGAGACAGATGCCCCTGTCGAAACAACTGCTGCCGCGAATAGACTATGGGTGTGGAATTCTGCAACTACGCTGAAAGTACCTGCCAGCTTACAGGCACCACCCACCTATAAAACGCGGCGGAGAAAGTTCCGTGCGAGGGACAAGGTTGTTTTCCGCGTAATTGCAGAAAGCTGAAGTCGGGCTTTTTCGTCTGCAGGCGCAGAGATTGCGGAGCGATCTGGGGATCGCTCCCTACGAGATTCTCTAACAAAAAAAGCGCGGCAGAGAAACCTGAGTGCGAGATACCAGTTTCTCTTCCGCGCAATTGCATAAAGCCGAGAACGGGGTTGTCCAAAACATTGAGACAGCCCTGTGTTTTTTCTATTTCATCAGGTTATCCAGCAGGAACTGGGCATTGCGGGTCTGCGTGACGCCGATGCTCTGGGCCAGGATCACATCCTGCACGCCGTATTCCTCTGCAAGCTTGCTCACCGGGGTAAAATTCTTCCGATAGTCCAGAACAATGACCCGATGATAGTGCTGCGTCAGATACACAACAAAGGGATTTCCGAAGGAGTCCTTGATTACCAGACAGTCCGGAGCATCCGGCAGGTCTTCGTTGGTGATGACGGTCACGGGATTGTCCCCGTTGATGAAACAGTTGTATTTCATATTCGGGTAATTTGCGCTCTCATCCACAATGACGCCGTCGAACGGTTCTTTCCCCGTAATCTCCATTTTGATGCTTCCCGGCGGAATATAGGCAATCATCTCATCCGGTTCCAGCAGGTTTTTGGAAACGGAATAGGCATGCGTACCGAGAAACTCGCCCATGTTTTTCTCTTCATATTCACTCAGCGGAACCGGCTCAAAGCCCGCCGTCTCACAGAAGCTCTGATAGGCATAGTACGCGCCCAGCGCCGTCCAGTGATGGTCTCCGTGGAAATAGAGATACTCCTTGTTGTGCGCAAGCAGGTTGTTGAAGGCGTTGACCTTTCCGACGTGTTCGTTTTCCTTAGCGAACATGTAGCGCAGAATTTTCCCCTGGTCGGCCGCCCCGATCTCTTCCAGCATATCGGAAGAGAGCAGCACGCTCACGCTGGTGGGAATCGGAAGGTTGAAAAAGCGAATGCCTTTTTCCGCCAGCGCATCCCCGGCCTGATTCATCAGCTGTATATGATGGTCGGTTACGGTCTGATCGAAGCCCATGCGCGAAACGGCGTTGCCGTCGATGACCACCAGATCGCCGAACATTTTTGCCTCTTCTTCCCCGTCCAGACCTTCCCAGTTTTCTATGACGGCATCGGGGTCAACGGGCTCCGCGCTCTCTTCGGGTTCCGGGGTCGGCGAAAGGGACGCCGCAGCAGCAGGTTTCGGCGTGACGGCAGTTATCTCTGCCGGGGCAGGCGTATTGCCTTCTCCGGCAGAGACGGCATCCGCCTCAGCCTCCTCCAGCAGGGCATCCAGCTGTGCGCTGTCGCTGCCGCTGCCTGTCAGCTGCGTCAGCTGCACTTCGTTTTTTCCGATCCCGTGCAGGGTATCCAGACGGTCCGAAATCTCGAGCATGTCTTCCCTTCCCGGGAAGCTGTCGGAATACCAAGCGGAAATCTCGTCAAAGTAGCTGCCGTCCAGAAGGCTCTGTACGGAAAAAACCGGGAATTCATGCAGTTTTCTTCTTTCGCGGTCCGAATACTCGGGACGCAGCGGAACCAGAAAACCGATCAGCATCAGCACAAACAGCACCGCAAAAAACGGCCCTGCCAGCTCCAGTTCGTGTTCCGATTTCGGTTGTTCTTTCAGGTGTTTCATGCTTTCCTGCCTTAAAACTGAAAATACAGAAACGGATTATAGCTTTCCCCCACCAGCGCACAGGTCGAGAGCAGAAGCAGCAGCACCGGAAAAAGGCTGCTGCAGCAGCCGCGCCAGACGGCAAAGCGTTCCAGGCGTTCCGAGATTGTTTTCACAAGCGGTGTACAGGCGATGGCGGATGCCAGCAGCAGGAACAGATTGTTCTGCAGCGCGGTCAGCGTCAGGAAGTCCGACAGCCTGTTTCCGTTCGCACCGAACAGCGCGCGGAAAACCGTCCATCCCAGACGGATGTCCGTAAAGCGAAACAGGATCCATCCGCAGTAAACCACCAGCAGCAGATACAGATGGGAAAGCACATGCGTCCTGGAAAGGAGGGGCTTCAGGAACTGCCTCTCCAGCATCAGAAATACGAACCAGTACAGACCCCAGAGGACAAAGTTCCAGCTTGCTCCGTGCCACAGCCCCGTCAGCGCCCAGACGACAAAGGTGTTCAGCACGACGCGGAGGGGGGCACAGCGGCTGCCGCCCAGCGGAATATACACATAATCACGGAAGAAAGAGCTCAGCGACATGTGCCACCGGCGCCAGAATTCGGTCACCGAATCCGCGGTATAGGGATAGTTGAAGTTCTCCGGATAGTGCAGACCCAGCATTTTTCCCATGCCGATCGCCATGTCCGAATAGGCGCTGAAATCCAGATAAATCTGCATCATGAAGGCCGCCATGCCGATCCAGGCGCCCAGCACCGTTACCTGCCGGAGGCTGGACAGATTCTGGGCAAACAGGCCTGCATCCCCGGCGACGCCGTCCGAAAGCAGAAGCGCATCGACCAGCGCGCCGCAGGGATTGGCCAGCAGGGCTTTTTTGGCAAGACCGACCGTAAAACGCCGGATGCCTTCGGTCAGCTCTTCTTCTCCCGAACGGGAGACAAACAGCTCCTCTGCGATGCTGTTGTAACGGACGATCGGCCCGGCGATGCACTGATGAAACAGCGCCGCATACAGCAGCACATGCCAGTATTCCCTTTCGGCCGCTGCATCTCCCCGGTAAACATCCGTCACATAGGTCAGCAGCTGAAACGTATAAAACGAAATGCCGATGGGAAGGGCGATGCGGGCAACGAAATCGGGAACTTCCCCAAACAGGGAGCAGAACAGGCCCGCATATTTGAAAAAGCCGATCAGGCCAAGGTCAATCGCCGCCGCCAGAATCAGCCACTGCTTCTGTTCCCTGCGGCTTTGGGCCGCTTCAATGCGCAGGGCGCAGAACCAGTCTGCCAGCGCCATTCCCATCAGGAGCAGCACATACTTGGGTTCCCCCCAGGCATAAAAGATCAGGGAGAATACCAGCAGGGAGATATTCTTCCCGCGCAGGCTACGGCAGAGGAAATAGCTGATCAGAGACAGCGGAAGAAAGGCATATAGAAAAAGAAGGCTGGAAAAAACCATATCCGTTTCCTTTCCTTCACATACAGTTCATGACGGGATTATACGGCAGAAGCCCCGAAATTGCAACAGGTTCTCCCCAACGGCTTTTCTCTCTTGATTTTTCGGCTGTTTCGGGGTATTCTGAAAACAACGTTTGGAAGAGAAGGATACAGATATGGACAACATACAGATCATCGCTCTGAAAGAATCGGTTCTGGAAGACAACGATCAGGACGCGAAGGCTCTTCGTGAAGAGCTGCGCAGCCGCGGAACCTGTCTGCTGAATCTGATGTCCGCTCCCGGCAGCGGGAAAACAAGCACCCTCCTTGCGCTGAATCGGGCTTTTGCCGGGAGGCTGCGCTGGGCCGTGATGGAGGCGGATATCGACAGTGCCGTCGATGCGAAGACGATGCAGGAGGCCGGGGTCCCGACGGTTCAGCTCCATACGGGCGGCATGTGCCATCTGGATGCGGATATGACCAGGCAGGGCATTCGCGCTCTGCCGATCCGGGATGCCGAGCTGATTGTTCTCGAAAACATCGGCAATCTGGTATGCCCGGCGGAATTTGACACCGGCGCCGCCATCAACATGACGATTCTTTCCGTTCCGGAGGGAGACGACAAACCGACCAAGTATCCCCTGATGTATGAAAAGTGCAGCGTGCTGGTCGTCAACAAGATCGATACCCTGCCCGTCTTCGACTTTGATAAAAGCCGGATGGAACAGGCTGCCAGGATGCGGAATCCGGATATGGAGATTTTCTATATCTCGGCAAAAACCGGCGAGGGCGTGCAGGAGCTGGCGGATGCTCTGGTCGCGAAGGTGAAGGAGTGGAACGCAGGATGAGCGAAGTAAAAGTAATTCAGATCAACGAATCCGTCTTTGCCGAAAACGACAGGGAAGCGGAAATCATCCGGCAGAAGCTGACAGCGCAGGGCACGCTTTTTCTGAACGTCATGTCTTCTCCCGGAAGCGGAAAAACGACCACCCTGGTTGCCCTGATCAACCGGCTGAAGGATCGGCTGAAGATCGGCGAGATGGATGTGGATATTGAAAGCAGCCTCGACGCCCAGCGGGTAGCCGACATGACAGGAATTCCTTCGCTTCAGATCCACAACGGCGGTCTCTGTCATATCGATGCCGATATGACGGCGCGCGCGCTGCTGGAATACGACACGGCGGGTCTGGATCTGCTGATTCTCGAAAACATCGGCAATCTGGTGTGTCCTGCGGAATTCGATACCGGCGCGCACAAAAATGTCACCATCCTGTCGGTGCCGGAAGGAGACAACAAGCCGCTGAAGTATCCGCTCATGTATCAGGTCAGCAATGTGGTTCTGATCAACAAGATCGATACCATGGAGTATTTTGATTTCAGTCTGGAAAAGGCGCGGGAGCGCATTCTGGCTATGAATCCGAAAGCGGTTCTCTTCCCGATCAGCGCCAAAACCGGAGAAGGCCTCGAAGCCGTCTGCAGTTGGATCCTCACCGAACTGCAGAATTTGAGAAACTGACCTGACTGACCAACTGCTGCCGCGAATAGACTATGGGTGTGGAATTCTGCAACTACGCTGAAAGTACCTGCCAGCTTACAGGCACCACCCACCTATAAAACGCGGCGGAGAAAGGTCCGTGCGAGGGACAAGGTTGTTTTCCGCGTGATTGCAGGAAGCTGAAATCGGGCTTTTTCGCCTGCGGGCGCAGAGATTGCGGAGCGATCTGGGGATCGCTCCCTACGAAATTCTATAACAAAAAAGCGCGGCGGAGAAACCTGAGTGCGAGATACCAGTTTCTCTTCCGCGTAATTGCATAAAGCCGAGAACGGGGTTGTCCAAAAGTTTGAGACAGCCCCTTTTTGATTCTATCGGTCGCTGCGGCGGTCTGTCCGGATCAGAACCACTGCCGTCGCAAAGGCGGCAAGGCACAGGGCAAGCAGAAACCAGAGCGATACCGTGCTTGAGAGAAAGCCCATAAACGGGTTATAAACATTCAGGATCAGCAGCATCAATACGGTCAGGGACAGCACGATGCAGATATGGGGAAGGATTCTTCGAAACATCAGGATGCCTCCTCGGCGCTCTGCGCTTCCTTCTGCGCAAACGAGCCTTCGTATTCCGCCACCAGAATGATATCGGGGAGGACTCTTTTCTGGCTCGGATGCGTAATGATCTCGCCTCCGTAAGCCATTCTGCTTGTTCCCCCGCCGTCCAGATTATAGGCCTGACTGCAGCCGAGGCTCTCAAACACAGAAGCGAACTCTTCTATCGTCGCACCGGGCGCACTGTCGCCCGCCCGTCCGTCTACCACAACCAGGCAATAGTGTCCGGGTTCAAAGTAGCCAAGGCCGGTACGGGGATTGCGGCCGGCAACTACCGAAAGGATGCCTGAGCGAAGATCGTCATAAGGAGTCCCGTTTTCATCCAGCAGCGACGGCCCGAAGGACCACACCTGCCAAGCGTTTTCAAACGCCTTTTCCCAGTCCTGCCGGGTGCGGATTGTTTTTTCCCGATAGATGGTCACCGATCCGTCCTCATAGAGAACAAAAACATCGAAGTCTGCTTTCGGATAGCGGTACAGGATCCCGTTGCGCAGGACGCCGCAACCCATCTGCATGCTGTAATAGTCGCCGTTGGCAGCCAGAATGGCCCCGGATTCTTCCATGAGATCGAGAATCTCTTCTCCGTGTCCGGTGGGGATATATTTCGCGCCTGCAAAGTACGACTGCAGACAGCGGACATCGCGGACATAGATATCCGCTACGGTATAGGGGCTGTCGATCACGCCTTCCCCGGCTTCATAGGACGTAATTTTCAGGCAGATATCGTGACTGGTATAGCCCGTTTCCGTCATCACCGGCTCTTCCGTTGTCAGTTCGGCAAATTTCCAGTCGTCCGCCGGTTCGAGTTCGGTCTCGGGCTCGGGTTCGGTATCCTGCTGCTCCTCCGGCTCAGACTCCGGTTCCGATCCCGGATCGGGTTGTGCTTCCGTTTCCGTCGCTTCTTCCGGAATCGGGTAAACTGTCGGAAGCGGACCGGATTCTGCCGTGGATGAGAGGCTCTTGGTCTGTTCTGTTTCCCCTGCTCTGATTCGCGGCAGGCCAAAAAAGAAAAGCGCAAAAACACCGAGCGCAAGGCAGGTTGCCAGCAGGTCAATCCCAACCAGCGCCCAGACGCTGAGCTGTCGTCTCGGCTTTTTCTCCGGATGGGTCTGCCCGTTCATACGCATTGTCCCTCATCATCACAGAATTCCGCTGTGCGGTTTTTTTATCATATCACGCCAAAGCGGAATAGAAAAGACTTTTTTCAGAACCGGATCACACCCAAGCAGCACACGACCACTTCGGCAGCGAAAGAATCCTCTTGACTTTATTTCGGCATACCGATATAATCAGATTGGGGAGGTGGATTTGCCATGATCATCGATGACCTGCTGGCCAGGCGCAAAATGACAAAATATCGGCTTGCCGTAGATGCCGGCATTCCGCATGCAACTCTCAATGATATTTGCAGCGGAAAGACGAAACTTGAAAAATGTTCCGCTGAAACAGTGTATAAGCTTTCCAAAGCACTCGATGTCCCGATGGAACTCCTTACGGAAGGCGGAATTCTTCAGACAGAACGAGAAAAATCCTTTGAGCATGGGCTTCCTGAATATCTTCAGCATGATCTGGATGCTTACAAGGAGGGCGTCAAAAACCACAGCAGTCTTCTTGACTGTCTGTGGGGAGAGTTATATGGCAGTATAAACATTGCGGAGATCAATGACAGAGCAATTTCCTCCGAACATGCTGATTATCTTCGCAAGAAATTCCTGTACGGAGGTGCTGCATGATGACAGACTTTACCGATTGTCAGATTATCCCCGGCAGAGCATATAACGGTGCAAACGGAAACAAAATCGCTGTGCGATATAACGGCGTAATCTATATGCTCAAATTCCCTCCGAGTGCTGAAGGAAAACCGACCGAACTGTCTTACACCAACGGGTGCGTCAGCGAGCATATTGCCAGCAGTATATTCAATCTGCTTGGGATTCCTGCGCAGGAAACGATGCTCGGTACATACTCGGTCCGGGGAAAAGAAAAACTTGTTTGCGCCTGCAAGGATTTCACAACAGGAAGCAAACGCTTCTTTGACTTTTGTTCCATTAAAAACACAGTTCTGGAGTCTGACAGCAACGGAAGCGGGACAGAACTCTCCGATGTCATGGATGCAATCGAGCGGCAGAAATACATCTCGCCATCGGATCTGAAAGAGCATTTCTGGGATGTCTTCATTGCTGACGCTCTTCTTGGTAATTTTGATCGTCACAACGGCAACTGGGGTTTTCTGTATGATGAGGAAACAGACTCGGCATCCATCGCTCCCGTATTCGACTGTGGAAGCTGCCTGCTTCCGCAAGCCGATGATGCCGTCATGCGTAAGGTTCTCTCAGAGGAAGCCGAATTACACGCCAGGATATTTCAGTTTCCGACTTCTGCTCTGAAGCTGAACGGCAGAAAGATCAACTATTACGACTTTATTACCAAAGGGGCCGATTCTGATTGTAATGCAGCCCTGGAGCGAATTTTCCCAAGGATCGATCTTCAGACGATTGATCTCTTTATCGAGCATGTCGAAGGAGTATCTGATCTTGCAAAGGAGTTTTATAAAACGTATATAATGGCAAGGTACAATCTGATCCTTCTCCCGGGCTATACCCGCATAACAATCCCCGTATAAAACGCGGCGCAAGAGGGTAAGAGCGAGGGAAGAGCTCGTATTCCGCGTAATTGCAGAGAGCCGGAAACGGGCGCTTTCCGATGCAGAAACAGCGGAGGCATCCGGGGATACCTCTCTGCGCTCTGCTCTCAGGAACCTGTACTCAAAAGCAGACAGGTGGGACGGGTTCCTCTTTACTTTTTTAGCGTAATGAAGTAAAATACGGAAAACACTGTAAGCTTGGAGGTGCTCATGAACACACGGGCAAAGCGCGGGCATTACAACGGCCTTTACGAGGCTGTTCTCTCTCTCGAAAACCTGGAAGAATGCATTGATTTCTTTGAGGATCTCTGCACCATGACCGAGCTTTCGGCCATGGAACAGCGGTTTCAGGTAGCCAAAGCTCTTCACGAGGGAAAAATATACAATGAAATTCTTGCCGAAACCGGTGCTTCAAGCGCTACCATCAGTCGGGTCAACCGCACGCTGCAGTATGGAAAGGGCGGCTATGAGCTTGTCTTTTCCCGTCTTGAAGAGTCCTCAGAATGAGCTGCTACGAATCCCTTGCAGATTTCTACGACCGGCTGACCGAGGATGTGGATTACCGGCGTTTTGCGGACCGCTATGAACAGGCGTTTTCCGCTGACGGCGGAGAGTTTCATCTGCTTCTGGATCTCTGCTGCGGTACGGGCAGTCTGAGTCTTGAGATGTCCGGGCGCGGATACGAGATAATCGGAACAGACGCCTCCGAACGCATGTTGATGCATGCCCGGGAGAAGTGTGCCGTTCTTTCCGTTCCGCCTCTTTTTCTGCAGCAGGACGCAGCCGATCTGGATCTGTACGGTACGGTAGACGCTGCTTTCTGTTCTCTGGAGGGGATTCATTATCTGAGCCCCGATACGCTGGATCGCCTGCTGCAGCGTCTTTTCCTGTTTATCCGGCCGGGCGGTCTTTTTCTGTTTGACATGCGCTCTCCGGAATACCTGATGGACCTGGACGGCGACACTTTCGTTGATGAGGATGACGAAGTGTTCTGCCTCTGGAGGGCGGACTTCGACCGGGAACTCAATGCCCTTGTTTACGGGATGGATCTTTTTTCACGCGAGGGAGTTCTCTGGCGGCGCAGCAGCGAAGAACATATCGAGTACGCATATTCTCTGCCTGATCTTTCCGCGCTTCTGGATTCCCGCGGATTTGCGGATCTGAAAGTTGTCGAAGAGGAAGACCGTCTTTTTGTTCAGTGCCGCCGCCGCAGGAATACCTGATATTACACGCCCTGCCGGATGGCAGGGCGTGTTGTTTAAAATTCGTATCGGCAGCTTGCTCCGCAGGGGAGATAAAGCCCGTTTTCCGTCACCGGAAGACAGAGCTCCCGGCTTTCCGCACGGCCGCCGAAGTGCTTTCCGAATATGCTGAGGCTGACATAGCTCAGCACCGACGGCGACAGTCCTGTCGTGTAGGAATTGATCAGCACAAACAGAGGATGTTCCGACAGCACACCGGCACAGAGCGAAACAAAAGGCCAGAGATTCTGTTCCAGCTTCCAGATTTCGCCTCCCGGGCCGCGCCCGTAGGAGGGCGGATCCATGATCAGAGCATCATAGACTCTGCCGCGCCGGATTTCCCTTTCCACAAACTTCTGACAGTCGTCCACAATCCAGCGTACCGGTCTGTCACTGACGCCGCTTGCCGCGGCGTTTTCCTTTGCCCAGCTCACCATTCCCCTGGCGGCGTCTACGTGGCAGACCTCCGCGCCTGCCTTCAGGCATGCCACCGTGGCCGCGCCGGTATAAGCAAACAGATTCAGCACGCGAACAGGCCTTCCTGCTGCCCGGATCTTTTCCATCGCCCAGTCCCAGTTGGCTGCCTGCTCCGGAAAGAGGCCGGTGTGCTTGAAGTTCATCGGTTTTACACGGAAGCACAGTTCGCCGTAATGCATCTCCCAGCTTTCCGGAATGCTCTCCTTTTCCCAGCTTCCGCCTCCCGACTCACTGCGGATATAGCGGGCATTCCGCTGTTCCCAATGCCGGTTCTTTCTGGGTGTGTCCCAGATTGCCTGCGGATCGGGTCTGACGAGCCAGACTTCTCCCCAGCGTTCCAGTTTTTCTCCGCGCGAGCAGTCGATCAGTTCGTAGTCCTTCCACTGATCCGCTATCCACATTGTATCGTTCACGGCATTCTCCTATAGTTCTCTTCTTCGAAAAAGATCTGTGACTTTTCCTTCTATCTCTGTTGTCGGGATCGGCCCGAAATCACGGCTGTCGAGGCAGGCGCTTCGATTATCACCGAGAATGTATACAGTGCCTTCCGGGACAGAAACAGGTTCTTCGCTCTCCATCTCCGTCGGATAGAAGATTTCTTCCGTCTGCAGCGCGCCGTTCACCAGGAGTCTCCCGTCTTCCGTCACGCTGACCTTGTCTGTCCCAACCGCGACGATTCTGCCGATGCGCCGTTCTCCTTCCGCCCGATAGATGACCACATCGCTTCTCCGCCATTCTTTTACCCTCCGGGAAGCAAGCAGCAGGTCGCCGTCATGGACAGCCGGAAACATATCCTGCCCCTGAACACGCCACAGCAGGAAAACCACGCCGAAAGCCGCATACAGCGCCGCTACCAGCAGCACTGTATGAAACAGCAGGCGAAGAAATCTGCGTTTCAGTTCCTTCTTTTCATTTGTCGCATCTTCCTTCACGCCGCAGCCTCCATCCATGCCAGAACCGCTGTCCGGGCATCCTGATCTCCGTCGTCTGTGCAGGTCGTCATTGTCAGGATTTTCTCTCCGTTTTCCCTCATCTCTTTCAGCATTTCTCTGTCCCATACGGCCGCATGCTCTTCCGCATAGTCCAGAAACAGGGATCGGTTTTCTGCCGCGTATTCCGGGTCAAAGATCAGTTTCTCCCCTTCCCTGGTCCGCAGGCAGGCAAATACATGGAGTTTCCATTCTCTGCCCGGCACCAGCAGCCTCCCTTCCCGGTGTCCTTCAAAAAAAGGAAAATCCTTATACTTGTTTAAATCGGCAAACAAGGCTTCGTTGCGAACATTATGTCCGTAGAGCACATGAACGGCATCCTCAAACTGCCGGCTGTTTCTGGCATCCAGAAAGATGCTGCCGCCAAGAGCAGGCTTTCCGTAGGGATCGGTATGCATATAGGTTCCGTTGTCCTTTCCTTGAACAACGGCGCTGTCAATTTCCGTACCCTCCAGCGTCAGCCAGGCGCAGATATCGGCATTCGCTTCCTGCAGCTTTCGAAAATCCGTGCCGCTTCCTTCTTCGTCATCCGCCGTCGGGCGAAGATCCCGCAGCGATCTCTGAACCTCCCGAACATCCGTTACCACCTGCCTGTTGTCCCAGAAGGAATAAGCGGACCAGACAAGCGCTGTCACAAAGAGCACTGCGCCAAGCAGGGTAACAATTCCGTCAAGCAGCTTCAGCAGGATTCCGGCCGCTTTCATCTCTGTTTCCCTCCTTTGCACGGATTCTGAAAGTGCAGGTATACAAAAGCTCCTCCGCAGGGGAGGAGCTTTTCTTTATGCAAGCAGCAGTCTCTCATCCGAGAGACCATGCCGGTGCTGACAGTTTACTTGGTATTGAAGATCTTGAAGATGTTGTCAAAGGGATCTTCTTTCTGCTCCACTTCCTCATCTTCTTCCGGTTCTTTCACAGGCGGCACCGCATTCGGTATGACCGGTTTCATGTCGGAGGCCGGCTTGAACACCGGGGGCACGCTGGGTGCGGCGGGTTCCGCCGGACGGACGGGTTCGATCGGAGCTTCTTCGACGGCTGCCGGTTTGGGCTGTATGACCGGAATCCGGTCGGGATTCTTCATCTTTCCGGCGCCGGCATCAAAACCGGTCGCAATGACCGTCACGCGGATTTCATCCTGCATGCTCTCGTCAAAGCTTGCGCCGAAGATGATGTTGGCATCGGGATGCGCCGCTTCCTGAACCAGGTCTGCTGCCGCTTCAACGTCTTCCAGTCCCATATCGGAAGATCCCGTAATATTGATCAGCACACCGTGAGCACCGTTGATGGAAGTCTCCATCAGCGGACTTGCTACCGCAAGACGGGCTGCCTCTTCCGCTTTGCCCTTGCCGGCCGCATGTCCGACACCCATATGGGCAAATCCGGCATCCCTCATAATGCAGGTAACATCGGCAAAGTCCAGATTGATAAAGCCGGTGTTCTTAATCAGATCCGAGATGCTGGTCACAGCCTGACGCAGAACATCGTCTGCGATCTCAAAAGCGTTTGCCAGAGTTACTTTCTGGTCGGTCGCATATTTCAGCCGGTCGTTCGGGATAATCAGCAGGGAATCGACTTTGCCGAGCAGTTCCTTGATGCCTTCCTCCGCCTGATCCATTCTCCGTTTGCCTTCAAATTTGAAAGGCTTTGTCACGACACCGACGGTAAGCATGCCGGCATCTCTCGCAATGTCCGCCACGGTAGGCGCAGCGCCGGTTCCTGTTCCGCCGCCCATACCGGCCGTGATGAAAACCATATCGGTATTTTCAAGCGCGGCTGTAATATCATTCCTGCTCTCTTCCGCCGCCCGTCTGCCGATCGCGGGGTCCGATCCGGCCCCCTGTCCCTTGGTAATTTTCTCACCAATCTGGATCTTCTGATCGGCATTCGAGATGGAAAGCGCCTGTTTATCGGTATTCACAGCGATGAATTCGACACCCTGCGTGCCGTCCTTCACCATACGATTCACAACATTATTTCCGGCTCCGCCTACACCGACGACTTTTATCGTTACGACATTCTCCGGTCCCGCTTCGGCCTTGAAATCCATACTATGTGCCTCCTGTCTGAATCAATAACGCAAATAAAGCGTAACTCTTTGACTCTGTGTCCCCTATAATATTACATTTTCATCCGGAGGTCAATAGTTTTTTTCATTTTCGAGCAACTTTTTTGTAATCAGTTTGTAATTTTATCAGTTTGGACTGAAATAAACGGTTCTGCCGTCAGACAAATCAACGACACCCGCATCTCCTGCCTTCAGGGTTGCCAGAACGCCTGACAGCAAGGCAAACTTCTGTTCCACCTGGGAGTATCTTCCCAGTACAAAGGTGAATCGCCCGTTATAACTGATCTCGGGGCTGTTCGGATTCTCGAAATTTACGCGGTCCACATCCGGAATCAGTCCGCGGCCTTCGATCTGCAACAGAATGTCGTGCAGATAGTCTACCGGCTCTTCCTTTCCGTCCGCCGTGGTCAGGCGTTCGCCGATAAACAGCGTGCCGGGATTGAAGTTGATCACCGGAACCAGCTGTTCCGTTTCCCCTTCCGCCGCCTTGCCGAGTATCTTGCAGCTGTGATCCATGGTCCATTCTTCATCACCGAGAATCAGATACGCAAGCGCAGTGCTCTCCACCACGGTGATCGTAATCCGGTTCGGCAGCGCACGCTTCAGGGAGACTTCTTCAATATAGGGCAGTTTGGAAAAGACTCTGCCGATTGCAGCAAATCGGTCGAAGAAAAAGAGGTTGTCGCCCTCTTCTATATCGATGGCCCGGATGATTTCCTCGTCGCTGTAGTGGGTGTTGCCTTCCACCTGAATATCTTCCACACGGAAAAATAGACTCAGGAAGAAAATGGACGAGATGATCACCACGACAAAGATCAAAGGACGGCTGAAGCCCCTGCGCCTGGCGCGCAGGAATTCCGCCTGTTCCTCATCGGCAAATGCAGACAGGTTCAGTTTTTCTTTCCAGTTCTTTGCCGCCATCTTTCTCCTCCGCCTGATTGTCGGTATCGTTTTCTCTGTGTCTCCGCGCCGCAGTGCACTCCCTGCTCACAACAGATATCACCAAATAAAACGCGGCGGGAACAGTTTCGTGCGAGAAACCAGCCTCATGTCCGCGTAATTGCAGAAAGCTGAAGTCGGGCAACAGAAAACGCTCCCAATCAGCTTGTACCGTTTCGCGGCAGGGGAAGCTCCTGCCCCTGACCGATCTCCTGCTGCCGCGAACGGATAGCGGGGCGGTCTTATTTCCCGATGTTACGGGAACGATGCATCAGGGGGCTTCAGAGAAGCAAAAAGCGCGGCGGAGAAACCTCAGTGCGAGGGATCAGTTTCTCTTCCGCGCAATTGCAGAAAGCTGCGAACGGGGTATCAGCAAGGCGTTTTGAGAAAACGCCTGTATTATAGCATATGTACTTCCTGAGGAAAAGGGCTTTTTTATGACCGGGTTGATCGGCTGTCTTTTCCCGCGTATTCCAGGACCGCATCCACGATCCGGTCCAGCGCGTCCGGAACCGAAAGGTTCCGCATGGCCTTTGACATTCTGTCCAGCCGTTCGGAATCCGCAAGCAGCGTTCGAATTTCTTCCAGGAACTTTTCTTCGTCAAACTCGCCTTCCAGCATCACCCGGGCGCCGCCTGCGCGTTCAACCAGCCGGGCGTTCCTTTCCTGGTGATTGTTTGTCACATTGGGCGACGGGACGATCAGCGCCGGCTTGCCGGTGCTGCTGAGTTCGGACAGCGTCGATGCGCCGGCCCGGCAGATGACCAGATCCGCCGCCGACAGAACCCGTTCCGAGTCAAAGATATACTCTCTCAGCTCCGTCAGGCATTCCGCGGGTTGTATGCCCGCCGTTTTCAGTTTTTCCGTCACCGAGCCGTGATAATAACTCCCGGTGGCATGGATCATGCAGAAGTCTTTCTGCTCTTTCATCAGCGGCAGCATCTTTACGATGATGTCGTTCATATGGCCGGATCCGAGCGATCCCCACATGGAAACGACCAGCGGCAGATCCGATGCAATGCCCAGCTCTTCCCTCGCCTTTTCCTTGGTATAAAGGCCGAATTTCCCGCGTACCGGGGTCCCGGTGATGCGAAGATCCCGAACGCCCGGATAGTGTCTGGCGCTCTCCTGATAGCCCAGCATGACGCAGCTGACATGATTGGCCAGCATTTTCGTGGTCAGGCCGGGCAGTGCGTTGCTTTCATGGATCAGGGTGGGTATATGAAGCTTCGCCGCCTCATGCAGCACCGGATAACAGACATATCCGCCTGTTCCCAAGGCAGCATCCGGATGAAATTCCTTCAGAATATGTTTTGCCTCATGACCGGACTCAATCACATTTTTCAAGGAGGCGAGATTGTGTCCGATGTCTTCCAGATGATGGCCGCGGCTCAGATTGGTCACCTTCAGAGGAAGAATCTGGAACCCGTCGCGGGGAACCAGATCCATCTCCATTTTTCCTTCTGCCCCGATGAACAGGATCTCACAGTCCGGCACCAGTTCGCGCAGCCGCTGCGCAACCGCTATGGCCGGATTGATGTGTCCCGCAGTTCCTCCGCAGGTCAGTACAATTCTCATACTGCTGCCTCTTCAGAATCTGTCGAATACCACGAGAAACGAGAGAACCATACACAGTGTCGAAACGCCGGTAAAGAGAACGAACAACTCTTTTTCCTTCCATTTTCTCCCTGTCCAGCCGCCCATCTCCAGATGATGATGAAAAGGTGCCATGCGAAAGACCCGTTTCCCGTGGCTGAGTTTGAAATACCCTACCTGAATGATATCCGAAAGCGTTTCGATGATAAACATCACACAGAGCAGGATCAGAATCAGCGGCATATCATAGGCAAAAGCCATCGCTGCGATGGCCCCGCCCAGGAACAGGCTGCCCGTGTCTCCCATGAACACTTTGGCAGGATTGAAATTATATACCAGAAAGCCCATCAGACCGCCGACCATGGCCGAGGCAAACAGGCCGAGCTGCAGGTACTCTTTTCCCCAGGCGAAAGTAATCAGGACAAAGAAGAGAAATACCGGAATGGACGTCCCCGCTGCCAGACCGTCCACGCCGTCCGAGATATTGACCGCGTTGACGGTTCCTACGATTACGAAAACGGCAAAAATATCAAAGAGCCATGCCGGCATCGGGATTTCTTTTCCGGAGATGGGAAGATACAGGACATCGTGCAGAAAGCCGAGCTTCTTCATGATGAAGATAAACAGCAGCGCGGCAATCAGCTGCAGCAAGAACTTCCCGCGCGTGGTCAGTCCCGTGTTCTGCTCTCTGCGGATTTTCTTCCAGTCGTCCAGCAGGCCGATCGCGCCGAAAACCAGAGAGAAGAGCAGGACAAAAATATGTTCAAAATGCCCCTGCAGCATGCCGGGAAAGCCGACCGTCAGGCACACCAGAACCGCAGCCAGAATGAACATGACGCCGCCCATGGTCGGCGTACCGTTCTTTGCCGCGTGCCAGACAGGTCCGTCCTTTTTGATCTGCTGTCTGGCTTTTTCCTTCTCCAGCCACGGGATATAAGCCTTTCCGAATCCGGTTACAAACAGAAACGCAAGCAGAAAGGCACAGAGCATCTGCATTGTCACGTTTTCGTCCTCGCCTTTCTTTCCAGAATATAGTCCCTGACAATCTCGACCTCATCCATATGCCGCTTGGTGTGGCCGATAATCTGATAATTCTCGTGTCCCTTCCCGGCAAGCAGAATTACATCCCCGTCTTGGGCCATGTCGATCGCCCGGTGGATCGCCTCGACGCGGTCGCAGATGCGGATATAGTCCGCGCCGGTATCCCGGATTCCCGCTTCGATCTCATCGATGATCGCTTCCGGGTCTTCCGTACGCGGGTTGTCGCTCGTGAGAATGCTGAGATCCGCGTTTTTTCCCGAGATGGCGCCCATCAGCGGGCGTTTCAGCCGATCCCGGTCTCCGCCGCAGCCGAACACGCAGATCAGTCTTCCCGTTGTTACCGGGCGAAGGCTCTTCAGCACCTTTTCCAGCGCATCCGGTTTATGGGAATAATCAATCAGCAGGTGATAATTCCCGTCCGTCGGTACCGACTCGAGCCGTCCTTTCACGCCGTGCGCCGTTTTCAGCGCCTCGCTGCTCTCTTCCGGGCTGATTCCTTCGGAAAGGGCGGCCGCCATCACCGAAAGGGCATTGGAGACGGAAAAGGTTCCCGGGATTTTCAGTTCCGAAGCAAAGCGTCTGCCTTCATACACCGTGTCAAAGCAGACCCGGTCCGGCATCAGCCGTGCATTTTCCGCACGCAGCTGCGCCTCTTCCGAAAGCCCGAAGCCGATTACCGGGCAGGCATGATCCTGAATCATAAAGCGGGCCCAGTCGTCGTCCAGATTCACACAGGCGGTATCGCAGCGGGAAAACAGCAGTCTTTTTG
The DNA here is from genome assembly GCA_017538965.1 of Oscillospiraceae bacterium. Taxonomy (GTDB): domain Bacteria; phylum Bacillota; class Clostridia; order Oscillospirales; family Oscillospiraceae; genus Limivicinus. The sequence continues at coordinate 44,279 of JAFYHU010000059.1, forward strand.
CCTCGGCATAGTTTTCCATATTGCCGTGAAAGTCGAGATGATCCTGCGACAGATTGGTATAGACCGCTGTATGAAAACGAAAGCCCGCAACGCGCTGCAGCTGCAGCGCGTGGGAAGAAACCTCCATGACAACATGACTGCAGCCTTCATCCGCCATGCGGCGGAACAGCTTCTGCAGTTCATAGCTTTCCGGCGTCGTATGTTCGGAGGGAAGAAACTCGGTTCCGATCTGAATTCCGATGGTTCCGATGAGCCCGACTTTCGCTCCCCGTGTTTTTTCCAGTACATCCTTCAGCAGCGTGGTAACGCTGGTCTTTCCGCTCGTGCCGGTCACGCCGATCATTCTCATCTCCGAAGCGGGATGTCCGAACAGGGTACAGCTGCAGAGAGCCAGAGCCAGGCGGCTGTCTTTTGCCATGACATAAGGACAGGCATCCTGTTCCGGCTGTTCTTCACAGAGCACGGCGGCGGCACCCTTTTCCAAGGCTTTGGCAATATAGCGATGTCCGTCGGTCTCAAAGCCGCGGATGGCGACAAAGAGATCTCCCGGCTCGGTTTTTCGCGAGTCGTAGCTGATGCCGCCAATTTCCAGTTCAGGGTCTGCCGTCGTACGGACGATGTCAACCCCGGATAGCAATTCCTTCAGTTTCATGGTTTATACTCTCTCTGCCGCCCGCAGTTTGGCACTGCGTGCACGCGGATTTGCCGCCTGTTCTTCCGGTGTCGGAAGGATCGGTTTTCTGGTGAGATTCTTCAGAGTCTGACGAAAGCCGCATGTACAGACCGGTGCTTCTCTCGGACAGATGCATCCCTGCTCGCGCATGCGGATTCCCTGTTTGACGATGCGGTCTTCCAGGGAATGAAAGGTAATCACGCAGAGTCGGCCACCCGGCTGCAGATGCTCGGGTGCGGCGGCCATCATCTGCTCCACCTCCCTGAGTTCGCCGTTTACTTCAATGCGAACAGCCTGAAAGCTGCGCTTGGCCGGATGCTGCTTTTCGCGCAGGGCGGCAGCCGGCATGGCCGCGCGAATGATCTCGACGAGCTCAGCGGTTGTCTCGATGGGCTTTTCCGCACGCCGATGCACGATGGCGGCGGCGATCCTGTGCGCATGGCGCTCCTCACCGTATTGAAAAAGAATCCTGCTCAGTTCCGTTTCGTCATACGCATTGACCACGTCGCGCGCCGTAAGGCTCTGTGTTCTGTCCATCCGCATGTCCAGAGGCGCATCCAGACGGTACGAAAACCCGCGCTCGGCCTCATCCAGCTGGGGTGAGGAGACCCCGAGATCAAACAGCATGCCGTCTACGACCGGAATTTTCAGCTGTTCCAGAATCTCATCCAGATGGCCGAAGCTGCCGTGCACCAGCGTTACCCGCGATGCGTATTCCTTCAGGCGCCGGGATGCGCGCTCCAGTGCCGTCTCGTCCCGGTCGATGCCGATCAGTCTGCCGCTCGTCAGTCTCTCGGCAATCGCCGCCGAATGACCGCCGAGGCCGAGTGTTCCGTCCAGGTAAATCCCTGTCGGGCGGATATTCAGCATCGCTATGCATTCTTCCAGCAGGACCGGGACATGTTCGGCCATCAGAACTCCAGTTCCTCCAGAACAGCGGCAATGTTCTCCGGGGACGTCTCTTCCTGCAGAACGCTCTGCCAGCTTTCACTGTTCCAGAGTTCCGCATGGTTGTTGCAGCCCACAACCGTCACATTCTTTTCCAGACCTGCCCAATCACGCAGACTCTGCGGCAGCAGAATTCTTCCCTGCGCATCCATCTCGCAGCGAACCGCATGGGCAAAAAGCGGCCGCATTTTCCGCTGCCGCACATAGGGAAGGGCATTGACCTTCTGAATCAGGCCTTCCCAGCTGTTTTCGCTGTAAACGCTCAGACAGCGGTCCATCGACAGGGTAACGTATGCTACCTGGCCGAGCTCTTCCCGCAGTCTGGCAGGAATAAAAATCCGTCCTTTATTATCAAGTGCATGCTGATACTCGCCTGTCACTGTTGTCATCCTTTCAAACCACTTTGCACCACATAACACCACTTTGCCCCACTATTATAGGGTAGGCCGGCAGAAAAATCAAGCCCCGGATTCAATTCTTTTTTTATTTTTTGTTTCTCTTTTTTATTTTTTCGCGATCAGGAAAGCTCAAAAAAGTCTCCCGCCCAAAGGAGCGGGAGATACAAGCCGAAAAAGCCTCCCGCCCGGAGGAGCGGGAGACACAAGCAGTCATTTATTCTTCATTTCTCTGTTCTTTTACCGGAGCGTGATGAAGTTGTTTTCGTCCACTTCATGCTCGCGTTCCGTCTTTGCTGCGGGCGCCTCGGCGGGTCTTCTGATCCCGTTGGCTGTCTGTACGGCCGTATGGGCCGTCTGGATTGTTTCGAGCGAACTGCGCAGGCTCTCTTCAGCCCGCCGCATGACATCATCGACATAATCCCCCGCCACGCGGCGCAGCTCGGCGCTCTTTGCTTCCGCGGATGAGATCATCTCTGCGCTCTTCTTTCTGGCAACCCGGATGACCTCCTGCTCTTCGACCATGGCCTTTGCCTTTTCTTCCGAACTTTTGCGGAGCGCTTCGGCCTCCTTCTTCGCGTTGCCGATAAACTCGTCCCTTGCGGCAACGAGCCGTTTTGCCTCTGCCAGTGAGGAGGGCATGGCAGCTTTGATTTCATTGATGATGTCCAGCGCCTTTTCCCGTTCGATGATGCACTTGTCATTTCCCAGCGGAACGCCCCAGGCCTCTGCAATCATGCTGTACAGTCCGTCCAGCAGTTCAATCACATCTGTCTGTTCCATCAGCTATTCCTCCACGTTCTGGCTTTTTCCTCGATATCCGGGATCAGTTCGCTCGGCACAAGCCCCGTCAGGTCGGCCTGGTATTTTGCCATTTCCCGTACCACGGATGAGGAAAGAAAGGTATACTTTTCGCTCGCCGTCAGAAACATGGTTTCCAGGTCCGGGTTGATTCTCTTGTTGATCAGATTCATCTGAAATTCATAGTCGAAATCCGAAGCCGCGCGCAGCCCCTTGACCAGAACCGCATGTTCAAAGCGCTTGGCGTACTCCGCCAGCAGAATATCAGCGGTTTCGACATGCACGTTCGGATAGCGCACTACGGCGCGCCGGACCATGTCAACCCTCTCTTCGACGGTAAACATGGGTTTTGTTTTCGTCGCATTCTGCATCACGCAGACGACGACCTCATCGAAAATCTGTGCGCTGCGGCGGATAATGTTCAGATGTCCCAGCGTGATGGGATCAAAGCTTCCGGGACAGATGGCAATGCGTTTCTGGCTGCTTGTCATAGGAGTTCCTTTGTATAAAGTCCGATTTTTACGCTTCCGTATTTTTTCTCGCGAAGCATTTTATAGGGTGCTTTCATGGCAGGCAGGGCCTCGGAGGCGCGTGCTTCGACGATTATTATACCACCTTCCGTCAGGTTGTCAACGGCATTTATCCGCTCCAGCACCGCGGTGTAGAGCCCCGCGTCATACGGCGGGTCTATGAAGATGATGTCGAATTTTTCGCCGCGGCCGAGATAGTTCAGCGCATCGGTCTGCAGGACCTCGGCCTGCATTCCGCAGGTCTTCAGGTTCTCGCGGATCAGGCTGACGGAGGCGCGGCTGCTGTCGACAAAAACCGCTTCCCGCGCACCGCGGCTGAGCGCTTCGATCCCCAGCTGGCCCGTTCCGCCGAAGAGGTCCAGGACGCGCCGACCTTCCAGATCAAACTGGAGAATGTTGAACACCGCTTCCTTGACCTGATCCGTTGTCGGTCTGACGGCATCGTTTTCCGGGCTCTTCAGTTTCCTTCCGCCCGCGGAACCGGTAATCACGCGCACGCTTATTCCTCCTCTCCGTGAAAGAATGCATAAACGGCCGACGCCGCCGATGCGGGAAGGACCTCGCGCAGCTGCTCTTCTCCCGCCTCGCGGATGGCTTTCAGCGATCGGAAATGCTTCAGCAGCAGGTTTTTCCGTTTCGGGCCGATGCCATCGATACTGTCCAGGACGGATGCCAGATCCTCACCGCGGAGTTTCCTCTGATAGCTGACTGCGCTGCGATGGGTCTCCTCCTGAATGCTGCCGATCAGCGCGAAAACCGCCTGATTGCCGCTGATGCCGATCTCCCTGCCGCTCGCGGTTACCAGCGCTCTTGTCCGGTGCCGCTCGTCCTTTACCATGCCGAAGCAGTTCAGCCGCAGGCCAAGATCCTCCAGGGCCCGGCAGGCCGTCTGCGTATGCATTTCTCCCCCGTCGATCAACAGCAGATCCGGCAGCGGCGCAAACTTTTCGTCTCCTTCCAGGCAGCGTTGAAACCGACGCTGAACCGCCTGATACATGCTCGCATAGTCGTCCTGCACATCCAGACCGCGGATGCGGAATTTCCGGTAATCGCGGCGGAGCGGTTTTCCGTCCTGAAAAACGGTCATTGCCGCAACAATCCCGCTGTTCCCCAGGTTAGACACATCAAACGCCTCAATTCGCCGCGGAAGCGTCTCCAGTTCCAGTGCCCGCTGCAGCCACTCCAGCGTCTTGCTGCGCCGCTGTTCGGCAGTCGTTCGGCGTTCAATTTCTTCCTGTGCGTTCAGCTGGGCGCTTTCGACCAGACGCAGACGCTCCCCGCGCCTTGGAACTTCCATATGCACCCGTTTGTCCGAGATCTGACCGATCAGTTTTTCCAGATCCTCCGCACCGTCGATCTCGCAGGGCAGCAGAATCGTCTTCGGAACGCTGCTTCCCGGAGCCGTATAGTACTGCCGGACCAGCCCTTCCACCGCTTCGCTGTCGCTCTCGATCGGCTCGTCCAGCATTTCGACGTCCTTGCCGATGAGATCGCCTTCCACGAAGTGCAGAACCGTAAAGCAGCTCTTCGCTCCGCGTCGGAAGCCGACGGCGTCGGTGTCCGTAAAGGAGGTTGCAATGACACGCTGCCGGTTCCGCAGACCTTCGATAGCCCGGATGCGGTCGCGCAGTTCACCCGCGCGCTCAAAACGCAGTTCCTCGGAAGCCGCAAGCATTTCCTTCTGCAGATCGGAAACCAGCTCCTCGCTCTTTCCCTCCAGAATCATCGCCGCCTGCTCAATCCTTGCCCGGTAATCTCCGGCATCGGCATCCCGCAGACACCAGCCGGCACATTTTTCCAGATGATAGTTCAGACAGGGCCGTTCCTTTCCGATGTCCCGCGGGAAGGAGCGCGTACAGTCCGGCAGCAGCAGGGCCTTCGAAACGGCATCGATGATTTCCCTGCTCTGACTGCGCCCGCCGAAGGGGCCGAAATACTCCGCCCCGTCCTTTGCTGCCCGGGCACAGATTTCCATTCTGGGATATTCTTTCCTGCGGTCCATCCGGATAAAGGGATAACCCTTGTCGTCCTTGAGCAGGATGTTATAGTAGGGTTTGTGCCGTTTGATCAGCGAGTTTTCCAGTACCAGCGCCTCAAACTCGCTGCCGGCAACGATGACCTGAAAATCTGCCGCTTTCGCCACCATGGCGGCCACTTTGGGCAGATGTTCGCCGTGGAAGTAGCTGCTGACCCGGTTTTTCAGTTTTTTTGCCTTCCCGACATAGATCACTTCGCCTTTTTTATCCAGCATGATATAGACCCCCGGCAGCATCGGCAGCCGGTTGGCTTTTTCCAGCAGCATTTTTACGGTATCCATGCATTCCCCCGAAAAAGCAGAACTGCCCTTGCGCCCAGGCAACGGCAGTTCTGTCCTGTTATATCACGTGATAGCTGATCCTTACTCCGTAAAATCAGAGTCAATCAAAGCGGAAAGGGTCTCGATTGCCGCTTCTTCATCGGCGCCGTCTGCGATAATCTTCACAGCCGTGCCCTTGACGATTCCGAGGGAGAGAACGCCCAGAAGGCTCTTTGCGTTCACTCTTCTCTCTTCCTTTTCAACCCAGATGCTGCTCTTGAACTCGTTGGCTTTCTGAATAAAGAAAGTTGCGGGTCTGGCATGAAGGCCGACCTGGTTATTGATAACGACTTCTTTGCTGATCATAACTGACACTCCTCATTTTGAATCAGTATAGCGAAAAATCCCCATTTGCTGCCGCTACTTTACCAAATTTCGGGCTCTACGTCAACAGATTTTCATGCTTTCGTTGTTTTGCCCATTTTCACCGCTTTTACGGCGCATAATTTATTTCAGTTCGACCACGGTTACGCCGGCTTCGCCCTCGCCGTAAAGGCCCTGACGGTAACTTTTTACCAGTTTGTTCTGTTTCAGCATCTGCCGGACGGCCTCCCGGAGGGCGCCGGTTCCCTTCCCGTGGATGATGGTGACGGTCTTCAGCTTTGCCATCGCGGCGCTGTCCAGGTAGCGTTCCGCGGTAAGGACCGCTTCAATGGATTCCATTCCCCGAAGATCCACTTCCGGTGCCACATGCATCAGCCGTGTTCCGGATGAGGCAATCGGGGTCTGCTGTTTCTTTGCGCTCTCCTGCTCGAGAAGCAGGAGTTCATTTTCCTTTGCATTGACGTTCATGATGCCGGCACGCAGCGAAACCGTGCCGTCCTTTGCGATCGAAAGCACTTCAGCCTTTACGCCCATGGCTTTGATTCTGACCGTGTCTCCCGGCTTCAGCGGACGGGACGACTTCTTTTCTTCTCCGGGCTCAGGCAGCGTTTCGGTCTCTCGCAGCGCGGCTTCCTTTTCGTTCAGGCGGCGCCGCAGTTCGCTCCGTGCGCGATTGACGGCGTCGGTCTCCTGTTCTTCGTTCCTCTGGCTGCGCATCCGGTCCAGCTCTGCATAAACCTCCTCGGCAGTCTCGCGGGCTTCTTCCAAAATCCGCTGGGCATCCCGCTTTGCCTTGACCTCGGCTTTTTCGAGCCGGACCGAGAGTTCTGCTCGCAGCATAGCCGCTTTCTTTTCTTCTTCTTCGGCCTTCTTTCTGAGTCTGGCGGCTTCTTCCCGGTCCCGTTCCAGCGCGTGGCGGGTCTGTTCCAGCTTTTCAATGGTCGCTTCGAAGCTCTGGGTCTCCGTCCCGACCCGGTCCGATGCATCCCTGATGATTTCCTCCTGCAGACCCAGACGGCGCGAAATGGCAAAGGCGTTGGATTTCCCCGGGATTCCCACCAGCAGACGGTAGGTCGGCTGCAGGGTCTCGACGTCGAACTCGCAGGAGGCATTCTGCACGCCCTTTTCGTTCGTGGCGTAGACCTTCAGCTCGGCGTAATGCGTTGTTGCCGCGATCATCGCCCCGCGCCCTCTCGCATATTCGATAATGGCGATCGCCAGAGCTGCGCCTTCCGTCGGATCCGTCCCGGCGCCCAGCTCGTCAAACAGCACCAGCGAACCCGGTTCACATTTCCCGAGAATTCCGACGATATTGGTCATATGTGCGGAAAAGGTCGAGAGGCTCTGTTCAATGCTCTGCTCATCGCCGATATCGGCCAGAATATGCGAAAACACGGGGAGAGCGCTGCCGTCGGCAGCCGGAATATGCAGGCCGCACTGGTTCATGCCCGCCAGAAGGCCGATGGTTTTCAGCGCCACCGTCTTGCCGCCGGTATTGGGACCCGTGATCACCAGGGTGTCAAATTCCTCGCCGAGGCTCAGATCGATCGGCACGGCCTTTTTCGGATCCAGCAGCGGATGCCGCGCACGGCGCAGCACAATGCCTTTTTCCGCAGGCGCCGCAGGCGCCGCATCCATCTGATATGAGAGCTTTGCCTTGGCAAAGATCAGGTCCAGCCTCACCAGCAGCACATAGTCCTGCGAGAAGTCGTCCGCATGGTCGGCACACTCCGCAGAGAGCTCGGCCAGAATGCGTTCGATTTCCAGTTTTTCCTTTGCTGCCAGTTCCCGCAGTTCGTTGTTGGCCTTTACGGCCGCCATCGGTTCAATGAACAGGGTCATCCCGGAAGAGGAGATATCATGAACCAGGCCGGGAACGGCATTTTTGTGATCGGCGCGCACCGGAAGCACATAGCGATCCGAGCGCATGGTAATGATCGGCTCCTGCAGAGCCTTGGCATAGCTGGGAGAGGAGAGAATCTTGTTCAGCGCGTCTCTGGCCCGTGCCGAAGCCGCGCGCATCCTGCGCCGAAGATCGGCCAGATCGGCAGACGCGCTGTCGGCAATCTCATCCTCGGCGGGGATGGCGGTCAGGATTCGCTCTTCCAGATATTTGTTCGCCCGCAGAGCATGAAACAGGCTGTCAATGCTTGTCTTCTCGCCTTTTCCGTCCGCCAGATAGGCCTTGCACAGACGGGCGCAGCGCGCAAGCGCCGCAATATCCAGAAGCTCTCGCGTGTTCAGGCTGCCGCCCAGGCAGGCCCGTTCGAGCGCCGGTCGGATGTCCCGGGCCGAAGAAAAGGACGGGCTTCCGCGCAGGGTCATCATCTGCCGGGCGTCGGTCGTCTCCTGCAGTCTCCGCCGTACCTCTTCCGGATATGCCGAAGGCTGCAGCCGCAGTGCTTCCTCCCTGCCCGGCTCGGATTCCGCCTGGGCCGCCAGCAGATTCAGGACTGCAGGAAGTTCTAAGGTGATAAAAGACTTTTCCATTGCTTCCTCACAGGTTTTTGTAATACGTCAGAGTCGGAAAATTCCGTTCCGAACAGCGCAGCAGCCAGGCTTCGGCCACTGCAGCCAGCTTTTCCCCGTCCTCTTTCGGAAGCCGAAAAGCCAGCATCCGTTTGGGCGGAGCGTGAATCACATGGCGCAGGGCTTCCAGCGCGGATTCGGTCAGCGGGAGTCCGCCGCCGGTTTTCCGGCAGGCGCGGCAGACAATCTGCCCTTCGGCGGGACTGAACATCGGCTCCCGGATGTCCGCCCGTCCGCAGGCCGCGCAGAACTCCGCGCTCGGCGCATAGCCCTCGATGCTCATCAGGCGCAGTTCAAAAGCGGATTTGACCGTCTCGCTGTCCCGCAGTTCTTCGCTCAGGGCATACAGGCAGTTCAGGCCAAGCTGCATGAGCTCCGGCTCCGGCTGTTCCTCGGCGGCATACTGTTCCAGGCATTCGGCAAAATAGCAGCCCAGAGCAAAGCGTTTCAGATCCTTCCGCAGTCCGGAGAAAGCCTCTTTCGTGATGCCTTCGCGCACCGCAAAGCGTCCGTTTTTTTCAAACAGCGTCAGTTCGGAATAGGTCAGAAGCTGGGTCGCCGCCGCAATTTTGCTTTTTTTGCTCAGCGCTCCGTGGGCGGCCAGCGTCATTTTTCCCGCGTCCGCCGTCAGCGCCGTCAAAATGCGGTCCGACTCCCGGAAGCGCACTTCCCGCAGAATCAGCGCATTCTCTGTCCGAAACATCGCCTTACTCGGTATAACCGAAGTTGCGCAGCTGGGCAAGGGAATCCCGCCAGCTCTCCTTCACCTTGACCCAGGTCTGCAGATTCACCCTGGCACCCAGAAACTGCTCCATGTCCGTCCGGGCCAGTTCGCCGACCTTTTTCAGCATGCTGCCCTTTTTCCCGATGATGATGCCCTTATGGCTCTCCTTCTCGCAGTAAATGGTCGCCTCGATGTCGATCAACCCGTTCTCGCGCTCGGAAAAGCGCGTAATCTCGACGGCGGTACCATGCGGGATTTCCTTCTCCAGACAGAGCAGCAGCTTTTCACGGATGAGTTCGGCGCAGATCTGCCGCTCGGGCTGATCGGTGATCATGTCGTCCGGGAACAGGTGCGGTCCTTCTTCCGCAAAGGTTTCCATCTCGTCCAGCAGCACATCCAGACCATCGCCGTTCCTTGCGGAAATCGGCACGACAGCCTGAAAATCATGCCGCGCCGCATAGACAGCGATTACCTTGAGCAGTTCTTCCTTTTCAACGGTGTCGATTTTGTTGATTACCAGGATACAGGGGAGCTTCTGCTCCTCGATGCGGCGAATCAGCGCCTCCTCCTGCTCGCCCACCGATGCAATCGGTTCCGCCAGCAGCAGCACGCCGTCCACATCCGCAACGCTCTCTTTGACCACATTCACCATATAGTCGCCCAGTTTGGTGCGCGGCCGGTGAAATCCCGGGGTGTCCAGCAGGACGAACTGCGTCTCGCCGTGCTCCACCAGCGCCGTGATCCTGTTGCGCGTCGTCTGCGGTTTGGCCGAAACAATGGCCACCTTTTCGCCCACCAGCGCGTTGGTCAATGTCGATTTTCCGACATTCGGCCTGCCGCAGATGGTAATCATCGCCGTTTTCGTCATCTTTTCAATCTCCCGTCTCTCTGCTTTCAGAGAAGTGTATTATTCTTTAAAGAATCCCGTCCCCCAGAAACCGGCGCCGCTTTCTCTGGCTTCCTTTTCAAGCTGTTCGAAATGAAGCTGATATCTGGTATTCGGCTCCATGGTCAAGGTTCTTGCCAGCCCCTTCGTCAGAAGGAGATCTTCCAGCAGCACGTCGTCCGCATAGACATAGGCCAGCGTACGCCCGTACTGATCGGTCAGTTCCTGATCATATTCCAGAGAAACCGACTTGCCGCTGATATACTCTTTCATCCACCGGGCGGCTTCCTGCCCCTCCGGTGTATTTCTTTCCGTTTCCCGATGCACGCTTTCCGGTGCGTCGATCCCGATCATCCGCACGCTGACTTCCCGTCCGTCGACAGATACGAGCAGCGTATCCCCGTCGATTGCCCGGATCACCCTGTACATCGGCAGCTGGGGTTCGGCCGAAGGCTGTGGATCCCAGCGTTCCCGGATACTCTGTACCCATTGTCTCAGTGTTTCGGATGCCGGTCGCATCGGAGACGGCAGCCGATTCGGAAAGAAATACAGAATACAGCCGGCAAGAACAGTGCAGAGAAGGATAATAATCAGAACAAGTTTCTTCTGTGAGTCACGGGGACAGGTTCCTCGACTCATACGATTGCTTTTTCGCGGGCACGCATGCGGCGTTTTTGCTCGCCTTCATCCAGGTGGTCATAGCCGAGAAGGTGCAGCACTGAGTGCACCGTCAGGTAGCGGATCTCTCGGTCAAAGCCATGGCCGAACTCTTCGCCCTGCCTTTCGCAGGCAGGCAACGAGATCATCATGTCTCCCAGCATCACTTCGCCGGTGTCCGGGTCCCGCTCGCAGAGAGCCGCGTCGAAAGCACCCGGCGTGAGTTCATTCAGCGGGAAGGAGAGCACATCCGTCTCGCGGTCAATGCCCCGGAACTCATGATTGACCTCACGGATTCCCTCCCCGTCCGTCAGCATCACGCTGATCAGGCAGGGTACGTTGATTCCCTCCGCCCGCAGGGCATCCTCGGCTGCCCGCCGGATCAGCGGAGCGGCATTGCGGTGTCCCAGATTCTTTTTTTCCCGGCTGACGGCAATCTCATGCATTTCTTCGTCTCCCCGTATTCCGGCGCCGTGCGGCGCCGCTTTTTACCGGCTCGCGGGTTTCCTTCTTCGCCGGATGCCGTTTTTCGTAGCCCTCGTAGGCCTCGATGATCTTCTGTACCAGACGGTGGCGTACCACGTCTGCGCCGGTCAGGGTACAGATCGCGATGTCGTCGATGCCTTCCAGCACTTTCATGGCCACCTTCAGGCCGCTGACCTTGTCCTCGGGCAGATCGATCTGGGTGATATCGCCGGTGATGACCACCTTCGAGCCGAAACCGATGCGCGTCAGAAACATCTTCATCTGTTCACGGGAGGTGTTCTGCGCCTCGTCCAGAATGATGAAGCTGTCGTCCAGCGTACGCCCGCGCATATAGGCAAGCGGCGCTACCTCGATATTGCCTCGCTCCAGGTACTTTTGATAGGTATCCGGCCCCAGCATGTCAAACAGCGCATCGTACAGCGGCCGGAGATACGGGTCTACCTTGCTCTGCAGGTCGCCGGGCAGAAATCCCAGACGCTCGCCCGCCTCAACGGCAGGTCTTGTCAGAATGATACGGTTGACCTTTTCGGCCCGAAATGCCGCCACCGCAGCCGCCACGGCCAGATAGGTCTTTCCGGTTCCCGCAGGGCCGATGCCCAGCGTCACGGTGTTGTTTGCGATCGCCTCGCAGTATTCCCGCTGTCCGATGGTCTTGGGCTTGATGGGTTTTCCCTTTGCCGTGATGCAGATCACGTCGCCGGCAAGCTTTTGAATCTCGCCCTCGCGCCCGTCCTGCACCAGCTTTAATATATAGCGCACATTCTGCGCGTCGATGTTCTCGCCGCGTGCCGCAAGCTCCAGCAGACCGTTGATCGTCTTCTCGGCAAGCATGACGTTCTCGGCTTCCCCGGTGATGTGGATCAGATTGTCCCGGTCCAGAATCTTGACGTTCAACTCGGTCTCAATCAGGCGCAGGTTCTGGTCAAAGGAACCGAACACGCTGATGACATGTTCCATTCTTTCTACTTCGATTGTTCTGTCGATCATTCTTGTTCCTTCTCTTATCAGAGTATGCAGAAACGGGTTTGGAAGCCCGTTCCAGGCTTTCTGTAATTGCGCGGAAGAGAAACCGATCCCTCGCACTGAGGTTTCTCCGCCGCGCTTTTGTGTTTTGGCACAAAATTATCCCACACTCATCAATCGCGGCAGCAGTGCTTGTTAAGGGGCTTACCGTTCCCTGGCCGCGGAACGGTACAGGCTAACGGGGAGCGCTTGTGTTAAAACCCGGCCAAAATCCCGACGAGCGCCGACAGCGCGATAAACACGATGGGGTGCAGCTTCTTCAGTGGTCTGACCGCCCGCGTCATCACGAGCAGCACCGCCGCCAGCAGGACTTCTTTCCAGCGAAACAGATTCAACAGGACAAAGCCCCCTGCAAGCGCATCCATATTCAGAAAGGTAATCCGGGCAACCAGCAGGCCGGCTGCCGCGATCAAAGCGATCGAGCAGGGCCGCAGGCCGTAAAACACCGCATCCACGGTTTTGCTGTCGCGAAACTGCTTCAGCACCCGCGCTATCATCAGAATGATGATGATCGACGGGCATACGAGTCCCAGCGTCGCGATCACCGCGCCCGGGACTCCCGCGGTTTCAAAGCCGACGTAAGTTGCCATGTTGATGCCGATGGGGCCGGGCGTCGACTCGCTGACGGCGATCATGTCGGCAAGCTTTGCCTCGGTAAACCAGCCGGTCCGTGCGCTCATGTCGTACAGGAAAGGCAGGGTCGCCATCCCTCCTCCGACCGCAAACAGTCCGGTTTTGAAAAACTCCCAGAACAGGCGGATCAGAATCATTTTCCTCTCACCCCCGTCTTGGTCAGAACCAGCCCGGAAACCGCGCACAGCACCACGAATACAACCGGTGAAATATCGAAGAACAGCGACAGGACAAATACGATCAGAAACAGCACCAGCCCCGCCTTGTCCTTTACGGCGCCCTTCCACAGTTTCAGCACCGCGTTGAAGATCAGCACGCAGACGCAGACACGGATCGCCGTGAAGGCACTTTTGACTGCCGGGAGCTCGGCAAAGTTCGTCAGGATGCCGGCGATGATGCTGATGATCACCACGGAGGGAAATACCACGCCGAGGGTCGCCACCACGCCGCCCGGGTACCCGGCGACCTTATAGCCGATAAAAGTAGCGGTATTGACGGCAATTACGCCGGGGGTGCACTGACCCACGGCGTAATAGTCCATCAATTCCTCGCTGCTTGCCCATCCCTGTCTTTCGACGATTTCCCGTTCCAGAATCGGGATCATCGCATAGCCGCCGCCGAATGTCATCACGCCGACCTTTGCAAAGCTGAGAAACAGCGTAAGAAGTTTCATTTTCCGAGATCCTCTGCGTAGCTGGTATAGCGCGCAATCTTGGCGGCGCAGTCCTGTTCGCTTCCTCCGCGTGCCAGCAGGTACACCTTGATCTTCGGCTCGGTGCCGGAAGGACGCACGATGAAGATGCTGCCGTCCGCGAGTTCAAAGTAGAGCACATTTGAGCCGAAATAGGGGGTCCTGTCCACCTTGCCGAGGCCCAGCACATTGATGCTGCCGTCCAGATAATCACGCAGGCGGATCACGCGTTCGCCGCCGATCTGCTCAGGCGGATTCTCGCGCATATTCTTCATCAGCGCCTGCATCTTATCGAGGCCGTCGACGCCGGGCATGACCAGGTTCAGGGTCTTCTCCATGTACCAGCCGTATTTCTGGAACAGCGCGTGCAGGGCATCCAGCAGGGTCATTCCCTTGGCGTGATACCAGGCCGCCATCTCGGCAATCAGCATCGAAATTGTCACGGCATCCTTGTCGCGGACATAGTCGCCGACCATGTAGCCGTAGCTTTCCTCAAAGGCGAAGATGTACTGATAGCTGTTCGCCGCTTCCCACGCGGCCACCCGCTCAGCCATGAACTTGAAACCGGTAAAGGTATCTTCGAAATGTACTCCGTTTGCTTCAGCCACGGTCCGGGCCATCTGCGTGGAAACCAGGCTGCACATTGTGCCCGGTGAGGGCGGCATCGTGCCGGTCGTCTTCCGCGCCTGAATGATGTAGTCCAGCAGCATCACGCCCATCTGGTTTCCGGTGATGGTGACATACTCGCCGTTTTTATCCCGCACCATGGTTCCGACGCGGTCGGAATCCGGGTCGGTGCCGATGATCAGGTCGCTGTCCACCTTCTTGGCAAGATCCACTGCCAGGTAAAAGCCCTCGGGGTTTTCGGGATTCGGGCTGACCACCGTCGGGAAATTCCCGTCGATGACCATCTGCTCCTTCACGGGGAAGACATGCTTCATGCCCAGCCGCTTCAGCGCTTCGGGCACCAGCTTGTAACCGCAGCCGTGGAAGGGCGTATAAACGATGCGGAACTCATCCGCTACAGCTTTTACCGCCTCGGGGTTGATGGCCTGCCCCATGACTTTTTCGAGGAAGGCTTCGTCCGTCTCGGCCCCGATCACCGCAATTCGTCCGTCTTCGACGGCTGCGGCATAGTCGCAGGTCTTGTAGCAGGTAAAGATGTCGGTCTCAGCCATCCGTTTGGCAATGGCATCGGCATGCTGCGGGGGCAGCTGCGCACCGTCGGACCAATAGACCTTATAGCCGTTGTACTCCTTCGGGTTGTGGCTGGCCGTCACGTTCAGGCCGGCCGTCGCGCCGTAATAGCGCACGGCAAAGCTGAGCTCGGGTGTGGGCCGCAGCGCATCAAAAATGCGCACATAGATACCGTTGGCCGCCATCACCGCGGCTGCCTCCTCGGCAAACAGTCTGCCGTTGAGGCGGCAGTCATGCGCGATCACGATGCCTTTCTGCTTCGCCGTCTCGCCCTCGGCGCAGATGACGTCGGCAAAGGCCTGGGTCGCATGGCGGATGATGTGCACGTTCATGTTGTGCAGGCCCGTTTTCATCGTTCCGCGCAGGCCGGCCGTGCCGAATTCCAGCGGCGCATAAAAGCGCTCCCGGATTTCCTTCTCGTCCCCGCGGATCGCATCAAGTTCTGCCCATTCGCTTTCGCTCAGAGCAGGGCTGTCCAGCCAGTGCTGATACTCTTCCATGAAAGTACGCATAGGTCTCCTCCCGGATTCATATTTTTGATTTTTATTTATGATAAGGTGTTCCTTCTTTAATCTGAAACCCGCGGTAGATCTGTTCGATCAGCATCACGCGGGCAAGATGGTGCGGAAAGGTCATTTCAGACATGCTGAGGCGTCTGTCCGCTTTTCTTTTCAGTTCCTCCGAGAGGCCGAATGAGCCGCCGATCACAAAGCAGATGCGGGGATGCCCGGATGCTTCGCAGGATCTCAGCAGCTCAGAAAAAGCCGGGCTGTCCATCTGCCTGCCTTCCACACAGAGGCAGACAAGCTGTGCGTCTCTGAGCAGCTGCTTTTCAATTCTTTCGCCCTCGCGCATCAGCGCGTTTTCGATTTCTCCGGCTTTCGGCCGGTCGCCGAGACGCTCTTCCGGGAGCTCGATCAATTCCAGCCGGCAGAACGGAGCCAGACGTTTCTCATACTCCGCCAGGGCATCGGCATAAAAGCGCTCTTTCAGTTTTCCGACGCAGATGATTCGAATCCGGAGCATCAGGAAACCGAGAAAAAGCTCGTTCTCGCGTCCTCTTCCCTGTCACAGCAGACCTCAATGTCCGCTCCGAGCGCATTCAGTTTTTCAACGAAGCGTTCATAACCGCGTTCGATATAGTGAATATCGTCAATCTCTGTCACGCCGCTGGCCGCCATGCCGGCAATAACCATTGCCGCACCGGCCCGCAGATCGCAGGCATGGACCATCGCACCGCTCAGTCTCCGTCCGCCCTCGATCACGGCAACCCGTCCGTCAACCTGGATTTCGGCACCCATCTTACGCAGTTCGTTGACGTATTTAAAGCGATTGTCATAGATGCCTTCTGTGATGACGGAAGTCCCGTTTGCCAGACACATCAGCACGCCGAACTGCGGCTGCATGTCCGTCGGAAATCCGGGATAGGGCATGGTCTTCAGATTGATGCGCTTGAGTTCTGCGGGCCCCTTGACCAGCAGGGCTTCCTCATATTCCTCGATGAAAGCTCCCGTTTCCCGCAGTTTGGCGCTGATGCCTTCCATATGCTTCGGGATGATATTGGTGATCAGCACTTCTCCGCCGGTCGCCGCTGCCGCGACCATGTAGGTCCCGGCTTCGATCTGGTCGGGAATGATGGTATAGGTTCCGCCGTGCAGGGCTTCCACCCCGTTGATCTTGATGGTATCGGTGCCCGCACCGCGGACATCCGCTCCCATTGAGTTCAGAAAGTTGGCCAGATCAACAATGTGCGGTTCGCGCGCTGCATTCTCGATAATGGTTCTTCCCTCGGCCAGGACGCCCGCAATCATCGTGTTCATCGTAGCGCCCACCGACACCTTGTCCAGATAGACTCTGGCACCGTGCAGTTTCCCGTCCAGCGCATCGGCATAGACATAGCCGCCTCGGATGTTGATCTCCGCTCCCAGCGCGCGCATGCCCTTGATGTGCTGGTCGATCGGCCGTACACCGAAATTGCAGCCGCCGGGCATGGTCGTCTTGGCACTGCCGAAGCGGCCGAGCATCGAACCGATCAGATAATAGGATGCGCGGATTTTCCGCATCAGGTCGTAGGGAGCATCCTGATACCGCGCATTCGTGCAGTCGATTTCAATCGTGCTCTTGTTCAGATAACTGACGCGTGCACCCAGCTCGGCCAGAATGGTCAGCAGCGTGTCCGTGTCGCTGATCTGAGGAATATTTTCAATCCGGCAGACGCCCTGCACAAGCAGCGCCGCGGGGATAATGGCAACCGCCGCGTTTTTTGCGCCGCTGATCTCCACTGTGCCGTTGAGCGTCGTTCCGCCGTGAATAAGATATCGATCCATGAAGCACCTTCCTGTTTCCTGTCATGCGGAAACCCGCACTGACGTAACATTTTACCACAGAAATGCCGCATTGGCAAGAAAATTCCAAAAACCGGCGACAGGTATACGAATACAGTATAGCACAAGCATTTGCCTTTTTCCATAAGAATTTGCCGGAATAATCATATATTTCGGGAAAAATGCCGTAAAATCTCGCAATTTTACGGCAAAATCGTTTATATCAATTTTCATTTGCTGACATTTCGGTTTCACACTCTCCGGGGAGCAGTCTCTTTGCCGTCGGCAAAGAGCAGCGGAAGGCTGTTTCCCCGATCCGGAAAATGGCCGGTGCTCACCGGCGTGATCGGCAAAAAACTCGGCAGCTTTGCGTTGACATTTTCCCGGAAAAAGAGTATATTTTGTATTTGTGAACAGAGTGTAACACTGTATCGTGTTGCACCATCAAAAATAAACTCTATGGAGGAAACAAACATGAAGAAGCTCCTGTCCCTGCTGCTGGTTCTCTGCCTGGTCTTCTCTCTGGCAGCAACCTGCCCCGCCTTCGCCGCGGACGACGATGCGGACTATTCCGGCTATACCATCCGGATTTACTCCAACTCCAACTCCACCGAACGTACCACCTGGCTCATTCAGGAAGCCAAGGAAGCCGGCTTCACCATCAGCATTGACGACAACAGCGTCATCTCCGGTGACACCGCAGCCGTCCAGGCCGCCAACGAGAACAAGGACGGCGACCTGATCTTCGGTCTGAATGAGACCCGCTGGGGCCAGCTCATCAACGGCCAGTACGAAAACCTCAAGATCATCGACTGGACTCCGTCCTGGGCCGATGAGGTCGGCGAGTTCAAGTATGACGGCAAGGCCTACGGCATTGTCATCCAGAACGTCCTGATGCTCTACCGCAACGACGAGTTCGGCACGAACGGCAAGGAACTCCACTTTGACCACTGGGCCGATGTCATCGACAGCGGCTACACCTGGTATCGCCAGAATAAAATCGGCGGCACCACCAACGCCAACATCAACTCCGCCATGCTCTATCCCTTCACCGATCCCGCTTCCCCGGCCGGCGGCATTTCGATTGACGGCTGGAAGGCTCTGTGGAAGTTCTGCGCAGACGGCAAATCCGGCGGCGATGACTATAAGTACGGCTTCGATCCTCTGAACAAGGGCGATGTCGCCATCTCCGAGTTCTACTCCTCCGCCCTCTACGGCAAGATTGATGCCGCAGCCGACGGCTCCGAGCATCCTCTGGTCGGTGCCCCCACCCCTGAAAACTGGGATCTTGTTGACATCAAGGACGGCACCTACTACATCGCCGAGTATATCGGCATTCTCGACAAGGCCGGCCGTACCGACGAGCAGACCGAGGCCGTAAAAGCCTTCTGCGACTGGTTCGGTTCCGCCGAAGTCCAGGCCGACTGGGCCGACGAGTTTGACAGCTTCCCCTGCAACACGGAAGCCGCCGATATGGTTTATGAAGGGGAGATCCCCCCGATCTATCTGATCCCGAACTTCGCGCTGAATGAAGTTCCCGGTGCCGGCATGAACTATGCCGAGTATGTCGCCGCTCACAGCGCCGAGTGGACCAACATCATGACGAACCTCGGTTTCTACTGGGCCGATTCTTCGGATGCCAAGCCCGAGCCCGACTGGGACAGCCTCGACTGGGCGACCCTGACCCAGGCTGCCGCATCGTAATCGATATAACCCTTGCTTTCAATGGCGAGTTGGACTCTCCAACTCGCCATTTTGAGATTGACCGGGAGGAATTGTCTCATGATCAAGCTGAATGACATCGTCGTCAAGTTCGGCGATTTTACCGCGCTTCACAACATCAACGTCCATGTTAAGGAAGGCGAGTTTTTCACCTTCCTCGGCCCCTCCGGCTGCGGCAAAACCACCACGCTGCGCACCATCACCGGCTTTATCGAGCCGGTTTCCGGCACTGTCGTTGTCAAGGATCGGGATATCACCCATGTTCCCATCGAGGACCGCAACATCGGCATCGTCTTTCAGAGCTATGCTCTGTTCCCGACGATGACGGTCTATGACAACATCGCCTTCGGCCTGAAAATCAAAAAAATGAAAAAGCCCGAGATCGACCAGAAGGTCCGTGAAATTGCCCGCAAGGTCGACCTCTCGGACGAGCAGCTCATGAAGGCCGTCTCGCAGCTCTCCGGCGGCCAGCAGCAGCGTGTCGCCATAGCCCGTGCCCTGGTGACAGGCCCCGCCATTATCTGTATGGACGAGCCTCTCTCGAACCTCGATGCCAAGCTGCGCGTCCAGCTCCGCAACGAGCTCAAGCAAATGCAGAAGGAATTCGGCATCACTACCATCTATGTCACCCACGACCAGGAAGAGGCGCTGACCCTTTCCGACCGCATTGCCGTCTTCAACAAGGGCTATATTGAGCAGATCGGCACGCCGAACGAGGTCTACAACTTCTCAAAGACGGAGTTTGTCTGCAACTTCATCGGCGACATCAACCGCCTTTCCACCCCCGTCGTGCAGCAGATGATCGATGCGGGCGCTGCGCTGAAGGAGACGGATCACAACTATATCCGCCTTGAACGTATGCACGTGAACATGGAGCCCCAGCCCGGCCAGATCTCCGTCACCGGAACCGTCATTACACGGGAGTATTACGGTCTGTACATCAAGTACTACATCGACCTCGGCTGCCAGACCGTCAAGGTCATTGAGAAAAACGACGGTGTGCGTATTTATGAGGAAGGCCAGCAGGTCTCGGTTGTCATCGACCCGCGGGATGTGATGGCCTACCCGCCCGGAGAAAAGAAGGAGGCGGCGTCATGAACCGGATTGAGGAACGGAAGCTGCAGCCCGAAACCTTTCTGCGCATTGTCGGCGTGGCTTTCTTCGCCTATCTCTTCTTCGGCTTCATGCTCTTTCCCTGTCTGAACACGCTGACCAGCATCTTCAACACCAAAAATGCCGCCGGTGAGCGCGACCCCTTTGCGGTCATCCGCTTCTTCCTCGCCGGCAACATGGCCAAATATGTCTGGAACTCGCTGAAGCTGGCTATCCTGCTGGTGATCACGGTCAACGTGATCGGCATTTCGATTGTCCTCCTCACCGAGTATTTCGACATCAAGGGTGCCCGCATTCTGCGCATGGGCTACATGACCACCATGATCTACAGCGGCGTCGCGCTGGTCACCGGCTACATGTTCCTCTATGCCAGCGACGGCATTCTGACCACCCTCTTCAAGAATTCGTTTCCCAATATGAACCCGACCTGGTTCTCGGGCTTTAACGCAGTGCTCTTCACGATGACCTTCGCCTGCACTTCGAACCACATGCTCTTCCTGCGCAACGCCATCCGCGGCATCGACTACAACACCGTCGAAGCCGCCCGCAATATGGGCGCGCGCCCCTTCAAGGTACTCTGGAAGGTCGTCTTCCCGACTCTGATTCCGACGATGTTCTCGCTCACGGTTATGACCTTCATCACCGGTCTCTGCGCCATGTCGGCACCGACCCTTCTGGGTTACGATTCCATCAACCCCGAGATTGTCCGTCTGGCCGGTTCCTCTTCGGCCGATGAAGCCTTCCCCCAGGCCCGCGCCGCCCTGCTCAGCATCATTCTGGCCATGTTCACGATCATCCTGCTGACGGTGCTGTCGTCCTACGAGCGCAAGGGTCACTATCTCTCAGTTTCAAAGACCAAGGCCAGGCTGCAGAAGCAGAAGATTGACAATCCCGTCTGGAACGTCCTCGCGCACATTTATGCCTATGTCCTGTTCATCATCTATATGACGCCGGTCGTGATGATTATCATTTTCTCCTTCCAGACCTACAGCGCCATCCGGCTCAAGAAGCTGGATCTTACGCAGTGGACCCTCATCAACTACTACGGTCAGGAGGATTATGAGTATCTGACCAACCGCGGCAAGTACAAAACCCGCGTGGGCTCAATCTCGGGCGTGTTCTCAAACGAGGCCACCCTCGGCGGCATCAAGCTCAGCTTCATTCTCTCCGCCCTCGCCGCCGCGCTTGCCTGCGTCATCGTCGTGGTCGCCTGCAACTACATCTTCAAACGCCGGAACCGGAAAAGCGGCGTCATCCTCGAATACGCCCTGCTCTTCCCCTGGCTGCTGCCGACGATTCTGATCTGCTATTCCTACCGCACCTTCTTCAACTCGGAAACCGTGTGGTATGTCGGCAATCACAACCTCTACTACGCCCAGAATGTCCGTCTGCTGATCGTCATGGCCTACACGGTGACCAAGCTTCCCTTCTCGCTGCGCATGATCAAGGCCTCGTTCTATTCCATCGACGAGGAGCTCGAGGATGCGGCCAAGAACCTCGGTGCCGGCGGCCTTCGCACCTTCCTGAAGGTCAAGCTGCCCATCATCCTGCCGAGCGTCCTGGCGGTTTTCGCGCTGAACTTCAACGCGCTCTTCACCGAATACGACATGTCTGCCACCTTTGCCAGCTCCTACGGCACCAGTTATGCCATGGTCATTCAGGCCATGTGCGCCGACGAAGGCCTCTACGGCTATAATGTCAATGCCTCGGGCCGCCGCTGTGCTTCGACGGTGTTCATCATGATCGTCTCCGGCATCATCCTTTACCTGGTCTACGGCCTCGGCGCCCGTGACCTGGGCGAGCGCCTTGAGGCGCGTGACCGCCGCCGCAAACGCCGTGAGAAGCTCTCGGCCATGTTCCAGAAGAAACCCGCATGATCAGAAACGTCATTTTCGACATGGGCGGCGTCCTGATTGACTGGGACCCCTCCGTTATCGTCGCGCGTCTCGGGCTGAGCCCGGAAGACAGCGCTCTGCTTCGCCGCGAAGTGTTCGGCTGCCTCGAATGGGTCGCCATGGACCACGGCATCATGGCCCAGCGGGAAGGCTGCGAGCGGATCTGCCGCCGTCTTCCTCCGCGGCTTCACGAGGCCGTTTCCTCCTGCGTCTTTGATTGGTGGAAGGCGCCTCTGTGTCCCATTCCCGGCATGGCCGAACTGATCCGCGAGCTCAAAAGCCTCGGCCTCGGCATCTATCTGCTCTCCAACGCCGCCTCTACGCTGCATGAGTACTTCGATCGGATTCCCGCTTCCGAATGCTTTGACGGCAAGCTTGTTTCCGCCGATGTCAGACTGCTTAAGCCGCAGCACGAGATTTTCGAAGTCCTCTTTGAGCGCTTTTCGCTGCGTCCGGAGGAATGCTTCTTTATCGACGACAATGCTCTGAATATCGACGGCGCCTATGCCGTCGGCATGCCGGGTGCAGTCTTCTTCCGGGACTTCTCCCGGCTGCGTTCCGAGCTCCGCGCCGCCGGCATCCCGGTCAGGGCAGAATAATCATGCTCCCAGAATATGATCCCATGAACAAAAAAAGAGATGCTCTTTCCTTAATACTGATCTGTGTGCTGTTGGCTTCTGCTCTTGCGGTTTATTGTATCGTTGAGCGGAAAACTCAGGAATCGGCTGCGTTATCATCGGATGTTTCCGATATTCTGAACAACAGCCCGGAAGAATCCCTGATGCCGAACATTTCGGTCGGCTATGACGGTCTTCTCCGTATCTCCGAAGTGATGGTTCACAATCAGGCAGTTCTTCCGGATTCCGACGGAAATTTCTTTGATTGGGTCGAACTGGAGAACATCTCTGACCACGATCTTTCTCTTTCCGGATGGAGCATCTCAGATCGTCCGAAAAAGCGAATTCAGTCGGTACCGGATATGCTCCTGTCTGCAGGGGAAAGAATCGTTGTTTTCTGCAGAGACTTTGGTTTGTCCGGCGGCGAAGTGCTTCACCTTTTGGATCCCGACGGCAAAGAGCAGGACTCTGTGCTTTGTGATATGTCGGATGCTCCGGATGTTTCTCTTGCACTCATGGCAAACGGAGACTTCGAAGAAACCCGCTGGCCTACGCCCGGTTTTTCCAACGATGCAGCCGGGTATGAAGCCTTCTGCACGGCGTTTTCCAGTGAGAAAATTGTCCCGTTCTGTGCTGACGGTCTGAAAATCAACGAGGTCATGGTTTCCAATGACCGCCATCCGGACGCTTCCGGTCATCTATACGATTGGATTGAGCTGAAAAACACATCTTCAAATCCGTTGAATCTGGATGGCTATGTTCTTTTTGATGGTTCCGTTCAGGAAGGCGGATGGTCTCTGCCTTCCCGGGAACTCTCTCCCGGTGAGCTCATTGTTTTCTCCTGTAACGGAGAAGAGCCGGCTTCTGAGAAGAATACCGGGTTTTCTCTCGATGCCGTGGAAGAACAGCTTTTCCTTTACAACCCCAACGGATCGCTTGCAGACTTTTTTTCTCTGCACGATATTCCGATTGAGGGGAGTGCCGGGAAAGAGACTTCCCGCCCCGGCTCTCTGTACTACACCGAGCCAAGCCCCGGTGAAGAAAACCGGAACGGTCTGCGCCGCGTCGCGGAGATGCCGGTCTGCCTGACGGCAGAAGGAGCCTACGAGGATACGGAGAGCGTGGAGATTGTTCTGAAAGCAGCGGGAGATATTCGTTTCACAACAGACGGAACCGTACCGGATCTGAATTCCGAACGATATACCAACCCGATCTCGATCAGTCAGACTTCCGTGATTCGTGCAGTTGCATATGAAGAAGACGCTGCCCCCAGCCGTACCGCCACTTTCAGTTTTTTCCTGAATGAAGGACACGTTCTGCCGATCCTGAGTCTGGTTGTAGATGATAAGGGCACGTTTGACAACATGTACAACTTCGGCAACAAGCTCCCGACCGTACCGGCGAATATTGCGCTTTACGAGAATAACGAGCGGGTATTCGGTCAGGGTTGTGATCTGTCCATGAAGGGCTGGACCAGCCTTGACCGGCCGAAGAAGAGCATGGGTGTCGAGTTCCGCGGGCGTTACGGCGGCGACCTTCACTGTGATGTCTTCAACACCGGAGTCTCCGACTATCACAATCTCTCCGTTCGGGCCGGGCAGGACTACAGTTATACGGTAATCCGCGACGAGCTTTTTCAGAATCTCTGTCTGGAATCTTCCGACAGTCTGTATACCCAGCACAGCAAGTATTGCATTCTCTATATCAACGGACAATACTATGGCGTATACTGTCTGAAGGAAGACGTAAATGCCCATTTCTATGCAGGTGTTGCCGGTGTCTCGTATGAAAGCGTCGACGGATTCCGCGCTCCCTCTCCGATGGGCTCCGATTTCAATAAGCTGATTACGGAGTTTGTCTGGACACATGATCTGTCCGTTGAAGAAAACTACCGCCATGTCTGCGATGAAGTGAATATCGACGGTCTGATTGACTGGTTCCTGTTTGAAAGCTATTGTGCGAACACGGACACTGCCGGAAATCTGAAAATGTACCGTTCGACGGAAAACGGAAATCGCTGGGATTTTGTGTACTATGATCTTGACTGGGGGTTCTGGTATTGGGAGGGCAATTTCATTATTCTCCTGAACAGGGTCGGAAATGTCGGCTCGGAAATGCCTGTCCTGCTGGAACGATTAATGAAAAATCCCGAGTTTAAGGATCGCGTACTTCGCAGATATGCCGAGCTTCTCCAGACAACGCTGTCCAACGAACATGTAAAGCAGCGCATTGACGAATTGGCCGACTATCTTCGTCCGGAACTGCCCCGGGACAGAGAGCGGTGGTATCTGAAAATGGAAAGCTGGGAAGAGCAGATCGTCAACCTGAAGGGGATCCTGGATAAGGACAGGGGATATGCCAGCTATACCCTTGACCTTCTCTGCCGGACCATCGGGCTTTCAGAAGACGATCGCCGTTTCTACTTCGGCGATCTGTAATCCCGGCACAGCAAGAATAATACGTTTTCTTCTTGCCATAGCCTCCGCAGTTGTTTTTTATCGCAGCCGGCGCAGATAAACAGGAGGAAGCACAACGGACTATCTTACGAACAGAAATGAAAAAGCGCCCTCGGAGGGCATCTCCTCCGACGGCTATATCTTCGACCAGGACTGCTTCTCCTCGGTCCGTTACCGCACGATCCGTGCCGACTTTAACGGCTGCGGATGGGTGGCGGCGTATAATCTGCGCCATTTTCTCGGCCATGAGGTCAGCTGGGACGAAGTCCGTGCCGAGATGGACCGCATGCACACGCTGCGCGTTCCCGGCCCCACGCTGATGCGCGTCATGCGCGAATATCTCAGCCGCTATGTTCCCGGAATCTGCGAGACCGCAGGCCGGGAGGAAGCTCTGGCGGCTGCGGAGCAGAGCCGCGCCGGCATCTTCCGCTATCGGGAAGGCGACACCCCGCATTTTATCTGTTTTATCCGGCAGCCCGACGGACGGTTTCGCTTTTTCAACGTCGATGACGATCTCGTAGACTCCGTTCTGCCCATGTCCCAGTTTGGCCGTGAGCATTTCCTGCGCGGCAACGTAATCGCTCTGACTATTCCGGGAGGTACAACATGAAATTCAAAATGATCCACGAAAACTACAACGTCTCCGACCTCGACCGTTCGATCCGCTTTTATGAAGAGGCACTCGGCCTGAAGGAAGCCCGGCGCAAAACCGGGGATGACTTCATCATTGTCTATATGGCAAACGCCGAGGCGGATTTCGAACTCGAGCTCACCTGGCTGAAAGATCACCCTCAGAAGTACGACCTCGGCGAAGAGGAGTTCCACCTCGCCTTCCGTACCGATGATTTCGAAGCCGCCCACGCCCTGCACGAGCAGATGGGCTGCATCTGCTTCGAGAATCATAAAATGGGCATCTATTTCATCAATGACCCGGACGGTTACTGGCTCGAAATCGTCCCCACCCGATGATCACTCTGAAAGGAAGCGTCCGGAAACATGGCTGACTGCCCTATTCCCAATCCGATCGATAAGCCGATGACGGAAACCGTTGTACCGCTGAGCCATAACGCGCTCGATCTGTATCTGTCCCGTACGGAAGGCGTACAGACAGCTCCCGAAAAGCATATTCTTCTGCTGCACGGGGTTACCTACTCCTCACACGAGTTTGATATCCCCTATCGGGATTACAGTCTCGTGCGTGCCCTGGTACAGAAAGGCTATTGCGTCTGGCGGCTGGACATCGCGGGATACGGCCGGTCGGTGAAGGTCGAAGACGGCTTCCTGCCGGATTCCGATTTTGCCGCCCAGGAAATCGCTCTTGCCGTCTCCAAAATCGTACAGGAGACCGGGCAGAACCGGATCGATCTCCTCGGCTGGAGCTGGGGCACGGTGACGGTCGGCCGCTATGCCGCCCGGCATCCGGAGCATCTTCGCAGGCTCGTCCTGTACGCGCCGATTCTCTGCGGGCTCGGACAGGAAGACATCGCAGAACCTTTTCACCGCAACACCTGGGAACACGCTGCCGGTGATTTTCAGACGGCGCCGGACGGCAGTCCGGACCCGGCAATCGCCGACCCGATTCTGGTTGAAACGTGGTGTTCCTCCTGCTGGCACTATGACGGAGACAGCAGTCCGAACGGCGGCCGCCGGGATATCTGTGTCGATCCTTCCGTCAGGCTGATTGACCTCAAAGCCATTCAGACGCCGACCCTCGTGATCTGCGGCGACCGGGACCCGTATCTGGACAATGATCTGGTCCGCGCCTGCCTGTCCGAGCTGCCCCCCGGCTCTTCATTGGAGATCATCGAAGGCGGCTCTCATGCGGTCTTCGTCGAGAAGCCCTGGTACCGGGAGTTCCGAAAGCGCCTCTTCCGCTTCCTGGCACAATAGCATTATCGGATGATTCCAATCAAAACCACGCGTAAAACGCGTGGTTTGAGAAGGCCCTAGAAGGGCCTGATGCCAGCAGCGTCTCAAGACGCATGAAAAAGTTCGCCAATCGCACAGTAATTTACAGGCCGCCGCTAAAGCGGCCTGTATTTATGCCTTTGTATTCTTTTCACCCGTAAACGGGTCGACGAACTCTTTCAGACTTATTTGGTCTTCCATAATATCGCTTTGCAGCTGCTCGCGTATGTACTCGGCTA
>JAFYHU010000060.1 GCA_017538965.1 Oscillospiraceae bacterium
CTCAATGAACTTGCCCTGGGTCACGCCGACCAGCCAGTTGTCAAAGGTGGCATAGTAGGAAACAGCGTCGCTGTTCATGATCAGACGGTCATAGGCAATAACGGGGATGCTCTTTTCCTTGGCCTGGGCCAGGACAGTGCCGAGCGAGTCGCCGTCGATGGAGGCAATGACCAGGACTTTGCAGCCGTTGGCGATCATGTTCTCAATCTGGGAAACCTGGGTGGCGATGTCGTTGGCGCCGAACTGCAGGTCAACTTCATAGCCGGCGGCCTCGAGCAGATTCTTCATGTTCTCGCCGTCCTGATTCCAGCGCTGCAGATCCTTGGTGGGCATCGCAACACCGACAAGGCTTCCTTCGCCGCCGGCAGGAGCCGCAGCAGCGTCCTCAACACCGAGCTGCTCAAGCGTGTAGTAGCCGGAGTCGATCAGCAGTTCCTTGTAGTTGTCAACCGTGCAGGCAACGGGCTCGCACAGGAAGCTGGGGATGATGCCGGTGCCGTTGTCATAGGTCTCGGTGTCGTTCACAGGGGGCTCTTTGCCCTGCATGAGAGCATCGACCATCTCGACAACCTTGGCAGCGAGAGTACGGGTGTCTTTGAAGACGGACATGGACTGCTTGCCGTTGATGAGGTTGCCCATGATGGCAATGTCGCAGTCCTGACCGGTGATCACAGGCCATGCGCCGGAGTAGGAGGACTCGAGAGCGTTCTCAACACCGCAGGCGGTGGAGTCGTTGGAAGCGAGAACCGCATCCAGCTGGGTGCCGTCGGCATAGTAGGAGCTCAGAATGTTCTCAAAGCGGGCCTGGGCAGCATCGGTCGCCCAGTTGGCAGTGGCAACGACAGCCTTCTCGGTCTGGCCGGAGGGGCAGACCAGCTTGCCGCTGTCGAGGTAGGGCTGCAGGATGCTCATGGCGCCGTCAAAGAAGAAGTTGATGTTGTTGTCGCCGGGGTCGCCGGTGATGAACTCAATGTTGAAGGGGCCATCCGCATTGGCGAGGTCCAGAGCGTTCTCAATGAACTTGCCCTGAGTCACGCCGACCAGCCAGTTGTCAAAGGTGGCATAGTAGGAAACAGCGTCGCTGTTCATGATCAGACGGTCATAGGCAATGACGGGGATGTTGGCTTCCTTGGCCTGGGCCAGGACAGTGCCGAGCGAGTCGCCGTCGATGGAGGCAATGACCAGGACTTTGCAGCCGTTGGCGATCATGTTCTCAATCTGGGAAACCTGGGTGGCGATGTCATTGGCACCATACTGCAGGTCGACTTCGTAGCCGGCTTTCTCCAGCAGGGCTTTCATGTTTTCGCCGTCCTGATTCCAGCGCTGCAGATCCTTGGTGGGCATCGCAACACCGACCAGATTTCCGCCAGCTGCTGCAGGCTCAGCTTCTGCAGGAGCCGCGGATTCTGCCGGGGCTGCCGCAGGGGCTGCGGACTCTCCGCAGGCCGCCAGAGCGAAGACCATGCAGAGCGCGAGAAGAAGTGCAAGATACTTTTTCATAGGGTCCTCCTTGAATAAGATTACGGGATTTCGGCAGTACCGAACCCGCATAAATGGGAAGCTGCAAAAGCGATTTACAGCTTCAGTACAATAATTATACAAATATCAATCCTTACTGTCAAACCTTTTTTATATCAAATCAAGTATTCGTTATTTTACACCATAAACGCCCTTGTTTTTTGTGCAAAGCGCCATGTCGCATCGTGTGTTTTTTAAAATCTTTTTATAAAAGCCGGCTGGTTTTTCGGAAAATCAGTTGACTCTTCCCCAAGAAATGGGTACAATAGCAACAGTATCTGTAAACGAGGTTTCTATCATGCCGGACAACAGCCCTTATGAGAGCACGTCCCTTTCGGTACGGAGCCGGATCTACCGAATTCTGTATGATGATACAGAGGGGTTCTGTTCCAAGCAGGCCCTCGCCAGGCTGTGCGGCGTCAGCATGCCCACCCTTTACCAGAACCTGAACCCCCTGATGGAAGAGGGTCTGGTTCGTTACTCCGGCGAGGGGGTTTCGACCGGCGGCCGCAAGGCGCAGGGCCTTGAGATCGTACCGGACGCCCGGATTTCGGTCGGCATTTCCGTCACCGAACACCATCTGCGACTGATCGCGGCCGACCTGCGGCTGAAAGAGCTGGCTTTCCGGGCGGTCCCCTATGATTTTGTTTCTTCCCTGACGCAGGAAGAAAGCGCGTCCGCTGTCCTCGAAACGTTTCTGGACGACTTTTCACTGGACCGGAATCGCCTGCTGGGTGTCGGCATTACCATTCCGGGGCTCCTCTCGGAAGACCGCAGCCGGATCCTGTTCGCCCCCACCCTCGGCCTGCGCGGTGTTGAGCTCGGGAAACTGACACAGCACATCCCCTATCCCGTCCACGTGGACAACGACGGCTCGGCAAGCGGCCACGCCGAGTGTTTCGTCCGGGGCGGCAGACAGAACATGGCCTATCTCTCTCTCGAAAACGGCATCGGCGGCGCGGTTCTGATGAAGGGCCGGCTCTATGAGGGCAGCCGGGCCCACAGCGGGGAATTCGGTCATCTCTGCATTGAGCCGGGCGGCCTGCGCTGCACCTGCGGGAAATACGGCTGTCTCGAGCCCTACTGTTCCCCCCGCCGCATTGCCGAGACCTTCGGGGTCTCGCTGGAGACCTTCTTTGCCGGTGTCGAGGCACACAGGCCGGAGTATGAACAGCTGTTATACGACATGCTGCGGCATCTGGCCATCGGGATCAGTGCGATTCATATGGTACTCGACTGCGACGTGGTGCTGGGCGGCTATTTCTCCGAATATCTGCAGCCCTATCTTCCCGTTCTGAAGCAATATGTTCTGGCAGGCAATGCCTTTGAAGAGAATGCCGATTTCGTCCAGTTGAGCCGTCTGCGGCACAACATCACGCCGCTCGGCGCGGCACTGTGCTTCATCCGCGAATTCGTAAACCGGGTATGACAGCAGAAATCCGGCGTTGCAATAAGACGGAAGAATCAGTATAATCATTGCAAAGTCAAAAACAGAAAACTATAATATAAAGGAAAGGGTGTGTGAATTTGTACACGATAGGAATCGACCTCGGCACTTCCGCCGTGAAGCTGCTTCTGGTCGGTGCAGACGGAAAAATCTGCAGCAGCGTCACCAAAGAGTACCCTCTGTCCTTCCCGAGGCCGGGCTGGTCCGAACAGGCGCCGGAGCACTGGTGGAAGGCTGTAATCGAAGGCATGAGGGAGCTGCTGGAAGGCTTTGATGCGTCACAGGTGAAGGGCATCGGCTGCGGCGGCCAGATGCACGGTCTGGTTGCGCTGGATGAGAACGACGCGGTGATCCGCCCTGCCATTCTCTGGAACGATGGCCGGACCGCCGAGGAGACCGACTGGCTCAACACGGTCATCGGGAAAGAAAAGCTCTCGGCGATGACCGCGAACATCGCCTTTGCCGGATTTACGGCACCGAAAATTCTCTGGATGAAGAAACATGAGCCGGAGAAGTTTGCCCGCATCCGCAGAATCATGCTCCCCAAGGACTACATCAACTACTGCCTGACAGGCGTGCATGCCTGCGACTATTCGGATGCCAGCGGTATGCTGCTTCTGGACGTGCAGAATAAATGCTGGTCCGATGAAATGCTGGAGATCTGCAGCGTGACGAAAGAACAAATGCCGCAGCTGTTTGAAAGCTATGAAGTGATCGGCACTGTTCTGCCCGGGGTTTCCGCGCTTCTGGGCATCTCTGCCGAAACCAAAGTTGTCGCCGGCGCCGGTGACAACGCCGCCGCCGCGGTGGGGACCGGTGTGGTCGGCGAGGGCGGATGCAACATTTCCCTCGGCACCTCCGGCACGATCTTCATCTCCTCGAAGAACTTCGGCGTAGATCCGAACAACGCGCTGCATGCCTTCGCGCACGCGGACGGAAACTTCCACCTGATGGGCTGTATGCTCTCGGCGGCCAGCTGTAACAAATGGTTCTGCGATGAGATTCTGAAAACGACCGACTATGCCGGCGAGCAGAAGGTCATCGGTGAAGATAAGCTCGGTACCAACCGCGTCTTCTTCCTGCCCTATCTGATGGGCGAGCGCAGTCCCATCAACGACACCGATGCCCGCGCCTGCTTCATCGGCATGTCGATGGATACGACCCGCGCCGACTTTGTCCAGGCTGTGCTTGAAGGGGTCGCCTTTGCCGTCCGTGACAGTTTTGAAGTGGCAAAGAGTCTCGGCATTTCCATTGACAGCTCCAAGCTCTGCGGCGGCGGCGCCCGTTCTCCGCTTTGGCGGAAAATCATTGCGAACGTTCTGAATATCCGTCTCGATATCCCCCAGACAGAAGAAGGACCCGGTTACGGCGGCGCCATGCTGGCGATGGTCGGCTGCGGATGGTATGACAGTGTACAGGCCTGCACGGATGCCCTGGTTTCGGTTACTGATACCGTAGAGCCTGACCCCGCAGTCGCCGCGCGTTATGAGGTCCAGTATCGGAAATTCCGCCAGATCTATCCGATTGTGAAGGAATTGTTCCCCAAACTGCAATAATCATAAGGAGGAAAACCGTTTTGAACATTCTTTCGGTATTTGACGAAAGCTTCCGGCCCTATGGCAAGGTGCTGGAAGGCTACGAAACCACCGAGCTGATTGAAGCCATGAAAGCCATCCCGCTGCCGGAGAGCGGCACGGCCTACCAGCCGGGCATCGAGAGTCTGGAAGCCTGCGCCGTATTCGGCGAGCTGCAGGACCGTGCCTACGGCGGGCAGCCTATACAGCTGGGAATGTGCTGGGGCTTCAACACCCGGCTCAACTGCCTTGAGTATCACCGTGACAGCGAGGTGAACATCGGCGAGGACGATTTTATTTTGCTGCTGGCAAAAGAAGACGAGATCATTGACGGAGTGCTGGATACTTCGAAGGTAAAGGCATTTAAGGCTCCCGGCGGCATGCCGGTGGAAGTCTATGCTACCACGCTGCACTATGCACCCTGCCAGGCAAGTCTGGAGAAGGGCTTTCGCGTGGCGGTGGTTCTGCCGAAAGGCACCAACACCGAAATGCCGGTCTTTGAAGCAAAGTGCGCGGAAGACCGCTGGATGACAGCCCGCAACAAGTGGCTCCTGGCCCATCCGGAATCCAATGAAGCAAAAAATGGCGCTCATATCGGATTGAGCGGCGTGAATATCAATATTAAGGAGGATCTGTAATCATGATGTCCAACATTCCCGAAGTGAAACTCGGCATCGTTGCCGTCTCGCGTGACTGTTTCCCGATCGGCCTGTCCATCGCCAGAAGAGAGGCGATTGTCAAGGTCTGCAAGGGCGGTCTGTACGAGTGCCCCGTGACCGTGGAGAACGAGCTTGACATGCTCAAGGCGGTGGAAGATGTCAAGGCGGCCGGCTGCAACGCGCTGGTGGTCTTCCTCGGCAACTTCGGCCCCGAAACCCCCGAGACCCTGATCGCGAAGAATTTTGACGGCCCCTGCATGTTTGTGGCGGCAGCGGAAGGCGACGGCGACCTCATCAACGGCCGCGGCGACGCCTACTGCGGCATGCTCAACTGCTCCTACAACCTCGGTATGCGTCATCTGAAGGGCTACATTCCCGAATACCCCGTCGGAACGGCGAAGGACCTGGGCCAGATGATCAAGGAGTTCATTCCCATTGCCCGTGCCGTCATCGGCGTTCAAAATCTGAAGATCATCACCTTCGGACCGCGCCCGCAGGACTTCTTTGCCTGCAACGCTCCGATCAAGGGTCTGTACGAGATGGGCATCGAGATCGAAGAGAACTCGGAGCTGGATCTTCTGGTGAGCTACAGAGCCCATGCGAACGATGCGCGCATTCCTGCGGTCTGCGAAGACATGGCAAAAGAGATGGGCGAGGGCAAGTACTTCCCCGATCTGCTGGCCCGCATGGCACAGTTTGAGCTGACTCTGCTTGACTGGGCAGAGGCACACAAGGGCGCCCGCAAGTACGTTGCTTTCGCCGACAAGTGCTGGCCCGCCTTCCCCGAGCAGTTCGGCTTTGAGCCCTGCTTTGTCAACTCCCGTCTTGCCGCCCGCGGCATTCCGGTCAGCTGTGAGGTCGACATCTACGGCGCGCTCAGCGAATACATCGGCGCCTGCGTGACCATGGATGCGGTCACGATTCTGGACATCAACAACTCCGTCCCGGCCCAGATGTGGGAAGACCAGATCAAGGGCAAGTATGACTACAGCCTGACCGACACCTTCATGGGCTTCCACTGCGGCAATACGCCCAGCTGCAAGATGTGTGCCGACCGCGCCGTGAAGTATCAGCTGATCCAGCACCGTCTGCTCGAGCCGGCCGGCTCCGAGCCCGACTTTACCCGCGGCACGCTCGAAGGCGACATTGCTCCGGGTGCCATCACCTTCTTCCGTCTACAGTGCGACAGCGAAGGAAAGCTGCGCAGCTACATCGCCGAAGGCGAAGTTCTGCCGGTTGCGACCACCAGCTTCGGCGGCATCGGCGTGTTTGCGATCCCCGAGATGGGCCGCTTCTATCACCATGTCCTGATTGAAAAGCGCTTCCCGCACCACGGCGCCGTGGCGTTCTCACACTGCGGCAAGGCGCTGTTCGAAGTCTTCAAGTTCCTGGGCGTCGGCGACATCGGCTATAATCAGCCCAAAGCCCTGCCCTATCCGACGGAGAATCCCTTTGCCTGATTCCGAAGATATTCTCTCCGCGCTTCAGCGGGAAACGGAAAGCTATCTGGAAACCGTCGAGGAACTCGAACGCAAGAGAAAGCCGGGGGAAGGCATCTTCGGCATGCGGGGAGGACCCGCGGACAACCCCTGCCACGAACGCTATTCCGAGACGGTACGGCAGCTGCTGGACGACTTTGCCGGGCAGAACCCCTCATCCGAAAGTGTTCGCCGGGTGCTGGAGGAACTCTATGCCGCACCGGTCCTGCACCGGAAGCCTCTCTGCGCTTACTGGATGCTGATTGCGGTTCAGCGCCACAGCCTCGGCTTGATTGACCTTCTGTCGACGCAGGATGCCAAAGCGCTTTTTGACAGGTACAGCAAAGATACCCCGCGCCGTGATCGGCTTCCCGTTCAGAACGAGATTCTGAAAAAACTGATCCAGAGATAAAAAATGTCTCCGCCGGTTTCGGCGGAGGCATTTGTATTTCGACACAACTTACATTTTTTGCAGCAGCTTTGGCACGGCGAGGACGTTGTTGATGTCCATCTGCCGATAGTCGGTCGTTCTCCCGGTCAGTTCGTTTTCCCGTTCGGACAGCGCGTCCAGTTCGTCCCAGGGCACCAGACAGGCATGCCTGCGGGCGCGGGCATCCTTCGAAATCTTCACCGGACAGGGGACGCCCTCCTTCTGACACTGCGCCCATTTTGCCGCATTCTTTTCAAACTGGTCGCGGCTCATGGCGGTGTAGCCCATCGCGTAGTGGAAAGCGCACCAGCGCAGATGCTCGGTCTCGCCGAATGCTTTTTTCTGTTCGTCCGTCAGCGTCCAGCCATCCTGCAGCACCGCCTCGCGGCTGACACCCGCCGCGCGCAGAAAAGCCGGGAAAAAGTCCGCCGAGGCGCGCGAGGACATCTTGCTGAAACTGTCGCAGGCAAGCCACTTCTCCCAGTCGCTTCGAGGCGAGGGGTCGTAGCTTCCGTTCAGGATGATCGCACCCCGGTCGGCATCTCTGGCCGAAAGGAAGGCCCGGGTATAGATATCGGTGCGGATGATGGGGCTTCCGATTTCTTTCTGATAGCGTACGCCGTTTTCGCTGCACTGGACAACGCAGATCTGCTCTGCCTGCCGATGCTTCAGAAACAGCATCAGATTGTCCGCCATCTCGCTGTTCAGGGCATCGCTGCCCGTGCAGAGGGCAATCAGCTTCAGCGTGGAAAGATGCGATTCGACAAAACCATAAAACTCGCGGCTGCGGGCATCGGCCGTGACACCGGTAATATCGTAGTTGTCGAGCAGCTCCGGGCTGTCGCTCAGGATATAGCCGCTCTCGTTCTCATAGTCGGGGGAGAAAACCGCAGCACGGAAGCGGCTGCCGGCAAACTGCCCGTTCATGACCAGCTGCCGCAGCACAGCCTGCCCGTGGCTGCCGAAGCCGACCACGATGCAGCTGAAATCTTCCTTTGCTCTGCCGTCCGAGGCGAAAGACACAAATTCCCAGGGCGGACAGGTGCGGATCAGCGCACGGGCGGTGAGCTCGGAGGGATCGTAAACATTGACGTAGCCGTAACCGTAGCTCTGCTCGGAGCTCTGCAGCATGGCAGCAATGATCTCTTCCGCGCCGGGAAGACTGATTTCCGTATTCTCGGCCGGGACGCCGATCTTTTCCATGGCGTCGCGCAGCCGCAGGGCATAGTAGAGGTTCAGGTCCTTTTCTTCCGCCATCGCATAGACGGTAACTTTCCGTTTCTTCAGGTGGAGCTTTCGGATAAAGCGGGGCTCGGAATGCACGGCCGCAAATCCTCTCGCAACCGACATGCCCTTGTTGTTCAGCTCCTGAATCAGATCGTCGCCTGCATTTTCGGTGACAAAGACAACGGCGGTCTTTCCGCAGCGGAGGCACTCCTTTGCCAGCGCAATGCTGTTGTCGCTGATGCCGTAGATCAGGGTCAGGTCTCCGCGCCGCGACAACAGAAAGCGCAGATAGCGCAGCATCCCGGCCCCGAGCGTGGTCATCACCGCGCTGGTAATCGAATAGAAGGCCAGCATATGGACCACCCAGAAGCATACCTTGCCGGCGTTCGTCGCGAGAAGACTTGTGTTCTCGATCGTCCCCAGCTCGTTCAGCCCGAGGAACATGCGGAGGACGGCATAGGGCGTTCGAACGACACTGATGATCAGATTCTGCGTCGCCTCGGCAAAACCGACCCCGTAGAACAGAAGGCCTCCGCCTATGGCGATCAGGATGAATATCGTATTGAGTTTTGCGGAAAACGACGGCTTCATGGCAAGATTCAGAAGCAGCGCCAGCAAAAGCGCCGTCGAAAGCACCAGTGCCTGTACGGTCAGCAAGCCGCAATCCCCCTTTCAAACTCTCTGCAATCAGTATAAACCGCTGCACGAAAAAGTCAATAAAAATCCGAGCCGTCGGAAATCCGGGCGGCTCGGATCTGTCTTACCGGGCTTACTTCAGCATATGGCTTGAGAAATAGTCCTTGGTGACCTTCGCTACTACGCCGGAGAGGATCAGCAGGGCGATCAGGTTCGGAATGGCCATCAGGCCGTTGAGGGTGTCGGCGATATCCCACATCAGCGTGCCGGAGCCGGTCGCACCGACGATGCAGACGAAGGCAAAAATCACCTTGTAGACCAGAACAACCGTCTTGTTGTTCTTTGTCAGATATCCCCAGCAGTTCTCGCCGTAATAGGCCCAGGAGAGGATCGTAGACAGGGCAAAGAAGAGGAGGCTCAGTTCGATGATCTTGCCGCCCAGGGTACCGGGGAGAATGGTGTTGAAAGCCGCTGCGGCCGCCGCGCCCTTGGAGGCATAGGCTCCGAGCCCGCCTTCCACATTCAGCACACCGGACAGAAGCACGGCAAAGGCCGTGATGCTGCAGATGACGATGGTGTCGATGAAGACCTCGAAGACGCCCCAGATGGCCTGTTCGCAGGGCTCTTCGGTGGAGGAAGCCGCGTGCGCGATCGGCGCAGAGCCGAGACCGGCCTCGTTCGAGAAGACGCCGCGGGCAAAGCCCTGCTTCATGGCCATCATGATGGTGTAGCCGAAGAGACCGCCTCCGACACTCTTAAAGGAAAAGGCACCCGCAAAGATCTGGCCGAAGACGGCCGGAATGTGGCCGATGCGCATGATGATGACCACGATGCCGGCTACAATATAGAAGATCGACATGAAGGGCACCAGCAGAGAGGTCACCTTGCCGATGCGCTTGATGCCGCCGAGCGTAACCAGCGCGACGACAAAGGCGATCAGAATACCGGACACCACGGGCGGCACATGGAAGAGGTCGCTCAGCGCACCGGAGATTTCGCTGCTCTGGGCAATGTTGCCGATGCCGAAAGAAGCAAGGCCGCCCAGCAGGCAGAAGATGACGGCCATCCATTTCCAGCTTTTGCCGATGCCGTTTTCGATGTAGTACATCGGGCCGCCGTGATAGACGCCCTTTTCATCCTTCACGCGATACTTCATCGCCAGGACGATCTCGGCATACTTGGTGACCATGCCGAAGAAGGCCGCAACCCACATCCAGAACACGGCGCCGGCGCCGCCCGTAAAGATGGCGCCCGTGACGCCGGCGATGTTGCCGGTGCCGACCGTGCCGGCGAGAGCGGTGGTTACCGCTTCAAAGGGCGAGATGTTTGCACCGTCGTCGCGAGGCCCTTTGTTTTTGAAGAGCGTTCCGACCGTGTTTTTCAGAATCCGGCCGAAATGCGTGACCTGCAGCCAGTTGACGCGGATCGTCAGGTAGACGCCGGTACCGACCAGAAGAAGCAGCATCAGCGGGCCCCAGGCAAAGCTGTTGACCGCACCGTTGACGGCCTCCACTTTTGAGACAAAGTTTTCCATTTTGTGTCCTCTTTCCTATAAAGTTTTTAACCCAATACTTGAGAATAAGAAAAGAGCTGCCCTGACAAAGCATGAGCAACTCCGGATTCATCGTCTGCAGCAAACGCGCAAACGCGCTCACGGCAGATTGTCCGCTCTGTCCTTTTGCCTGAGAGATTCAGCAGCTGCTTTGCACCTTCGGCACCCGAAAGATCGGGATTCTCCAGAGTTCCTCCGCTTTCGGTTTCCCTTTACGAAATCCCGAAAGCTTCATCGGTATTGAATTATGCAAAGACTATACCACTAAGGGTCGGTAAATGCAACCATTTTCTTTGCGCGGGGACAAGAATTATTTCTTTGACTTCTTCGCGTAGGAAAACATCCAGATAACGATAATCACCAGCGCAAGCACCACGACAATGCCCAGAACGGTGTTGAACAGGCTGCCGACAATTCCGGCCGTGCCCTGAATCAGCCTGACCAGAAGCACTACCAGCGAAATCACCACGGCTGCCAGAACGACAAGGCGGGAAATCTGTTTTGTGGACATGATGAATCTCCTTTTCCAATTACGAAATCGGCGGGCCGAGACGGGAGAGAACTTCGGTAAAATACGGGGGCAGTTCGGTTTTCAGGTGCACCGGCTTCAGGGTGCGCGGATGGAGGAAGCGGAGTTCTCTGGCGTGCAGACACTGACCCTCCAGACCTTTCTCGGGACAGGGCGCCCCGTAAAGCCCGTCGCCCAGCAGGGGATGCCCGATGGAGGCCATATGAACCCGGATCTGATGGGTCCGTCCGGTTTCGAGCCGGCAGCGCAGCTGCGTATATCCCTGATACGCCGTCAGCACTTCCCAGTGGGTCACCGCCGGTCTGCCGTTTTTCACATTGACGGCCATCCGTTTTCTGTCCGTCGGATGGCGCCCGATCGGTCTGTCGACGGTTCCGCGCGCTTCCCGCAGCCGGCCGCGGACGACGGCTTCGTACACGCGCGCCAGACTGTGGTCGGACAGCTGTGCCGAGAGCGCCAGATGCGTCCGGTCGTTTTTTGCCGCAATCAGAAGACCGGAGCTGTCCTTGTCAATCCGGTGGACGATTCCGGGTCGTTTTTCGCCGCCGATGCCCGAGAGACTGTCGCCGCAGTGCCACAGCAGCGCGTTCACCAGGGTTCCGTCGGGATGCCCGGGCGCCGGGTGAACGACCATGCCCCGCGCCTTGTTGACCACAACCAGATCTTCGTCCTCATAGACGATATCCAGCGGCAGATTCTGGGGAATCAGCGGAACTTCCGCCGTGTCGGGCAGAATGACCGTGTAGCACTCGCCCGCACGGCAGCGGCGGCTCTTCGGAACCGGCTCTCTCTCCAGCAGCACCAGCCCCTGCTCAAGCAGGCGCTGCGCTGCGCTGCGGCTCATGCCGTCTATAGAGCGCGCAAGGAGAGCGTCGATCCGTTCTCCGCTCTCCTCTGCAACGATGGACAGAATTTCTTCTTCCATGGTTCCGGTTTATTTGAACTCGTTCAGAATGTCGTCCAGCGAATACTCCTCCACAACCGGTTTCGGCGCCGGCTTTGCAGCCGGTTTGGCCGGGGCTGCCGGTTTCGCCGCCGCGGGCTTCGCAGGAGCGGCTGCCGAAGATGCTTTGGCCGCCGGTTTCGCCGCTGCCTGAACAACGGCAGACTGCCGATCCTTTACGGCTCTGGCCTTGGCATTGGCGCGCTCCCATGCGGCAAAGGGATCTTCTTCCTCCTGCTGTACGGCTGCGGGTTTCGCTTTGTCAGCATCCCGACGCCCGAAAGCCGATCGACGTTCCTCTTTTGCCGGCTTGGCAGCAGCCGCCTTCTTCGGAGCAGGAACCGGAATTTCTTCCTCTTCCGCCTGTTTTTTCCCGCGTCTGGCTTTCTTCTTCGGAGTAGGACGCGGCTCTTCCTCCTCTTCGTCCTCGTCGTCTTCCTCGTATTCCTCTTCTTTTTTCGCCCGGCGGCCTCTGCGTTTCTGTTTGCGGCGAGGCGCGGGTTCTTCCTCTTCCTCGTCTTCCAGGAAGTCTTCTTCCTCGTCCTCATCTTTCCGCGTCTTGCCGAAAATCACCGCAAGCGCAAATATGACGGCAAAGACGGTAATAAAGACGTCGGCCAGGTTGAATACGGGGAAGTTAATGAATTCCAGCTTGAACATGTCCTGAACATAGCCGTACAGGACGCGGTCCAGGCAGTTTGAGAGACCGCCCGCCGTTACCAGGACGATGCTCCATCTGGCAAGCTTTCCGGAGATCAGGTTGGTTGCAAGCGCCAGAATCACCACAATCGCAAACACACCCGCCAGAATAATAAAGGGAAGCCGAACGCCGCTTCCGGCAAGAAAGCCGAACGCCGCCCCGTCATTGTGGACGTTCGCGATACTCATGATCCCGGGGATGAATTCCTGGACTTCACCCACCAGAAGATGTCCCTGCGTCCAGAACTTGATGTACTGGTCGGCAATGATGACCAGCATTCCTACGATAGCATACAGCATGGTGATCTCCTTCTGCCGCCGAGCAGCGGCGAAAATGGAATGGCGGGCTTCCGCCGCCGGGGGCGGGAGTTCCTCAGAGCGCCTTCAGCACCTCGGCGCAGCGCGGGCAGAGACCGGTCTCGGGATCGGCCTCCGTCGAATGGATCCAGCAGCGCGGGCATTTTGTTCCGGGCGCTTCACGGACGCTGATTTCGAGGCCCGGGAATGCGGTTCCGCAGCTCTTCGCGGCGGCTTCTTCCTCATTGCTGTCCTCGCCGATCAGGCAGCGGGAAACGATGAAGAGCTCGGAAAGGCCCATGTCGCTGATTTTGTCTAGCACTTCACGGCTTGCGGTGTCGGTCGCCTGCAGCCTAACCGCGGCTTCCAGCGGCTTTCCGATTCTCTTGGCCGCACGGGCGGTCTCGATCACGCCGTTGACGTCGTTTCTCACGCGGATCAGCTCGTCCCAGACAGCCATCTCGTCTTCGCTGAGGCTGTAGGCCGCAAAGGGGGTATTCATCTGGTTCAGCAGTACGTTTCTCTCATCCTCGTCTTCGGCATGCGGCATGCTCAGCCAGATCTCGTCGCAGGTGAAGGCAAGGATCGGGGCAAACATCTTGGTCAGGGTGTCAAGGATGTACCAGAGCGCCGTCTGCGCGCTGCGGCGCTTGAGGCCGTCCGACGCCTCGCAGTAAAGGCGGTCCTTGATGATGTCCAGATAGAAGCTCGAAAGCTCGACCACGCAGAAATCGTTGATCGCGTGAGAGACCACATGGAACTCGTAATCCTGATAGGCGGACTCGACCTTCTCGATCAGCTCATTCAGTTTTGTCATGGCCCAGCGATCCAGCGGCAGCATGTCTGCCGGTGCAACCGGTTCGTCGGGATCAAAGCCGTTGAGATTACCCAGGCAATAGCGGGCGGTATTCCGGAACTTCAGATAGTTCTGGCTCAGCTGCTTGAAAATCTCGTTCGAGCAGCGGACATCGACGTGATAGTCAGCCGAGCCGGCCCACAGGCGGACGATATCGGCACCGTAGTCCTTGATCAGGTCCGCCGGGTCGATGCCGTTGCCGAGGGATTTGTGCATTTCGCGTCCCTCGCCGTCGACGGTCCAGCCATGGGTCAGACACTCCTGATACGGGGCACCCTTTCCGAGCGCACCGACCGCAACCAGCAGCGACGACTGGAACCAGCCGCGGTACTGGTCACCGCCTTCAATATACATGGTCGCCGGCCAGAAGCCCTGATCGCGCTGCATGGCGGCAAAGTGGGTCGAGCCTGAATCAAACCAGCCGTCCAG
The DNA here is from genome assembly GCA_017538965.1 of Oscillospiraceae bacterium. GTDB lineage: Bacteria > Bacillota > Clostridia > Oscillospirales > Oscillospiraceae > Limivicinus. Next base: position 14,275 of record JAFYHU010000060.1, read on the forward strand.
CGTGTCTGTCTCCTTGGTAAAGTGCTTTCCGCCGCAGTGCGGGCAGGTAAAGCCGGCGGGAAGAAGCTCTGCCTCGGACTTTTCGAACCAGGCATTGCTGCCTTCCTTTTCAAAGATGGAAGCAACGGATTCGATGCTCTCTTCCGTGCAGACGGGTTTTCCGCAGTCGTCGCAGTAGAAGACCGGAATCGGCAGACCCCAGCGGCGCTGACGCGAGATGCACCAGTCGCTGCGCTCGCGGATCATGGCGCCCATGCGCTCTTTTCCCCAGGCGGGAAGCCAGCGCACCGCCTCGCAGGCGGCGATGGCCTCGTCCTTGAAGGAATCGACCGAGCAGAACCACTGAGGGGTCGCGCGGAAGATGATGGGCTGCTTGCAGCGCCAGCAGTGCGGATAGCTGTGCATCAGACGCTCGCGCGCAAAGAGCATGCCGCTCTCTTCCATGTCAGCCGCGATGACAGGGTTCGACTCCTCCACGATCATCCCGGCATACTTGCCGGCATAGTCGGTGTGGCGGCCCTGGTCGTCCACGGGGACGACCATTTCGGTACCGTACTGCAGGCAGGTCTGATAGTCGACATCACCGAAGCCGGGCGCCGTGTGGACGCAGCCCGTACCGGAATCGGTCGTGACATAATCCGCCAGCATCAGCAGCGAAGTCTTCGGAAGGAAGGGATGATCGGCCACCATGTACTCAAAGAAGCTGCCCGGGTGGGTCTCGACGATCTCGTATTCGGAGATGCCGCCCTTGGCCATGACCTCGTCCACGAGATCCACGGCCAGAATGTACATCTCCCCGTTCGGGACCTTCACGACGGCATATTCGAAATCGGGGTGCAGCGTGATGCCGAGGTTTCCGGGGAGGGTCCAGGTCGTCGTGGTCCAGATGAGGAAATACAGCTTTTTCGGATCCAGATGCGAGAGCTTGCCCTTGTCGTCGTGCATCGGGAATTTCACATACACCGAGTCAACCGGATCCTCATGGTACTCGATCTCGGCTTCCGCCAGCGCGGTCTCGTCGTGATAGCACCAGTATACCGGCTTCAGGCCCTTGTAGATATGGCCGTTGCGGTACATTTTGCCGAAAACGCGGACCTCGTCGGCTTCAAAGCCGGGGTTCATGGTGAAGTAGGGGTGCTCCCAGTCGCCGACGACGCCGAGACGCTTGAAGCCTTCCATCTGTTTGTAGACGTACTTCTCGGCATAGTCATGGCAGGCGCTGCGGAAGTCCGCCGTGGACATCTCCTTGTGGTTCAGCTTCTGCTCCTTGATGATCGCGCTCTCAATCGGCATGCCGTGGTTGTCCCAGCCGGGGATATAGGGAACCCAGCGGCCGCGCATCATGTAGCAGCGGTTGATGAAGTCCTTCAGGGCTTTGTTCAGGGCATGGCCCATATGGATGTTGCCGTTGGAGAACGGTGGGCCGTCATGCAGCGAGAAGAGGGGTTTTCCCTCGTTCTTTTTCAGCTGCAGATTGTAAAGGTCGATCTCTTCCCAGTGTTTGAGCATCTCGGGTTCTCTTTTCGGAAGCCCGGCGCGCATGGGGAAGTCGGTTTTCGGCAGATTCAGAGTGGCATTATAGTCCTTGGCCATATACATTTTCTCCTGCTGGTGTCAGAATGTGTAGAGTATCAGAACAGGCGAAAGCGGGGCATGCGCGTTTTGCGCCACCCCGCGGCATCGTCCTGCGTTCCGGTCCGTCCGTCGGATCAGAGATTAAAAGACTGTGTGCTGCTGAGATTTTTCTTTTTGGGGGCCGGGCTCAGATCAAAGTCGGACAGGTCCAGCTCCATGGCCGGTTCCGGCTTGCCCGCGCGGGAAACCTCCTGCTCGATGGAGCGGACGGCTTCGTCAATATCCACTTCTTCGACTTCGACTTCTTCCTCAACGGCTTCTTCCTCCTCCGGGAGGCCGACCTCGTCGTTCATCGCATCGAGCGTCTTCAGCTGGTCATTGCAGACCTTGCGGGCTTTCTCAAAGAACGCTCTCGTGGCGCTCTGGGCATCGGCCAGGCGGCGCTCTTCCGTAGCGGTCAGTTCTTCAATGGAACCGACGCGCTCCTTGACCTGGCGCTCGGCATCCTCGATCATGGCGGCGGCGCGCTGACGGGCGTCGCTCTCGATCTGAACGGCAAGCTTCTGCGCCGAGAGAATCGCCAGATTCAGCGCTTCCTCGTTGGCACGATATTCTTCAATCTTGTCAACAAGAACCTTCATCTTGCTTTTCAGCACGGCGTTTTCCTTCTGGGAGCTTGAAATGTCCTCCGCAAGCTCTTCCAGGAAATCGTCCACCGAGGCCATATCGTAGCCATTCATTCTGGACTTTTCAAAAGTCTTTTCACGGATGTCCTGAGCGGTAATCATGCTATGTTCCACCTTTCAATGATTGATGTATATGATAGAGAATGGAAGAAATACAAAAGAAGGGATCAGGCCGGGGGCGCACTCTGTCCGGAGGAAGAGAGCTCTTCCGCGCCGAGCACATCGACATTCTGCGGCGTGACAAAATAGGTTTTTGCCGAGATCGGCGTAATCTTTCCCTGAAGCGCATAGGCGATGCCCGAGAGGAAATCGAGCAGACGCCTGGCAAGTTCGGTCGGGACGCCCTCTAGCGTCATCACAATGCTCCGCCCCTGTGTCAGATGCTGTACCAGATCTCCCGCTTCGTCGAAGTTCTTGGGGTTAAAGAGAATCACCTGCTGCTCGGTCCCGCCGAATTCCACCGTACGCTCACGGGAAGTCAGGCGCGGTCTGGCGGGCTTTTTTCTCCCCAGCGCGGAAAAGATCCCTTTTCCGCCGCCTTCCTGTGGAGCCGGCGCCGGGCTTTCGCTTTCCTCCTCCGCCGGTTCCGGCGCCTCTCTGCCGCCGAAAGTATTTTCAAATTCGAGCTGCGCTTCCGTCGGTACGGCAGGCTGGGAGGCGGGGTCGGCCCCCTCATAAAAGTCGTCCTCGTCCTCGTAAGGCTGCGTCAGCTTTCTAAGTTCATCCATGAAGCCCATGGGTTGATCCTCCGATCATGTTGTTGTGGTATTCCGTGGGCCGAAAATCCCTGAGCCTATCCGAACCAGGTTCGCACCGCAGCGAACAGCCTCGGCGAAATCGCCGGACATGCCCATGGATAAAAAATCCATGCGTATATTATCGTATTTTTTTTGCCTGTTGTCAACAAAAAGCTTTTGCATTTGCAGAAAAAATGGCCTGTTGTCCTCCGGTTTTGCGCAAATCGGCGGAATTGCCATCAGTCCGCGCACCCGGAGAGCGGGAAAGCGGGCCGCCTCCTCCAGCACGGATTCCAGTTCTTCCGGCCGAAATCCGCTCTTGGACGCCTCGTTTCCGATGTTGATTTCGAGCAGCACGTCCTGAACCAGACCGCGTTTTTCCGCAATCCGGGAGATTTCCTGCAGCAGAGGGAGGCTGTCCGCCGAATGGATCAGCGCACAGAGCCCGACGACCTGCCGGACCTTGTTTTTCTGCAGATGCCCGATGAAATGCAGCGGGACGCCGTCATAGGCGCCGAGCTCGTTCTTCTCGAGCATCTCCTGCACCCGGTTTTCGCCGCAGATGTCCACCCCCGCTTTCACCGCAGCGCGGACGGCTTCGGCGCCGTTCGTCTTTGTCGCCGCCGCAAGCAGGATTTCGTCCGGATCCCGGCCTGCCTCGCCTGCCGCCCGGGCGATTTCCGCCCGGATGTTTTTCACATTTCGTTCAATCTCCGCCGGCGTCATATCCGTCTCCTTTTTCCGAAAAGCACTCCCGGACCCGTTCTGCCATCTCATCGGTCGTCAGGCGGTCCGCATACAGCCAGAGAGCTTCTTCGTGCCGCCGGAACCAGGTCAGCTGCCGCTTGGCATAGCGCCGGGTCGCCTGTTTGATGAGCGCGACGGCCTCGTCCCGCGGGATTTCGCCGCGGAGCGCCCAGGCCGCCTGACGGTAACCGATGGCCTGCATGCAGGTGCTGTCCGGGGAAATCCCTCTGTCCAGCAGTCGGGCCGTCTCTTCGAAAAGTCCCTCGCGGCACATTCGATCCACCCGCTGTTCGATCCGTTCATACAGCTTCCCGCGGTCTTCAAAACAGAGAACCGTATAGAGCGCCTGAAAGGCGGGGGGCTGTTTCCGGCTCTCCTCGTCGTGCAGGGTCTGCGTCCGACCCGTCAGACGGTAAATTTCGAGCGCGCGGATGATGCGCCGGCGGTCGGTCGGAGCCAGTTTCCCGGCCCGTTCGGGGTCCACCTCCGCCAGACGGGCGAGCATTTCCTCGCCGCCCAGCCGGTCAAAGTCCCGCGCGAGCTCTTCGCGGCAGGTTCCGTCCTCCGCCTCCGTCCCGGCAAAGCGGCGTCCGGCAAGAAGGGCGTCGATATAGAGGCCCGTTCCGCCGACGACAATCGGCTGCTTTCCCTGCGCGAAGAGACGGCGGCAGACCTGCCCGGCCTCTTCGGCATAGCGCGAGACGGAGTAGTTTTCCCCGGGATCGACGAGATCGAGCATGTGGTGCGGGACCTGCCGCTGCTCAAAGGGGCTCGCCTTCGCCGTGCCGATATCCATGCCGCGGTAAACCTGCATCGAATCGGCCGAGACGATTTCGCCGTTCAGGCGCTGCGCCAGGGCGATGCCCAGGGCGGTCTTGCCGGAAGCGGTCGGTCCGGCGATGACCAGCAGTTTTTTCCTTTTTTCGTCCATTCTGTCCGTCCTGCCGCCGCGGTCTACAGGATCCGCAGAAAGAGCTTTTCGAGGTCCTTCCTGCTGACGGTCACCGCCACGGGGCGCCCGTGCGGGCAGTATTTCACGCGGCCGCTCAGAACCTCGCGCACGAGGGCTTCCATTTCCTCCGGGCCGGTGTTCCATCCCGCCTTGATGGCCGCCTTGCAGGCCACCGTGTGATTCAGCTCATCCCGCGCCGCGAGAGGATCGGGCTTTCCGCCTTCGCGCAGATGCTGAAGAATCTCCTCCATCGCCGGCACCGCGTCATCCGGGAGGATGTCGGCCGGCACCGCACGCAGGATGACGGTCCGCTCTCCGTAGGGTTCGAGCTCAAAGCCGAACTCCAGAAACAGCTCTCCGAATTCTTCCAGAAGGGCCATGTCCTCTTCGCTCAGGCGGAGCGTCCGGGCCGTCAGCAGCTGCTGGGCCGGGGCAGGCTGGCTGCGCGCCTTCAGGCGGTCAAAGTTCATCCGTTCGTGCGCCGCATGCTTGTCGATCAGGATGAGGCGGTCCCCGGCTTCCACCGCAATATAGGTTTTGAAGGCCTCCCCCAAGATCTTGTGGTCCGGAACGGCCGGGATATCAACATTTTGAACCGACTTTTCGACAGCTTCGCTTTTTCCGGCGGTGCCGTCATCCGCCGGAAACGCTTCCGAAGGCTCTCCGACGCGGCGGTATTCCGAAGAAGGCTGGAAAAGGGACTGCTGCACCGCGCTTTCCGGCACGGAATAGAGAACTTCGGCAGCGTGCGATGCCTCCTGCCGGAGCGGGGAGACCGGGTTCGGAGCCGACGGCGCTTCCCTTTCCTCCGGCACAGTCGGAAAGCCGCCGTGTTCCGGCGGAATCGGCGCGGCTTCCGGCGAAGTTTCTTCCGCCGCGAGGCGGTCCTCTTCGTTCAGCGTGTCCCGAACAGCCTGGCAGACCAGGCTGAAAATCCGTTTTTCCTCCGAAAACTTGACCTCCGTCTTTGCCGGATGGACGTTCACATCGACGGAGCCGGGCCGTATTTCCAGATACAGCACGCAGGCGGGATACCGACCCGTCAGCAGGCTGTTCCGGTACGCCTGTTCCAGCGCGCTCTGAAGCAGAACGGAGCGGATGAAGCGGCCGTTGCAGTAGAAAAACTGCGCGCTGCGGTTTCCCCTGCCGGCAGCCGGGGAAGACACAAAGCCCGTCAGCCGGAGATCGCCGTCCGTGCTGCAGACCGGCAGAAAGGACGAGGTCAGTTCCCGTCCCAGCAGCGCATAGGCGCAGGCGTCCGCCCGGCCGTCGCCGGGGGTAAAGAAGACTTCGTTCCCGTCCCGCAGAAAGCGGACGGAAATCTCGGGCCTGCCCAGCGCGCAGCGCAGACCCGCCTGAACGCAGGAGGAAGCCTCGCTGCGGTCGCTTTTCAGAAACTTCTGCCGGGCCGGGGTGTTGTAAAACAGGTCCCGGACGCAGATGCTGGTTCCGGACGGGCAGCCCGCGGCCTCCATCTCCTGAATGTCCCCGGCCTCCAGCGTCATCCGGGTTCCCTCGCTGTCCTCCGGTCGGCGGGTCAGCAGTTCGATGCGCGATACCGCCGAGATGGCCGCCAGCGCTTCTCCTCGGAAGCCCATCGTGGCAATGGCCTCGAGTCCGTGCTCGTCCGAGAGCTTCGAGGTGGCGTGCCGCAGGAAAGCAATGCCGGCGTCCTCCGGCGCCATGCCGCAGCCGTTGTCGGTCACGCGGATCATGGTGGCCCCGCCGTCACGGATTTCGACCGTGACCTGATCGGCGCCGGCGTCAAAGGCGTTTTCCATCAGTTCCTTGATGACCGAGGCCGGACGCTCGACCACTTCGCCGGCGGAAATCAGGTCGGCGACATGGGGAGATAAGAGGTTGATATGCGGCATGAGGGCGTCTCCTTGCTGCTTCCGATGCATAAGATGGCTTATTATACCCGTTTCGGAAAGAAAGTTCCAGTATTTTTTGTTGTGTCGGCGAGGGGATTTGTGATATACTTCCCGGGATAGAAACAAAACAGCGGAACGAAACGGAGAATCGCTTTGAAAACCGAAAGAACAAGCATTCCGCAGGAAGAGATCGGGCGCCAGCTCGAAATCTGCCATGCGCTTTCCGATCGGCTCGGAATTGACGGCGCGCAGCCGCTCGCCATGGTCGATACCTACGGCTGCCAGCAGAACGAAGCGGACAGCGAAAAGCTGCGCGGGTACCTGAGTGAGATGGGCTGCGGCTTTACGGAAGACGAATTCCAGGCCGACATCATCGTGGTAAACACCTGCGCGGTTCGCGAACACGCCGAGATGCGCGTGCTCGGAAACGTCGGCGCCCTCAACCATTCGAAGAAGGCCCGCCCCGAACAGATCATCGCGGTCTGCGGCTGCATGGTGCAGCAGCCCCATATGGCCGAAAAGCTCAAAAAATCCTACCCGATCGTCGATCTCGTCTTCGGCCCGCACGAGCTGTGGCGCTTTCCCGAGCTGCTGCAGCAGGTCCTCAGCAGGCACAGACGCGTTTTTGCCGCCGAAAAGAACGACGGCGTCATGGCCGAGGGCATCCCGCAGACACGGGACGGCAGGGTAAAGGCCTGGCTGTCGATCATGTACGGCTGCAACAACTTCTGCACCTACTGCGTGGTTCCCTATGTCCGGGGCCGCGAACGCTCGCGCCTTCCCGAAAACGTGATCGCCGAGGCCGAAGCGCTGGTAAAGGCCGGCTATAAGGACATCACCCTGCTCGGGCAGAATGTCAACTCCTACGGGAAGGACCTCGGTCTGGACGTGGATTTTGCCGATCTGATCCGCAGCATCAACGCGATCCCGGGCGATTTCCTGATCCGCTTCATGACCAGCCATCCGAAGGACGCCACCGAAAAGCTCTTCCGCACCATGGCGGAATGCGAAAAGTGCGCCCGGCATATTCACCTGCCCGTGCAGTCGGGCTCTAACCGGATTCTGAAAGCGATGAACCGCAGCTATACCCGGGAGAAGTATCTGGAAGAGGTCGCCGCCGCCCGGGCGCTCATGCCCGATCTGGTTCTGACGACGGATATCATCGTGGGCTTTCCCGGCGAGACGGACGAGGACTTCGCCGAAACGCTCTCGCTGTGCGAAGAGGTCCGCTTTGATGCGATGTTTACCTTCATCTATTCTCCGCGGGTCGGAACGCCGGCGGCCTCGATGCCCGATCCTTACAGCCGGGAAGACAAGCAGAAGCATTTCGACGCGCTGACGGAGCTCTCGAACCGGATTTCCGCCGAAAAGCATCTGCGCTATATCGGAACCCGGCAGCGGGTTCTCGTGGACGGCGAAACCGGGCGGGGAGAATACAATCTCTCGGCCCGCACCAACGGCGGCCGGCTGGTTCACCTGAAGGGCGACCCCGCCCTGATCGGCCGTTTTCTCGAGGTCGAAATCACCGGCGGCAACACCTGGGCTCTGTACGGAAAGGAAGGGAAGGGGAATGGCTGAGCTGACACCGATGAAGCGCCAGTATCAGGAGATCAAGGAGCAGCATCAGGACTGCCTGCTCTTTTTCCGCCTCGGCGATTTCTATGAGATGTTCAACGATGACGCCGTGACCGCCTCCAGAGAACTGGACCTGGCGCTGACCACGCGTGACCGGAACGTCGAAGATCCGGACGAACGCACCCCGATGTGCGGGGTTCCCTATCACAGCGCCGAGGGCTATATTGCCAGACTCATTGCCAAAGGCTATAAAGTCGCCATCTGCGAACAGACGGAAGATCCCGCGCTGGCAAAAGGGCTGGTGCAGCGGGACGTCATCCGCATCATCACGCCGGGCACCGTCACGGAAAGCTCGATGCTGGAGGAAGAGCGCAGCAACTATATCTGCGCGGTGTATCTCGAACGCGGAAACGCCGGTGTCGCCTTCTGCGAGCTCAGCACGGGCGAATTCTGCTGCGCCGCCTTCACAAAGGGCGGCGAGGAGCATATCCGCAACGAGCTGGGGCGCTTTCAGCCGCGGGAAGCCGTGCTCTCCCCCGAAGCGGCGGAGAGCACGATCCTCGTTTCGTTTCTGCGGGAACAGCTGAACGCGATGCCGGAGACGGACAGCGCGGCCTTCGACTATGCGCCCTGCGCAGAGCGCGTCTGCCGCCAGTTCGGCTTTTCGAAGATCGGGGATTCCGGTCTTCCCGAGGGAAGCAGTGCCGTCTGTGCCTGCGGGGCGCTGCTGCAGTATCTGGAAGAGACGCAGAAATTTGATCTGAAGCACCTGAGCCGGCTGGATGTCTTCTTCGGCGGCCGCTATATGGAGCTGGACTATACCGCCCGGCGCAGCCTCGAGCTCACCGAGTCGATGAGCAGCGGCGAGAAGAAGGGCAGTCTGCTCTGGGTGCTGGACAAGACCGCCACCGCCATGGGCAGCCGCCTTCTGCGCGCGTGGGTGGAGCGCCCGCTTCTCTCTGTCGCCGCCATCCGCCGCCGGCAGCTCGCCGTTCAGGAGCTGACGCAGGAGGCTGTCGTCCGCAGCGAACTGATGCGGGCCATGAAGGAAATCAGCGACATGCAGCGCCTGGTCAGCCGTACCGTCTACGGCAGCGCCGGCGGACGCGATCTGCGGCAGCTGGCCAACTGCATCGCCGTCCTGCCCCGCCTTCAGGAGCTGCTGAAGGACGCCCGGAGCGCGGAATTAAAAGAAATCGCCTCCATGGACGGGCTCAGGGATGTCATGGAGGAAATCAACAGAGCCGTCTGCGACGACCCGCCCTTCTCGGTGCGGGAGGGCGGCATCATCCGCGACGGCTTTTCGCAGGAACTGGACGAGCTGCGCCGGCTGCGCGACCACGGCGCCGAGAGCATCGCCGCTCTCGAGGAGAGGGAGCGGCAGAATACCGGCATAAAAAAGCTGAAGGTCGGGTACAACCGGGTTTTCGGCTACTATATCGACGTGCCCAAATCCGCCGGAGACGCCCCGCTTCCGGAGACCTACATCCGCAAACAGACCCTTGTCTCGAACGAGCGCTATTTTACGCCCGAACTGAAGGAACTGGAAAACAGCCTGCTGAACGCGCGGGACCGGATCCAGTCGCTGGAATACGACTTTTTCTGCGAGGTCCGGGATCACGTGGCTGCCCAGGTCACCCGCATCCAGCAGACCGCCGGCCTCGTCGCGGCGCTGGACTGCTTCTGCTCGCTCGCCGAGACAGCCGTTCGGAACCGCTATACCATGCCCGAGGTTGACGCCTCCCGCGAACTTGTGATCCGGGACGGCCGGCATCCGGTCGTCGAACAGACGCTGAAGGACGTCCGCTTTGTCCCGAACGACACCTTCCTGAACACCGGTTCGGACCGGCTCGCCATCGTGACCGGGCCGAACATGGCGGGAAAGTCCACCTACATGCGCCAGACCGCGCTGATCGTTCTGATGGCGCAGATCGGGTCCTTCGTCCCGGCGAAATCGGCCGTCATCGGAATTGTGGACCGCGTCTTCACCCGTATCGGCGCCTCGGATGATCTGGCTTCGGGCCGCTCCACCTTCATGGTGGAGATGAGCGAGGTAGCCAACATTCTCCGCCATGCCACGGCGGCTTCCCTGCTGATTCTCGACGAGATCGGCCGCGGCACCTCGACCTATGACGGCATGGCCATTGCCCGCGCCATTCTGGAATACTGCGCCGACAAACGCCGTCTCGGCGCCCGGACGATGTTCGCAACCCATTATCACGAGCTCTCCGAACTCGAAGGGGAACTGGACGGAATCCGGAACTACAACATCACGGCAAAGAAACAGAACGGAAAGCTGATCTTCCTGCGGAAGATCGTGCCCGGCGCAGCCGACGACAGCTACGGCATCGAGGTCGCCAAGCTCGCCGGCGTTCCGGACGCCGTCATCGAACGGGCCAAGGAGAATCTTCAGGAGCTGATCGAAAACCGGGGGATTTCCTCCCTTCCGGGCAGGGCTGCGGAAAGCGATCCGGACCTCGATCAGATCAGTTTTTCGGACATGCAGGCGGATGAGATCCGCGACATCCTGAAAAAGACCGATCTCAACGTTCTTACGCCGCTTGAGGCGATGAACCTGCTGTACACGCTGCAGCGGAAGGCGCAGTCATGAACGGGCCCGCGACCCCGGAGCAGCCGCTCTTTACCAGCCGGATGTCCCGCGGCGAAATCATCGCCGTCCTGCTGTATCTGCCGCTGCATATCTGGCTGCTGCCGATGCTTCTGCTCTCGCTGCCCGAGACGGCCGCCCTGAACGAAATTCAGCTCAATGTCGCCGTCTATACGATCGGCACGCTCTGGATGCTTCTTTTCGCCGGGCGCTTTCTGCGCCGGGACTTTGACCCCCTCTGCGATCATCCCTTCTACTGTCTGCTGCAGGTGCTGACAGGCTACGGCATCGTGCTGGCGTTCAACATGCTGCTCAGCGCCCTGCTGATGATGGTTCAGCCCGAGCTCTCGAATCCCAACAACGCCGCCTGGAACGATCTGGTCATCTCGGACTTCGGAAAGACAGCCGCCACGGCCGTCTTTCTCGCCCCTCTGACCGAAGAGCCGATCTTCCGCGGCGCCGTCTTCGCTCTGCTCTACCCCCGCAGCCGCCGTCTTGCCTATCTGACGAGCATCCTGCTGTTCTCGCTTTACCACGTCTGGGGGTATGCGCTCAACGAACCGGCAAACTGGCTGTATCTGCTGCAGTATCTTCCGGCTTCCTGGATGCTCTGCCGCTGCTATGAGCGCTGCGACAGCATCTGGGGCAGCATTTTCCTGCACATGACCATCAACGGGATTTCCGTTCTCTCCATTTCCGCCCTGCAGGGCGCGATGTGAGAGGCCTTTTCGGCTGCGGACTATTCGGCAAAATTGGTCCAGCTTCGATGCATGTACATCCGGAGAGCCAGCGGCGTGCCGATATACCGCGCATCCAGCCCCGGATCCTGCAGAAATTCGTCCAGAAACTCCTTTCGCCCGGTCGTATAGACGACGGGTATGCCGCTCATCTCGCTCGCCTCCCGGACGACGGGATATCCGTCGCGCAGATCCTGCGCGCTGGCCCAGTCCTGGAGATTGGAGTTGTTGATGAAGCCCGTGACGCGCTGGCGGGCAAAGCCCTCCATCTCCTCCTTCAGCTTCAGAATTTTATCCGGCGTCTCGGACATGGGGCGCCGGATATTGATGATGTCGTAGACCTCGAGCTGTCCGGGTTCGAGCCCGGCGAAATCCATGTGATAGCGGGCCAGCGACAGCGCCCCGGCGGGATCGCCGCCCACGTCGAAAATCACAAGATCCCAGTCCTGTGCGAAGGCGCTTCCCACCGCTGCGGGCATATTGGTCTGGGTAATGCCGGCGCCGACGAAGGTGGGCGAGACCAGATGGATGCTGTTGTCCTCCAGCAGCCTGACATGGTCGGACATCCGGAAATAATCGTTGATGCGGTCCAGGTCGATGACCTGGGTCTTTTTTCCCTCGGCGGCGGCCGCAACCGCCATGTTGAGGGCAATCTCGGTCTTGCCGGAGCCGTAGTTTCCGATCAGAATGATCACTTTTTTCATCGGAATCTCCTCTTTTCCCTGTAAGCTGTGCTTTTCCGCGCTGCGGGCTCAGTTTATCGCAGACCGGCGCCGGTGTCAACGCGCTTTCCCGCGCCGCCGCAGCGGTTTCCGAAAAAAGAGGCTTGACACCGTCATTGCCGCCATTTATGATTCGGTATGGAAGATCCCTCCGACAAAGCGGGAAGGACGGAGAAGCATGAAACAAAACCTGATTCTGATCGGCATGCCGACGGCCGGAAAGAGCACGGTCGGCGTCGTGCTTGCAAAAATGCTCGGTTACGACTATGTCGATACCGATCTGCTGATTCAGAAACGCGAAGGCTGCCGGCTCGAAGAGACGATCAGGCAAAAAGGAGACGAAGCCTTTCTCGACATCGAAGCCGACGTCTGCTCGGAACTGGAGACAGAACACGCGGTGATCGCGACCGGCGGAAGCGTCATTTATCGGCCGCGGGCCATGGAGCATCTGAAGCGCCTCGGTACGGTCGTTTATCTGAAGATCAGTCTGGAACGCCTGAAAGAACGGCTGCTCGATACCGCAAGCCGCGGCGTTGTTCTGAAGGAAGGGCAGACCCTGGAAAGCCTGTATCTCGAAAGAACCCCTCTTTACGAACGCTATGCGGATCTGACCGTCGAAGAAGGAACGCTGCGCTTTGAGGATGTCGTGGCGGAAGTGCTGAAAGCCGCGGGATGCCCGTCCGCCCGTTCGTCCGAAACCGGTTTCCCGGCAGAATAATCGGAAAGAGAGCGCATGATATGGATTCCAAACTGTTTGCAACGGCGATCATACGGTTTCTGGCCGGGGTCCTGCTGACGGGGCTGCTGCTCTTCCTGCCGGCCGGGAGTTTTTCTTTCTGGCAGGCGTGGCTGCTGATGGGCATTCTGTTCCTCCCGATGTTTTTTGCGGGGCTGGTCATGATGAAAAGAAACCCGGAACTGCTGCGGAAACGCCTGAATGTGAAAGAGGAGCAGAGCGAACAGAAAACCGTCGTCGCGTTGAGCGGACTCATGTTCCTTGCTTCGTTCCTTGTCGCCGGATTCAATTTCCGCTTCCGATGGATCGTGCTGCCGGACTGGGTTTCCTGGGCGGCGGCCGGCGTTTTCCTGCTCGGCTATGCGCTGTATGCGGAGGTCCTGCGGGAAAACACCTATCTTTCACGGACAATCGAAGTGCAGGAAAACCAGAAGGTCATCGACACCGGGCTTTACGGGATTGTGCGGCATCCGATGTACATGACGACGCTGTTGATTTTTCTGGCCATGCCGCTGGTTCTGGGGTCGATCCTCTCCTTTGCGATCGAGCTGCTGTATATTCCGATCCTCCGAAAGCGCATCCGCAACGAGGAGCAGGTCCTGGAAGAAGGGCTGGAAGGCTATGCCGAATATAAGCAGAAAGTACGGTATCAGGTCATCCCGTTCCTCTGGTAGGCCGCGCTGACCTGTTCCGGTTATTCCTGCTGTCATCAAGAAACAGAACGCTGAGAAAAGGGGTAAAAACAATGGCAAAAGTCCTTTTGCTGAACGGAAGTCCCCGGGCGAACGGCTGCACGGCAACGGCGCTCGCGGAGATGATCAAAACCTTTGAGGAAGAGGGAATCGAAACCGAGCTGATCCAGATCGGCAACCGGAACATCCGGGGCTGCATCGCCTGCGGCAGATGCGACGAGCTGGGAAAATGCGTGTTCGACGACCTGGTAAACGAAGTGGCGCAGAAACTGGACGAGGCCGACGGTCTTGTGGTGGGCAGTCCCGTCTATTACGGCTCGCCCAACGGAACCGTCCTGTCCTTTCTGGACCGGCTGTTCTACAGCACGGGCAACGTCAACAACCACGTCCCCAAGCATATGAAGGTCGGAGCCGCGGTCGTGTCCTGCCGCCGCGGCGGCAACACGGCGAGTTTCGATGTCCTGAATAAATACTTCACCATCAGCGGGATGCCGATCGCCTCCAGCAGCTACTGGAACCAGGTGCACGGCTTCACGGCAGAGGATGTGAAAAAGGATCTGGAAGGCCTGCAGACAATGCGGAACCTGGCCCGCAGCATGAGCTTCATGATCCGGGCTTTCGCGGACGCCCGGGAAAAATACGGCCTTCCGTCACTGGAGCACGATTATTTCACCAGCTTCCCGGACGGCAAGTAAAAATAATTTCTGGAGAAACGCTTTGGAACAGACAGCCCGATTTGACATGAAGCGGCCCCCGGTCCGTACCAGATGGTACCTCCGGCCGCTGACCTGGGTGCTGAGCGCACCCGCAACCCTGAAACACCGGACCGTAATCCGCAGGGACGGGATGGAAAACATCCGGCCGCCCTATGTCCTTCTCTGCAACCACAATGCCTTCATGGACTTCAAGGTGGCAACCATGGCCATGTTCCCCCATCGCGCCAATTACATCGTCGCCATCGACGGCTTCATCGGCCGGGAACAGCTTCTGCGGGATGTCGGCTGCATCTGCAAGCGCAAGTTTACGAACGACGTCACCCTGGTCCGGCAGCTCCGGCAGGTGATTCAAAACGGAGATATCGCCGTAATCTACCCAGAGGCCCGCTATTCGCTCTGCGGGACGACGGCCGTGCTGCCGGCTTCGCTGGGAAAGCTCTGCCGGATGCTGAACGTGCCTGTCGTCACGCTCATCTGTCACGGGCATCATGTGAATTCCCCGTTCTGGAATCTGCACGAGAGGAACGTGAAACCGACAGAGGCCGAGATGCGCCTGCTGTTCACGCCGCAGGATCTGAAGGACCTTCCGGTGGACGAACTCAACCGGCGCATTGTCGAAGCCTTTCAGTATGACGACTTCGCCTGGCAGAAGGAGCGCGGCATCCGGACGCCCTATTCCGGGCGGGCAGAGGGCCTGCACAAGGTGCTGTACCAGTGTCCCGCCTGCGGTACGGAGTACCGGATGACATCGGAGGGAACCCGTCTGCGCTGCTCTTCCTGCGGGAAAAGCTGGACGATGACGGAGCTGGGAGAACTCCGCGCCGACCAGGGCGAAACGGAGTTTTCGCACATTCCCGACTGGTACGAGTGGGAGCGCGAAAATGTGCGCCGCGAGGTTGAAGCCGGCACCTATTCCTCCGGGGTGCTTCCCGTCCGGGTGGACTCGCTGCCCAATGCCAAACGTTTTCTCCCTCTGGGCGGAGGCACAATGGTCCACGACATGAACGGCTTTGCCGTTCGGGGGACGACACCGGACGGCGAAGCCTTTGAAATGATCAAGACGGTTCCCAGCCTGTATTCCTGCCATATTGAATACGAGTATCTGGGGAAGTTCGGCGACTGCGTGGATCTGAACACGCTGGAGGACACTTGGTACATCTATCCGCATGACTGCGATTTCTCGGTTACAAAAATGGCGCTGGCCACCGAGGAGCTGTATTTCGCCCATCGGCGTGCGATCGGCCGTCCCTGTCCGCCCGGCCTGGCCTGACCGGGCGAGCCGCAGCGGACAGAAGCCTCTTTTCGTCGCTGTCCTGCCTGTTTTTCTACCAACCCATCCGATTCAGCCATTCTGCGGCGCTCTGTTCCCGGGCGCCGCTTTTTTCTGCCGAATACCGTCCCAGCTGCAGCTCGCTCCGAAGTTCTCCGTCCAGGATGTACAGGATCCGCTCGCATTTTGCGGCGACGCGGCTGTCATGGGTGACCATCAGGATCGCGGTTCCTTCCTCGTGGATCTGAAGGAAGGCCTGCAGCACCTCTTCAGATGCCGTCTGATTCAGCGCTCCCGTCGGCTCATCGGCAAAAAGGATCTGCGGAGAGAGCATCAGACTTCTGCAGATGCAGGCCCGCTGCAGCTGGCCGCCGGACACTTCGGTGATCTTTCTTTCGGACAGATCGCCGATCCCGAACCGTTCCATCAGGCCGCGGGCTTTTTCCGTCTGTTGTGCTCGAAAAGCTCTGCTTTTTTCTGCATGTACGGAAGGCAGAAGAATGTTGTCCAGCAGGTTCAGATTTGCCAGCATGTTCATCTGCTGAAACACAAAGCCCATCCGCGTCAGGCGAAGACGGGCCCTGTCGTCTTCCGACATCCCGACAATCTCTCTGTCGCCGAGCCAGACCTCGCCGGAATCGGCCTGATCCATCCCCGATACGTTATACAGAAGCGTCGATTTTCCGGAACCGGAAGGGCCCATGACGGCAACCATCTCCCCTTCTCCGACGGAAAAGGAGATCTTCTTCAGGATGTTCTTTCTGCAGAGATCGGAAACACGTAAGAGTTCTTTCATCATGCGTTCCTTTCTTATTCCCGTCCGATGCAGCATTCGCTTGCCCGGATGCGGTCCACTTCGTTCAGGCTGATCCGTGCGGCAAGCACGGCGACCGTCACCGTGACGGCCGGCAGGATCAGAAAGACCCGGACAGGATCGATGATAAAATGAAATCCGGAAGCACCCAAAGACCCGAGCAGGAGACCTGCCAGCTTCTGTCCCGGAACCAGCCCCAGAAAAACCCCGGCCGCCGTCCCGGCCAGAATGTAGGCGAGGCTGCGTTTCAGATATTGCTGCCGGATTTCCGACGAGAGGAACCCGAGCGCCTTTTTCAGCGAGCAGTCGTTCCGTTCCTGCCAGACGGTCAGCCGGACAAAGAGAAGAACCACCGCCGCCAGCACCAGGCAGGAGACCGCCGTCGCCAGCATGGCTGCTTTTCGGATCCGGAGAATGGTCTGCCCATAGGTTGCGCCGACATATTGCGAGATATCCGTAACCCGGATTCCGGCGCCGTATTCCCGTGCGTGTTCCTGATACCGGGCCGTCCAATCCGCAGGCTTGTTTCCCTCCTTCAGAGTCACATAGAGGACGCTCCACATCGGCGGTCCGACCGTGCCCGGATGAGAAAAGCAGGCTTTTGCCGTCTTGCCGCCGTTTGTGATATCGGAATAGATGCCGCAGACCCGGCAGCGGACGGTTTCTCCGGCCTCGGCCTGATTCAGGCGGACCGTAAGCGTATCTCCCGTCCTCAGCCCCAGTTCGGATGCATTCAGCACCGACAGCGCAATCTCATCTTCGCCGGTCGGCCAGCTTCCTTCCCGGTAGCTCACCGGATATCTGCCGTGGTCGCCGTTTTCGATCAGCAGGCTGTATTCCCGTCCGTCTTCAAGGGCAGCCCGGTAAGAACGGGTCTCCATCGCCACGGCGCCTTCCGTCCGGCTGTCCTTTTCCAAATCCGCCAGAAGCTCTTCGGTTACCGCGTCGATCTGCTCCGTCTGCCGGACATCGATGCGGATCTGACTGCTGCCGATGCCCATATAGGTCACAAAACGCGGAGAGGACAGCGTGCTGGCAATGTTCTGCGGGATCAGGATCAGCGCGGTCGCCGCTGCGGTGACCGCCGCAGCAAACAGGTACCGGTTCTTCTTTTTGCCCCATCGTCCTGTTCCGTATAACGCCTCCACGGCCGTCATCCTTTCTGTGACGCGCAGGGTGCGGCGAACCGAGAGAAGAATCATTCCCACTACCGCCAGCGTCCCGGTAACAGACAGCAGCCAGATCCGGACCGGATGATCGGGACGTCCGTACAGCTCCTGCATCTGTCGGCACAGGGGGCCGGAGATCAGAAAGACAATGCCCATGCCGAGCAGCGCTCCGATGCCTGACAGAATCAGAAACTTGGAATAATACAGGCTGCGGATATCCCTGCGTGCCATGCCGACCGCTTTCATCATGCCGATCTCCCGCTTGTCCTTTTCCAGGCCGGTCAGCAGGATCGTGCGGATGCACAGAATGGAAACGGCCAGAATCACCACGCTTACCAGCAGGACGATCAGAATCATCATCCCGTCCGACAGCGCGTTCATCAGGCGGATCAGCGGCCAGGTAATGGTCGGTCCGTTCGCGGGAAGACCGGCGTCTCCGTAGGCGGTGGAAAAGGCGTTTCTGTCCGCTCCGTCTTTCAGTTTGAATTCGATCAGCGCTTCCTCGCTGCCCAGCGGCTTCATCCGCGCATAATCCTGTTCGTGAACCAGAAACCGCTTGGACGAGGCCATCATGGAATTCATCTGTGAATCCCGCAGGAAGCCGGCAACGGTCAGCTCCTGCGTATCCATGCGAAAAGAATCGCCGATCTGCGTGCCGTATTCGCTGCGATAGCAGACCGGAACATATACCTCGCCGGGAGAGACCCGAATTCGCTTTTCTTCCAGATCTATCAGGAAATCAAACTGCTCATTCTGCACACACAGGCCGTTATCCTGCGTACTGTCTGCAAGCGTCTGCCCGCCCAGAGACAGCTTTCCGTTTTCCAGATTCAGAAATTCCGCGATCTGCATCCGGTCGACGTCGGGCTGCAATGCGGCAAAGCGCTCGATTGCGCCGCGGTCGATTTCTCCGCTGTGCATCTGCAGAAAATCCGGGGTTTCGGCCGTTTCCATCAGCTTGTCGATGGAATTCAGCAGGCTTCCGAACAGCAGGACCGACAGACCCATCAGCGCTGCGGAAAGCGTCATGAAAATTACGACGGCAGCTGTTACCGGCTTGTTTTCCCTGCAGTCATTCCAGATCAGTCGTTTTTTCATTCTTCTCCAGACTCCTTAACCCTTTGAACATTCCGAGAGACACCGCCGCCGCGATCATCAGGACGCCTGCCGTCATGATGATCCGTGCCGCCCCGCGCCCGACGGTCATATGCCGGGAGGCAGCAAGACCGTCTGCCAGCCTGCCCGCGATTCCGTAGGCAAACACATAACCGATCTGCGACAGGAAACTGATCAGACCCCAGGCCCGTCCCTGCCTGTCCGCGTCGATGTTCGTCCGTGTCAGATAGTCCAGGCAGCCGTTGCAGAAAGGAAGCATAAAGAAAAACAGGAAACCGAAGGCGCAGATGACGACAATATTCTCCCGGCATCCGAACCCGATCATGGCCGCTCCCGCAGCGGCAAGCGAGGTCCGGAGCGTCCGGACATAATGGCCTTTCATTCCCCGTACCCCCAGAAGAAGGCCGGAAACCAGCATGCCGGAGGCACAGACGGTTTCTGCGACGCCGAGCGTTCTGCTGTCGGCAAAACTCAGGATCATCGGTTCGGAGAGAATCTGCAGGACGCCCATAAAACAGGTGATGCACGAGGAGACGAGAACCAGCACCAGAACGCCGCGGTTCCCGGCAACCGCTTCCCAGCCGGCACGGAAACTCTGCCGGAAGGATTCGTTCCGCTCGGTCCGTCCTGCCTCGAGGCCCCTTCGTACCGCAGCCGTACACACAGCCGTCAGGAAGAAGGTCGCGATGTCAATCCGCAGGAGCAGCCGGATGTCGGCGACGCTCAGCAGCAGACCCGCGAGCAGCGGAGAAATCAGATAGCGGGCGCTACCGGCAAGACTCACCATGCCGCTGGCTTTTGCGTATTCCTCCGGTGTCAGCAGGTCTGTGATCGTCGCCCGATAGGCCGGCTCCAGCAGGGACGAGAAGACAGACCCGATGCCGACGCCGATGCCGATCTCATACAGCCCGGCTTCTCCCTTCCTCATGCAGAGCAGGATGTATACCAGCCCGAGGGCCGAAAGCCCGTCACCCAGCATCATCAGCAGCCGCCTGTCATAACGGTCTGCCAGTACGCCGGCGGGTGCAGAAAGCAGCAGCGCAGGCAGAAAAGCCAGCAGGGTAACCAGCGCCATGCTTCCGGCGCTGCCGGTCAGGTTGAACACATAGACGCCGAGACCGAAACTGGTCATCCCGCCGCCGATTGCGGAGACCAGTTCGCCGCTCCACAGGAGCAAAAATTTGCCGTAATTGGTTTTGTTTTTCATGATTCTCTCTTTTTCGACCGGCTGTCTGTCGGTCATAGTCTTGAAAGAAAGGGACTTTTGGCTGTTTCCGAAGTCCCTTTTCTGTTTACTTGCTGAAAATGCGCAGAATCGCTTCCTGCAGCGCGCCTTCCTCTGCGCCTGTAATCCGCTCGGTATGGAAGATAAAAGCCTGGATCTTCCGCATGCGCTCCTCTGGGCTTCGGTCTTCCAGCTCGTCAAAGGCGACATTCGAATAGATCATCACCATCTCTGCCGCCTCTTCGGGATAGGGCGTATGGAAAATGCCCTCCCGGCAGCCTTCCTCGATCAGGCCGCTCAGGATGGGTACAATCCCGCGGATCATCCCCTCCTGCATCTTTTGATGAAGCAGGGCGTTCTGGGGCTTGTGCACCTGAATCATGACTTCCTCGCCGAGGCGCGAATCGACATTCAGCGCCATGATCGAGCCGGTCAGGCGGTCCAGCAGCGGGATTCGCCGATCGGCGGCGATCGCGCCGGCCTGCCGCATCAGCGTGCCGGTGATCCTGTCGATGACAGCATCCAGAATGTCTTCCTTGGACTTGAAATGATGGTACAGCGTTCCGCGGGCAATTCCGATTTCGTTGATAATATCGTTCGTGCTGGTTTGATCAAAACCCTTGCTTGCAAAAAGCTGTTCCGCCACGTCCAGAATCTCGTTTTTTCTCTCTTCCGCCGATTTTACGACTCTCATGCAAAATCCCTTCTTCCGATGCCTCAGCGACCGACAGGCTGTCGGTCGCTGAGATCATAACACAAGCCGAAGGATTTGTAAAGCCTATTTTTAAAAAACCCGTTCCCGGGGGATCCGGAAACGGGTTTTGTGTCGGCTGGTGCGCAGGGTTTTTACTCGGCTGCCAGTTTCTTGTACTTGGCGTAGCGGCGGGCGGTGAACTCCTCCGCCTCGGCGAAGAGCTGTTCGGCGCGCTCGGGGAAGGTGCGGGTCAGCGACGAGAAGCGGACCTCGCCCATCATGTATTCGCGCAGCTTGCCGTTCGGCTCGCCCGAATCGAGCTGGAAGGGATTCTGTCCCTCTTCTTCCCGCTCCGGATTGTAGCGCCACAGCGGCCAGAATCCGCATTCGGTCGCCGCCTTGCCCTCGTCCATGGCTTTGGACATCCCCTTCGAGAGGCCGTGGTTGATGCAGGGCGCATAGGCGATGACGATGGACGGGCCGTGCCACGCAGCCGCTTCCTTCAGGCACTTGATCGTGTGCTCGGGGTTGGCGCCGAGGTTGACCTGGGCGACATAGATATAGCCGTAGGAGGAGAGAATCAGGCCCAGATCCTTCTTCGGGGTGGACTTGCCTGCCGCGGCAAACTGGACCGAGGCCCCGATCGGCGTCGCCTTGGAGGATTGTCCGCCGGTGTTGGCGTAGAGCTCGTTGTCGAGGACCAGGACATTGACATCCATGCCGGTCGCCAGAACATGGTCCAAACCGCCGTAGCCGATATCGTAGGCCCAGCCGTCGCCGCCGACCATCCAGATGGCCTTCTTGGTCAGGCTGTCCTGGCGGCTGCGCAGGAAGTCGATGTCGGCGCTGTCTTCCGCGGTCGCCGCGAGCGCCTCGCGCACCGCGTCGGAGCGGGCTTCGGTCTTCTCACCGTCGTCGCCGTCGTCCAGCCAGGCCTGCAGGGCCGATTTCAGCTGTTCATCGGCAGTGCTTTCGATCACGTTCCGGGCATGCATCTTGCTCTGCTCGCGCATCTGCTCGGCCGAGAGGCTGATGCCGAGGGCGAACTCGGCGTTGTTCTCAAACAGCGAGTTCGAGAAGGCGGGACCGAAGCCGCGCTTCGTCACGGTCTGCGGGAAGGTCGGGGCGAAGAAGCCGTAGGCCTGCGAGCAGCCGGTGGCGTTGGCGGTATACATGCGGTCGCCGAAGAGCTGGGTCAGCAGCTTGATATACGGCGTCTCGCCGCAGCCGGGGCAGGCGCCCGAGAACTCGTACAGGGGCTGCTCGTACTGGCTTCCCTTGGCCGAGAATTTCGTCATCGGGTTTTTCTTCTCCGAGAGGGTCAGGCAGTAGTCCCAGTTCTTCTGCTCCTCGCGGACATCGTCGAGCGGGACCATGGTCAGGGCCTTCTCCTTGGCCGGGCAGACATTTACGCAGCTGCCGCAGCCCTGGCAGTCGAGCACGCCGACCTGGATGCGGTAGCGCAGACCCTCGAAGCCCTTGCCGAGAGCCGGCTTGGTCTCGCAGGACGCGGGCGCCGCTTCGGCCTCGGCCTCCGTGAACAGGAAGGGACGGATGGCCGCATGCGGGCAGACCAGCGAGCAGCGGTTGCAGCCGATGCACTTTGCGGGGTCCCAGACGGGAACCTTGTCGGCCACGCCGCGCTTTTCGTACCTGGCCATGGCGATGGGCATGACGCCGTCGGCATACTCGCTGAAGGAGCTGACCGGGATGTTGTCGCCGTCGGCGCGGTTCATCGGGATCAGGACCTTCTGTACGTAGCTCGGCAGGCTCGGATCGACGGCCGGCTCTTCGTCCTTCAATTCGGCCCACTCGGCCGGGATCTCGATCTTCACCGCGTCGGTCAGACCGCGCTCAATGGCGGCCAGGTTCATGTTGACGATTTTGTCGCCCTTCTTCGAGAAGGTCTTGATCGCCGCTTTCTTCATATAGTCTTCCGCTTCCGCGATGGGCAGGACGCCCGAGAGCTTGAAGAAGGCCGCCTGCAGCACGGTGCTGGTGCGGTTGCCGAGGCCGATCTCCTCCGCGATGCCGGTGGCGTCGATGGTGTAGAACTGCACCTTGCGCTCCGCCAGCAGCCGTTTGGCGCGGTTCGGCAGATTTCGGGCAAGCGTCTCGCCCTTCCAGTGGGTGTTCAGCAGGAAAATGCCGCCGGGCTTGACCTCATTGACGATGTCAAAGCTGTACATGTAGCTCTGCTTGTGGCAGGCGACAAAGTCGGCCATCGTGACATAGTAGGTCGAGCGGATCGGCTCGTGGCCGAAGCGCAGATGGCTGCGCGTCAGGCCGCCGGACTTCTTCGCGTCATACTGGAAATAGGCCTGAACATACTGGTCGGTGTTGTCGCCGATGATCTTGCAGGAGTTCTTGTTCGCGCCGACGGTACCGTCTGAACCGAGGCCCCAGAACTTGCAGGAGATGATGCTCTTGCCGGCGGTGACGATGTTCTCGCCGACCGGGAGGGACAGATGGGTAACATCGTCGTTGATGCCGACGGTAAAGTGGTTTCTCTTCTCCCCCGCCATGTTGTCGAAGACGGCCTTGATCTGCGCCGGGGTCGTGTCCTTGGAGGAGAGTCCGTAGCGGCCGCCGAGGACCCGGATCGCGCGGCCGCTCTCCAGAATCGCCGTGCTGACATCTTCGTACAGCGGTTCGCCGAGGGAGCCGGGTTCCTTGGTGCGGTCAAGCGCAGTCAGGATTCTGCAGCTCGCGGGGATGGCCGCCAGCAGATGCTTCATCGAGAAGGGCCGATAGAGATGAACCTGAATCAGGCCGACCTTCTCGCCGCGCTCGTTCAGCCAGTCCACAACTTCGCGGGCAGCCTCGCAGACCGAGCCCATGGCCACGATGACGCGCTCGGCGTCGGGCGCGCCGAAGTAATTGAAGAGTTTGTAATCGCGGCCGGTCAGGGCAGACATTTTTTCCATATACTCTTCCACGATGGCCGGGAAGGCAAAATAAGCCGGGTTCACGGCTTCGCGGTGCTGGAAGAAAATGTCGTCGTTCTCGCCGCTGTTGCGGATGGTCGGGTGCTCGGGGTTCAGGGAGCGGTCGCGGAACTTCTGCAGCTCGTCCCAGTCGACCATGGCCTTCAGGTCTTCAAAGTCGAGCACCTCGATTTTCTGGATCTCGTGGCTGGTGCGGAAACCGTCAAAAAAGTGCTGCACCGGGATGTGTCCCTTGATTGCGCTCAGGTGTGCCACCGCGCCCATGTCCATGGCCTCCTGCACGCTGGACGAGGCGAGCTGGGCCCAGCCGATCTGGCGGCAGGCCATCACATCCGAATGGTCACCGAAAATGGACACCGATTCCGTTGCAACGCTGCGGGCGGCCACATGCATGACCGCGGGAAGCTGCAGGCCGGCAATGCGGTACATCGGCGGAATCATCAGCATCAGGCCCTGGGCCGAGGTATAGGTCGTCGCCAGCGATCCTGCCTCCAGTGCGCCCTGAATGCCGGCGCAGGCACCGGATTCGGCCTGCATCTCCATCAGGCGGACCTGGGAGTCAAAGATGTTTTTCATTCCGTGTGCGGACCATTCATCCACATGGTTCGCCATCGGGCTCGACGGGGTAATGGGATAGATTGTCGCGACTTCGGTAAAGGCGTAGCTTGCGTAGGCGGCCGCTTCGTTGCCGTCCATGGATTTGAAAACTTTCTTGCCGGACAAGAGTGTCATCCTCCTTGTGTTGTTGGTTTTCGGAAGTTTCGTTTGTGAAACTTTTGCTTATCTTTATTTTACTCTTTTCTGCGCAGAACTTCAACGGGTTCCTTCCAAAAAAAATACGCCGGCCGTATGGCATGCGGAATGCTTTGCCTATGGCGGCATCGCGGCTGTCCGTTCTTTACAATTGCCGGCGGCTGTGATAGGATTCTGAAAACGGTGAAACGGAGATGAGGCCATGTCACAGGAGCTTCTGATTACCCCGATTGCAAGCATACGAACCGAGTTTCCTTCCAAGTTCGGCATTCCGCGCCAGGCCGGGCTGGCGGAGGATCTCCGCGGGAAAATCGTCTTCGAACCCGCCTTCCGGGTCGACGAGGCCCTGCGCGGCCTTGAGGATTTTTCCCACATCTGGCTGATCTGGGGCTTTTCCGAAAACCGGGACCGCGCCTGGACGCCGACCGTCCGGCCGCCGCGTCTCGGCGGCAACACGCGCCTCGGGGTCTTTGCCACGCGCTCGCCCTTCCGCCCGAACGGGCTGGGGCTTTCCTGCATGCGCCTGCTCGGTCTGCAGAAGGAAGCCGGGCTCGGAACCTGTCTGCTGGTCGCCGGAGCCGATCTGATGGACGGGACTCCTATTTACGATATCAAGCCCTATCTTCCCTATGCCGACTGCCGGACGGATGCCGCCGGCGGCTTTGCAAAGGCGCTTCCCGAGCAGCTCTCGGTCCGGATTCCGCCGGAATTGGAAGAAAAAATCCCCGCGGAAAAGCGGGCAGCGCTCAGGGAAGTGCTCGCTCAGGATCCGCGGCCCTCGTACCAGGAGGATCCGGAGCGGGTCTACGGCATGTCCTTTGCCGGTCTGGAAATTCGCTTCCGGGTCGAAAACCGCCGCCTCCTGGTGGTGGCGGCGGACAGGTGATCCGGGGGTTTCTCCTTCAGGGCTTTCGCAGCACAACGCTGCCGTGAAGATCGCAGATCGGCATCGGCAGCAGCTGTTTCTCTCTGCAGAATTCGCGGACGGCCTTGCCCGCGCCGGAAAACTGGGTGCTGTTCACATCGTGAACGAGCAGCACGCCGCCCGGAGAGAGCCGTTCCCAGAAGAGCGGCAGTGCCGCCGCCGTAGGCGCATACAGATCCGCGTCGATCGAAACAAAGGCAAAAACCCTTTCCCTGCAGGGAGCAAAAGTTTCCGGGAAATATCCCCTGTGAAACACGACCCGCTCTTTGCAGGGAAAGCGTTTTTTTACCAGCGCTTCCGCCGTTTCCGCAAAGTCCCCCGCCTTTGCCCGGGACAGCCCCTGCGCGCGTTCGATCTCCAGGTCCTTCTCCGGAAAGCCCTCAAAGGTATCGAAGAGATGGATGGTTCTGTCCGGGAAGGCCGCATGGATCAGGACGGCAAAATCGCCGCGGAACACCCCCAGCTCCGCCACGTCGCCGGGGATATTCTCCTCCCGGATCTGCTCCGCGAGCAGGCGCATGGTCGCCGCGCGGGCGTCAAAGGTCCGCAGGGCGTCCGGCCGCAGGATCGTTCCGGCGAAGCCCAGCTCGCGAATTTGTTTTTCCATCTGCCCGGCGCGCTCTTCGTCCAGCACGCAGAGGCAGACACAGTCCGGAGCAGAGCGCAGACCCTCCTGCGGCGAAACGACGGGAATACCGGCCAGCGTGCTGCCCCATTTGCCCGCGGCGTTGTCCGCAAAGCATGCGACCCTGCAGTCCGGACCCATCAGGCGGGAAACCATGGCGCCGATCTGCCCGGCGCCGAAGAGAACCACGGTTTTCATTCGGATAGCTCCTTTTTCTGGCATGCGATTATAGCGCCAAACTGGCTATTTTCTTATGGTCAGTTTGGTGCTATATTCCTCTCATCCCTTCCTGATCGGGTTTGGGTAATCCTCGGAAAAGGACGCGAACACATGGAACATAAACGGGTATTGCAGCTGACCCAGTGCGCGCTGATTGCCGCGCTGGCCTATGTCGGCTTTCAGTTTCTCCGCATCGACATCCCCGTCGGAACCGAGCGTACCGCCATTCATCTGGGCAACACCTTTGTGGTGCTCGGCGCGCTGCTGCTCGGCGGCTGGGGCGGTTTTGCCGGCGCGCTCGGCCTGACGCTGGCCGATCTCACCAGCGGCTATCTCACCAGCGCGCCGAAGACCTTTCTGCTGAAGCTGGTCATCGGGCTCATTACCACGCTGGTCTCGCGGAAGCTCTTTCATATCGAAAAGGAAGCCGGCGTGAAAGCGCAGGCCAAGATTGCGCTGCTCTCTTCGCTTGCCGCGCTCGGCCTGAACGTCGTGCTGGATCCGCTGTTCGGATACTTCTACAAGGCCTACATTTTCGGGATCCCGCAGGATCTTTCCGCCGCGCTTGCCAAGATCGGCTCGGCGACCACGCTGGTCAACGCCGTCGCCTCGACGGTGCTGGTGTTTGTCCTCTGGCCGTCGCTGTACACGGCCCTTTCCAAGACCGACAAGCTCCCCTGGAAACCCGACGCGGAATCGGAAAATCCGGAATAAGCAGCGGATTCTCAGAACTCGGAAAGCGGTTCAGCCTTCGAAGCTGAACCGCTTTGATTTTGTGCTTGGCGATACGCTTCTCTGTCTTGCTGCGATTTCCTTTCCTTTTTACCCTATTCCCCGGGAATAGTCAAGAGCATTCTCTTTCGGGCCTCCGTGCCGTTCCGGATGCCGGATGAAAAAAGCGGTTGATGCGATTTACAAAGTAAAGCGAATCGGTTATACTGGGTCCTGTGAGGAAAAGGAGCGTGAGACACCATGACAACTGCTGCGCTGATCGTAGCCGCGGGAATGTCCTCCCGGATGGGAGATTTCAAGCCCATGCTGAACATCGGTTCGATCTCCATCGCCCAGCGGGTGGTAGCCACCTTCCGGCAGGCGGGGGTGGAGAAGATCGTCATGATCACCGGCTACAACGCGGTCATGCTGGAAAAGCATCTGGCCGGCAACGGCATCGTATTCCTGCGCAACGAGGAATACGAGACTACCCAGATGTTTGATTCGGTCTGCATCGGGCTGCGCTACCTGCGCGACAAATGCAGCCGTCTGCTCTTCACGCCGGTGGATATCCCGCTCTTTACCGCCGCCACGGTACGGACGCTGCTGGAGACCGATGCTCCGCTCGCCAGCCCCTCCGCCGAAGGCAGACTGGGGCATCCCACGCTGATTTCCGCTTCGCTGATCGACCGCATTCTTGCCGATTCCGGCGACCAGGGTCTGCGCGGCGCGCTCGATCGCTGCGGAGCCGAAATGCTCGCGGTTCCGGTGGAGGATCTGGGCGTTCTGCACGATGCGGATACGCCCGAAGATTACCGGGCCCTGCTGCATTATCACAACGAACAGCTGGTGCGTCCGGTGCTCAGCATCTCGCTGGCACGCGAGAAGGTGTTCTTTGACGCCCGGACGGCCATGCTGCTCCGCCTCGTGGATGAAACCGCGTCGGTCCGCTGTGCCTGTCTGCGCATGCAGATGTCCTATTCCAGCGGATGGAATGTCATCCGCAGGCTGGAAAGTCAGCTCAACCGTACCCTGATTGAGCGCAGCCAGGGGGGAGCCGGCGGCGGCAAAAGCGCGCTGACCGCCTACGGAAAAGAGCTTCTGTCCCGCTTTGATGCCTATTCCGAAGCCCTGCGGAAGACAGCCGACGAGCTCTTTGAAGCTTCTTTCGAGGATATTTTCTGATGCGCCGGGTCTTTCTGATCCGGCACGGGCATCCGGATATCCCCCTGGGCGAGCGTTGGTGCCTCGGCAGGACCGACCTGCCGCTTGCCCCCGTCGGGCGGATGCAGGCAGCGCTTCTGCCCTTTGATCCTGAACTCACGGAAAAGCCGGTGTTCAGCAGTTATCTTCTGCGGGCGCTGGAAACCGCGCGCCCGCTCTGCCCGAAGCCCATGATCCGGGACGGGCTGGAGGAGCAGGACCTCGGCGAGTGGGACGGCCTGCCCTTCTCGGAAATCATGCTGCGCTGGCCGGCGCTCTACGCCGCGCGGGAAAAGAACCCGGACATCTGGCCGGAGAGCGCCGAAACCACGGAGTCGGTGCGGCGGCGGATGCGCTCGGCGGTGCTCCGCTGTCTGGAAGAGAGCGAAGGCGACATCGTCATCGTCAGTCATAAATCCGCCATCGCCAGTCTGACCGGCCAGCGTCCGAAATTGCTGCATGCCTCGGTTTCGACGATGGCATGGGACGGGAAAACGCTGAATCCCGTCGAGGTCGGAAGGCTTCCTCATCCGGCGCTCACGGAGAAAACATGCTCGGCGCTGCTGCAGGCGGCGGGAACACCGGAACCCGTCATGGCCCACTGCCGCGCGGTGGCGCAAAAGGCCCTGCAGCTGGCAGATCTGGCGGAGGCGGTCGGTGCTGCGCCGGACCGAAGGCTTCTCTTTTCGGCCGCCATGCTGCACGATATTGCCCGGACCGAAGCGAAACATGCCGCCGTCGGCGCCGCCTGGCTGCGCACGCTGGGCTATCCCGAGGTCGCGGATCTCATCGCCAAGCACCACGATCTGGAAGCGGAGGGACTGAACGAAGCTGCGCTGCTGTATCTGGCGGACAAATATATACAGGGCGAGCGCGAGATAACGCTTGACGAGCGCTTTGCCCGGAGCCGGGAACGCTGTGCGGACGAGGAAGCCCTGCAGGCGCACGCCCAACGCCGGGAAACCGCAAAACGGATAGAAACCATGCTGAACAGGAGTTGAAAGCCATGTCCAATCTTTATGCTGAAATACTGGAGCAGATCAGCCGGGTGAAGCCGGTCACGGTCAGAACCGTGATCGAAGGCCGGGAAGGCAGCATTGCCGATGGCATGCGCCGTACGCTGTCCGAAGGCGTAAGCCCGGTTACCGATCCGAAGGGGCGCCGCTTTGCCCGCGTGACCGCGGAATACGAGGGAGAGACGCTGACCGTGAGCGAACCCGTCATGCCGGGAGAACGCCTGCTTGTTCTGGGCGGCGGGCACATTGCGCTGCCGGTCTGCGAATTTGCCGCGAGGTGCGGTTTTGAGGTCCATGTTGTGGACGACCGGCCCGAGTTTGCCAACCGCAGCCGTTTCCCCGAAGCCGCGGAGGTGCTCTGCGACAGCTTTGAAAACGGCATCCGCAGATTCGGTGTGACGCCCTTTGACTATGTGGTGGTCATCACCCGCGGCCACCGGCACGACGCCGACTGCCTGCGGGTTCTGCTGCCCGGCGAGGAGCCGGCCTATCTGGGCATGATCGGCTCGCGCCGGCGGACAAAAGGCCTGCTGGAAATGCTGAAGGAAGAGGGCTTTGACACGGAGCGTCTCGGCAAGATCTGTACGCCCATCGGGCTGGATATCGGCGCCATCACCCCGGCGGAGATCGCGGTCTCCATTCTCTCCGAGGTCATCGCCTACAGACGCAAGCCCGAACACGGCGCTCCCGGGCGCTGCTGCGCGGATACCGATCTTGAGCTCTCGACGCTCGCCTATCTCGCGGAGAACCGCGACCCCAAGGCCGTCGTCACCGTGATCGAGACCAAGGGCTCGACTCCGCGCGGAACCGGCGCCAAAATGGCGGTGAGCCCGCTGGGCAAGGTGACCGGAAGCATCGGAGGCGGATGCAGCGAGGCCGCCGTCATCCATGACGCGGTGCGCATCATCGGCACCGGCCGCTACAAACTTGTCGATATCGACCTCACCGGCGAAGTTGCCGAATCCGACGGAATGGTCTGCGGGGGCACGATGCGCGTGCTGGTCGAAGACGCCTGATCCGAAAGAAGGGGCTGGTTCATCGTGTCGAGTTTCGCTCCCAATCAGGCTGTACCGTTTCGCGGCCAGAGAAACAACTGCCCTGTCAAACCGGCTGCTGCCGCGAATAATCAAGAGTAATCCATAGAAAAAGCGCGGCGGAGAAACCTGAGTGCGAGATACCGGTTTCTCTTCCGCGCAATTGCAGAAAGCCGAGAACGGGGTTGTCCAAAAATCTTGAGACAGCCCCTTCTTTCTGCTTATTGTTTCTGTTTTTGGGCTATCTCGCCGGCACAGCCGCCGAGATAGCTTCCGTTTTCCAGAACCGGCCGGCCGTTGATATAGACATGGACGATGCCCTCCGGCCGGAAATCGGGCTTCGATTCGTCCACCTTCATCCGGTTCAGGTCCAGAACGGTGATGTCCGCCTTGAATCCGGGTTTCAGATATCCTCGATCCTGAATCCGCCAGCGGTCGGCGGTCGCGCCCGTCATTTTGCGGACGACGGTTTCGGTCGGAATCCCGTAGCGTTTTGCCAGCAGGAAGAACTGCGGGAAGGTCTGGAAGGCTGCGATGTTCTGCAGTCCCTTTTCCTCCACCCAGGCGTCAGTCATGAAAACCGACAGCTCGTCCTCCATCAGCCGGCGGACGATTTCCGCGTTGTAGTATTTGCCGAGATAAATGCTGCCGGCGCGGTGGGACAGCTCGACGAGCTTCAGATACATGTCGAGATTCGAGAGGCCTTCGGCCGCGGCGCATTCGGGGATGGTTTTTCCTTCATATTCCGGATGCTCGTCCGAGATATAGGCAACCACCATGTCATCCCAGTCGATGCCGAGCACCTTCCGGTACATCAGGATCGTCAGCTGCAGCTTGAAGCGGTTGGCGGGCTTTTTTGCCTCCTCTTCGGAAAGCTGCGCATACCACTCGGGGAACACAACGGTGATGACGGAGGCGCCGTAATGGAAGGCGTAGTTGTCAAAGGCGAGCGGTGCGCCGGCTGCCTGCTCCCGACGGAAGACCGCGAGCATTTTGTCCAGCAGCTTCCAGCTCCGCTGTCCGGTAAAGATCAGATGGCTGTATTCCATCCGGCAGCCGGATTTGTGCATGATGTCGACCACCTCATCGAGGCCCATCTCGAGGTGCGATTTTCTGGTCAGCAGCGGATAGTCGGCGCTGACGATCGAGCAGGCGCGCGGATGGACGGTCACGATGCCGTCGTATCGGGCGATCTCTTTGGCAAACGCAAGGATTTCGTCTTCTTTGGCATAGCGGTCCGGCTCGTACATGAAGCCGAGCGATCCGCCGAAGGCGCCGCCCTCCATGGCTTCGCGCACATAGCCGAGTTCCTTCTCGATCTGCGCGGGCGTATAGGGCGTCGGGTCATAGCCCGTCATGCCGGCCCGGACCGAACCCTGCCCGATCAGGGGCACAAGATTGACAAAGAGCTTTCCCTCCGCGCGTGCCCGAAAGTCGGCAAAGCTGCCGGGATGCAGGCAGTCGAACAGCCCGCCGCCGACCTGTTCGCGGTAGGGGGTGTCCGGCTCCATCCCGAAGGGCGAAAAGCTGCAGTTGCCGGTGACCTGCGTCGTGATCCCCTGTTCGATGAACGGCCGGTAGTACTTTTCGGCATCTTCCCGGTCATAGAAAAAGTCGTTGTGGGAATGGGCGTCGATCAGGCCGGGACAGACGGAGCAGCCGCTCACATCCACGATTCTGTCCGCCTCTTCGTCGATGCTGCCGCCGACGGCCAGAATCCGGTCGTCTTCGATCAGGACGTCCCCGACCGCGGGTTTCTCTCCGGTTCCGTCATAGATCATGCCGTTTTTGAACAGGGTTTTCATATGCTTCCTCCTCACGCCGGTTTTTTCTTATTATATGCCTTCCTGCCTGTCTGTCAAGGCCGCCGATTCCGCTTGACTTTCCGCAGCCTGTCATATAGACTGAAACCCCTGCTGCAGATTCCCTGTTTCGATCGGCGTTCGGCCTTTGCCGGTCCGTTATGGCGCTGAGTTTTATTGTGCGCGGCACAGAAAGGAAAACCATGCAGATGCTGTATACCGCAGCGGGACGGAATCTTCCCGCTGTCCCCTGGAATCGTTATCCCCGCCCGCAGATGCAGCGGGCAGACTGGCTCTGTCTGAACGGACGCTGGTCTCTTGCCTGTGAGCACGGCGCCGTGCAGCAGATTCTCGTCCCCTTCTGTCCCGAGAGCCTGCTGAGCGGGGTTGCCGAAGCGCCCGCCGCAGGCGAGACCATGGTGTACCGCCGCTTCTTCCGAATTCCGGATGACTGGCAGGGCAGACGCATCCTGCTGCATTTCGGTGCCGTCAGCCGCAGCTGTACGGTGCTGGTCAACGGCTGTGAGGTCTGCCGGCATGATCAGGCTTATCTTCCCTTCTCCGCCGATATCACGGAGGCTGTCTGCGACGGAGACAACCGGCTGGAGGTTTTTGCTGTCAACGATCTTTCGCCGAAATTCCCCCGGGGCAAACAGAGTCTCAGACGCGGCGGCATGTGGTACACCCCCTGCTCGGGTATCTGGCAGACTGTCTGGCTGGAACCCGTGCCGGAGCGGTATATCCGCCGTCTCCGCATCCGTACCGGGACTGACTTTGCCGAAATCTCCGCAGAGGGTGTGCAGGACGGCGTGATCGAGCTGGAAGACCGCGAATACCCGCTGACAGAGGGACAGGTCCGTATTCCGCTCCCGGGCGGCCGGCTCTGGACGCCGGAGAATCCGCAGCTCTATTTCTTTCATCTCCGCGCGGGTGAGGATGCGGTAAGCTCGTACTTTGCCCTGCGCAGCCTGAGCGTTCAATCCGTCCGGGGGATTCCCCGTCTCTGCCTGAACGGCAGGCCGTATTTCTTCAACGGGATTCTGGACCAGGGCTACTGGAGCGACGGTCTCTATACCCCCGCCTCTCCCGAGGGCTTTGAGAGCGACATTCTGGTGATGAAGGAACTGGGCTTCAACACCCTGCGCAAGCATATCAAAATTGAGCCGGAGCAGTTCTATTATGACTGCGACCGCCTCGGCATGATCGTGTTTCAGGATATGGTCAGCAGCGGGGAATACCGTTATCTGCGCGATACCGTATTTCCGAATATGCACTTCTGCGCCCGAAACGACCGCCGGTTGAATCAGGACCCCGAGACCAGAAAAAACTTCCGGCAGGCCATGGCAGAGACCGTCCGGCTTCTCCAAAACCACCCTTGCATCTGTCTCTGGACGATTTTCAACGAGGGCTGGGGCCAGTTCTGCGCCGACGACTGTTTCCGCGAACTGAAGATGCTGGACCCTGACCGCTTCATCGACAGCACCTCGGGCTGGTTTCATCAGAAGGAAAGCGATGTGGACAGCCTGCATCTCTATTTTGAAAAGCTGCACCTTGGGAAGCTGCCTCTTCCGCAGCTGCTGTCGGAATTCGGCGGCTATTCCTGGAAGGTTCCCGCGCACAGCTTCAACCTGGAAAAAACCTACGGCTACCGGAAGTACGAGCGTCAGGAAGACTTTCTCCGGGCGCTCCGGGACCTTTACAAAAATGAAATCCTGCCCCTGGCCGGAAAAGGACTCTGCGGCGCAATCTATACCCAGGTCTCCGACATCGAGGACGAGACCAACGGACTGCTGACCTTCGATCGTGCCGTCAATAAGATCCCGTCCGACACGCTGTCGGATCTCGCCGCTGCTCTGCAGCAGGCGGTACAGGAGTAAAAACCCTGGAACAAAACAGGCTTGAAAGAGAAAAAGAACCGCCGGCCGGCGGTTCTGATTTCATTATTCCAGGATCAGCTCGCAGATTCGGTCCACGGTTTCCGGCTGCAGATCAGCATAGATGGGCAGGGTCAGCACCCTGTCCGCAATGCCTGCGGCGATCGGCGTCTTTGAGGGGTCAAAGCCCGGCCGGCCGGCGTAGCAGGCAAAGGAGCTTGTCAGCGGGTAGAAGTATTTTCTCGGGATGATCCCTTCGGCGGAAAGCCGGGAGAAGATCTCGTCCCGGCTGCGCCGGAAGCCGTCGAAGACGACCGGGTAATAGGCGTTGTTCGAACGGGTGTTTTCCTGTACGCGGTTCAGCTGCAGGCCTTCGATTCCTCCGAGGCGTTCGTCATAGCGTTCGCGCACCAGACGGCGCTTTTCGATCTCTTCTTCCAGATGCCGAAGATTGCAGATGCCCATGGCTGCGCAGAACTCGTTCATCTTCGCGTTGCCGCCCACATAGGGCACGTTTTCCTCGTCGTGGATGCCGAAGTTCTTCAGGTCGCAGAGACGCCGGCGGATCTCCTCATCGTGACAGCAGACGGCGCCGCCTTCAATCGTATGGAAGACCTTGGTCGCGTGAAAGCTGAACATCGCCGCGTCGCCGAAGCAGGCCGAACTCACGCCGCCGCGGAACACGCCGAAGCTGTGCGCCGCGTCATAGATCACCGGCAGGCCGTGTTTCCGGGCGATTTCGCCGATGCGGTCCACATCGCAGAGATTGCCGTACACGTGAACCGGGAGAATCGCCGCTGTCCGCTCGCTGATCAGCGCCTCCAGCTTTTCGGGATCCAGGGTATAGGTCACGGGGTCA
Organism: Oscillospiraceae bacterium; assembly: GCA_017538965.1. Lineage (GTDB taxonomy): Bacteria > Bacillota > Clostridia > Oscillospirales > Oscillospiraceae > Limivicinus. Next base: position 48,889 of record JAFYHU010000060.1, read on the forward strand.
ATGTCGCAGAACACGGGCGTGCAGCCGCAGCGCACAACGGCATGCGTGGTGGAGGCGAAGGTGAAGGGCGTCGTGATGACCTCTCCCTGAATGTGAAAGGCCTCCAGAATGTTCTCCAGCGCCAGATGCCCGTTTGTAAACAGCGTCAGCTGCTCACAGCCGAGGTAGCGCTGCAGCATGTTTTCCAGTTCGCGGTGCTTGCAGCCCATGTTGGTCAGCCAGCGGCTGTCCCAGAGCTCGCGGATTTCGCCGCAGTATTCCTCAAACGGCGGCATGGACGAGCGCGTTACGTTGATGCTCATGGCCTCTCCTTTCAGCCGAGACAGTCAAAAACGGCCTCGATGACGAAGTCCATCTCCTCCGGGCCGTAGCGCTGGTCGCAGGGCAGCGGAAGAATCTCCCTTGTCAGCCGGCAGGCTGTGCTCTCCTCGGGCTGTTCGCGCAGCACATTGGGCCACAGCTGCGGCACGTAGATCTTTCTGGCGATCAGCTCTTTCCGGATCTCCTCTCCCTCCGCCAGCATCAGCGGGTAGGCATAGGCGCCCGCGATCCTGCGGACCGGAAGCAGGTTCCGATCCCGGAAGGCCTCATGCAGCTGCCGGAAGTTTTCGCTCCGTCTGTCCCGGACCGTGTAATAATCGATCCCGTGAAGCAGATTCTTCGTCAGGGCCGACATCGCCCTGGCTTCCGTCGGCAGGGTATCGTTGTTTGCGGTGGCTTCCGCGAAGAACTCGCCGGCCGGGCGCTCGAAGCGGCCCAGCACAAAGCCCATGCGCGCATGCGATTCATCCGCCTTCAGCCGCCGCCGCGGCGCGTCGGTGTAGAGAAAACCGCCGTCCGCAACCCCCAGGAACTTCCGGCAGGTGTACAGGGTGTCGGCCCCTTTCACCGGCGGGCAGAAGAAGGCCTGCGCGTTGTCGACAATCAGCCGGGGAGTGACGTCCGCCCATTCCTGCAGCTCTTTCTGTGTCAGCTGGCCGTAGTAGTTGACCAGATACAGCCACTCGTCCTCTTCGGGCCGGGCGTTTATCGGCCGCAGGTCCGGACCGATTTCATAGCGGCGCAGCGTAACGCCGTGCGTTTCACAGGCCTGCGTCACGGCATCGCAGAGGAAGTCCGGCAGCAGCAGCTTTCGGATGTCCCGCTGTTCGATCAGATAGGAAAGGCAGGCTCTCCCGCTCGAGAGCGCCAGTGCTTCCTCGTGCATCATCGGGCCGGAAAAGCGCTCCAGCTCCAGATATCCGCCGATCTCCTTATGCATGGGCTTCTTCCTCCGTCAGCACACGCAGCCAGGCTGCGGGATTTTTCATGCGGGCATCCCGCTCTTCCTCCGACGGCCAGTTCATGACCAGTGACCCGATGGCCTTATTGGCGCCGGTCATCGCTTCGACCGGATCGCCCGGATCCACCCAGAGATCCTCTTCGACCAGCGAGGCGCGGGCATCTTCGGCGATTTCCAGGCCTCGGAACAGACCGTCGCGCTGCGCATGCAGCATGATGATGGACCAGTGACCGGAATAGACGGGATTGTGCATCTTCTCCACCGGCAGACCCACCGCCGCCTTTACCGCGTTGCGGATCAGGTTCACGCCGCTGCAGCAGCAGAGCATCTCGCTCAGGCGGTTGCCGCCGCCCCGGGGGGAGACCTCCATCAGGTAGGCGTTCCCGTCCGTTCCGATACGCGCCTCGATGTTGTAAAGCGCGGTTTTCATATGCAGCAGCGTCAGCAGCCGCTGGATTTCCCCGGCCAGTTCTTCCTGCTGCGCAGCCGGAATCCGGGACGGCCAGGTATAGCCGATGGGCGCGTAGGGATTGTCCGCCTGCGGGTCAAAGTACTGGTTGTTGAAGGATACATAGCGCAGCTCGCCGTCCACGGAAAAGCAGTCGGTGTCGGACGAGAAGCCCTGTTTTTCGATATAGTCCTCAAGGAGGAAGCGGCCGCAGCGGGAAAAGCCAAGCGCGCCGCGGATGGCGTCTTCCAGCTCTTCCGGTCCGTTCACGCGGCTGACGCCCTTGCTGCCCGCGCAGTCCACGGGCTTGACCATCTGCGGCCAGGAAAAGCTGTCCTTTTCCGCCATCGCCGCTTCCGGGGATTCAAAGCTGCGGACTCCGGGTACCCGAAAGCCGTGTTCCCGCAGAAAGCCGCGGAAGAGCGCCTTGTCCTGCAGAATCCGGACCGACTCGTACGGCCCGACATTCGGCAGACCCAGCTCCTCGGCCACATAGGCGGCCGTCACCACGCCCGGGTCGCAGGCAAAGGACATCACGCCGTCCGCGCCGATGTCCTCGGCCAGCTTCTTCGTGGCTTCGAGGTCGGTAATGCTGATGTTGTGATATTCGTCCGAATAGCGGTGGGCGATGTTGTCCGGGAGATAGTCACAGGTGACGGTATACAGACCCAGAGCCTTCGCTTCGCGGATGACCGGCAACAGATACCGGGAACCGCCCAGCAGGAGGATTTTTTTCATCGGGGCTCACGCCTTTCTACGAAGAATCATGGCTTTTGCCGTGGAGAGGAGATATTCAAAGCTTTCCAGCTTCAGGAGAACGGAACCGAGGATATAGATGGCCGCGCCCAGCGGAATCTGGATCAGCAGCGTCAGGCCGTCCGAAAGCCCGAGACGCAGCACGGCCAGAACCGCGGCTGCCATGACGAGGGACAGCAGAATCGACGGCGCCATATCCTTCAGCTGGGTCAGATACGGATAGCCCAGCAGCTTCCGGTTCGGCCAGGCATTGACCAGCTGCGAGCAGATGTCCCAGAACAGCATGCCCAGAGCCATGGCCATGATGCCGTAACGCACCGTGACAAAGAGGACCGCGAGGCCCAGGGCGGTTTTGATCAGCTCCAGCTTCAGAAAGATGTCGCTGCGGCCGACAGCCTTGATGGCGTTCAGGTTTGCCGTATGCAGCGGGTAGAAGGCATAGATCACGCAGAAGATCTGCATATACGGCACGCTGGGCAGCCACTGCTCTCCCAGCAGCAGGCGGATCAGCGGTTTGGCGCAGGCTGCCAGGCCGGCCATGACCGGCATCATGATATACGAGCTCGTCTTGATGGCGCGCCTTGTCATCTCGCGGACCTGCGCCTTCTGGTCCTGCTTCTCCGACAGCACCGGCAGCAGGACGCTGTCCAGCGACTGGTTGATGCTGGTGGTGATCTGATCCGGCCAGCTGCGCCCCTTGTCATACTGGCCGAGAGCCTCGGCGGTGTAGCGGCCGCCGATAATCAGCGGATACAGCTGGTTGTAGGCCGTGTCCAGAAAGGAGGAAACCAGCAGCTTCCAGCCGTAGGAGAGCAGTTTTCCGAGGCGCTGCCAGGAAAACACGCGTTTCGGCCGCCAGTTCACGGTGAACCAGAGAATCAGCGTATTGACCGCGAAGTTGCTCAGCTGCAGCGCAACCAGCGACCAGATCCCGCAGCCCAGATAGACCATCGCAACGCTCAGCACGCCGGAGAAAACCGTCCCTCCGAGCGTGGCAAAGAAGAAGCGCTTGAACTGCAGGGTCTTTGCGACGTAGGCCTGCTGCACGTTATACAGCCCCGAGACCACCAGGGTCAGGCCGAGGACCCGGATCACCGGAACCAGGCCCGCATCGCCGTAGTGGGCGGCAATGCGCGGCGCAAAGGCGAACAGCCCAAGATACAGCAGGGTGCTGAAGCCCAGGTTAAAATAGAACACCGACGAAAAATCCAGATCGTCCGGGTCTTTTTTCTGAATCAGCGCGGTTCCCATGCCGCTCTCGGCAAACACCTTCAGCAGGTTTGTCACGGCCAGCACGATGGCAATCTTCCCCGCCGGACCGGGACCGAGCTTGCGGGCCAGGATGATGTTCACGATGACCGTGATCATCTGGGCACCGATCCGTTCGAAGAAGCGCCAGAGAAAGTTGCTGACGACTCTCGTTCTGTTATCCATAGAAACTCTTTCCTTATTTGCCGGGGTTGCCCGATCGAGACTTTCTGCATCTGCGCGGAAGGGTACCGACTGCCTCGCATCAGGCTCCTGCGCCGCGCTTTCCTTCATAAGAGATTATTCGCGGCAGCACCCGGTTCTTGAGGGGCTGTGCTTTCCCCGGCCGCGAAACAGTGCCGCCTGATCGGGAGCGCTTTCAGTCTTCATATCCGCATTTTTTTCGGTACAGGCGGTGCAGGCGCGGAAACATGCGCTTCAGATCCGTCGTCAGGATCCGGCCGCGGCCCATGCTGCGATGGATTTTGTCATAGGGCGGCTTTACCATCTCGTCGACGCGGCCCTGGAGATACAGCAGTTCGTACTCCCGCTCCAGAATCACCCGATCGACCTCCGCCGTCTGTTCCGGCGTGAGTTCGTGACCCTTCAGGGTTTTCAGCATGGCGATTTCGCCGCTGACGAAGCGGATCAGCTTTTTGTATTCCTGTCCGACGCCCTTGCTCCAGGCCGAAGGGTTGCTGCCGATGCGGTAGACCGACATGCAGCGGTCCAGGAACCGCACCTTTCCCTCCAGGCACAGGCGCACCCCGATGGCATAGTCGGTGAAGTAGCCCTGTTCATAGGCCACCCGGCGGTAGTCCGGCGGATCGAGAATGAATTCCCGGCGGGCGAGGATGGAGCTGGTGTGATAGGCAAAGGACATGCCGTTGATGACCTGGGAAAAGGGAATGTCCCGATCTCCGTCCTGGGCGAAAAGCACCCGGTCCGGCTGATCGGCAAAGCGCCCGATGCTGTTGTGTACACAGGCCGAATAGTCCGGATGGGCATCCAGCCAGTCGACCTGCCTCTGCAGTTTTTCCGGGTCGTTCCAGTAGTCGTCCCCTTCGCAGATGGCGATGTATTCGCCTCTCACGGCAGGGAAAAACACCGTATCATAGACGTTGATGCGCCGGGAATAGAGATTCTCCTTCTGATAGAAGGGCCGGATGATGTCCGGATATTTTTCCGCGTATTCCCGCAGGATGTCTGCGGTGGAATCCGTGGAAGCATCGTCGCAGACGAGAACCTCGAAGGGGAAGTCCGTCTTCTGCGAGAGGAAGCCGTCCAGCGTCGTGCGCAGATAATCTTCGTGATTGAAGGTCGCGCAGAGCACCGAGACCCTGCAGTTGTTTTCCTTGTCCATCGTCTTATCCTGCCTTCTCATTTCCGTTCCCAGGGCGCCTTATACAGCGGATCGTTGTAGGCATAGGGCGCATGATCCTGCCAGTGGTCGTAATCAAACTGTTCTCTCAATAACAGATAGCGTTCCGGAACCGTACCGTTTGCGTTGTGTCTCCATCTTCCGGTCGCGCCGTCGTCCTCTTTGTAGAAAACCTCCGTATCCGGCAGGGCTTCCAGAATCTGCTCCATCGCCCCCTCCGGAAAATAGTAGGCTGTGTGCCGGCCGACCCAGAGGCGTTTGAGTTTGGTCATGTTCAGCAGAACTTCCCAGCCCTCCGTCTTTCCCATGCCGCACATGTTCAGGTGTTCGAGATTTGTCAGCTTTGCCAGCGGATGAAGATCCAGCTCGATGTGGGCATAGGGTACGATTTCCAGAAATTCCAGCTTGGTGCAGTTCGCCAGCATATCCAGCGTATCCCAGCCGCTGGCCGTGATAATCAGCACTTCCAGATCCGGCATGTACTCCAGAAAAGACCAGTCGTGCAGTTCCAGATTGTGTCCGAGGTCCAGATACTTCAGCTTCGTGCAGTATTTCAGGTCCTGCGTATAGATGTCCCACATGTAGGGATAGAAGTTCGCGCACCAGAGACACTCAATATCCGTTCGTACCGTAAACAGGTCCGCCGCAAACCAGATGCGCCAGACGACGTCCATCTCCGGATACGCATCGCGGATTTTCGCCATCTCCTCCGACGGCACGCCGCAGCTGTCCATGTCGAGATATGTACAGTGCTTCATCAGCGGCAGAATGTCCCGCACGGCCGCGCCGTTGTCGGTCATCTTGCTGTGGTTGAGGTCCATCTTCTCATCCTGCGTGGTAAACTCCCGCCCGTAAAAGCAGAATTTATACAGGATCTCGGCATCCGGCGCCGCCTCCTGCAGCGTGCGCAGATCCGCCCAGCTCAGGTCGCGGGTTGCCGTCTCGGGTTTTTCCAGGGATGCCGTTTCCTCGTTCAGTTCCGGCTGCGTGCCCGTCCAGGCGCCGTCCGTCCCGAGCTCGATGCTTTTCAGCTCCGGCATCTGTCTGAGCAGCTCGGCGGTCTTCGCGACATCCTTGTGGCTCAGCTTCGAAAGGTCCAGTTCCGTTTCATCGATTTTATGCACCGATCCGTCCGGAAACGTCAGCTCCGGCACCGGGGTCGGTGTCGGGGTGGGCGTGGGGCTCGGAGTCGGCTCCGGAGTCGCTGCGGCTTCGGCAGTCGGTGTCCGGCTTTGCTGCCCGGTGTTCTGCTCTGCCGTTGCGCAGCCGCAGAACAGCAAGCCCGTCAGAAGGATTGCCGTCAGAAGGGTCTGTATGCGCGTTTTCAACGGCGGCACCTCCCGTCTCTGCTTCCGTGCTTCAGTTCCAGGCATCCGGTTTTCCCCAGGGGGACCAGGGCGCGTTGTATTTCGGGTCGTTCGACGCCAGCGGAATGATGTTCCAATAGTTGTCATACTGCATCTGCTCACGCAGCAGGGCATAGCGCTCCGGGAAATTGCCGCTCTGCCCGTCTCCGCCTTTCCAGCTGCCGGTGGCGGCGGATTCTTCCGTGGTATTGATCTCCGTATTCGGCAGGGCTGCCCGAAGCTCTTCGATCGCCCCTTCCGGGAATCCGTATGCGGTCCAGTGACCGATCCAGAGCCGTTTCAGCTTCGTCAGGTTCTTCAGAACCTCCCAGTTCTTGGTTTCACTGATGCCGCAGATATTCAGGTGTTCCAGGTTGGTCAGGTTTTCCAGCGGAGAGAGATCCAGTTCGCCGCAGTAATGGTGGCTGATGGGACAGATTTCCAGATATTCGAGATTCGTCAGATTGCGGAGCATTTCAATGTTCGTCCACCCGCTGACGGTGATGATGCAGATTTCCAGATCCGGCATGTACGAAAGAAAGGACCAGTCGTGCAGATCGGGATTGTGGCCCATATCCAGCCTTTTGACCTTGGTGCAGTATTTCAGGTCTTTCGTCAGTTCATCCGTCATGCCTTCCGCGAGGTAGGAGTTGACCATCAGCTCGATGTCGGTCCGGCAGCTGAAATTGTAGCCGAACCAGATGCGCCAGACGACGTCCATCTCCGGATACGCATCGCGGATTTTCGCCATCTCCTCCGACGGCACGCCGCAGCTGTCCATGTCGAGATATGTGCAGTGCTTCATCAGCGGCAGAATGTCCCGCACAGCCGCGCCGTCGTCGGTCATCTTGCTGTGGTTGAGGTCCATCTTCTCGTCCTGTGTGGTAAACTCCCGCCCGTAGAAGCAGAATTTATACAGGATTTCGGCATCCGGCGCCGCCTCCTGCAGCGTGCGCAGATCCGCCCAGCTCAGGTCGCGGGTTGCCGTCTCGGGTTTTTCCAGGGATGCCGTTTCCTCGTTCAGTTCCGGCTGCGTGCCCGTCCATGCGCCGTCCGTCCCGAGCTCGATGCTTTTCAGCTCCGGCATCTGCCTGAGCAGTTCGGCGGTCTTCGCAACGTCCTTATGGCTCAGCTTCGAAAGATCCAGTTCCGTTTCATCGATTTTATGCACCGATCCGTCCGGAAACGTCAGCTCCGGCACCGGGGTCGGCGTCGGGGTGGGTGTGGGGCTCGGAGTCGGTTCCGGGGTCGCTGCGGCTTCGGCAGTCGGCGCCGGGTTTTTCGTTTCGTTGTTCGAGTCTGCCGCCGGACTCCCGCAGCCGCATAGCAGCAGCGTCGTCAGCAGAATCATCAGGATGCTTTTTTTCATTCCCTGGCCTTCTTTTATCTGTTTCAAACTGATATAACTTTACTATTATACCATTCTTTTACCCCTGCTTCAACTTCTAATATTTTACAATTCTTAAGGCTTCTCTCCCTTTACAGCACTCCCGCCCCCGGGGTATAATAACATCGCGCAGTCGAAAAAACAGGCTCTGCCTGCCTCCGGGCAAAAAAGCGCAGCGGGAAAACATCCTTGCGAGGGACCGTCTCGCCTTCCGCGCTTTTGTACCGGCATTGGAACGGGAGAAAAAATATGAAGAAGCTGTTCATCATGATACTGGTCCTCCTTCTTGCTGCCTGTCTGCTTCCGGCGGCTGCCGGAGCGCGGAATGATCCGGCCGCCAAACCCGAAAGCAAAATCCTTACGGTCGCGGAAGGCGAGACCGCCTATTCCTATGAGGGCATGACGGTCTACAACAACGGCGGCACCGTCTACAATCGGGATGCCGCGGTTTACAACAACGGCGGCATCGTCTACAACAACGGCAGCGGCATCGTCTATAACAACGCCGGCACGGTTTATGCCGCTGCGGGCACGGTCTTCAACAACGCCGGGAAGGTTTATCGGCGCGATGCCGAAGTCTTCAGCTTTGACACCGAAGATGCCGAAGGCTGCATTCTCGGCTATTATGAATTCCGCTTTGCCGGCTACTATGAACCCTATGTCACGGTTGAGGGCCTGACCACCGAGCCCGGGGCGGAAAGCATGATCATCAGCGAGGACAGCGTCTGCCGCGTAACGCCCAGATCCGGCTGGGAAATCCGGGACGCTTCCTGCACGGTCGGCAGCATCGACAGGAACGGCAGGGACGGCAGCGTCACGCTCAGGAACGTCACGGCCGACACCGTTCTGACCCTGCAGATCGAAAAAGTACCCGCGGCAATCTCCGCCGACGGCACCTATAACTGCGCCTGATGCACAAAGCCGCCGGGAAACCGGCGGCTTTGCTGATGATCAGGATTAATAATTCTCTTCGTGGACTTCGAAGTAGGCCTGCGGGTGGTTGCAGACCGGGCAGATCTCCGGCGCCTTGGTTCCGACAACCAGATGGCCGCAGTTGCGGCACTCCCAGACCTTCACGCCGCTCTTTTCGAAGACGGTCTTCTCCTCGACGTTCTGCAGCAGCTTGCGATAGCGCTCTTCGTGCGCCTTCTCGATGGCCGCGACGCCGCGGAATTTCTCCGCGAGTTCGGGGAAGCCTTCCTCATCGGCTTCCTTTGCCATGCGCTCGTACATGTCGGTCCACTCAAAGTTCTCGCCCTCCGCCGCGTGCAGCAGGTTCTCCTCGGTCGTGCCGAGCTCGCTGAGCTCCTTGAACCAGAGTTTGGCATGCTCCTTCTCGTTGTCCGCGGTCTTCAGGAAGAGCGCGGCGATCTGCTCGAAGCCTGCCTTTTTGGCGACAGAAGCGAAGTAGGTGTACTTGTTTCTGGCCTGGCTCTCGCCCGCAAAGGCTTCCCAGAGGTTTTTCTCGGTTTTGGTTCCTGCGTACTTGTTTGCCATCGTATTTTCCTCCTTGTATAGAATGAATATATCGTCGGTTTATCCGCTGACTGAAAAAAATCAGAGCCGCTCTCGATGAGCGGCTCTGTGTTGGCGTTGACCTATTTTCCCGGCCCGTCGCCAGGCAAGTATCGTCGGCACTGATGAGCTTAACTTCTGTGTTCGGAATGGGAACAGGTGGACCCTCATCGTTAAAAACACCAACTGATTCAGAGACACACCCTGAAAACTGAACAGAGAAGTGGAGATACAAGGACAAACCTGCATACTGTAGGTCAAGCCCTCGGGCTATTAGTACCGGTTGGCTGAACACGTCACCGTGCTTACACCGCCGGCCTATCAACGAAGTAGTCTTCTTCGGCCCTTACTCCTAATGGATGGGAG
>JAFYHU010000061.1 GCA_017538965.1 Oscillospiraceae bacterium
CTCCACTCTCAACTCTCAACTCTCAACTCTGCGCCGCTGCGCGGCGCCCTGCTCCTGCCCCTGTGCTTGTTGGCGTACATGGCCTTGTCGGCGCGGCGGATGGTATCGATGACGGCGGGGTCGGTCTGCGGCTCGTAGTCGGCGATGCCCATCGCGACGTGGACCTGCTCCCAGACGTGCTCGGCCTTGGCGTTGATCGCCTCCGCCTCCCGTTTGAACTGCTCGGCGAGCGCCTCCCGCGCGTCGTAGTCGCCGCCCTGCATGAGCACGGCGAACTCGTCCCCGCCGATGCGGAACACCGGGCTGTGCTGCCACACGCGGCAGATCAGCCGGCACGCGGTCTTCAGGTACGTGTCGCCCTTGTCGTGGCCCCAGCGGTCGTTGATGAGCTTGAGGTTGTCGCAGTCGAACACCGCCGCCGCGAACTCCGGCTTCTCCCCCTTGTCGATCTTCTGCTGCATCGCGTCCAGCGCCTTCGAGAAGGCCCCCTTGTTCTTGACCGACGTCAGCGCGTCCGTGTAGGCCTGCCTGCTCAGGTCGCTGATGTGCTCCCGCATGTGCGCGCCCATCCGCTGGAAGGTCTTCGTCAGGCGCCCGATCTCGTCGTCCTTTTCGTACGTCAGCGCGAAGTCATAGTTCCCCGCGTCCGCCTGCTCCGCGGCCCTCGTGAGGTCCTCCAGCGGCTTCATGATGCGCTCCGCACCGACCAGCACGACCGCGCTGCTCGCCAGCAGCACCAGCGCCGCCGCCGTCAGAATCTCCCGCACCAGCCTCTGCCAGTCGCCCTGCGTTTCCGACACCGGCACCGACACGTTCAGGCGCATCCCGTTCGACAGCGGCAGCCACGCCGCAATCCGCTCCTGCCCCTCGAAGTTGTACTGCAGGAAGGTCAGGTTGCTCAGCGCCCCTTCGGGAAGCTTCGGCAGCTCCTCCTCGCTCAGCGACGCCACGTCGTAGCGCGGGTGGTAGAAGAGATTGCCCTCGTCGTCGTCCAGGAACGCGTAGCCGTTCTGGTACAGGCGTATGCTGTCCACCTGCTCCGCCATGTCGGAGTAGTCCAGCTCGATGCCCGCCACCCCGATGAAGTGCCCGCGCCAGTAGATCGGCACGTTGTACGACATCACGCGCACGTCCAGGTTGTCCGTGATGTACGGCGGCAGCCAGATCGCCTTCCCCTCGTGCTTCGGCACCGTGAACCACACCAGCCGCGACGTGTCCTGCGTGTCGTACAGCGTGATGTCCGTCGGCACGTGCTCGACGAAGCCCTCCCCGTCCATGTTCACGTACCAGAAGCCCTTCACCGTGTCCGACGCCGCCGGGTCGATCCGGTAGTAGTACGTCAGCACCCCGTTGGTCTTGTTCGCCGTTTCGTCGAAGAACGCCGCGACCCGCTCGACATGCGCCGCGAACGCCTCGTCCTCCAGCGCGTCGATCCCGTCCAGGTCCCTCTCCGCGAAGTGCTCCACCTTCTCGACCGACTTCTGCACGCTGTTGAAGTAATAGTCGAGGTTGCGCTCCCCGGTCTCGCACAGCAGGAGCAGCAGCTGGTTCGACTCCAGGCTCTCGCTCCGCCGGATGAAGTGTACGCTGACCGCCGTCACGATCGCCACCGACATCGCAATGATGCAGATCGTGATCAATGTAATTTTCGTACGCAGGGAATGCATTCCTCTCACCCCTTTCCCACTCCAAGCTTCGCATCCTCCAGGATGCTCACTTCAAACTCCTCCGCATCCACCGGCCGCGAGAAGTAGTACCCCTGCACCACTGAGCAGCCCAGCCGCTTCAGCAGCCGCAGCTGCTCCTCTGTCTCGACGCCCTCGGCCACGACCGGAATCCTGAGGTTCTTCGCAATGTCGAGGATCAGGGCAACCAGCTGGATGTCCTTCTCGTTGTCCTGGATGTTCCGGATGAAGGCCCGGTCCATCTTCAGCACGTCGATCGGCATGGCGGAAAGCATGCTCAGCGAGGAATAGCCCGTGCCGAAATCGTCCATCTCCACTTCGTAGCCCTTCCCTCTCAGCTTCTCCACCACCTGGATCACCTGCCCGGCGTTCTCCGTGTAGGCGGACTCGGTGACCTCCAGCTTCAGCGCGCCGCGCTCCAGACGGTTGTACGTCAGGATTCCGTCCAGCGTTTTTTCCAGCTCCGGATCGAACACATCCACCCGCGACAGATTCACCGAGATCGGTATCGTCACCCCATACTTCTCCCGCCAGCGCACGATCTGCATGGCCGCTTTCTCCCACACGTACCGGTCCACCAGGCCGATCTGTCCGTTTCTCTCAAACAGCGGGATAAAGTCGTCCGGCGAGATCATCCCCAGCTCGGGGTGATTCCAGCGTACCAGTGCCTCCGCACTTACAAGCTTCGGCGGCTCGGACTGAATATCGTACTTGGGCTGATAGTAGACTTCGAACTCGTAGGATTCCAGTGCCCGGCGCAGATCGTTCAGCAGGCGCTGCTCGTAGACCTCCCGGTCGCGAACCGTCTCGTCGAAGACGATCAGGTGCTCCTTGAAGTTCCCGCGCGCCATGCTGCAGGCCGTGCGGGCCCGGTCGAACTGCATGACCGGTTCCGCCTTCTCCAGCCAGGGCATCACGCCCATGCGCAGGCGGAGATTGGCATTCGGCGCCAGACGCTCCAGTTTTCCCTGAAGGCGGTCAAAGACGACGCCATAGTCCCGGATCTGCCGGCACCAAATGTCAAAGCGGTCCGCTCCGAAGCGCCCCGCGATGCCGCCGTTTTCGTTCGCAACGGCGAGAACCTCTTCCCCGAGTGCGCGCAGGACCTGATCGCCGAAGCTCCGTCCGTTGAGTGCGTTGACGGAATGAAACTGCTCGATGTTCATAACGATGGCGTCCATTGGGATGTCGGGGTGCTCGCGGGTAAAGCGGTCGGCATACTGGAAGAAATAATCGCGGTTATAAAGACCCGTCAGGCTGTCCTTTTCGGTTGCGGCGATCAGATTCCGGGCTCTCCGGACTGCCCGCATATTCTGGAACAGCAGGATCAGAATCACCAGCAGCACCAAACCGATCAGGACCATGACCGCAGCCAGATGGTCCTCCACAAAGTCGGAAACACTGAGTCTGGCATCTTCCGTGATGTAGTAAGAAAGCATGGCGTTGATCGTGGAGGCCGGAACCTGCCCGATGGTTTTTGCCAGAATGGAATACAGCAGGGTCTGCCCCTTGGCAACCGCAAAACAGTAATCCATCCCGACCCCGGTGGACAGGGGAATCAGACGGTAACGGGCGCAGATTCTCGCGACATTGTTGTAGCGGTAGTTGCTGACCAGCACGCAGTCGGCCATCCCGTCCGAAACGGCTTTCAGGCAGTCTTCGGTGGTCGGATAGGTGATCTTTCGCCATTCGGGGAAGTGATCCACAAGAAAGGCTTCATAATTCGGATTGCCTTCGTTGACGGCAACGATCACGTGCTCCTTCTTGCCGAACAAGTTCTGGTCATCCTCCTTTACAATCGCGTATAGGTCCGCGCTTACCAGTGACGGCGTGATGTCCACGCCCATGGTTTCCCCTTCGTAGCTGCCGAGATTGACGGGGAAGATGCAGTCCACCTCACCGCGCTTCAGAGCGTCGAAAGCGGCGGAAGCCGTGGGGTAGGCTGTCGCCTCAAAGTCAAGATGCGCATTGGCAAAGCAGTCGGAAGCATGGTCCAGAAAATCCTTTACGGCACCGGTCAGTTCCCCGGTCGTCTCATCCGAGGCGCAGAAGGCCAGATAATTGTCCTGATAACCCACACGGATGGCACCGTGCTCCCCGATCCATTCGGTTTCCTCCGCTGTGAGAAAAGCATTGGCTCCGACCTGACGGATGTACTTTTCAAACAACTGCTGGTTATAGAAGCGGTTCTCGTCCTGAATCCGATTCATGGCTTTATTCAGATCCGCCAGCAAGTCCGGACGGCTTTTGCTGACAGCAAAATAAAAGTCGGAGGAGCCGACCTTGCTGACCGGGACGGCGACGCTGGGATCGACAAAGGAGTCCACGGTGACATAGGCGTCCAGTTCGCCGGTCTCAAGCATATGCAGGGATTCATTCTCCGTGCAGGTTACTTCGATGATTTCGGTCTGAACGCCGGTTTTCTCGGCCCAGTCCCGATAGAAATCCGCCTGAATGCTGCTCTTGTTGACGCCGATCCGCTTTCCGTTCAGGGTGGAATAATCCGACGCCGAGATCTCGCTGTTGCCGGGAGCGGTGAAAAGATAGTACTCCTCCGAACCCATGGCGAGATCGGGATAAAGCATATGCTCTTCCCGTTCGGGCGTGTAGGAGACATCACTCATCAGGTCAAGATCGCCGTTTTCCAGCATCTGAAGAAGAACAGACCAGCTCCCGCTGATATACTCGTATTTCCAGCCGGCATAGGAAGCAATCTTCTGCTGGTATTCATAAGCGTATCCGATCCGGCGCCCGGCCGAATCAATCGTGTTATAGGAGGAGTCGTACCAGCCGACGCGCACGATCTTTTCGGCTTCCTGTGCATGCGCGGGGATCGGCAGAATGAAAACAGCGGCCATGACAAGACACAGCAGACATGCCGCTGCACGTCGGTATGCCGCGGGGATGACTACGGTCGGTTTTTTCATCGGGAACCTCCCAGTCTGTACGAATAGAATCACGAAATGAGAATACTTAATAATAGCATATTTTCCGCCTGTTTTCCACATTTTTTTCCGGCCTGAAAGGAATTGCGCAAGGGATTGTCAAAGCATCTCGAAGATGGTAAAATAAACGGGCAACCGCATTGACACAAACATCCAAGAAAACAGAAAAGGAGTAACCCCCATGGATAACTGTCTGTTCTGCAAGATCATCGCCGGGGAGATCCCCAGCACCAAGGTTTACGAGGACGAAAAAGTCTTTGCCTTCCGCGACATCAACCCTCAGGCGCCGGTTCACATCCTGATTGTGCCGAAGAAGCATCTGGATTCGGCCAATGAAATCGGCGAAGACAACCTGGAGGATGTGGCAGCCTGCTTCGCGGCTGTCCCGAAGATTGCCGCCGCGGAGGGCCTGAGCGAAGGATACCGCGTCATCAACAACTGCGGCGCTGCCGCGGGTCAGACCGTCATGCATCTGCACTTCCACCTGATCGGCGGAAAGGAACTGGGCGAAAAAATTGTCTGATGCCGGAGCATCAGGCAGAGTCAAACCGATCATAAGGAGTGCAACATGCGGAAGCTGATGATCGGCGCGCTGTCGCTGTCGGCCGCGGTCTTCCTCTCCTATTATTGTCTTCCTGTGCACTGGATCCTGCCGGCCGCTGCTGTCTGCGGCATGGCGGGAATCCTGTGCTTTCTGCTGCAGAAAAAGAGCCGGGGAATGCAGCGGCTGTTTCTCTGCCTGCTCGGCGCCGCGGTGGGATTTGCCGTCTATGCAGTTCATTGGGACAGGACGCTGCGCTATGCCGAACTGTGGGACGAAACCGAACAGAGCATGCAGGTACAGGTCGTGGAGACGCCGGTGCAGCTGGACTATTCCACGCGCCTGCATGTACGGCGAACGGAAGCACCGAAGCTGGACCTGATGCTGTATGATTACCGGGAACAGACGCAGGATCTGATGCCGGGAAACGTCCTTACGGTCAATGTAAAACTTCGCCGGGCAGATCTTCGTTACGGCGAGCGCAATGACAATTTGGTGTCCAAGGACATATACCTGACCGGTACTCTGAAAGAGGTCGCAGCCCGGCACGCCGACAGACACGGCATCCGCACCATGTCCGCTCTCGCCGCAAAGCGCGTTTCGGACTTCGCGGCAGGCTTCTTTTCGGACGACATTTCTGTGTTCATGCGCGCGCTGATGCTGGGCGACAAGACGGATTTCTATAAGGACACCGCCCTTTATGCCCGGATGCAGGGCGCGGGCTTTATGCATATCGTGGCCGTTTCGGGCATGCATATTGCTTTTCTGGTCGGGATGATTCAACTGCTCTTCGGCGCTAGACCGGCATCTTCCGTGACCGGCATCCTTCTGGTCTGGTTCTTTGTCTTCATGACAGGGGCTTCGCCGTCGGCCGTCCGCGCCGGCATCATGCAGACGATTCTGCTGATGGCGCCGATCTTCCGCCGTGAGAACGACGGGCCCACCTCGCTGGCCGCGGCTTTGGCACTGATTCTGCTTTTCAACCCCTTCAGCTGCGCCAGCATCAGTCTGCAGCTTTCCTTTTCGGCCATGGCCGGGATGGTGCTGCTGGCGGAACCGATGACCGAAACCATGATGCGGGCCTGTGGTGCAGGGGAGGAAAGCTTCCTGCGCGTGCCGCTCTCGGTGATCGGCGCCTCTCTCGCGGTGCTGATCATGTCGGCGCCGTTCTCGGTGATCCATTTCGGAACGCTTGCCATTTTTTCGCCGCTTACCAATCTTCTGGGCCTCTGGGCGGTATCGCTCTGCTTCTGCGGCGGGTATCTGAGCTGCCTTGCGGGAGTGATATTCCTGCCGCTGGGAAGGCTGCTTGCGATTCCGACGGAACTGCTGGCCCGTTACCTGATTCTGCTGGCCGGTCTGATCTGCCGGATTCCGCATCATCTGATCCCCATGTTCCGAACGGAGATGAAAGCCTGGCTGCTGCTCTGCTATTTGCTTGGTTTTATTGCCTGGCGCAGCAAGGCGAACAGTCGTTTTCGGCTGCTGATGCCGGCTGTGCTCGGCGTTCTGACCCTGATTGCCGCCCTTTCCCTGTCCGCACGGCGCTACCGCAGCGCTGAGGCAGTTGTTGCCGCGCTGGATGTGGGACAGGGGGAGTGCGTCTGTGTGCTGTCGGGCGACAATACGCTGATGTTCGACTGCGGCGGCCTCAACACGCTGGAGAATGCCGGAGAAACGGCATGGGCCTGGCTGGAGAATGCAGGACGAAAGGATATCAGCGCCCTGATCCTGTCGCATCTGCATGAGGACCATGTCAACGGGGTGACGATGCTTTTGGAGCTGATGCCGATCCGGACTATCATTCTCTCTCCGAATGCGGATGCCGATGAAGAGCTGCTGCCGGAAATCCTCGAGGCGGCGAACAGACATGGTACTGAAATCATCGAGCTTACGGAGAACACCGACCGGACATACGGAGAGCTCCGCCTGCAGTTGATTGCCCCGCCGGACGAAGGAAGCGAGAACGAACGCTGCATCATCAGTCTGGTTTCCGTCGGAGAATATGACACGATTATAACCGGCGATTCTCCGCAGAAGGCCGAGCGCCGCCTGCTCGAAGAGCTGATTCTCCCGGATGCGGAGCTGCTGATCGTGGGGCATCACGGATCACGAAACGCATCTTCGCCGGAGTTCCTCTCAGCCCTCCGAGCGGAGGATGCCGTCATCAGCGTGGGAAAGAACAATTCCTTCGGCCATCCGACAAGAGAAGTCCTTGCCCGGCTGCAGTCATGCGGAATGGCAATTTACCGGACAGACATGAACGGTACCGTCGAGGTATGGGTCCAGGCAGGATAAAAAACACCAGGAACGTGATTAACGATCCCTGGTGTTATTCTGTTGTGATGAATGAAAGTACGCCTTATTGGGTGTTCTCCCGAAACTCCCGGATGCCGCCGATCTGCATCGTCTCCATGATGCGGTAACGATCCATCTGCAGCTTCTTTGTGCGGGAGAGCGCTTCCTCAATGGGAATCTCCACGATTCCGCCTTCCTGGGTCGCGATAATGCTGTTTCCCCGGCCCTCGGCAAGCGCTTTCACGGCATAGTATCCCATACGCGTCGCGGTTTCCCGGTCTCTTCCCGTCGGCGACCCGCCGCGCTGAAGGTGTCCCAGAACGGTGACGCGCGGTTCGATCCCGATTGCCTCATGGATCATCTTTCCGAACTCGACCGCGCTGCCTGCACCCTCTGCCACGACAATCATGAAATGCGTGTTTCCCGCCAGACGCGAATCCTGAATACGCTGAACGACATCTCGCTGAAAATCCGTCTCGTACTCGGGGACAAGCACGGCTGTGGCACCGACCGCGATCCCCACGTACAGGGCGAGAAAACCCGCGTTGCGGCCCATTACCTCGACAACGGAGCATCTCTCATGCGACTGCATGGTATCACGCAGCTTGTCGATGCACTCAATGGCGGTGTTGCAGGCAGAGTCAAAGCCGATTGTGTAATTGGTGCAGCCCACGTCATTATCAATCGTGGCGGGGATGCCGACAACCGGAATTCCGAGACGGGAAAGCTCCAGGGCGCCTCGGAATGTGCCGTCTCCGCCTATGGCTACGATGGCGTCAAGCCCCAGCATCTTACAGGTGGCGACTGCCTTTTTCCGTCCCTGTTCCGTCAGAAAATCGTCGCTGCGTGCCGTGTACAGGATCGTGCCGCCGCGGGACAGAATATGACCCACGCTGGTGCTGGAAAGCCGGATAAAGTCACTGTTGATCAATCCCTGCCATCCTCTGCGGATTCCCACGCATTCGATGCCGCAGGAAATCGCAGTACGTACAACGGCGCGCACTGCAGCGTTCATTCCAGGCGCGTCACCGCCGCTGGTAAGCACGCCGATTCTTTTTACGTGATCCACGTTGATGCCTCCTGTTACAAAAAAATTCTGATTCATATTCATAATCGGAGTATCTCACGGAAACCATAGGGCTTCCGGAGAAAACAGCCTCAGTCTTGCCAGCAGTCGGTGCCCGTGATGCCGTTGTCCTTTGCTCGGTAAACAGGATCTTTTCCGGCTTTCCGCTGGGTTTCATAGTCCCTCAGCGCATCGATGGCGGGCTTGGCAAGAAGAATGATGACCGGCACGTTGATGATGACCATCAGAGCCTGAAGCAGATCGGCAGTATCCCAGGCAAGACCGGCGGAGATCACCGCGCCAAGGAAGACCAGCACGGTCGCGCACAGGCGGAATGCCGTCATGAAGGTGCTGCCGGGCTTTTTCTTCATGATGAAGCGCAGGCAGCCTTCTGTATAGTAGTAGTTTCCGAGCAGGGTGGTGAAGGCGAACAGGCTTACGGCCACGGCCAGAAAGACCGGACCGAAACCGCCGAGCGCCGATCGGACCGCAGCCTGCACATAGGCAGCGCCGGCGGCATCGGCAGAGGGCTCAATTCCCGAGAAGAGACACATAAAGGCTGTGGCGGAGCAGATGAGCAGAGTGTCGATAAACACCGAGAGCATCTGAACCAGCCCCTGCTTGGCAGGATGAATGACATCGGCGGCTGCTGCGGCGTTAGGCGCCGAGCCCATACCGGCTTCGTTGGAGTAAAGACCGCGCTTGATGCCCCACATGATGCATGAGCCCGTAAATCCGCCGAAGATCGCCTTGAAGTTGAAAGCGGAACCGAAGATCATCCCGAAAACACGCGGAAGCGCAGTGATGTGCGTAATGACGACGAAAAGAGAAACGAGGACATAGAGAATGCCCATGATGGGAACGAGAACCTCGGTGACTTTTGTCAGACGTCTGCCTCCGCCAAGTACGCAGATGCCGAACAGGACGGCCAGAACGGAGCCGATGACGAGAGGCGTTTTCTCGTTGTAGAATGCAAAACCGGAAAACGTATCCTGCGTGTTGAAGGCCGCGAGCATATTATACCCGACCGCGTAGGTCAGGATCAGAACGACGGAAAAGGCCACGCCCAGCCAGCGCTGGCCGAGAGCATCCTGCATGTAGTACGACGGGCCGCCGTAAAAACTGCCGTCGGTGTCTTTCTTTTTGTAAATCTGTGCGAGTGTGGACTCGACGAAAGCGGATGCTCCACCGAGGATTGCCGTAACCCACATCCAGAAGATGGCGCCAGGACCGCCAAGGCAGAGCGCCGTGGAGACGCCCATAATGTTGCCGGTACCGACGCGGGAAGCGGTGGAGACCATAAGCGCTCCGAAGGAAGAGGTTGACCCGAGATTGACAGGCCGTTCCTTTACGACGCGGATCGATTCTCCGAAGAGTCGGAACTGAAGCAGGCCGGTACGGACGGTGAAATAGATCCCGGCAAGGATAAGCAGCAGCGGGACAATATACGGTTTGTAGAGGATGCCGCTGACGGCGTTGACAGCATTGTCGATGGCATTGATCATGAAACAGGCCTCCGATCGAAAAGGATATCTGTACTATACCCAATTCTGCCGCGAATCGCAAGCTTTTTTGCGCTCCGGCTGGAAAAAACGGCAGACTGATGCTATAATGCCGATGGTATGAAAGAAAACTCCGGGAAAAACCGTGAAACGGCAGGCCGCAGAATGAGAGAGAGCCGGGCATGAAAAAGAAAAAAAAGGATCCGACCCTGGATTACGGGGCAGAGATCAGAAAACTGAAGGAACAGGGACCCCGGCGGCTGTATCTGCTCTGGGGCGAAGAAGATTATCTGCGGGACGACTTTATGAAGACCCTGCGGAAAATCTGTGCGCCGGACGAAGGGGAGGATTTTCAGAGCCGCATTTTCAAGGATGCCCAACCGGATCCGACGGAACTGCGCTTTGCCATCGATACTCTTCCGTTTTTCAGCGAGCGCAGCCTGATCGAAATCCGGGAGAT
Source organism: Oscillospiraceae bacterium (assembly GCA_017538965.1). Taxonomy (GTDB): domain Bacteria; phylum Bacillota; class Clostridia; order Oscillospirales; family Oscillospiraceae; genus Limivicinus. The sequence goes on from JAFYHU010000061.1 coordinate 10,498, forward strand.
GGATTACATGAAACCCGGCGATCCCGACGCGCTGATGGAGGTTCTGCAAGACATCCCGGACTACTGCACGGTGGTATTTCTGCCGGAACAGGGCGAGGAGCCGAACGGGAAAAGCAAGATCGTCAAATACCTGCGCGATTACGGCACAGAGATCCGTTTTACCGTTCAGGATCAGAATATGCTGATCCGCTGGATTACAAGGCGTTTTGCCTATTACGGGAAAGGTCTTGAGATTGAAGCGGCGCAGCGTCTGATCTGGCTGAGCGGCGATCAGATGAAACGTTTGATTCCCGAGATTGAAAAAATTGCCGCTTACGCACAGGGAGAGAAGGTAACGGTTTCGGACGTCAATGCGGTGGCAAACCGGATTCCGGAGGCGGATATTTTTGAACTGACGGATGCGATAGCCGATCGCCGCTTCAACACCGCGGCCGGCATTCTGGCGGACCTTCTCGAGCAGCGGGACAGCAGCGTGCCGGCGATCCTGTCCATGCTGTCCAATCAGTTCCGCCGCCTGTATCTGGCGGCGCAGATAAAGAGCGTTCCGGAACTGATGAATCTGTGCGGACTGAAATATGATTTCATGGCGAGGCGGCTCCTGCAGTCATCCAGAGGCTTCCGCCCGGAACAGCTGAAGAAGGCTGTGGAACTCTGTGCCCAGGCAGACTATCGGCTGAAATCCGAGGGAACGGATGAAAAACAGCTTCTGAAGGAGACACTGATGCGGATTGCGCTTGAGGTGTCCGATGGCTGAAGAGAAGCTTCGAATCCGGGAAGTGATCGTTGTCGAGGGACGCTATGACCGGAATACGCTGAGTCAGGTTGTGGATGCCCTGATCGTCGAAACCAAGGGCTTTTCGATTTTTCATGACAGAGAGAAACTGAGCATGCTGCGGATGCTGGCTGAAGAGAGAGGTCTGATCCTGCTGACGGATTCGGATTCGGCGGGTTTTGTAATCCGGAACCGATTGAAGAGCCTGATCCCACTGGAGAAGATCAAACAGGCATACGTGCCGGCTGTTCCGGGCAGGGAAAAACGAAAAGACAGGCCTTCAAAGGAAGGTCTGCTCGGTGTGGAGGGAATGCAGCCTGAAACGCTCATTCTTGCCCTGAAGACGGCGGGCGCGACCGAAGAGAACTCTGCCGACAGAGAAAGCATCACGGATGCAGATTTTTACCGGCTCGGTCTGAACGGAAAGCCGGGGTCCGCGGCGCTGCGTCGAAAACTGGCACAGGCGCTGAACCTGCCGCCGCTGATCAGCCGGAGCGACCTGCAGAAAGCAGCCGGATTTCTTCTCGGTCGGGGGGAACTGGAGCAGCTGGTTTCTCGGTTGACAACGGATGGAAACTGCGATACAATACCCCCGCATCAAATCCATACGCCCACGTAGCTCAGCAGGATAGAGCATTCGCCTCCTAAGCGAAGGGTCGGAGGTTCGAATCCCCTCGTGGGTGCCAGACAGGGAAGCCGGAAACGGCTTCTCTTTTGTTATGCGTAAAGTCTGACTGCTCCATAAAAGCGTTGTATATTCCGATTTGCTGTGATACAATAATAAATTAAAGAAACATCCCTGGGATGAGACCGGCAGCGAAGGAGAATGGAAATGAAGAAATATCAGTTTTCAGAGGAAGAGCGCATCTTTCTGGAATGTCTGCCGTCGCCGATTGCCGTCTATCAGTATGTCAACAGGCATGTTTTCGTGCTTGCGCTGTCTGACGGCTACCGCAAAATGTTCGGCTTTGAGGACAGGGCGGAAGCTTACCGCGTACTTGACCAGAATGTTTTCTATAATGTCCATCCCGACGATGTCGCGAGAATGTCGGAGGCGGCCCGCCGCTTCATGACCAGTGACGCACCATACGAGGTTATCTTCCGGGCACGGAAACATCAGGAACAACAGGATTATCGCATCGCCCACGGACGCGGTGAGCATGTTTATACCGAGACGGGCGTCCGTCTTGCGTATGTGTGGTTTACGGACGAGGGACTGTATACGGAGGATCAGGACCCAAACACGCAGGAAGCGGCGCTGAATCAGGTGTTCAACCATGCGCTTCATGATGAGAGCATCCTGAAGGCAAGCTACTTTGACAATCTGACCGGGCTTCCCAATATGTCGCACTTTTTCAGCCTGGCGGAAGCGGGCGGAGCGGAGATGCGTAAACAGGGGAAGACGGGTGAGCTTTTGTACCTGGACCTCAACGGAATGAAGTACTATAACGAAAAGTACGGATTTGAAGAAGGCGACAGGCTGCTGCAGGGACTGGCGAAGCTGCTGGCCCAGACGTTTGGGAATGAGAACTGCTGCCGGATCGCGGGGGACCGCTTTGCCGCATACACGGAAAAAGACCGCCTGACAGAGAAGCTGGACAGCTTCTTCCGGGAGGCCGAAAAGGTGAACGGCGCCAATTCCCTGCCGGTCAGGGTCGGCATCTATACAGCCGGTGTCGAGGATGTTCCCCTGGGTTCCGCTTACGACAGAGCCAAGATGGCCTGTGACGCCATTCCGAAATCCGATGTTTCCAGCTGCCTGTTTTACAGCGAAGAGATGAGCCGCGAGGCGAAGCGGCAGCAGTATGTCCTCTCTCACATCGACAGGGCGATTGAAGAGAAATGGATCAAGGTCTATTATCAGCCGATCATGCGGGCGGTCGATATCAAAATCTGCGACGAGGAGGCTCTGGCCAGATGGATTGATCCGGAGGAAGGCTTCCTGTCTCCGGCGGATTTTATTCCGACACTGGAGGATGCCAGGCTGATTTATAAGCTGGATCTGTATGTGCTGGATCAGGTGCTGGAGAGAATGAAGCGGCAGGCTGCTGTCGGACTGCCGGTTGTACCGCATTCGATCAATCTGTCAAGATCCGACTTTGACACCTGTGATATTGTGGAGGAAATCCGCAGAAGGGTGGACGATTCCGGTTTCAGCCGGGATATGATCAGCATCGAGATCACCGAAAGCATCATCGGTAGCGATTTTGATTTTATGAAAGCGCAGGTGGACCGATTCCGGGACCTGGGCTTCCCCGTGTGGATGGACGATTTCGGCAGCGGCTACTCTTCCCTGGATGTCCTTCAAAGCATTCAGTTTGATCTGATCAAGTTTGACATGAGCTTCATGCGGAAGCTGGACGAGGGCAACAGCGGCAAGATCATCCTGACAGAACTGATGAAAATGGCGACCTCGCTGGGCGTGGATACGGTGTGCGAAGGCGTCGAGACGGAAAGCCAGGTGCGCTTTCTGCAGGATATCGGTTGTTCCAAACTGCAGGGCTACTTCTTCCGGCAGCCGGCTCCCTTTGAGAGAATTCTGGAAATCGCAGCGGAAGGATTGCGGTTCGGGTATGAAAACCCGGAAGAAACCGCTTACTTTGAGACGATCGGACGCGTCAACCTCTACGACCTGGACAGCATTACCGGCGTGGATGAGAGTGCCCTCCGGAACACCTTCGATATGCTGCCGATGGGTATTCTGGAAATCAGAGGCAGTCACGCAAAATATGTGCGCAGCAACCCGGCGTACCGGGAGTTTGCAAGGCACTTTTTCGGGTTTGACGTGACGAACGACACAATAGACTTTGACGATCCCCAGGTTAAACAGGGGACGCCTCTGTTCCTGAAGACAATCAGGCAGTGCTGCGAAAGCGGGAACCGCACCTTTTTTGATGAGACGATGCCCGACGGTACGGTTGTGCATCAGTTTATCAGACGGATCGGAGTCAATCCCGTCACAGGAGACACCGCCGCGGCCATTGCCGTGCTCTCCATCCATACGCCGGACGAAGGCGCGACTTATGCCGATATCGCGAGGGCACTGGCTGCCGACTATTACAACATTTATGTCGTCGATCTTGATACCGACCGGTTTATCGAATACAGCGCCGCATCCGACAGAGAAGAGATGGCGGTCGAGCGCCGCGGTGAAGATTTCTTCGGCGAGGTGCGCCGCGCTTCGAAGGTCCGAATCTATGCGGAAGACAGAGAGCCCTTCCTGAGTAGCTTTACAAAGGAAAAGATCGTCGAGACGCTTGATGCGCAGGGCGTCTATACGACCACCTACCGGCTGATCGATACGGGCACGCCGATGTATGCCAGTCTGAAGCTCATACGCATGAAGCCGCACAGAAACCGCATCATCATGGGCGTCAGCATCATCGAGTCGCAGATCCGGCAGAAAGAGGAGGAGGAAAGAGAGCACCAGCGTCGGATTGTTTTCGGCCGGATTGCAGCGCTGGCAGGAAAGAGCTATGCCCTGTATACGGTTGATCCCGAGACAGGCCTGTATTCCGAATACAATGTGACCTCGGGCTACGGAGACCTGGGCTTTGACAAAAAGGGCGAAGACTTCTTCACCAAGGGCAGGAGCGACGGCGAGCAGATGGTCTATCCGGAAGACCTTCCGTATTTTCTGGAGCATTTTACCAAAGAGGAAATCCTGCGGGATATCCGGGAAAAGGGGATGTACCAGCTCCGCTACAGACTCATGATCAACGGAGAACCCCGGTACATTGTTGTGAAAGCGGCGATGGTGGAGGAAAGCGACGGCGAAAAACTGACGGTCGGTGTCAATGTAGAAGAATAAAAGCAGGAACAGTTTTCGGTTTTTCTTCATTTTCTGCTTGACCGCGGCGAGCGGCAGCGTTATACTCTTACGGCCTGCTGAGGCAGGAAAACAAGAAAAGAGAGGAATCAAGAAAAAATCGTGGAAAACAAACTGGAAAAGAGATACGGCCTCTTTACCGCCATCTGCATGGTTGTCGGCATCGTGATCGGTTCCGGCGTCTTCTTCAAGGCGCAGACCGTTCTTCAGAAGACCGAAGGAAACATGCCTCTCGGCATCATCGCCTGGGCTCTCGGCGGCTTTATCATGATCGCCTGCATTCTCGCCTTTGCGTCGATGGCGCAGAAGTATGAGAAGGTGAACGGCGTTGTCGACTATGCCGAGGCCACCGTCGGCCCTCGCTACGGGTACTACCTCGGATGGTTCATGAGCATCATCTACTATCCGACGCTGACCGTCATTCTCGCATGGCTCTCTGCCCGCTATACCCTGGTGTTCATCACCTCATGCTGGCCGAACTTTCCCCTGGTGATCCCCGCCGCCCAGGGCGGTTGCATCATCGGACCGGAATGCATGGTGCTGATGATGGTGTTTCTCGTCTGCGCCTATGTCGTGAACGCCCTGTCTCCGAAGCTGGCAGGCCTGGTTCAGACTTCTACCACCGTCATCAAGCTGATCCCGCTCGGCCTGATGGCCGTGGTCGGCATTATTGTCGGTCTGGTCGGTCCCAACCACATGCTGGTCAGCAACTTTGCCACTGCCTCCGGGAACGTCGGCAGCAGCTCAACACCCCTGCTTGCCTCGGTCTGCGCCACCTCGTTTGCCTATGAGGGCTGGGTCATCGCGACCTCCATCAATGCCGAACTCAAGGATGCGAAGCGGAATCTGCCGAAGGCGCTGATCATCGGTGGCCTGATCGTTATCATCACCTATATCAGCTACTATATCGGCGTGGCCGGCGGAGCCTCGGTCGAGGTTCTGATGGCGGACGGCGCAACACAGGCCTTCGTCAACATCTTCGGCGGCCTGCTCGGCAACATCCTCAACCTCTTTATCGCCATCTCCTGCGTCGGCACCATGAACGGCCTGATGCTCGGATGCTGCCGCGGCGTCTATTCGCTGGCTGCCCGCGGGGACGGCCCCAATCCGGAACTCTTCGGCTCGGTTGACAAAAAGTCCAACATGCCCTCGAACTCCGCCATCATGGGCCTGCTGCTCTGTGCCTTCTGGGGAGCCTATTTCATCTTCGCCAGCGTTCTTGAGGTCTGGGGCGGCGTGAAGGTCTTCTCGGGCACAGCCTTTGAGAGCGTGCCCTTCAGCTTTGACGCGTCCGAACTGCCGATCATCTCCCTCTATGCCATGTACATCCCCATGTTTATCAACTGGATGCGCAAGGCGACGGATGAGACGCCCGTGAGACGCTATGTCTTCCCGGCGCTTGCGATCCTCGGTTCGCTGTTTATGGTCTATGCCTGCCTGGTCGGCCATAAGATGGAGAACTTCTGGTATCTGATCGTCTTCGCCGTAATCATGTTCCTGGGCGGTCTGGCGAACAGAAAATAAAACGGCAGAGTTCAAAAGCAATCGAAAAAAAGAGCTGCAGCAATTCGTTTTGCTGCAGCTTTTGTTGTTCAGGCGGGGCGGTTTTTCCGAGGCATACGGCCGCGGCCGCGGCGTCTGGCCTGGCTGAGCTTTGCCCGGTAAAAGCCCTGCATTTCCTCGTCGGCCTCATAGATGAGCCGGCCCGCGGTCCACAGTTCGTCGTCGGGATCTTTCTTCAGACGGATTCTGGCAAGGAAACTGCCGTGCTCGCCGCATTCAAACAGATTCATGTACCTTCCGTCGCTCTGGCTGATCCAGCGGCTGCCCTCACAGCCGTTTCCGCAGATCGGGCAGGTCAGAGCATGCTGTTTGGCATCGGCAAAGGCATCGGCCTTGGTTTCAAAGCTGTTGGGGCTGCTGTCACGCAGGAGAGCGTCCTGCATGACCGCGGCATCCTGTGCAGGCTTGTAGTTCGGCATCCGGCGCGAGAGAATCTCGTTCGCCTCGGGATAGAGGCGAAGCCCCTCTTCCATGTCCAGATGCGTGGTAACCAGCGCGGTGTTGTAGGCGTCGCCGAGCGCATCGTGGGCGATGCGCGTCTGCTCAATTTCGAAATGCTCCATCGCGGAGGCGAGGGATTTCTGGTTTTTGTCTCCGCCGGTCTGCAGATTATAGATCATCTGAAGGTTGACCCAGCCGGCAATCCAATCCCAGTCAAGATCGTGAATAATGATGTTCTGCTCAAAGATTCCCTGATCATCCCAGCCCCATGTGAGGAAGGTCACATCGTCGCCGCACCAGTCGCGAAGATTCTGCATGGCTTCCGGAAAAGAAAGACCGTGCGAAAGACGGTCCTTGTCGAACCCGGTGATCTTCTTCACTTTATAATGCATCCGTCGGAAATAGACAGGGCGGACATCCGCTGTAAACTCATCCCCGATGGAGAGGTCCGGATTGAGCTTCACGGCGCCGATTTCGATAATCTCGCCGCGCAGATGAATCGGAAGATAGTTAAACACTTCGGATTTGGAACTCATGGCCTGGTTCCATTCCAAATCCAGAACGACAAGGTTCATAAAAGAACTCCTTTTGGAAAAATGCGGAGACAGTATACCACACGGCGCCGGTGATTGCACGTGTTATTTTTGGAAAAGAGAAAAAAGCACTCTCTGCCGTTTCCGGCAGAGAAATCATTGCAGATTCTCCCTGCCGAAGGCAGAGAGAAATAGAAGAACCCTCTGCCGTCTCCGGCAGAGGGCTGGGGGGTTAAGGAGCGAAAAGCATCAGACGATGCCTTGTGCCATCATTGCTTCTGCGACCTTCAGGAAGCCGGCCACATTGGCGCCGACCATCAGGTCACCGGGTTTGCCGCACTCGACGGAGGCGTCATAGCAGGCCTTGTAGATGTTCTTCATGATGCCGTGCAGCTTCTCATCGACTTCTTCAAAGCTCCAGCTCATGCGGATGGAGTTCTGGCTCATCTCAAGACCGGAAGTGGCAACGCCGCCGGCATTGGAGGCTTTGCCGGGGCTGTAGAGCAGACCGTTGTTCTGAACAACCGCAATGGCTTCCGGAGTCAGAGGCATGTTCGCGCCTTCGAAGACGGCCATGCAGCCGTTGTCGACCAGAGCCTGGGCGCCCTTCTCATCCATCTCGTTCTGGCTGGCGCAGGGATGTGCGATGTCGCACTTGACGTTCCAGATGTTGCGGCAGCCTTCATGATATTCGGCGGAGGGAACTTCGTCGGCATAGACGCTGATGCGGGCGCGTCTCTTCTGCTTGATCTCAAACAGCTTCGGCAGGTTGATGCCGTTCGGGTCATAGACATAGCCCTGGGAGTCGGACATGGCAACGACCTTGCCGCCCAGCTGGGTGACCTTCTCGGCGCAGTACTGCGCGACGTTGCCGGAACCGGAGACAACAACCGTCTTGCCTTCATAGGTCTCGTTCTTCAGATGCTTGAGAGCCTCGGCAGAGAAGTAGCACAGGCCGTAACCGGTGGCCTGGGTACGGGCCAGGGAGCCGCCGAAGGTCAGGCCCTTGCCGGTGATGACGCCGCCCTCAAAGCGGTCGACAATACGCTTGTACTGGCCGTACATATAGGCAACCTCACGGCCGCCGACACCGATGTCACCCGCGGGGGTATCGGTGAACTGGCCGATGTGACGGTACAGCTCGGTCATGAAGCTCTGGCAGAAGCGCATGACTTCCTGCTCGCTCTTACCCTTCGGGTCAAAGTCCGAGCCGCCCTTGCCGCCGCCCATGGGAAGGGTGGTCAGAGAGTTCTTCAGAATCTGCTCGAAACCGAGGAACTTGATAACGGAAAGATTCACGCTGGGATGGAAGCGAAGCCCGCCCTTGTAGGGGCCGATGGCGCTGTTATACTGCACGCGGTAACCGCGGTTGACATGGACATCGCCGTTGTCGTCAACCCAGGGAACACGGAATTCCACGACGCGCTCGGGTTCAACAAAGCGCTCGAGCAGACCGGCCTTCTCCCACTCGGGATGTTTGTCAATGACCAGCTCGAGAGACTCAAAGACCTCTCTGACGGCCTGCAGAAATTCAGGCTCATGAGCATCACGTTTTTCTACCTCGGCATAGACGCGCTTGAGATAATTGTTCGTAAGCATAGGTGCCTCCTTGTGAATTGTGGATAGTTTTTTGTTGGGGCGCACCGGGCGCCTTTATTCAAGTATACCATATTTCACATAAACGTCAAGGGAAAATGTACTGTCATTCATGAGAATTACTAATGACACAATGCAAAAACGGCAGTCTGCCCGATGGGCCGGGCAGACTGCCGCAGACAGGTTATTTCAGAAGCGATTCCAGATCCTGCAGGAACAGGGCGTTCTCCGCATCCGAAGGAATAAGGAAGCCGTCGCGCGGTGAGACCGAAAAGGCCTCTACGGCGGGGCCGTCCATCAGACAGCTCCGTTTGAACTGCTGGCTGAAAAGACGGCGGCAGTAGCTGGTCAGCCAGCGCAGAAGCTCTTCGTCGCTGAACTGGCCGGCATAGGCGATCTTCGCCAGGCGCAGGGTCTTGGACGGCGTAAAGCCGCAGATCAGCATCTTGTGCGTGAAGAAATCCTGCAGACTGTAGGAACCGACCGCCTCCTCGCTCTTCTGCTCGATCTGATCGTCGCGGATAGGCAGAAGCTCGGGCGTCACGGGGCAGTCAAGTACGTCGTACAGAGCGGCCTTCAGAACAGGGTCCTCGGCGGTATCGGCAAGATAGCGAACGTTTGCGCGGACCTGGGTCTTGGTCAGCCCGATGTTGACGTCGTACATGCTGGTGTGATCGCCGTTGTAGGTGCACCAGCCGTCGATGAATTCGCTGAGATCTTCCGTGCCGACATCCAGACCGTTGGTTTTGTTCGAAATATCCATCAGAATCTGGGTGCGCTCCCGGGCCTGGGCGTTTTCATATGCGACGGAGTAATCGTCGTGTGCATGACCGATGTCGTCAAAGTGCTGCAGCACGGCTTTGCTGATGTCGATGACGCGTACCTCGGCACCCAGCTGCTCTGCCACGACGACGGCATTGTTTTTGGTGCGCGAAGATGTTCCGAAGCAAGGCATCGTACACGCGATGACATTCTGAGAGGGGAGACCCATTCTCTTCACGGCCATTGCGCTGACCAGAACCGCCAGCGTCGAATCAACGCCGCCGGAAATGCCGACGACGCAGTGATCCAGTCCAGCATAGTTCATGCGCTTGACAAGACCCGATACCTGCATCTCCAGCATGCGCCAGCAGTACGCCGGAAGCTCTTCCGGATTCTCGGGCAGATGCGGATGCATCCGATATTTGCGGGTTAGGATGGTTTCCGTCAGTTCCCCGCCCCATGAGAGGCGCAGATAATCGGATTCGGCATCGAAGCAGGCGGCGGCGCGGCGAAGCGTCATCAGATGCTCAACGTCGAACTCCGTAACGGCAAAGGTGCTTTCCTGCTCGCAGCTGAAGAGAATGCTACCGTTTTCCGCGGCCAGACAGAGCCCGGACCAGGCGCGGTCGGTTGTGCTCTCTCCCTTGCCCGGCGCAGCCAGCAGCAGCGCACTGCGAAACTGGCGGGATTCGTAACGGGCGTTGAGTTCGGCTTCCTCGCGGGAAGAAACGGTCTCGGGAAAAGCGGCCATCTGCGCGATGACGGTGGCGCCGGCTTCCGCATGACGGGCGGCCGGGGAAGTGAAGCGGTCCAGATCGGCACCCACCTCGACGGCAACGCGCAGATCGGCAAGGGCCTCATGCTCGAACAGAATGCTGTCGGAGAGCGGAACCATGCCGTACCCGGGTACCGTAACTTCATAGCAGCTGCCGGGTTCCGGGAGATCAAAATGCGCATCCGCAGGTTCTTCCGCCGGAATGAGCGCCAGAATCTCGCCATCATAAATCGCGGCAGCCGTATTAAAAACCTTGGCGCCGTGCGCAAAGGGTAGCCCGACAAAGATCAGCATGTCGAGACCTTTCGTTTCCGGCAGCAGCTTCAGCAGCGCGTTCCGCGCGCCGTCCAGCAGCACGCGATGTGAGAAGAGATCGCGGCAGCTGCAGCCGGTGAGGGTCAGAGCGGGGAAGACCAGCAGCCGCACATCCTGCGCAGCCGCCTCGCGGATACAGTCGGCGACCCTTTCGGCGTTATACTCCGCATCCGCCACCCGGATGACCGGGGAAGCGGCGGCGGCTTTTACAAATCCGTTTTTCATCGGTGCTCTCCGCGTCAGAGTTTCACGCGGGAAGCAATGTAATCCCGTACTTCGCTGATCGGGATGCGCACCTGCTGCATGCTGTCGCGCTCACGCACGGTGACGCAGTTGTCGGCTTCGTCCGTTTCCGTTCCGACGGTGTTGAAGTCAAAGGTGATGCAGAAGGGCGTGCCGATCTCGTCTTCGCGGCGGTAGCGCTTGCCGATGGAGCCGGTTTCATCATAATCGCACATGAATTCCTTCGAAAGCTGACGGTACAGATCCATGGCGGGACCGGTCAAAATCTCTTTCTTGGACAGAGGCAGAATGGCGCACTTGAACGGAGCCAGGGCCGGATGGAGACGGAGAACCGTCCGGACATCGTCGTTGCCCTTCTTGTCCTGACCGACGACTTCTTCGTCATAGGCATCGCAGAGGACGGAGAGAACGGTACGCTCGACGCCGAGGGAAGGCTCGATGACGAAAGGAATGTAGTGCTCGTTCTTCTCCTGATCGTAATAGGTCAGATCCTGACCGGAGGCCTCCTGGTGGCGCGTCAGGTCATAGTTGGTGCGGTCGGCGACGCCCCAGAGCTCGCCCCACCCGAAGGGGAAGAGGAACTCAAAGTCGGTCGTGGCCTTCGAATAGAAGGAAAGCTCGGCCTTGTCATGATCGCGCAGCCGCAGATTCTCTTCCTTCAGCCCGATCGTCAGCAGGAATTCCCGGCAGAAGGAACGCCAGTAATCAAACCACTCGAGGTCCGTGTCCGGCTCGCAGAAGAACTCAAGTTCCATCTGCTCGAATTCACGCACACGGAAGATGAAGTTGCCGGGGGTGATTTCGTTGCGGAAGCTTTTGCCGATCTGCGCGATGCCGAAGGGCAGCTTGCGGCGGGTCGTGCGCTGAACATTGACAAAGTTGGTAAAGATGCCCTGGGCGGTTTCGGGACGGAGATACACGGTGTTCTTCGCGTCCTCCGTCACGCCCTGGAAGGTCTTGAACATCAGGTTGAACTGACGGATATCGGTAAAGTTGTGCTTGCCGCAGCTGGGGCAGGGGATGTTGTGCTCCTCGACGAAGTCTTTCATCTCGGCCTGCGAATAGGCGTCGATCGGTTTGGACAGTTCGAAGCCCGTCTCCTTGCACCAGTCTTCAATGACCTTGTCGGCGCGGAAACGCTCATGGCATTCGCGGCAGTCCATCAGCGGATCCGAGAACCCGCCCAGGTGACCGGATGCAACCCAGGTCTGGGGATTCATCAGAATGGCGGCATCCAGACCGACGTTGTACGGATTTTCCTGGACAAACTTCTGCCACCAGGCGCGCTTGACGTTGTTTTTCAGCTCGACACCGAGGGGGCCGTAGTCCCAGGTGTTGGCGAGGCCGCCGTAGATTTCGCTGCCCGCGAAAATAAAACCGCGGTTTTTGCACAGGGCGACAATTTTGTCCATGGTTTTTTCAGAATTCTTCATGATTTTCCTCTCCCGCGGCTGGCTGCCGCGTTAAAATAAAGTAAGCCCGAATACTATAGCATACTTGAGCGTTTCCTGCAACGGTTGACAGAAACTTGACGCACAGCGTATAATACCCGCCGAAGGAGACCGGCATATGGTGCGACAATTCGGAAAACAGAATACCCTGATCAGTCTGATCTGCGGCCTGATTCTGGTGCTTGCGCTGCTGGTGGCGATTGACGCCCGGCATCCGCACTTCTACATGAACGGCGAACAGACGCTGCAGGCCGAACAGGGACAGCCTTTTGAAGATCCGGGTGTGTATGCGGTTCTCTCGGGGCGGATTTTCGGCGACTCTGACCGCAGACTGCCTGTCGAGACTTCCGGAACCGTCGACACTTCCATAGCGGGCGATTATGTGCTGAGCTACCGTACGCACTTCTTCTTTCGCGACTATGTCTGCCGTCGGACCGTGGAGGTCCGCGACCGGACCGCGCCCGTCATTGTTCTCTTTCAGCGGGAGAATTATCAGGTAAACTGGCTGGACGGTTATGACGAAGAGGGATATCGCGCGGAGGACAACATCGACGGCGACCTGACGGCACAGGTGCGCAGCGAAGAGACCGCAGACGGAATCGTCTATACCGTCTCGGACCGCGCAGGAAATTCGACAGCGGTTCTGCGCCGGCCGAACTACACGGTCGCCCGGCCCGAAATCTATCTGACCGGAGGCAGCGAACTCTATGTCAAAGCCGACTTCAACTTCGGCGATCCGGGCTATCTCGCCGTTGACCGGCTCGGCAACGACATGACCGCTTATGTTCTGTGCGACGGCAAGGTCATCCCGTACCGTACCGGCACTTACGAACTGGGCTACAGCATCACCAACGCCGTGGGACAGACAGTCCGCGCCGTCCGCACGGTGACCGTTGAGCCGCAGCAGATCCCGGGGACCATCGAGCCGGAAGAGAAGACGATTTACCTGACCTTTGACGACGGGCCCGGACCCGACACCGAGCGTCTGCTCGATGTTCTGGACAAGTATGATGTCAAGGCGACCTTTTTCGTTACGGCATCTCAGCCCCGATACTTTCCGATGATTGCCAGAGCTTTTGAGGCGGGGCACAAGATCGGCGTTCATACTTACAGTCACGATTATAACAGGATATATGAGAGTGAAGAGGCCTTCTTTGAAGATTTCCTCCGGATGCAGGATGTTATCCTCCGGCAGACGGGTTCGTACACCGATATTCTCCGCTTCCCCGGCGGCAGCTCAAACACGGTCAGCAGCTTTTCACCGGGTATCATGACCCGACTGACCGACGAGGTTCGCAGCCTGGGCTATCAGTACTTTGACTGGAATGTCCTGTCCGGCGATGCCGGCGAGACGACCCATACCAGCGAGGTTGTCCAAAATGTCATAGAGGGCATTGAAGGCCTTCCGGAAGGGAAAGCGGCGGTGGTCCTGCAGCATGACAGCAAGCGTTTCAGCATTGACGCAGTGGAGAAGATTATCCAGTGGGGCCTTGAGAACGGCTATACCTTCCGCAGTCTGGACCGCACGAGCCCGCCTGCACACCTTGCGGTTGTGAATTGAAGAAGCGATCGTCCGGCACACTTTATGGCCGTATATTCATAAAAACTTCAGGATTTCCCTGTTGACAGAACGGGGAAATCCTTATAGAATAAAGTTGCGCCGCACCTGGCATGACCGGGGCGACAGCAGGAGGAAACTGAATATGAATGATTCTCATATCAAGACGAAGACCCTGACCGGAGTGGCCCTGTTTACGGCCATCGTAGTTGTGCTGCAGCTTCTCGGAAGCTTCATCCGGTTTGGGCCGTTTTCTATTTCTCTGGTCTTGATCCCGATTGTGGTCGGGGCGGCCATGTACGGAGCGACTGCCGGGGCATGGCTGGGCTTTGTATTCGGCGTTGCCGTGCTGCTTTCGGGAGACGCTGCGGTTTTCATGCCGATCAATCCGATCGGGACGGTTGTGACGGTCCTGGCCAAGGGCACGCTTGCCGGCTTCTGCGCGGGACTCGTGTATCGTGCCCTGGAAAAAAAGAGCCGGTATGTTGCCGTTGTTGCTGCGGCGATTGTCTGTCCGGTGGTGAACACCGGCGCTTTCCTGCTCGGCTGCCTGTTCTTCTTTCTGGAGACCGTTTCCGGCTGGGGCCGGTCCATGGGTTTTGAAAACGTCGGCACCTATATGATCGTCGGCTTGGTCGGGCTCAACTTCCTGGTAGAGATGACAATCAACATCATTCTGAGCCCGGTGGTTCTCCGCCTTATTCGCATCGGGAAACACGAATCCGCAGAAACCGAAGCGGATGCCGTCTGAGTGAAGGACGGAGAGCAAAGGACCGGGAGGACCGCGTTATGATTCTTGCTATTGACGTCGGGAACAGCAATATTGTTCTCGGGACCATCGACAACGGAGAGATCGGCACCATCGTGCGCATGCACACCGAACTGAACGAAACGGCGGCGGAATACGGCATTAAGATCCGACAGCTGCTGGATTACTACGGGATTGATGTCAGAGCGTTCGACGGCGCCATCATTTCGTCTGTCGTGCCGCCGGTTACGGATGCGATCCGGACTGCCGTCGGACATCTGACGGGCCTGGACTGCATGGTCGTCGGCCCCGGTATGAAGACCGGAATGAATGTGCGGATTGATGATCCGGGGACGCTGGCCGGAGATCTGGTTGTCGGCAGTGTTGCGGCGATTGCCTGTTACGGCTGCCCGGCCATCATCCTTGATCTTGGCACGGCAACCACCATTGTCGTGGTGGATGAAAACGCCTGTTATCGCGGCGGCGCCATCATCCCCGGCGTCAAGCTCGGCCTGCAGGCGCTGTCCTCGGGCACCAGCCTGCTGCCCGACATCTCGGTGGCCAAACCCAGGAAAGTAATCGCAACCAACACCGTTGATGCCATGCGTTCAGGGGCCGTCCATGCAACGGCCGCCATGATCGACGGAATGGTCGACCGCATGGAAGAGGAACTGGGCAGCAGCTGCAGGATCATTGCGACGGGAGGTCTTGCGCATATCATTACGCCTTACTGTAAAAAAGAGATCATCTGCGACGATGATCTCCTGATGAAAGGCCTCTGGGTTCTGTACGAAAAAAACATCAAGTAAAGAAACAGCCTCACAGAGGCTGTTTCTTTATCTGTGAAAATCTTCGCGGATATTTCGGCGGGGTCGGGGCAGCTTTTTCCACGCGGACAACCAGACGTCCGGCATCCAGCCCCGGGACGGGACGGGACAGGAGCGAAGCATTCCCGCCGCCGAGAAGGCGAAAGGCCCTGTGGCACTCCTTGAGTTCTTCCGCCGCGGCGGGACCTTTCATCGACAGAAACAGACCGCCCGGTCTGACGAAAGGAAGACAGAGCTCGGAAAGGATATTCAGCCGAGCTACTGCACGGGAAACAACAACATCAAAGCTCTCCCGCATGACGGCAGGGGCTTCTTCCGCGCGCAGGGCCAGACAGCTGACGTCCTGCAGACCGAGAGCGTCACAGACGTCCTCCTGAAAGAGCACGCGCTTTTTCTGGCTGTCCAGCAGGGTGAGCGAGAGATCGGGGCGGAGCAGCTTCAGGACAAGCCCGGGGAAACCGGCACCGCTCCCCACGTCCAGCACGGACAAGTCTCCGGAAGGAAGAAGGGAAAGAATGGCCGCGCAGTCCAGAAAATGAAGCCGTGCGGTTTCCTCTTCACCGTTGATGGCGGTGAGGTTCATCTGCCGGTTCTTTTCTTCGAGAAGCGTATAGTACTGCCGAAAAGCCTGCAGGGTTTTGTCGGTAAAGGGGATCGAAAGGGCCGTCAGGCCCGAAGAGAGAATCTCTTCCAGCCGGGCACCGCCGCTGCTGCCGTCTATGAGGTTTTCCTTCTCGTTCTGATTCATACGCTGCTCCCGCTTTTTTCTTTATCATACCACGCGCCGGGAGCTTTGTGAAGAGACGCTTGATGTTTTTCGAGGCCTGTGGTATGCTTCGCGGGAAGGATGTGATCAGCATTGAGAATGCGCAAACGACATAATCTTCTGCCGAGGATGGAGCGCTGCCGGGAGTACCTGGAGGAAGAACCGGCTTCCAGACGCGGCGTATGGCGGGAGAAAGGCACAAAGCTGCTGCTGGAAATCGGCTGCGGGAAAGGAAGCTTTACCTGCGCGCTTTCGGAACAGGAAGCCGATGCGGAGATCCTTGCCATTGAAAAGGTTCCCGATGCGATGATCCTTGCCATGGAGAAAGCAGAAGCGCTGAAACGGAAGAATGTCCGTTTTCTGGACTTTGACGCGGCCGGCCTGCGGGAAATATTCGCACCCGGTGAGGTGGATCGGATTTATATCAATTTCTGTGATCCCTGGCCAAAGAGCAGGGATGCCAAGTTTCGTCTGACGGCGCCCGCTTTTTTGCGGATTTATGCCGATATCCTGCCTGTCGGCGGGGAAGTCCGTTTCAAAACGGACAACATGCCTCTCTTTCTCTGGTCACAGGAACAATTCCGGGAAGAGGGCTGGGAACTGAAAGAAGTCTGTACGGATCTGCACGCCGAAGGCGTAAGCGGTATTCTCACGGATTACGAAAGACGCTTCCTGGAGCAGGGAGTTCCGATCAAGAGCCTGACGGCAGTCAAGCGGGATACGACGCTGGACGGCAGCGCCGGCGAGCCGCCCCGGCTTCGGAACGCGGCGCTCTCGGACGCGAGGGCAAACGGGAAGAACAGAGAGGAGAAAACAGAATGACGAGATATATATCCTGGAATGTCAACGGCCTGAGAGCCGCCGAAAAGAAGGGCTTTTCCGACAGTATGCTGCAGCTGAATGCCGACTGCATCTGCATACAGGAGACCAAACTACAGGAAGGACAGATCGATCTGCTGCTTCCCGGCTATGAAAGCTACTGGAGCTATGCGGAGAAAAAAGGCTATTCAGGCACGGCGGTATTTACGCGCCGCGAACCGATCTCCGTGCGCTGCAGTCTCGGCATCCCCGAGCATGATACCGAGGGCCGCGTCGTTACGCTGGAATTCGAAGATCACTATCTTGTCTGTGTCTATACCCCCAACGCGCAGGACGGCCTGCGCCGCCTGGATTACCGCATGGCCTGGGAGGACGCCTTCCGCGGCTATCTGTGTGAACTGGATGCAAAAAAACCGGTCATCGCCTGCGGCGACATGAACGTAGCCCATGAGGAGATCGACCTGAAGAATCCCAAGACGAACATCGGCAATGCCGGCTTCTCGTACGAAGAGAGAGGAAAGTTTACCGAACTGCTGAATGCCGGATTTACGGACAGTTTTCGCTGGCTGTATCCCGACCGGGAGAATGCCTATTCGTGGTGGAGCTACCGCGCTGCTGCCCGCGAACGCAACGTCGGCTGGCGCATTGACTATTTTGTTGTCTCCGACCGCCTGCGCAGCAGAATCAAGGATGCCTACATTCTCCCTGAGATCATGGGCTCGGATCATTGCCCGGTCGGCCTGGATCTGACGGAATGAAGATCGGGACAGTTGAAGTCTCCGGTTCCGTTGTCCTTGCGCCGATGGCCGGCGTGACGGACTTTGCGTTCCGGCGCCTGTGCCGTTCCTGCGGTGCCGTGCTGACAACGACAGAAATGGTCAGTGCACGCGCTCTCGTGTACAACGACAGCCGGAGCCGCGTCCTTCTCTATATGCCCCTCGATGAGACGCCCGCAGCCGTCCAGATTTTCGGACACGAGCCCGAGATTATGGCCGAGGCGGCTCAGATTGCGCTTGAAGTGTCTCACGCGGCAATCCTGGATATCAACATGGGCTGCCCGGTGGGCAAAATCGTTAAGAGCGGCGACGGCTGTGCCCTGATGAAAACGCCGGAGCTTGCCGGAAAGATCATCGAAGCGGTATGCAGAAGCGTATCGGTTCCGGTCACGGTCAAGTTCCGAAAGGGATGGGACAACGGCTCGGTGAATGCGGTGGAGTTTGGCCGAATCTGCGAGCAGGCCGGGGCGGCTGCCCTGACGGTCCACGGAAGAACACGGGCGCAGCTGTACACCGGCCGCGCAGATCGGGAAATCATCCGGGAGGTAAAGAGGGCTGTATCCATCCCGGTTACGGCAAACGGCGATGTTTTCAGCGGAGAAGATGCCGCAAAACTGCTGCAGAATACGGGCTGCGACATGGTGATGATCGGAAGAGGCTCCTTCGGGGATCCCTGGCTGTTTGCGAGGGCCAATGCGGCGATCGCGGGAGAAGAAGAACCTGCGCTTCCTCCGCTGAGCGAACGTATGGACGCGGCTGTCCGACAGATCGAAGACCTGGCCGACCAGCGCGGCGAGCATGCCGCCTGCCTGGAGGCCCGGCATCAGCTTCCCTGGTATCTGCACGGCGTCCCGTATTCCGGCATCTACCGGCAGCAGCTGGTCCGTGTCGAGACGCTGGATGAAATCCGCGCGATCGCCTCGCAGGTCAAAAGAGACCTCAGATAACAGACGCTGATGTCGAAGTTCCTATGAATAACAACAGAGAGAATGTCAAAGTTCCTATGAATTATGACATTGGTATATGAATGTTCAAAGGCAGGGACAGGCAATAGGTGAACGGAGTAACCGATATGACAGATGTTAAAAACAGAATGCAGGAGATAATTCGTCGGCTGAACGAGGCATCGGAGGCGTATTACGGCGGCCGCGACGAGATTATGTCCAACTACGAATGGGACGCGCTGTTTGACGAACTGAGCCGGCTGGAGGAAGAAACCGGCGTGATTCTCCCGGACAGCCCTACGCAGAAGGTCAACACCGCTGCGGAGGACAACATCGCAGGTGAGAAAGAGGCGCATGAATATCCGGCTCTCTCCTTGGCCAAGACAAAAAAGATTGAAGACCTGCAGGAATGGGCGGGGGATCGGCCGGTATGGCTGAGCTGGAAACTGGACGGCCTGACCCTGGTGCTGACCTATGACGGCGGGAAACTCTCAAAAATTCTGACCCGCGGCAACGGAACCGTCGGCACCAACATCACCTTCATGAAGGCTGCGCTCAAGGGCTTCCCCCTGGAGATTGAAGATCAGGGGCATCTGGTTGCCCGCGGCGAGGCAACGATCTCCTATCCGGAATTCGAGAAAATCAACGCGACGATTTCGGATCCTGCAGAGCGCTTTGCCAATCCCCGCAACCTGGCCTCGGGCACGCTCGCCCTGGACGCCAAACGTCTGGACGAGGTGCGGCAGCGCAATGTCACCTTCAACGCGTTTACGCTTGTTTACACGGAGAGAGAAATCATCTCCTGGGGTGCACGTATGGACTATCTGGACCGGCTCGGCTTTACCACGGTGGAACGCGAACTGACCGATGCCGGGGGACTGCCGGAGACGGTAGCGGAATGGACACGCCGGGTCGAGAGCGGCGAAATGCAGATCCCGGTGGACGGATTGGTCATCAGCTATGACGACACGCGATACGCCGCCACAGGCAGCGTTACCGGCCACCACGCCACGCGCGCCGGCTACGCTTTCAAATGGCAGGACGAGGTCGCCGAGACCACGCTGCGTCTTGTCGAGTGGTCCTGCGGAGCTACGACCATCACGCCGGTGGCCATTTTTGATCCGGTGCAGCTGGAGGGGACGACCGTTTCGAGGGCATCCCTGGTGAACCTCAGCGAAATGGATCGCCTCGGCATCGGCGAGAACGGCAAAACGGAGATTCGGGTAATCAAGTCCAACAAGATCATCCCCAAGGTCGTGGGCGTCATCAAAGCCGTCGGAAAGTATGCGCTTCCCGAACGCTGTCCTGCCTGCGAGGGACCGGTGAGCATTGCGACCGGGCCCAGCGGGGCGCAGACGCTCAAGTGTGACAATCCGGCATGTCCGGCCAAAAACCTGAAGAAATTCGAACGATTCGTGAGCAAGAGCGGCGCAGACATTGACGGCCTTTCCATCGAAACACTGCGCGATTTTATCGGCTTTGGCTTTATTCACACCTTTGCCGATGTTTTCCGTCTGTCGCGCTATGCGGACGAGATCCGGGAGATGGAAGGTTTCGGAAAGAAAAGCTGTGACAACCTGCTTGCCGCCGCGGAAAAATCCCGCTCCGGCATCGATGCCGCCCGTTTCCTGAATGCCCTCAGCATTCCGCAGATCGGGATCGACGCGGCAAAAAAACTGGTGGATGCCTATGGCTGGCCGGGCTTTGTACGGGCGCTGGAGGAGGGCAGGGACTTTGCCGAAGTCAGCGGCCTCGGACCCGAGCGCTCCGCCGCGATCACCAACTGGTACGCCAATGAGGAAAACAGAAGCGTTTTCAACGAGCTGCTGGAGATTCTGCATATCCCGGCTTCAGAACCTGTGACCGAAGTCAGGGGCAGCTGCGCCGGACTCACCTTTGTCATTACCGGTGAGGTTCACCGCTTCAAAAACAGAGATGCTTTCAAGGCCTGTGTGGAGGCAAACGGCGGGAAGGTAGCGGGCAGCGTTTCAAAGAAGACGGATTTCCTCGTAAACAACGATCTGGAATCAACCTCTTCCAAAAACATGAAGGCTCGGGAACTCGGAATTCCGATCCTCTCCGAGGACGACTTTATCGCCCGTTTCGGGCAGGAAGACAGTGAATTTTTTTCTTGAACAGGTTCTTTTGTTGTGTTATAATTTTAACTGTCAGCAGGCTGCGGCCCTGAATGCTTCGGACAGAGGAGTATGGAAAAGTGAAACGGATAAAAGTTTCAAATAATGTCATTCGGCGGCTGCCGAGATATCTGAGAAAACTGGATGAACTGCAGGAGAGCGGCATCAACCGGGTATCTTCTTTTGAACTCGGACAGCAGCTTGGCCTGACGCCGTCGCAGATCCGGCAGGATTTCAGCTGCTTTGGGGAATTCGGCCAGCAGGGATACGGCTATAATGTTGCTGCGCTTCGGGAACAGATCTCCGTGATTCTCGGCATGGACCGCGGCTATCGGGCCATCCTGATCGGTGCAGGCAATATCGGCCATGCGCTGATGGACAACTTCAGTTTTCAGCAGTGCGGGGTAGAGCTTGCTGCGGCCTTTGATGTCAAGGAAAGCCTGATCGGCACCTTGTTTCACGGCGTTCCGATCCTGTCGATGGACAGCCTGGAGGACTACCTGAAGAAAAACCCGGTTGCCATTGCCGTCTTGGCCGTACCGAAAGAAGCCGCGCTGAACGTGACGAAGACGCTGATCGAAAACGGGATTGAAGCAATCTGGAACTTTACCAATATGGAGCTGACGGAGCCGAACAGCCCGATTCTGGTTGAAAATGTCCATTTCTCGGACAGTCTTCTCTCGCTGAGTTATTTTGTTTCCGAGAGAATGGATGAGAATGCGGCGCGGTCCGCACAGGAATAAACAGAAATCAATGCCAAACCCCCGCCGGAGGCGGGGGCATTTTTAAAGAGGTGCAGTATGGGAGATACCATTGCGGCCATTGCCAGCGGCCATCAGGTAGCAGCCATCGGAATCGTAAGAATGTCCGGTGAGCAGAGCATTGTTTATGCACAACGCCTTTTTACTCCGTCTTTCGGAGGAACTCTGAGCGAACAGAAGGACAGAAAGCTGGTTTTCGGGGAACTCAGAGATGTGAAGGGACAGCTTCTGGATCTCTGCCTCTGCACGATCAGCAGGGCGCCCGGAAGCTATACGGGGGAGAACACGGTGGAATTCCAGTGCCACGGGTCTCCCATGCTTCTCCGGACCCTGCTGGACAACCTGTTCAGGCTGGGGGCGAGACAGGCCGGACCTGGTGAGTTCACCAAGCGGGCCTTCCTGAACGGAAGAATGGACCTCAGCTCTGCCGAGGCGGTGATCGACCTGATCGATGCCGAAACGGAAGAAGCGGTCCGGAATGCGGCCGGTCAGCTGTCCGGCGCAATCCACCGGAAAGCGGAGAGCGTCTATTCGATGCTGGCGGATGTCAGCGCGCATTTTCACGCGGTCCTGGATTACCCGGATGAGGACATCGAGGAATTCCGGCTTCGCGATTACTGCGAGAAACTGAGAAACGGCCGGAACACACTGAAAACCCTGCTGAACAGCTTCGACCATGGCCAGATCATGAACAGCGGCATTCCGACCGCGATCATCGGCCTTCCGAACGCAGGGAAAAGCTCCCTGCTGAACGCCCTGCTCGGCTATGAACGGGCCATTGTCACCGAAGTCCCCGGGACAACGCGGGATACCGTGGAAGAGCGTGTGAGGCTGGGCGGCGTGACCCTTCGTCTGATTGACACCGCCGGTATCCGCGAGACCGAAGACCGGGTGGAGAAACTCGGCGTGGAAAGAAGCCTGTCGGCCGCGGAAAGCGCGGCGCTGGTTCTCGCCGTGATAGACGGGAGCCGGGAAGAAGAAGCAGGCACGGCGATGATTCTGGAAACAGCGGAACGTGCCGATCACGCGATTGCCGTGATTTCGAAATCCGATCTTCCCCGACGTCTGGGAACCCTGAACACAAGTCTTCCTCAGCTTCATCTGAGCAGTCTGAACGGAGAGGGACTGAAGCAGCTTGAGGAGTTGATCGCGGCGATGTTCCCGGCCCCGTCGGTCCCGGCAGGGGAAATCCTGACCAATGCCCGTCAGGCCGACGCGGTCAAAAGAGCCTGCGAGAGCATGGAGGCAGCCCTTCTTGCCATGGAAGAGGGGAACACGCCGGACATTGTCCTGACGGAAACCGAAACGGCCATGCAGGCGCTCGGAGAACTGACCGGCGCCAGCATCCGGGAGGACATCACAGACCGAATCTTTTCCCGCTTTTGCGTCGGAAAATAAGAAAAAAGACAGTCGCCTCCGTCAGCGGAGCTCGGGAAAGCGGAGAGAATGAAAGATGGAACAGAGAAGGAAAAGCAATATCATCACGGCTGCCCTTCTGGGCGGGATTGTTGTCGCCTTCATCCTGATCGTGGGAACCGTCTGGATGGGGCAGAGCGCGAAACGGGATACGGAAGCCGCCGTGCACTCTGTCAGCCTGCTCTACCTTGACGAACTTGCCGGAAGACGGGAGCAGGTTGTGGCAGCCAATCTGCAGAACAAGATTGTCGACATGCAGACGGCGATTGACCTGATGACGGAGGAAGATCTCAGCGACCTTGAACATCTGCAGGCCTATCAGTCGAGGATGAAGAAACTGTATACCCTCGAGAAATTTGCCTTTGTCGATACGGAAGGACGTATCTATACCTCCCTTGGCATGCAGGACAACATCGACGAGTACGCGATCAACTACCGGGATATTTCCGAGCCGGAGATCTCGATCTTCAATCTGTCAAGCCCGGATAAAAAGGTGATCATTGCCATCCCGGTGAACGGAATTCCCTTTAACGGCGAAACCCTGACCGTCTGCTTCATGGAGATCGACATGGACGAGATGCTGCAGGGCGTTTCCATGCAGTCCGGCAGCGAGGACGCCACCTTCTGCAACATCTATACGGCCGACGGCGTCGCGCTGACGAACGCGGTTCTCGGCGGTCTTGCCGAAGAGAACAATCTGCTCAAGGCCATGGAACTGGCCGAGTATGAAAAGGGATACAGCTATGAAAAACTGACGCAGGAATTCCGGGACGGCGTCCGGGGCGAGGTGTCTTTCAGCTATGACGGGGTTCAGGAGACGCTTAGCTATGTTCCGGTAAAAGGAACCGACTGGCGTCTCACCTATCTGATCCGGGAGAGCGTGATCGCGGAAAAAATCAATGAGATTTCAGAAGGCATTGTCAGACGAAGCCTGATTCAGTCGATCCTGACGGCTGCCGTGCTTGCCGGGGTGTTCCTGGTGATCTTCTCCCAGCAGAGAAAGAACGAAAGACTTGTCATTGAAAAGGAAACGGCGGAGGCAGAAAACCGGGTCAAGCAGCAGGAACTGGAACAGCGTCTGGCCCTGCAGGAAAACCTGAAAGAGGCTTTGGAGGCTGCAGAACAGGCAAACAAGGCAAAGACGGTGTTTCTGTCCAACATGAGCCATGAAATCCGCACGCCGATGAACGCCATCATCGGTCTGGATACGATCGCGCTGAACGATCCGGATATCTCGCAGAAGACGAGAGAGTATCTCACGGGGATCGGCGACTCGGCGGAGCATCTGCTGAACCTGATCAACGACATTCTGGACATGTCCCGCATTGAGTCGGGACGTATGATCCTGAAAAACGAAGAGTTCTCCTTCTCCAGACTGCTGGAGTATGTCAACACCATGATCAGCGGGCAGTGTTCGGAGAAAGGCCTCGATTACCGCTGCTATATCAACGGGCAGGTTGACGACTATTATATCGGCGACAGCATGAAGCTCCGGCAGGTGCTGATCAACATCCTCGGAAATGCCGTCAAGTTCACGCCGACCGGCGGGAAAATCGGCATGACGGTGGAGCGTACGGCGCAGTACGGAGGAAAGTCAACCCTGAAGTTCGTCATTTCGGACACCGGCATCGGCATGAGCCGGAACTATCTGCCGCATCTTTTCGACGCCTTCACCCAGGAAGAGGAATCGGGGTCGAGCCAGTACGGCAGTTCGGGTCTCGGCATGGCGATTACGAAGAACATTGTCGAGATGATGAACGGCAGCATCGAGGTCGAAAGCGAGAAGGGCGCAGGGTCGACCTTTACGGTCGTTCTCACCCTGATGGATTCCGACAAGCACAGGGAAGATGAGGAACACTTTGAGATTCAGCCGTCAGAGATGACGGTTCTGATCGTTGACGACGATCCGGTCGCCTGCGAACATGCCAGACTGGTGCTTGAAAAAGCCGGCATCGCTTCAGAAATTGCCATGTCGGGGGCGGAGGCCGTCAAAATGGTGGAACTTCGCCACGCGAGGCGCGAGCCCTACAACCTCATCCTCATTGACTGGAAGATGCCGGAGATGGACGGAGTGGAGACGGCGCGCCGGATTCGCGGGATTGTCGACAACGCATCCGCGATCATTATCCTGACCGCCTACAAGTGGGACGATGTGCTGGACGAGGCAATTCGGGCCGGGGTTGACAGCTTCATCGCCAAACCGCTTTTTGCGGCCAACCTTCTGGAAGAATACAAAGAGGCTGTCCGGCGGAAGAGCGCGGCAGGCAGAACGGACAAAGAGAAAACCGACCTGGCCGGCCGGCGGATTCTCCTTGCGGAAGACGTCGAGATCAACGCGGAAATCATGAAAATGGTTCTCCAGATGCGGGAAATCGAAACCGAAACGGCCGAAAACGGCAGAATTGCCGTTGACATGTTTGCCTCCCGTCCCGAAGGCTATTATTCCGCCGTCCTGATGGATATGCGGATGCCGGAGATGGACGGCCTGGAGGCAACGAGAACCATCCGTGCCATGAACAGGGCGGACGCCAGGACCATTCCGATCATCGCCATGACGGCCAATGCCTTCGACGAGGATGTCCAGCGCAGCCTGCAGGCGGGTCTGAACGCGCATCTCAGCAAGCCGGTCAAACCGGATGCCCTGTTTGAGACGCTGGAGAGTCTCATCAGATAACAAAAGACCGCAGCGGCTGAGAAGCCTGCGCGGTCTCCTGAGAAAGGGGGAGTGACAGTCGTGCATCCCGTCGCGCATTTCCGAACGATTACCGAACACCGGCATCTGGTCTGCCGGTACTGCCTGCGGCTTGGCCTGGTGTGGCAGGGCCTGACGCACGATTTGAGCAAGTATTTCCCCGAGGAGTTCTGGCGTGGCGCGAAGTACTACCAGGGGTTTCGCAGTCCGAACGACGCGGAACGGATGGAGACCGGAGTTTCCCGGGCATGGCTGCACCATAAGGGGCGCAACAAGCATCACTTTGAATACTGGGTTGACTATATCCTGACGCCGGATCATTCGGTCTGCTATGCGGGGAACAAAATGCCGATGCGTTATGTCGCCGAGATGTTCTGCGATCGGCTGGCAGCCTGCAGAATCTACCTGAAGGACAGATATACCGATGCGGCGGCCTATGAGTATTTCATGCGTTCGCGGGACAGAATCCCCATTCATCCCGAGACCGGCGCGGAGCTCGAAAAAATGCTCGAGGTTCTGAAAGACGAAGGGGAAGACGCTGCCTTCCGCTATGTACGCAAACGCCTGAAGGAAAGCCGTTGACGGAGAAAAAGAAAAACCGCCTGACGGCGGAAGAAAACCGAATCTGCATAAAAAAAGAAGTAAGCCCTGACTGCAGCATAAAACGCTCAACACAATCAGGGCTTACTTCTCTGAATTTTTCGTATCTAACATCCTGAGACCTCTCTTTCATTCAGATTCAAGTGCTGCGCTGAATCTCTCCGGACTGCCTCACGGACAGCAACATCATTTCTGCGGCTCGCGCATATCCCGTAAGAGGGACAAACTTGTGTGTGTCGGAGCTTCCGAACAAAGATTTCAGCGTTTCATCCGACCTGCTTTGCCGGATGAACGGAAGTTATGACTTCCTCGTTTCTTGTGGTTATCATACACGAAAAACAGGGGACTTGCAAGAGCAAGAATATACAAAAATACCAACTTGAAATTGTGGAGAATAGCAAAATTTGTGTAATTTGCAAAAAACACTTGACGATTATCGGGGTCCATAGTATGATCAATAATCGGCGGGCGCGGCGGCGCCCGTTTTTTGCAAAATACGGAAGGAGCCGTGAAACAAAATGAACGAAAACGTGGTAAAACGGAATGATCTGCTGGCACAGAAAGTAATCAAAGGCCTGCAGTCCAGAAATATGAGCGGCTATTATGCTCATGACCGGCAGGAGGCGCTGAAGCTGGCGCTGAGCCTGATTCCGGAAGGAAGCAGCGTGACGATGGGCGGCGGCGTCAGCGTGGCGGAGATCGGGCTGAAGGATGCCGTGAAAAGCGGGAATTATCGTTTCATCGACCGCGATGAGATGGAGGACAAGCGTGCGGCCATGCTGATGGCCTATGACGCGGATGTCTTCCTTGCCGGCTGCAATGCGATGACCGAAGACGGAATTCTTATAAATATCGACGGCAATGCCAATCGGGTTTCAGCCATCGCACAGGGACCGAAGAAGGTGGTTTTCATCGTCGGCATGAACAAGGTGTGCAGCGATGTCGACGCTGCCATGAAGCGCGCGAGAAACGTTGCGGCACCCATCAATGCGCAGCGCTTCGGGCTTTCCACGCCCTGCGCGAAGACCGGCTCCTGCATGGACTGCAAGTCTCCGGACACCATCTGCTGCCAGTTTCTGATCACGCGTTTCTCGCGTCATCCGGAAAGAATCCACGTAATTCTCGTCAACGACAATCTCGGCTTCTGAGACTTATAACCGGAAACCGCCCCTCAGGGGCGGTTTCCGTTTGGTGCCGGTGGTGGGACTCGACCTTCGCTGCGGCGAAGGCCGCCTCGGGTTGCAAGGTGCCCCCGGCACCTTGCCAAGAGCCCTCGGGTTCGAGTCCTGTCTTCAAAAGAGAGCTGCCCCGCTTCGGGGACAGCTCTCTTTTGGTGCCGGTGGTGGGACTCGAACCCACACGGGGGATTAGCCCAACGGATTTTGAGTCCGTCACGTCTACCATTCCATCACACCGGCGTGTGAAGACAGTATAGACGATGTCCTCAGAAAAAGCAAGAAAGAATTCTCTCAGAAGCGATATGAAAACAGAAAAAATGTGGTTGACAAACCGCGGCTTTTTTGCTAATATAACCGGGCGGCTGGATGGTGGCTGCTGTCCCGGAGTATGCTGGTATAGCTCAGTCGGTAGAGCAGCTGATTTGTAATCAGCAGGTCGGGGGTTCGAGTCCGTCTACCAGCTCCATAAATCCATAACAATTTGGGGGAATTCCCGAGTGGCCAAAGGGGACAGACTGTAAATCTGCTGGCGATGCCTTCGGTGGTTCGAATCCACCTTCCCCCACCAACATAAACACCGCTTCGGCGGTGTTTATGCTTTATCTGCGCCCGGTATAGAAGAGATGCGGAGCAGGGGGAGGTGAGGCGCTTGACAATCGAAGGGGGATATCGGAAATACAGCGAGATATCCTTTCTGCGCGGATTTGCGATTACGACCGTGATTTTCATGCATCTCTTTCAGATGTTTGTCAAATGGGGAGATATTCCCCAGTGGCTGAGTTATGCCTCATCTCTCGGCGGAACGGGAGGACATGTGTTCGTTTTCTGTTCGGGATTCGGTCTTTATCTCAGTTATCTGCACCGTCCGGTTCGGGTTGGTGAATTTCTGAAAAACCGGTTCCTGAAAATCTACATACCTTATATTATAGTGGTATTGATTGTCTATCTGCTGACGCGCTACGGCGACAAGGGCGAACTGTTTAGAAGGATGCTCAGTCATATCTTCCTGTATAAAATGTTTTTCGAGCGATATGTGATCTCTTTTGGCATGCAGTTCTGGTTCATCTCGACAATTATACAGCTTTATCTGCTCTTTCCGCTGCTCTGTCGCCTCCGGGACAGAACTTCTCTGCGCACCCTGGTTGCGACCGGCCTGCTGATCAGCATGGCCTGGTGGATCCTTATGGAAGCTACCGGCCTCGGGGAATACCGGATCTGGGGGAGCTTCTGCTTCCAGTATCTCTGGGAGTTTACCCTCGGCATGGCTGCAGCAGAATACCTGATGAACAGGGAGAGCATCCGAATTCCGATCTGGCTTCTTCTGACCGCAGCGGCTGTGGGACTCGGCCTTCAGGCGATCATGGCGATGCAGGGAGGATGGGCGGCGGCGTTCAACGACATTCCGAGCCTGATCGGCTACGGATCTGCTGCCCTTCTGCTCTATACCTTCGGCAAACGGATTATACGGCCGCTGTTTCTGAAGATCGACACGATCTCCTATGAATGGTTTCTGGTTCACACGATCGTGATTGCGCGCTTCTACCGATACTTTGGAAGCCAAATTCAGAGCGAAGCGCTGAAAGCCGCCCTTGCGACAGCCTGCAGTCTGGTCGTGGCGTGGATTTACGCAAAGCTGATCCGGCGCCTGATGAAGCTTCTGAAGGTCTGACCGGGACGACAAACAAACTCTATACAACTTGCACAAAAAGTCAAGGAAAATTTCTACGTTTTGCACGAAAATTTTTCTTGACTTTTGCATTCCCCGCTGGTATATTAATTGAGCGTGTGTGCGCAGGCGCATACGCATGCGTTGAAGCGGGAGATTGCTCGCAGGGCGAGGTAACTTCCGTGGAGTATGTCCGGTACCGGTCGATCCGGTACGCAATCGGGCGGCTGAAGCCTTTCATTCCACGCGTATATCGCGCGGACAGGTGGCAGACCGGCTGGAATGCCGGTTTGTTTTTCGGACGCGGTCTGATACGCACGGCTGTGTGTATGAAATCGGCTTCATCCGTACGCATCCTTTAATAAGGCGGTGCCCAATGCCGCCGAAAAGAACGTACGAAAAGGAGTAAACCAAATGGCAAACACCAGCAAAAACATGATCCGCATCCGTCTCAAGGCCTATGATCACCAGCTGATCGACAAGGCCGCCGAAACCATCGTCGAGGCTGCCAAGCGCACCGACGCGAAAGTTTCGGGCCCCATCCCTCTGCCCACCAAGACCGAGATCGTCACGATTCTCCGTGCCGTTCATAAGTATAAGGACAGTCGCGAACAGTTTGAGCGCCGCACCCACAAGCGGCTGATCGACATCATGAGCCCCACCCAGAAGACAGTGGAAGCTCTGATGAGTGTGGAAGTCCCCGCCGGCGTCGAGATCGAGATCAAGCTCTGATCCGTCCGCCAGACCCCCGCAAAGCAAGACCCACTGCCTGCAGCAGAGCCTGCGGGCGGGTTAAGTTGCCAGCCTCCGGATGGGCAAAGCCCAGACCATGCGAGGCAACCAATAACCGATAGGAGGAAAAACCATGAAGAAAGCCATTATTGGCAAGAAGGTCGGCATGACGCAGATCTTCGACGAGATGGGGAAGGTCATCCCCGTCACCGTCATCGAGGCGGGCCCCTGTGTGGTCGTCCAGAAGATGACAGAAGAAAAGGAAGGCTACAAGGCCGTCCAGCTCGGCTTCGAAGAAGTCGGCGACAAGAAGCTTTCCAAGCCGGAGCAGGGCCACCTGAAAAAGGCCGGCGTCGGCATGATGAAGCACCTGAAGGAATTCCGTCTGGAAGATGACAGCAATCTGGAAGTCGGCGACGTGATCAAGGCTGATTTCTTCGCCGAAGGCGAAAAGGTCGATGTCACCGGCACCAGCAAGGGCAAAGGCTACGCCGGCGTTGTCAAGCGCTACGGCCAGGGCCGCACCCCGACCAGCCACGGCGGCGGCCCGGTT
Source organism: Oscillospiraceae bacterium (assembly GCA_017538965.1). Classification (GTDB taxonomy): domain Bacteria; phylum Bacillota; class Clostridia; order Oscillospirales; family Oscillospiraceae; genus Limivicinus. The sequence goes on from JAFYHU010000061.1 coordinate 40,949, forward strand.
CACCGGCATGCCGGTTCCATGGGCTCGAGCACCGATCCTTCCCGCATTTTCCCGGGAAAGAAGCAGGCCGGCCACATGGGCGTGGAGCAGGTCACCGTCCAGAATCTGGACATCGTCAAGGTAGACGCTGAGCTGAACCTCATTGCGATCCGCGGTGCCGTTCCCGGCCCGAAAGGAAGCATTGTGTATCTGAAGAATACGGTCAAGGCCCAGCCCGTCAAGAAGGGCGAAGGCGCCGCCGTCAGCGTCAACCCGCAGAAGGCTTCCGCACGTGTCAACCCGCAGAAGGCTTCCGCACGTACCAAGTAAGGAAAGGAGAGCAGCATAAATGCCTAAAGCAAATGTTTTCAACATGGCAGGCGAGAAGATCGGCGAGATCGAGCTCTCCGAAGCCATCTTCGGCATTCAGCCGAATGAGAGTGTGCTGCATGATTCCGTGAAGAATCACCTGGCCAACTGCCGTCAGGGCACACAGAGCACGCTGACCAAGGGCGAGGTTTCCTACACCACCAAGAAGCCCTGGCGTCAGAAGGGCACCGGACGCGCCCGCGCCGGTTATGCCGGATCCCCCGTGTGGTATCACGGCGGTGTCGCGTTTGCTCCGAAGCCGCGCGACTACGGCTACTCCCTCAACAAGAAGGTCAGACGCCTTGCCATCAAGAGCGCTCTGAGCGCCAAGGCGGCGGAGAATGAGATCGTCGTCATTGACGGGCTTCAGGTTGAAGAGATCAAGACCAAGGCCTTCAAGAGCTTTCTGGAGAAGGTCGGCGTGACCGGCAAGGCGCTGGTCGTGACCGAGAACGTCGATGAGAAGGTTGTCAAGTCCGCGCGGAACCTGCCCGGTGTGACCACCACCACCGCAACGATTATCAGCCCCTACATGATTCTCACGAGCGGCAGAATGGTTCTCGACAAGGCCGCCCTCGCCAAGATTGAGGAGGTGTTCGCCTGATGAAATCCGCATACGATGTGATCATCCGCCCGCTCATTACCGAACAGTCGATGGAAGACCTCGACATCAAGAAGTACGCCTTTGAAGTGGCAAAGGATGCCAACAAGATCGAGATCAAGAACGCCATCGAAGAGATCTTCGACGTAACGGTGATCAAAGTGACCACCGAGAACGTTTCGGGCAAGAAGAAACGCAACGGCGCCTACCCCATGGGGCGCTCCGCTTCCTGGAAGAAAGCCGTTGTGAAACTCAGCGCAGATTCGAAGAACATCGAGATCTTCGAAGGCATGGCTTAAGGGAGGGGCAAAAGAATGTCTATTAAAGTCTATAAACCGACCACCCCGGCCAGAAGACAGATGACCGTTTCCGGTTTTGACGGTGTTGACAAGCACGCCAAACCCGAGAAATCCCTGCTTGAGGTTCTGAAGAAGAACTCCGGCCGCAACAGCTACGGCCGCATCACCGTCCGCCATCAGGGCGGCGGCAACCGCCAGAAGTACCGCGTGATCGACTTCAAGCGCAGCAAGATCGATGTTTCTGCCAAGGTGATTCGCCTCGAGTACGATCCGAACCGCAGCGCCTTCATCGCTCTGTGCGAATATGAAGACGGCGAGCGCCGCTACATCCTCGCTCCGGTCGGCCTGAGCGTCGGCGACACGATTCTCTCGTCCGCCGCGGCCGACATCAAGCCGGGCAATGCGCTTCCGCTGGCCAACATCCCCGTCGGTACCGTCATCCACAACATCGAGCTCTATCCGGGCAAGGGTGCTCAGCTCGTCCGCAGCGCCGGTGTTTCGGCGCAGCTGATGGCGAAGGAAGGCGGCATGGCCCAGATCCGTCTCCCATCCGGCGAGTACCGCAAGGTCCGCCTCGAGTGCATGGCGACGATCGGCCAGGTCGGCAATATCGACCACGCCAACATCCACATCGGCAAGGCCGGACGCAAACGCCACATGGGCATCCGCCCGACCGTCCGCGGTTCTGTCATGAACCCGGTTGACCACCCGCACGGCGGCGGCGAAGGCAAGTCCCCGGTCGGCCGTCCCGGCCCTGTGACCCCGTGGGGCAAGCCCGCCCTGGGTTACAAGACCCGCAAGACGAAGAACCGCACCGATAAGTTCATCGTCAAGCGCCGCAACGCGAAGTAAGGAGGGAAAACGAAATGAGCAGAAGTGTTAAGAAAGGCCCCTTCGCCGCTCCCGAGCTGCTGAAGAAGGTCGACAAGATGAACCAGAGCGGCAACAAGCAGGTCATCAAGACCTGGTCCCGCGCCTCTACCATTTTCCCGTCCTTTGTCGGACATACGATCGCCGTCCATGACGGGCGCCGTCATGTTCCCGTGTACATCACCGAGGACATGGTCGGACACAAGCTCGGGGAGTTTGCCCCGACCCGTACCTTCCGCGGCCACGCCGGAAGCAAGACCGGCAAGTAAGGAGGAAAAGCAATGGATGAGAAAAAGATTGCCCGTGCGGAGCACAAGTACGCACGGATTTCTCCCCGCAAGGTCGAGATTATCTGCAACATGATCCGCGGCAAGGACGCAAAAGTTGCCATGGCCATGATGCAGAACACGCCGAAAGCCGGCTGCGAGCTGATGATCAAGGTTCTCAAGAGTGCGATGGCCAATGCCGAGAACAATTTTGAGATGGATCCCGAAAAGCTCTATGTTGCCGAGACTTATGTCGGCGCCGGCCCGATTCTGAAGCGCGGCATGCCGCGCGCCCAGGGCCGTATGTACCGCATCAACAAGCGCACCAGCCACATTATGATCGCCGTGGCTGAGAGAGACTGAGGGAAGGAGGCAGAATTATGGGACAGAAAGTTAATCCGCACGGCCTGCGCGTCGGTGTTATTAAAGACTGGGATTCCAGATGGTATGCCAGAGAAGACAAGGTCGGCGATCTGATTGTTGAGGATTACAAAATCCGCGAGTATCTGAAGAAGACCCTTTATTCCGCCGGTGTTCCCACCATTGAGATCGAGCGCGACTCTTCCAAGGTCCGCATCTATATCCACTGCGCCAGACCCGGCGTCGTAATCGGCAAGGGCGGCCAGGAGATCGAGCGTCTCCGCCAGGAAGTGGAAAAGCTGATCGGAAAGCCCGTTGCTCTCTCGATCGTCGAGATTCGCACCCCCGATACCAATGCTCAGCTGGTTGCCGAGAACATCGCGCAGCAGCTTGAGAAGCGCATCGGCTTCCGCCGTGCGATGAAGAACGCCATGGGCCGCGCCATGAGAATGGGCGCCCGCGGCATCAAGGTCAAGTGCGGCGGCCGTCTCGGCGGTGCCGAAATTGCCAGAAGCGAGACCTACCACGAGGGCACCATCCCCCTGCAGACCATCCGCGCCGACATCGAATACGGCTTTGCCGAGGCCAACACGACCTACGGCCGCATCGGTGTCAAGGTCTGGATCTACAAAGGCGAAGTCCTTTCCCAGACCCTGCGTACCACCCCGCGCACGATGGATCTTTCCAAACCGGCAGGCGAGCGCCGCCGCAGAGACGACCGCCGTCAGGGTGATCGCCGTCAGGGCGGTTTCAACCGCGACAATCGCGGCCAGGGCGGTGAGCGCCGTCAGGGCTACGGCAGCAGACCTGCAGGCCAGGGCGGCTACAGCCGCGGTCCGCGCCCGGCTGCTCCCGCGAAGGAAGGAGGCAACAACTGATGTTAATGCCCAAGAGAGTCAAGTACCGCAGAGTCCAGCGCGGCCGCATGAAGGGCAAAGCCACCCGCGGCAATTCTGTGACCTACGGTGAATTCGGCCTCGCGGCTCAGGAGCCCGGCTGGATTACTTCCAACCAGATTGAGGCAGCCCGTATCGCCATGACACGCTACACCAAGCGCGGGGGCCAGGTCTGGATCAAGATTTTCCCGGATAAGCCGGTTACCGCAAAGCCGGCCGAGACCCGTATGGGTTCCGGTAAAGGCGCTCCCGAGTACTGGGTTGCCGTTGTCAAGCCCGGCAGAGTGATGTTTGAGATCGCCGGCGTCTCGGAAGACGTCGCCCGCGAAGCGCTCCGTCTGGCCAGCCACAAGCTGCCGATCAAGACCAAGATCGTCGCGAAGGCAGAGACTGAGAATGGTGGTGAAGATGATGAAGGTTAATGAAATCCGTTCCAAGTCCGTCGAAGAGCTCGAAAAAGCGCTCGCCGATCTGAAGAAGGACCTTTTCATGCTCCGTATGCAGCATGCCACCAATCATCTTGACAATCCCACACGGATCTCCGCGACCCGCCGTGATATTGCTCGCGTGAAGACCGTGCTGCGCGAGAAGCAGAACTGAGGAGGTAAGCAGGAATGAATACAGAAAGAACTACTTCCCGTAAGGTCCGCGTAGGCAAGGTTGTCTCTGACAAGATGGACAAGACGGTTGTTGTGATCGTGGAAGACCGCGTTGCTCACAAGACCTATAAGAAGATTATCGGCCGGACCTATCGCCTGAAGGCGCATGACGAGAACAACGAATGCGGCGTCGGCGACATCGTCCGCGTCATGGAGACCCGCCCCCTGTCCAAAGACAAGAGATGGCGCGTGGTCGAGATTGTTGAAAAGGCCAAGTAAGGAGGCAACAGAATGATTCAGCAGGAAACATATCTGAAGGTTGCCGACAATACCGGCGCCAAAGAACTGAAATGCATCCGCGTTCTGGGCGGCTCCCGGCGCAAATATGCGAGCATCGGCGATGTCATCGTCTGCTCGGTGCGCAAGGCAGCTCCCGGCGGCTCTGTAAAGAAGGGCGACGTCGTGAAAGCGGTTGTTGTCCGCACCGTCAAGCCGGTCCGCCGCGCTGACGGCACCTATGTCCGTTTTGATGAGAACGCTGCGGTTCTGATCAATACCGGCGACAAGAACCCCCGCGGGACCCGCATTTTCGGGCCCGTGGCCCGTGAGCTCCGTGACAAGGAATACATGAAGATCCTGTCCCTGGCTCCCGAAGTGATCTGATGGAGGAAATGGACAATGAAGATTAAAAAAGACGATAAGGTCGTTGTTCTCTCCGGTAAGGACAAGGGAAAGCAGGGGAAGGTACTGATTGCTGATCCCAAGGGCGCCAAGGTTGTCGTGGAAGGCGTCAACGTTGCCACCAAGCATCAGAAGCCCCGCAAGCAGGGCGAAGAAGGCGGCATCATCAAGGTCGAAACCCCGATCTATGTGTCCAAGGTTCAGCTGGTCTGCCCGAAGTGCGGCAAGGCCACCCGTGTCGGCTTCAAGGTCGAGAACGGAAAGAAGACCCGCATCTGCAAGAAGTGCGGCGCAGAAGTCTGAGAGAAAGGAGAACTGAAATCATGACCAGAATGAAAGAAAAGTATGTGAAGGAAGTTGCTCCCGCTCTCATGGAGAAGTTCCAGTACAAGTCGGTCATGCAGATTCCGAAGATTGACAAGATCGTCGTCTCGGTCGGCTGCGGCGACTGCAAGGACAATGCCAAGGCTCTGGATGCCGTCATCAAGGACATCTCGGCCATCACCGGTCAGCATGCGGTTGCAACGACGGCGAGAAAGTCGGTTGCCAACTTCAAGCTGCGTGAAGGCATGAAGGTCGGCGTGAAGGTTACTCTCCGCCAGGACCGCATGTGGGAGTTCCTGGACAGGCTTCTGAACGTGGCTCTGCCCCGTGTGCGTGACTTCCGCGGCATCTCGGCCGATGCATTCGACGGACGCGGCAACTACAGCCTCGGCCTGAAAGAGCAGATCATCTTCCCGGAGATCGAGTATGACAAGATCGAGAAGCTGCGCGGCATGAACATTGCCATCACCACGACCGCAAAGACCGATGAAGAGGCACGCGAGCTTCTGCGTCTCATGGGCGCTCCGTTTGTAGGCTAAGGAGGAAGAAAACATGGCTAAGAAATCGATGATTCTCAAGCAGCAGAGAGAGGCAAAGTTCTCTACCCGCAAGTACAACCGCTGCAAGATCTGCGGCCGTCCTCACGCCTATCTGCGCAACTACGGCATCTGCCGTATCTGCTTCCGCGAGCTGGCCTACAAGGGCCAGATCCCTGGCGTCAGAAAAGCCAGCTTCTGAAATTATGTACTTTACCGGATCGAAACCCGGGAAAGGATTTCGATCCGGAAAGAAACTGCAGCGGAGGGCCTGAGCTTTCCTCATGCCTGAGGGAAGCAAAGGATACGAAGCTTGCAGTGACGACACTGAAAGGCCATCTCGAATCACGTATTCGTCTGGAACCTCAGTGATCACACCGGATTCCCCGGTAACTCTGAACAAGGAGGATAAATCATGCAAATCACCGATCCCATTGCTGACATGCTGACCCGTATCCGCAACGCCGGAACCGCAAAGCATGAAACCGTTGACGTCCCCGCCTCCAAGATGAAGAAGTCCATTGCGGAAATTCTTCTCAACGAAGGCTATATCAAGGGCTATCAGGTTCTTGACGACGGCACCCAGGGCGTCATCCGCATTACCCTGAAGTATCTCCCCGGCAAGGAAAAGGCCATCCAGGGTCTCCGCCGCGTCTCCAAGCCCGGTCTGCGTGTGTATGCCGGCGCCGATGAGCTGCCCAGAGTCCTGAAAGGTCTCGGTATTGCCATCATCTCGACCTCCAAGGGCGTCATGACCGACAAACAGGCCCGCAAAGAGCATGTCGGCGGCGAAGTCCTTGCGTTTGTATGGTAAGGAGGGCGGCAAAATGTCTCGAATCGGAAGAGCTCCCATTACCATCCCCGCAGGGGTCGAAGTCAAAATCGACGAGCACAACCACATCACCGTCAAGGGACCGAAAGGCACGCTGGAGCGCGACCTGGTTCCGCAGATGAAGGTTGAACTCGACGCAGGCGTCCTCCACGTTGTCCGTCCGGACGACACGAAGGAAAACCGTTCCCTTCACGGCCTGACCAGAACCCTGGTCGACAACATGGTCGTCGGTGTGACCAGCGGCTTCGAGAAGAAGCTCGAGATCAGCGGCGTCGGCTACCGTGCGGCAAAGGAAGGCAAGAATCTGGTCATGAACCTCGGCTACTCGCATCAGATCATTGTGCCCGAGACCGAAGACATCCAGATCGATGTTCCCGATGCCAACCACATTGTGATCAAGGGAATCGACAAGCAGAAAGTCGGCCAGTTTGCAGCAGAAGTTCGTGGCAAGAGACCTCCCGAACCCTACAAGGGCAAGGGCATCAAGTATGACTACGAAGTTGTCCGCCGCAAAGAAGGCAAGACCGGTGCCAAGTAAACGGAGGTGTGCCTGAATGATTAAAAGACCCGATACGCGCGCACAGCGCATGAAGCGTCACAGCAGAGTACGCAGCAAGATCTCCGGTACGCCCGAGCGTCCCCGTCTGAGCGTGTTCCGCAGTGAAAACAACATTTACGCGCAGATCATTGACGATGTCGCGGGCAACACCCTTGTCTCCGCCTCTACGGTGGAAAAGGGCTTCGAAGGCAGCGGCGGCAATATCGAGGCTGCGAAGAAGATCGGTGCTCTGGTTGCAGAGCGCGCCCTCAAGAAGGGCATTGAAGAGGTCGTTTTCGACCGCGGCGGCTACATCTATCACGGCCGCGTCCAGGCTTTGGCCGACGGCGCCCGTGAAGGCGGTCTGAAGTTCTGAGGAAGGGGGAAAATGTAATGGCTTATAACAATGACAGAAGAGAGCGCCGCAGCAGAGACGAGGCTCCCTCCGAATTTATTGAAAAGGTTGTTTCCCTCAACCGTGTCAGCAAGACCGTCAAGGGCGGCCGTGTGGCAAAGTTCTCGGCGCTCTGTGTTGTCGGCGACGGCAAGGGCCGCGTCGGTTACGGCATGGGCAAGGCGAGTGAAGTTTCCGAGGCCATCCGCAAGGGTCTTGAGGATGCCAAGAAGAACATCACGAACATCACCCTGAGCGGAACGACGATTCCCCACGAGGTCATCGGCACCTTCGGTGCCGGCCGTGTCCTGCTCAAGCCCGCACCGGAAGGCACCGGCGTCATCGCCGGCGGCGCTGTCCGTGCAGTGGTCGAAGCTGCCGGAATCAAGAACATCCGTACCAAGTGCCTGCGCACCAACAACCCTGCGAACGTTGTTGCCGCCACGATGGAAGGACTGAAGTCCCTGCGTGATGCAGCTCAGGTTGCAGCCGTCAGAGGCAAAAGCCCCGAAGAAATCGGTTAAGGGAGGGCATGCACCATGGCTAATCTCAGAATCAAGCTGGTCAAGAGCCTGAACGGCAGACTTGACAGCCATATTGCGACGGCTCAGTCTCTCGGTCTGTACAAGATCGGCAATGAGACCGTACAGCCCGACAATCCCCAGACCCGCGGCAAGATTGCCAAGATCGGCTATCTGCTCCAGGTCACCGAAGAATAAGGAGGGCGAGTAGATGCAGATTCACGAATTATCTCCCATGCCCGGCTCCACGCATGTCGACAAGCGCAAGGGCAGAGGACACGGAACCGGCAACGGCAAGACGGCCGGCCGCGGCCACAAGGGTCAGAAGGCCCGCAGCGGCGGCGGTGTCCGCATCGGATTTGAAGGCGGCCAGATGCCTCTGGCGCGCCGCATCCCGAAGCGCGGATTCAACAACATCTTTGCAAAGCCTCTGGAATCGGTCAACGTTTCCGTGCTTGACAGATTTGAAGACGGTGAAGTTGTCGATGCCGCAGCGCTGCTGACGAAGGGTATCCTTTCCAAGTGCACCTACGGCGTGAAGTTCCTCGGTGAAGGCGAAGTCACCAGGAAACTGACTGTAAAGGCTGCTGCTTTCTCCGCAACCGCGAAAGAGAAAATCGAAGCGGCCGGCGGAAAGGCAGAGGTGGTCTAAGTGCTTCAGACACTGCGCAACGCCTGGAAAATCGAAGAGCTCCGCAAAAAGATTCTCTTTACGCTGCTGATCGTCCTGCTGTACCGTCTCGGCAATGCCGTGCCGGTGCCGTATGTCAACACCACAGCACTGCAGTATTATTTTACGCAGCTCCAGAATACGGTTCTGGGCCTCTATAACGTGATGTCGGGCGGCGCTTTCTCAACGGCGACCATCTTCGCCCTGAGCATCCAGCCCTACATCAACGCCAGCATCATTATCCAGCTCCTTACCATTGCCATTCCCGCTCTGGAACGGATGGCTAAGGAGGAGGGAGAAGAAGGACGCAAGAAAATTGCCTCCATTACCCGCTACGCCACCGTCGGCATCGGCCTTCTGATGGGCTTTGCCTACTACATGCTGATGAAGAACAACGGTCTTCTCGCTGAGGAAGCAAAGGACAGCGTCTGGGCGGCAGTCGTCATCATCCTCACTTTTACCTCCGGCTCGGCCCTCATCATGTGGCTCGGCGAGCAGATCACGGAATTCGGTGTCGGCAACGGCATCTCGATCATTCTGTTTTCGAGCATCGTATCCCGCCTGCCGCGCAGCATTGTCACCTCCATCTCGAACGTGATCAACGGTTCGCTGAAATGGTGGGCGGCGGTGCTGGTCTTCCTCGGCGCGCTGCTGCTGATCATCCTGATCGTGTTTGTCAACGATGCCGAGCGCCGTCTTCCCGTCCAGTACGCCAAGCGTGTCGTCGGCCGGAAGATGTACGGCGGCCAGAGCACGTATCTGCCGATGAAGGTGAATATGTCCGGCGTTATGCCGATCATCTTTGCCCAGTCCATTGCGATGCTCCCCGCTACCATTGCCGCCATGGCCGGCAGCAAGAGCGACGGCTGGTTTATGAAGCTGTTTGACTCTACGTCCATCACCTATGCCATGATCTATTTCCTGCTGATCATCTTTTTTGCCTACTTCTATTCAACGATTCAGTTCAACCCGATTGAAGTGGCGAACAACCTGAAGAAGAACGGCGGATACATTCCGGGCTTCCGCCCCGGCAAGCCCACCAGCGAGTTTATTCAGAAGGTTCTGAACAAGATCACGCTGTTCGGTGCAATCTACCTGGGCATCGTTGCCTGCGTTCCGATCCTGGTCTCTCATTTCTCGAATGCAGAATCCTTGACCGGACTGAGCCTTGGCGGAACTTCGATCATCATCGCCGTCGGTGTCGCGCTGGAGACGGTGCGTGCTCTCGAGGCGCAGATGATGATGCGCAACTACAAGGGCTTCCTGTCCTGAGGAGGAGATAAATATGAAACTGATTCTTCTCGGTGCGCCGGGTGCCGGCAAAGGTACGCAGGCAGAAATCCTCAGCAATCTTCTGGAAATCCCGACCATCTCGACCGGCAACATTCTGCGTGCTGCCATGAAGAACGGCACGCCGGTGGGGCTGCAGGCAAAGGCCTATGTCGAATCCGGCAAACTGGTTCCGGATGATGTCATTATCGGCATCGTACAGGAGCGTCTTGCGGAGCCCGACTGCGCAAACGGCTATATCCTGGACGGCGTCCCCCGGACGATTCCCCAGGCAGAAGCCATGGAAAAGCTCGGCATCAGCGTTGATGTTGCGCTTTCCATCGAAGTAGAGGACGAGGTTATCGTCAAGCGCATGTCCGGCCGCAGAACCTGCAAAAACTGCAGCAACACCTTCCACGTGGTCAACAATCCTCCGAAGGTGGAGGGCATCTGCGACCGCTGCGGCGGCGAGCTGACCATCCGCAAGGATGACGCACCTGAAACCGTGCGAGCCCGTCTGGAAACCTATCACAAAGAGACCGAGCCCCTGAAGGCCTTCTATCAGGCCCGCGGGAAGCTGGTCACCGTAGACAATCGCCCGACGATCGAAGATACGACGGCTGCCATTCGCGCGGCTCTGAAGATCTGAGATGTCAGAGACCATCTACATCAAGTCTGACGCGGAAATCGAAGCAATGCGCGTGGCCGGCCGCATCACTGCCGGCGCGCGCAGCATCGCGCGCCAGGCAGTCCGGGATGGCGTTACGACGAAGGAAATCGACCGCGAGGTGCGGGCCTTTATCCTGAAAAGCGGGGCGAAGCCGACGTTTTATAAATACGGCGGCTTTCCCGGAAACCTCTGTATTTCCGTCAACGAGGAAGTGATTCACGGGATACCGGGGGCGCGCAGGATACACACGGGCGACATCGTTTCGGTGGATGTCGGAGCGTTCTGTGGCGGCTTCACCGGCGACTGTGCGGGAACCTATCCTGTCGGCGAAGTGTCGGACGAGGCAAAACGCCTGATGGAAGTGACCCGACAGAGCTTCTTTGAAGCCCTGAAGGTGGTAAGAGAAGGCAACCGCATCTCGGATATCGGCGCTGCCGTGCAGGAATACTGCGAAAGCCGGGGTTTCGGCGTGGTACGGGATTACGTCGGCCACGGCGTCGGCCGGCACCTGCATGAAGCGCCGGAAATCCCGAACTACGTTCCCGAGCGTCGGGAGCGGCGTCCGAATCCCCGCCTGGTAAAAGGCATGTGCCTTGCCATTGAGCCGATGATCACGGCCGGTGACTGGCACATACGGGTCCTGGATAACGATTGGACGGTGGTCACCGTCGACGGCTCTCTTGCAGCGCATTACGAAAACACGGTCTGTGTGACGGACGGCGAGCCGGAGATCCTGACAATGGCGGATGACATCTGAGAGCGAACATTGGAGGTTTCTGCTTTGGCTAAAGACGATGTAATTGAACTCGAAGGCACAGTTGTCGAATCCCTGCCCAACACCATGTTCCAGGTGGATATCGGAAACGGGCATATTATTCTTGCGCACATCTCCGGAAAACTCCGGATGAACTTTATCCGCATTCTCCCCGGCGACAAGGTAACGGTTCAGATGTCTCCCTATGACCTGACCCGCGGCCGCATCACCTGGAGAAGCAAGTAAAGGCTGCAGTTATCAGTTTGGAGGTATATCAATGAAAGTCAGACCTTCTGTCAAACCCATGTGCGAGAAGTGCAAGATCATCAAGCGCAAGGGCAAAGTCATGGTCATCTGCGAGAATCCCAAGCATAAGCAGAGACAGGGCTAAAACCATTTTATCCGCTTCCGCGGCTCCCTTCCGGCAGGAATAAGCCGCCGAAGTGAAATCCCAACGGAAGAAAAATCCAAAACGAAAGGAACAAAGTACTATGGCACGTATAGCCGGCGTTGACCTGCCGAAAGACAAGAGAATCGAAATCGGTCTCACTTATGTCTACGGGATCGGCAGAACCAGCGCAAAGAAAATCCTGGAGAAAACCGGCATCAATCCTGATACCCGCGTAAAAGACCTGACGGACGAAGAGGAGTCCAAGCTGCGTGAGTGCATCGACCACGGTTATATCGTGGAAGGCGATCTGCGCCGTCAGACTGCTCTCGATGTCAAGCGCCTCACCGAGATCGGCTGCTATCGCGGCCTTCGTCACCGCAGGGGTCTTCCCGTCCGCGGTCAGAGGAGCAAGACCAACGCCCGTACCCGCAAGGGACCGAAACGCACGATTGCGAATAAGAAGAAGTAAAGGAGGGATATGACACATGGCTGCTAACACCAACAAGAAAAAAGTCCGCACACGCCGCAGAGAGCGCAAGAACATTGAAAAGGGCCAGGTTCATATCAGCTCTTCTTTCAATAACACCATGGTCACGGTGACCGATACGGCCGGCAACGCCATTTCCTGGGCTTCCGCCGGCGGCCTCGGTTTCCGCGGCAGCAAGAAATCCACCCCCTTCGCCGCCCAGACTGCGGCTGAAACCGCAGCACGCGCTGCGATGGAGCATGGCCTGAAGACCGTCGAGGTCTTTGTCAAGGGCCCCGGCTCCGGTCGTGAAGCCGCTATCCGCGCTCTGCAGACGGCGGGACTTGAAGTGACGATGATCAAGGACGTTACGCCCATCCCCCACAACGGATGCCGTCCTCCGAAACGTCGCCGTGTCTGATTGAAGGAGGGAATACGAATGGCTAAGAATACGCAGCCGATCGCCAAGCGCTGCAAGGCCCTCGGTATCAGCCCCGCAGTAATGGGCTATAATAAGAAGGAAACCACCCGCAACAGCAATACGCAGCAGAGACGGAAAAAGTCCGAGTACGCCACCCAGCTTCAGGAGAAGCAGAAGGTGAAGTTCATCTACGGCGTTCTGGAGAAACAGTTCCTCGGTTACTACGAGAAGGCCGTCCGCATGCCCGGCAAAGCCGGCGACAACCTGCTGATTCAGCTTGAGAGCCGTCTGGACAATGTGGTTTTCCGCCTTGGGTTTGCGACGACCCGTCGTGAAGCCCGTCAGCTTGTCAACCACGGTCACTTTACCGTGAACGGCAAAAAGGTCAATATCCCCAGCTATCAGGTCAAGCCCGGCATGGTTATTGAGCTGAAGGAATCCAGCCGCAAGATCGAGCGCTTCAAGGAGAACATCGAAGCCAACTCGACCGTCGTGGTTCCGAAATGGCTTTCCTTTGACGCAGCGAACATGATCGGCAAGGTCGTCGCTGCCCCGACGAGAGAGGACATTGAATTCCCGGTCGAAGAGCATCTCATCATCGAGCTGTACTCCAAGTAATTCATAAACCCTCATCCGAAGCAACAATCACCGCGATGCCCGCAGAGGGCAACAGAATAATAAGGAGGGTCAACTAAACATATGATTGAAATAAAGAAGCCGCGTATTGAATGCATCGAGACCCCCGCTGATCCCGCATACGGCAAGTATGTGGTAGAACCGCTGGAGCGCGGCTATGGTACAACGCTCGGAAACTCTCTCCGCAGAGTTCTGCTTTCTTCTCTTCCCGGCACGGCGTTCACCAGCGTGAAGATCGCCGGTGTTCAGCATGAGTTTTCCACGATTCCCGGTGTGGTGGAAGATGTGACGGAGATCGTCCTGAATGTCAAAGGGATCCTCGCCAGGCTCCATTCCAATGGACCCAAGACCGTCTATCTCGAAGCTTCGGGAGAAGGCACGGTGACGGCCGGCGACATCAAGGCCGATGCCGAAGTGGAAATTCTCAATCCGGATCACGTGATCGCCCATCTCGGACCGGACGGTGCGCTGAGCATGGAACTGGTTCTGGATCATGGCCGCGGCTATGTCTCGGCGGACCGGAACAAGAACCCTGCGATGCCCATCGGCACGATCCCGGTTGACTCGATCTACACCCCGGTGCTGAAAGTCAACTACAGCGTCGAGAACACCCGTGTCGGCAATCAGACCGACTTTGACAAACTGACAATCGAGGTCTGGACCGACAACACCATGTCCTCGCGCGATGCCGTTTCGCTGGGAGCAAAAATCCTCGTCGACCACTTCACTCTCTTCACGGATCTCTCTGAGAATCTGACCGAGAGCAGCGTCGTTGTGGAAAAAGAGGAACAGCAGACCAACGACCTGATGTCCATTACCATCGAGGAACTGGATCTTTCCGTGCGCAGCTTCAATTGCCTGAAACGCGCAAACATCAACACCGTTGAGGATCTTGTCAGCAAGACCCAGGAGGAAATGATCAAGGTTCGTAACCTCGGCCGCAAGTCCCTGGAAGAGGTTGAGCACAAGCTCAATCAGATGGGTCTGCACCTGGCCGATGACAGCGACAACTGATACAGGAGGAAATAGACTATGCCCGGAACAAGAAAACTCGGACGGCCGACCGACCAGCGCATGGCGATGCTCCGTCAGCAGGTGACCGATCTGCTCGACACCGGCAGGATGGAGACCACCGTTACCCGCGCCAAGGAGATCGCACCCATGGCCGAGAAAATGATTACCCTTGGCAAGGCGAAGGATCTCGCTTCCTATCGCCAGGCTCTCTCGTTCATCACAAGGGAGAACGTTGCCAAGAAGGTCTTTGACGAGATAGCTCCGAAGTATGCCGACCGCAACGGCGGCTACACCCGCATCACCCGCACCGGCTTCCGCCGCGGTGATGCTGCCGAGCTGGCAGTGATCGAACTCGTCTGAAACCGAAAAAACCCCGGCCGTTTGGCCGGGGTTTTTCAAATCGAAGGGGGAAACAGCATGGCTGAACAGAAAACAAACGTGATGCGTACGCTGGAGCAGAAGAAGATCGCCTATACTGCGCACTCTTATCCCCACGGGGATGAGGCGGTGGACGGCGTGACCGCAGCAGCGCTCATCGGCAAGAACCCGGAAGAAGTCTATAAGACGCTGGTCGCCAAAGGCGCGGGCGGAGGCGTTTATGTTTTTGTAATCCCCGCGGCGAAGGAGCTGGACCTGAAGAAGGCGGCGAAGGCCGTGCGCGAGAAATCGGTCGCGATGATTCCCGTGCGGGATATCACCGCGCTTACCGGCTATGTGCGCGGAGGCTGCTCGCCCGTCGGGATGAAAAAGCTCTATCCGACCGTGTTTGATGCCGCCGTCCTCAGTCTGGACACGGTGACGGTCAGCGCCGGCAAAATCGGCAGTCAGGTGGAAGTAAAGCCGGAACAGCTGATCACTCTCACGCGGGCATCCACGGCCGATCTGACGGTCTGAGGAAAAACATGTTTCAGACCATCCTGTTTGATTTTGACGGCACCGTTTTCGATACCGTGGAAGGCATTACGAAAAGCATCCGCTATGCCCTGCAGAAACACGGCACAGATGCCGAACTTTCAGAGCTGAGATGCTTTGCCGGTCCGCCGCTGATCGACAAATTTGTCGAGGTATACGGCGTGACGCAGAAGGAGGCGGAGCAGCTGGTTGTGGATTTCCGGGAGCGCTATAGCCCCGTCGGCGTCTATGAAAGCGCGCCGTTTCCGGGAATCCGGGAGCTGACCGAAAAACTGCACGCCGCCGGAAAGAAGGTCGGCATCGCGACATCAAAACCGCAGAGCATGGCGGAACTGCTTCTCGAGCGGGACGGACTGCGCGGATGCTTTGATGCGGTCGCCGGCAGCGACCCGGGGCTGAACAACAACGCCAAATGGGAAGTGGTCTTCCGGGCCATGCAGGCCTGCTCGGCCGCGCCCGAAACGACGGTGCTGGTCGGCGATACCAAATACGACGCTGCCGGTGCCCGGCAGGCAGGCATCCCCTGCATCGGCGTTCGCTGGGGCTACGCTGCCGAAGGCGAGCTGGAAGCAGCCGGCATCCCCATCGCCGAAACCATGGACGAGCTATATCAAATGCTCACAGAATAACAATCAGGCCTCGAACCGCATCTGCGGTCCGAGGCCTGACGGCATATCAACAGCTCAGGTTGTTGACATCATCAGCCGGATGACTTCCTTGTCCGTGCCGCGCATGCCGTCGCGGGCGATGCTGCTGACGGCCTTGATGGTGTTTTCCACGCCGGTGACCACGATTCCGTCTCCGCCGAAGAACTGGCTGTCATGCATGTACATGCGCATCCCGAGCAGCCCGGCCTCCACCGCCGACGCGATCTTGGCTGCACAGCTGGCCTTGGCACCGTCGCAGATCATACCGGAATTAATGGCCAGTGCGTTGACAACGGTATGGGCGATCTGCTCATACTTGCCTCCGTACAGATAACAGATGCCGGCTCCTGCCCCGGCCCCGGCCGAGGTGGCGCCGCAGTAGGCGGAGAGGCTGCCGATACCTGTCTTCAGATGGATGGTTACCAGGTTGGAAATGACCAGCGCGCGGAACAGCAGATCCTCGGAAACCGCACATTCCTTCGCGTAGACAATGACCGGGATTGAAGTGGTGATTCCCTGGTTGCCGCTGCCCGAGTTGATGACGACCGGCAGCTCGCAGCCGTCCATGCGGGCGTCCGAACCGGCGGCCGCCCAAGCCTTTGCCCGGTTATGAACGCTGTTGCCGTAGCTCATGAGAAGAATTCTGCCGATCTGGGCGCCGTATTCGCCTTTCAGACCCTCCTGTGCGATGGCGAGGTTATAATCGATCTGGCGCTGCAGAATGGGCCGGACATCTTCGATGTCGACCGTGTCGGCAAACTCGACAATGCGCTCGACCGTCAGCAGGCTGCGGTTTTCGGGAGCCTGAATCGTATCGTTGGTGAATGGCTTCTCGAGAATGACCGTGTCATTCTTCCTGATGCATACTACATTGGTATGATGGCTAACGATGTGCACATAGGCGCTGTCATCTCCGGCGCGGAGCAGAACGGCGAGATCAAACGGCTGGTCGGAGTCCGCCTCCTTCATCGTGATATCCGCCGTCTGAAGATAAGCGTCGAGATCGTTGAGATCCTGCTCGGTGGCATCAGCGATGACCTCGAGTTCCTTCTCCGCCTTGCCGAAGCAGAGCCCGGCCGCGACCGCCGTACGAAGGCCTTTTCGGCCGCCCGTGTTGGGCACCACGACGCTCTTGACGTTCTTGATGATGTTGCCGCTGACGATCAGCTCGGTCGATTCCGGCATCCGCCCCAGCGTGTCGCGCGCGAGAGCGGCCGCGTAGGCAACCGCGATCGGCTCGGTACAGCCCATGGCAGGGACAAGCTCTTCTCGAAGAATGTCGAGAAAACTGTCATAAAGAAAACGGTCCAAAAGAACACCTCATTTCTGATAGATTGACGGACGGGACAAAACCCTCTTATGTTATGTTACTCTTTTTCCCCCAAAACGTCAATCACGAATTCGCTCAAACAGGAGAAAAAGCTCATCAAAATTGAGCAGAATCACCAAAAAACGAACTTCTGTTTTATGAATCCTGCCGGAACTTCCAAAAAATTCTCTCGAGAGGCGTTTCCGGTTGACAGTAACGAAAAGGAATGATAGGATGTCCACAAATTGAATCGCTTGAGATAGAGGTGCGGTGTTCATCAGTAGCGTTCGGTAAAGCCAGGCAGCTGCCGGACGGGAAAGGGACCGCCGCCGAAGAATCGGACGGGTGCCTGCCCGTAAGTTTCTGGACTGTATGAAAACATCATACAGGCTGTCACAAAACTTTGTGGAGCGCTATCGATGTTTACCGGACCGGCATCAGCCGAAACCGAGTTTCCATGGACCGCTTGCAAAGCGGTTCATTTTTAATTACCCCGGCCGGCCGGGAAAAAATGCCGGAGCGTGAAAACGCGGAAAGGAAGACAAAATGAGAAGAGCACTTGCAATCACCCTGGCCATGCTGATGATCCTGGCCCTTGCCGCCTGCGGAGAGAGTGCCGCACCGGCTGCGGCACCTGCTGCAGAAACCCCCGCAGCAACCGCACCGGCTGCAGAAGCCCCCGCCGCGGAAGAAGCCGCTGTGCCGAGCGGTGTGGAAGACGGCGTTCTTACCATCGCGATGGAATGTGCCTATGCCCCGTACAACTGGACTCAGGGCGACGATTCGAACGGCGCCGTTCCCATCAAGGATTCCAACGGCGAGTATGCCAACGGCTATGACGTCATGATGGCCAAGGCCATCTGTGAGGCCAACGGATGGGAACTGGAAATTGTTCAGTCGGAATGGGAAGGCCTGATCCCCGCGGTGCAGGGTAATCTCGTGGACGCGGTGATCGCCGGGCAGAGCATGA
>JAFYHU010000062.1 GCA_017538965.1 Oscillospiraceae bacterium
CCTCATAGCCCTCTTCCTTCAGGGCGAGACAGGCCTGGGTGCCGGCGTAGTCAAACTCGGCGGCCTGGCCGATGACGATGGGCCCCGAACCGATGATGAGAACCTTCTTGATGTCCGTACTTTTTGCCATTTCAATCATCCTCCGTGATGAGTATTGTGAAACATATGCAGATATTTTATGGATTGATTTCTGCTTCTGTGGCAGAAGCCGGGTTCGGGCGCTCCCCGGGAGCTTGTACTGTTTCGCGGCCAGGGAAGCGGATGCCCCTGACCTGCCGGTTGCTGCCGCGAATGGATTGTGAGTGTGGATTTTTTGCAACTGCGGTGAGGATACTTGCCAAGCTTTGGACTCACACCCATAAAACGCGGCGCAGGAGTTGAGAGCGAGCACCCTACTTTCCCTGCCGCGTAATTGCAGGAAGCCGAAATCGGGCGAGGAAAATGAGTCAAGGTACCTGTCCCCGTGACACATAGATCACAGTTCCTTTATAAACCGTGAGGAGACAGCGGGAGAGGACCTTCCGGCCGGCGAAGGGCGTGGCCTTTCCCTTCGAGAGAAAGCGTGCGGGGTCGGCGCTGTCCTCCGCGTCGAGATCCCAGATGCTGAAGCCCTCCGCCGCGGGCAGGCCGAAGCGGGCTCTCGGCTGCGCGGTCATCAGGGCGAGCAGCGCATCGAGACGCAGAACGCCCCACCGGACCAAGCCTGTATAGAGCAGGGGAAAGGCCGTCTCGAGCCCGACGATGCCGAAGGCGCTCTTCTCCAGGCCGCGCGCCTTTTCCTCAGCGCTGTGCGGGGCGTGGTCGGTCGCGATCATGTCAATCGTCCCGTCCGTCAGACCTTCGAGCAGGGCCTCCCGGTCCTCCCGGGAGCGCAGGGGCGGGTTCATCTTGAAGCGCCCGTCCTCCTGCAGATCGTTCTCGTCCAGCAGCAGGTAATGCGGCGCCGTCTCGCAGCTGACATCCACGCCGCTCTTTTTCGCGTCCCGGATGATGCGCACGCTCTCCTCCGTCGAGATGTGGCAGACGTGGTAGGCGCAGCCGGTTTCGTCGGCGAGCTTCAGGTCGCGCTCGATCTGGCGCCACTCGCTCTCGCTGCAGATGCCGCGGTGACCGTGCGCACGGGCGTAGGCGCCGTCGTGAACATAGCCGCCGTGCAGGAGACGGTTATCCTCGCAGTGCGCGGCGATCAGCTTGCCGAGCGCCCGGCAGCGCTGCATGGCTTCCCGCATGAGCCCCTCGTCCTGCACGCCGTGCCCGTCGTCCGAGAAGGCGCAGACCAGCGGCGCCAGACCCTCCAGGTCGGCGAGTTTTTCTCCCTTTTCGTCCACGCTGATGGCACCGTAGGGATAAACCGCCGTGACGGCGTCCCGGGCGATGAGCTCCAGCTGGGGGCGGAGCGTTTCCGGAGCGTCCGGAACCGGGTTCAGGTTCGGCATTGTGCAGACTGCCGTATAACCCCCGTGCGCCGCGGCGAGAGAGCCGCTGCGGATGGTCTCCTTATAAGAAAAACCCGGCTCGCGAAAATGCACATGCACATCGCAGAAACCGGGAAAGAGAACGTATTCCATTTTGTTGAAACGGGAAAAGGCGGCTTCGTCTGCCACGGCGGCGGACAGACCGTCGCTGCAAGGAATTCTTTTGACCTTGTCAAACAGAAACATGTTCCAACCTCCGCTTGCCGATCTCACGGGACCGTCTTAAAGCTTGGGGAAATTATATAGGCGGGGAAAAACTTTGTCAACTGGCGAAATGCACGAAATCCGGAAGGGCAGAAGCAGCCGCGCTGGGGAATATTCCTTTTTCTTCATATTGGGCACAAAGATGAATAGAAATACAATCTGTTGTGGAAAACCGGCGGGAAGTATGCTATATTGAAAAGTACGGAGTCGGAGGATTCCGGGAAAGGCCGGTGTACAGGCGATGACCAGGAGCTTGAGCCGTACAACCAAATATCTGATCGTGATCTGCGTGTTCCTCCTTGCCGTCACGGCATCGCTCGGCTATGTTCTGACAAAACAGACCGGCACAGCCCTGCGCACGGCGATCGAATATCGGATGCTGGATATCTCGAACACGGCAGCGGCCATGCTGGACGGGGATGCGCTCGCGGTCATCGAGGCGGAGGACGCGGACACGCCCGCCTATCAGAGCATTCTCAAAACCCTGGCATATTTCCAGGACAACATCGATCTGAAATATATCTACTGCATCCGCGATCTGGGCGGCGGACACTTTGTGTTTACGGTCGATCCCGCAGAGGATCCCGGCGAGTTCGGAGAAGCCATCGTATACACCGACGCGCTGCAGCGGGCCAGCCTCGGCACGCCCGCCGTGGACAAGGAACCCTACCGGGACCGCTGGGGCCGGTTTTACAGCGCCTACTCGCCGGTTTTCGATTCAAATCAACGGGTTGCGGGCATTGTAGCGGTCGATTTCAGCGCGGAATGGTATGAGCAGCAGATTTCTCACCAGGTGCGCACCACGCTCCTGATCAGCGGCTTCTCGCTGCTTTTCGCGGCGGTCATGATCTTCCTGATCCTTGCAAGGTACAGAAAACAGATCCGTGAGATCCTCGGGGAGATGAACGTGGTCTCCGACGGCATCGAAACCCTTGTCCGGGAGCTGTCTCCGGGGACGGACGTGAGCCAGCGGAAGGATGTGCAGCCGGCGGAATCCAGGGACGAAATCACGGAACTCGGCAACCGGATTCAGTCTCTCGAAAACCAGCTCATCGAGCAGATCAGCATCGTGCGTTCGCAGGCCTATATCGACGGTCTGACCGGACTCGGCAACCGGATGGCCTATGAAAACCGCGTCAAGGAGCTGGAGAAGGAGATCCGAAGCGGGGCGGCCGAATTTGCCGTGGGCATCTTCGACGTGAACGGCCTGAAGGAAATCAATGACCGATACGGGCACGAACAGGGCGACCGGGCGATTTTCCTGCTGGGCTCGGTCCTGAAGAAGGTCTTCGCCGGCGAGGAGCTGTACCGCATCGGCGGGGACGAGTTCATCGTCATCCTCAAAGGGCCGGACAGGGACCTTCCGGCCGCGGCGGCGGAGGTCGAAAAAGCGCTTGCAAAAACGGAGGGCGTCGCGTCCGCCAAGGGCTATTCCGCTTTCATCCCGGGGAGCGACACGTCTTACAGCGATGCGTTCCGGCGTGCGGATGCCGCAATGTATGAAGACAAGAAGAAATACTACATGACCCGGGGAGACAGAAGAAGGAGAGGCTGAAGCACCGGAAATCATAAAAGCTGCAGAAGCAGATCGCAGGGAAAAACCACCGTTCACGCTTGAAGTGACGGTGGTTTCTGCATGATTTCCAGCCCGTTCCGGGGCTTTGTGATCGGGATTGCGCCTGCGGGCGCGGGGAGTGCGGAGCGATCTGGGGATCGCTCCCTACGGATGATAGGCTTCACGAGCCAACCTTTGTTACGCACCGAGGCTCCAACTCAACATATACACTTTCCCATTACAGCATAGCGCGGCGCAGGAGTTGAGAGCGAGGGAAAGCCTTCTCTGCCGCGCAATTGCAGGAAACTGCGAACGGGCGCTCTACGAATGCTTTTTTTATCGCCCGACTTCGGCTTTGTGCAATTACGCGGATTTTGAGCTTCCTCCTCGCATTTACCTTTGCACGCCGCGTTTTATTGTTTTGAGTATTCTACAGTGTGGTTACCGGGAGCGGACCTGCGGGCGAGGAGACATCCTCCGCTGCGACGGGGAACACCTCATCCGTCAACCAGTTTGCGAACTGGTTGCCACCTTCCCCATGAAGGGGAAGGGCGCCTGCGGGCGCGGGAACTGCTCCCAATCGGCTTTCCCTGTTTCGCGGCAAGAGAAGCGGCTGCCCATGACCAAACACTGCTGCCGCGAATGAATTATGGGTGTGGAATTTGGCAACTACGCTGAAGGTATCTGTCGGCTTACAGACCCACCCCTCATAAAACGCGGCGGGGGAAGGTCCGTGCGAGGGACCAGATAATTTTCCGCGTAAATGCGGGAAGTTGGAGTCGGGCGCTTGTAAACGAGAGGGATGCGGAGCGATCTGGGGATCGCTCCCTACGGGATCGCCGCAGACAAGCTGGGATCGTCGCAGGCTTCCCGCGCGTCGTTATGCTCCATACGAGGAGAGAGACTCCCTCGGGAAAGGAGAGAAAACCCATTGCGTCAGCAGGGGCTTTTCGTTGCAGAAGGTTCGGGATCAGTTAGCGGTATCGAAATCAGAACTACCGCTTCAGAGGAGCAGAAACCTGCTTTCCTTAAAGATCGGATTTCCGGAGCAACGGCAGGTTGCTTTCCAATTTCAGAGAAAAGTGCTATATTGTCCTCAGATCAATCATCAGGAGGAAAGCTCATGGAAATTCGCGATGTGCTGAAGAATCTCAGGGAAAAGAATCATCTGACGCAGGATCAGATGGCCGAGCGGGTCATGGTCACCCGACAGGCGGTCAGCCGCTGGGAAACCGGCGAGACGCAGCCCAATACCGATACGCTGAAACTGCTGTCGAGGGAATTCAATGTCTCAATCAATACGCTTCTCGGATCTCCGAGACAGCTTGTCTGTCAGTGCTGCGGCATGCCGCTGAGCGAAGACAGCATGCTGAGCCGGGAACCGGACGGCAGTTTCAATGAAGATTACTGCATGTGGTGCTACAAGGACGGCAGCTTTGCCTACGAGTCCAAGGAGGGGCTGATCGATTTTCTGATTTCGCATATGCCGAATCCGGAGAACGCCCGGAGGAAGAGCGCAGAATGCTGTATGACGGATATCTGTCCCAGCTGAAGCACTGGAAATCATAAAACTGCAGAAGCAGATCGCAGAGAAAAACCACCGTTCACGCTTGAAGTGGCGGTGGTTTCTGCATGATTTCCAGCCTGTTCCGGGGCTTTGTGATAGGGATTGCGCCTGCGGGCGCGGGGCTTGCGGAGCGATTTGGGGATCGCTCCCTACGGATGATAGGCTTCACGAGCCAACCTTTGTTACGCACCGAGGCTCCAACTCAACATATACACTTTCCCATTACAGCATAGCGCGGCGCAGGGGGTTTGGAGCGAGGAGAAAGCCTCCCTGCCGCGCAGATGCAGGATGGCATGAACGGGCGCTTGTTATTCAAAAATTTTTTTGCAGAAATCCCGGACGAGAGAGGTATAGCGTTCGGTGTCGACCAGGTAGCTGAGGCCGTGGCCGGCTTCCGGGAAGGTATGCAGTTTGATCCGGTCGGGGTTGGCGGCGGCAATCCGGCGGCTCATCTCACAGGGAACGAAGTCGTCGGCCTCGCCGTGAATCAGAAGAATGGGAACCCTGGCCTGCGCGACCGCGGAGAGCGCGCTTGCGGAGCGCAGGGAGAAGCCGCCCAGAACGCGGGCGTCGAGTTCCGCAAGAGGAAGCGCAAGCTTCATCGGAATTCCCTTCGCGCGGCCCACCTCGGCGATGATCTCATCCGGAGAAGTATACGGACAGTCGGCAAGAATGCCCCGCACCTGCGGGGGAAGCTCCAGCGCGGAAGCCATCAGGACCGTCGCGGCCCCCATGGAAATGCCGCATAAAAGAATCCTTACACCGTCTCCGAAGCGTTCGACGGCATATCGGGTCCAGGCCAGAACATCCAGACGCTCATTGATGCCGTAACTGATGACATGCCCTTCGCTGGAGCAGTGAGCGCGCTCTTCGATCATCAGGACATTGAAGCCCTCCTGAAAGCAGATGTCCGCCCCGCCGCAGAAATCGCGCACCGGCGTGCCGCGGAAACCGTGGCACAGAATCGCGAGAGGGGCACAGTCTGCCAGATGATAATAGCGGCCGCGGAGATGCAGCCCGTCGTGCGACAGGATGCCGACCGACTCATACGGCCGGGCGCGCAGCCGGTCGATCAGGGCGATGCTTCTGTCATGCTCCTCCCGGCTGCGAAACCGGGCAAGGATCTGATAATCATCGTTCTGCCGGCCCAGCGGAGAATAGAAGACGGTGCGGAAAACGCCAAGCGCCGTCAGCGCACAGGTCCCGGCTCCCAGCGCCGCCGGGACCAGCAGCTTTTTCAGAGAGGAAGTATTCATGCGTACTCCTTCCGCGTTTCAATTCCCCTGAGTTATAACAGGGTTGATTTCATGGAATGGATCCGTTTTATGGTTATATACAAAATACGTCCTTATCGGCAAAAAGTAAAGATTAAGCGAGACAAAATTCACATTTCTTGCCGATAAAAGGTCGGAATCATGACGGGACAAGAGGACAGGCAGGACAGAGCTTTTCCTATCATTCATCCGGAGCTGCAGACAAAGCAGGCCGATTGCAGGAAATATTCTTTTTTCCCTGTCCTTTTGTCCCGATGTCCCGTAAAGAGGAAAGAACACAGAGAACAGGGGCTTTCTGCAGCAGGACAGACAGCGGGACAAAGGCAGGACAAAATGCAAGTGCAACCCGACCTTTTTTAGCTGTGCGCTTGTTTTGTGACAAAAGGTGTAGTATTATGATCTCACAAGCGTTATGATTATCTACGGGTGATGGCGTGAGAAAAAAGTATTTTGTAACCTGTTTATTCCTGATTAAACTGTTTATCGAGGTCTTTGGAAGCCTATACTACGATCAGACTCCTCAGGTTGTCTGGTCAATTGGCAACGCTATTCTGATTATGGTGCCGCTGGCGTTTGGTATCAGGGCGGGGTTGCTGTGCTTCCTGCCTGTTCTTGTATGCGAGATCGTGTGGTTCTTTCATCTGCGCGCGGTTGGTCCACTTCTTCATCTGTTTTCCTTTGCTGTGGCCGTCGTTCTTCTGGGATTAGCAGGGGAAAAACTGAAGAATCTGCCGACGCATCAGAGAGTGATAGGAAGCAGCATACTGTTCGAATTGTCTCTGCTCGGTGAAGAGGCTTTATATCGTGCCCTCATGATGCTGTTTTCGCATCGCCATGTTACATGGAACAATATATCCGGGACATTTCTGTCCTTGGCAAATCCCTTGTTGCTGCTCCTGTTGGTATTCTGCTGCTTAAGCGATCGAAATCCAGAAGGAAAAAAGTAATTTCAGTTTGACGTGGCAACAACATGATAGAATCTGCCCCGGAGAACAGCAAGTCGGAAAGCGTGGCGAGATTTGCACAAGAGTTGCTTTCTGTATGCTTTCTGTGTGCTTGTTTTATGACAGAAGCTGTGTTACACTGTGACCATCATAGGAAAATCCTTTAATCGGAGACTTCTGACATGGAAGAAAAGAAAAAGAAAGTTGCGCTGAACGATGAACTGCTCGACAAGGTCAGCGGCGGCTTTGACGACTATGATTTATGCGAATGGAGTCCCACCGGATATCACGAATGGGAGGATTATGAAGTAAGTCCCAATGTTAAGGGACGCCGCTGTAAATGGTGCCTGCTCAGACTATATTGAACCGACCACGGTATCAAATCTTAAAGGGGTGATTGTATGAAGAAACTGATTGCGTGTTTCTTGGTGCTGCTGATGATGATTACCAGCTCTGTGGCTGTGTATGCAGATGACGCGAGCACAAATGAAAAGGAATGGGATGTGTCTGTGCCGACAGAAATCACGGAAGAGATCCAGGTGCTCTTTGATAAGGCCATGGAAGGGCTTGTCGGTGTTGATTACACACCATTGGCGGTTCTCGGCGAAAAGGATGACACTTTCTGTATTCTCTGCAAAGCAACGGGTGTTTATCCTGGCGCCAAGCCCTGTAATGCGCTTGTGTATGTCAGTGAGGACGGAATTCAAAATATCTATGAGCTGTGGATCGAGCAGCATGCGGAGAAGGAAACGGCAGAAAAAGAGGAGGAGACGGTTGCTGCAATCATCTCTTCAGACTATGCAGATCCGACAAACTGGCTGGCGATCCCTGAGGTCACAAAGGAAGCAGATACCTTCTATGTGTATCCCACCGCATATACAGATCCCTCAGACGGTGCGCCGGAGGTCTGCGATATCGACAGTGAGCTGATGCGCGGCGTGGCAAATTCGTCATATGAGACACAGGCGACCGCCTATGAAAAAGCCACCAATGTATTTGCCCCTTACTACCGGCAGATCAACATGGGCAATCCGGATATTGCAGGCTCCGCCGAGAAACGGGATGAGCTGCTGCAGGGCGCGCCTAAGGCCGATTTGTTTGCAGCCCTGGATTACTACTTCGAGAACCTGAACAACGGACGGCCCTATTTCCTTGCCTCTCATTCCCAGGGTTCCCAGATGATGACCTATATCCTGACGGAATACATGCGGGAGCACCCGGAGTACTATGAGCGGATGGTGGCGGCCTACGTCCTCGGCTTTTCCATCACCGAGCAGTTCCTGCAGGAAAACCCCCATCTGAAATTCGCGGAGGGTCCGGATGATACCGGCGTGATCGTTTCCTGGAACACGGAAGGCGAGGGGAATGCGGACGCGGACAACTTTGTGGTTTTGGAAGGCGCGATCTCCATCAACCCCCTGAACTGGATGCGGGATGAGACTTACGCAGGGAAGGAAGACTGCCTGGGCGCACGCATCCAGAACGCGGAGACCGGCGAATATGAGGTAATTCCGGAGGCTGCGGACGCGCAGCTCAATACAGCACGCGGCGTAGTAGTAACGCATACGGATGTGCTTGAACCTCAGGATGAAAGCCTCGGCTTCGGCCCGGAAAGTTATCACGGCGGGGACTATACGCTCTGGTACACCAATATTCAGGAAAACGTGCAGGAGCGGGCCGATGCCTGGCTGAACAACCAGAAATCCACGGATGATATCAAGTTGATCGACATGGAGCACCACTACTATGCCCAGGATTTACTGGATTACTGGGAGACGCGCACGGAAATACCGGTCTACGATCCGGAAAAGGGTGTCGAATATGCCCCGGATACTTGGATGGGTTTCCCCGAAGCCATCCTCGATCTGGGCGAGGGACGGATCGCAGAGATGGACGCGAATCATGTGTCTATGGCGATGCTGAGCTCTGCTCCCGGCCTTGAGATTTTCGGAGGCGACGAGGAGATCGAATATTGCAAACGATGCAACGATCTGGTCTATGAGACGATGCAGAAGTATCCGGGGAGATTCTATGGTTCCGCGATCCTGCCCGTGAACAATGTGGAGGCTGCCTGCGAGGAGCTGGAGCGGTGCGTCAACGAGCTGGGCTTCGTCTGCTGGTTCACCCATTGCAGCTATGGCGAAAAGCATCTGGACGATCCCGAATTCCGCCCGATTCTGCAGAAGGCGGAAGAACTGGGCGTTTTTGTGTACCTCCACCCGATCATCCCCATAGACGAACGGATCAACAAAAGGGGCTTCGCGTTCTCCTCGGCTGGCTTTGGCTTTACAGAGGATACGCTGGATACGGTGCTCCAGATGATGATCGACGGTGTTTTTGACGAGATTCCGGATCTGAAGCTGGTGTTGGGACATCTCGGCGAGGCAGCGCCCTTCCTGATGCAGCGGATGGACAGGTTCCTGACCAGAGATCTCGATCCATCGCTGAAGAACGAGCGCAAGATCAGCGATTATTTCCATGACAACATTTATGTGACGACCAGCGGCAACATGCAGAAGGAGTCCTTCGAGCTTGCCAAAGAGATCCTCGGCATCGACCATATCATGGTCGGACTGGACTATCCCTTTGAGAGCATGGAGGAAGAGGTGGCGTTCCATGAGAGTCTGGATCTCACTCAGACGGAGCGGGAGCTTCTCTACCACGGAAATGCGGAGCGTCTGATGGGTATTGTAAACGATTAACACTAAGGATCAGGTGAGGCTGATCCTAAAAAAGACGGATGCCCGAAGACACCCGTCAATATAGAAACCGGATGTGATGAACACACCGGATCAGGAGATCGGACAATCATGGCCCGACCCCGGAGCTGAGTATAACAAATCATTAAGGGAGAGGTCAAGATAGATAGATAAGGCGTCCTTCTGACCATGGAATCGTTCATCAGTAAAATGGTTTACATAATATAAAGCGAGCTCGGTAGTTTGATGAGAGACATCAGTTACCCGGCTCGCTACTTTTTTATTGTTTCGGATTAGCTTCTGTGCTAAAATCCATACCAGAATAAAAGTGGACCTGCTTTTCGTGATCTTGCCAATTATCATTACAAAGATGAATATGACTGGAGGCAAATGGAGGCCGATGATTATGAAGAAAAAAGGCATTTCTCTGCTGCTTGCGGCCGTACTGCTGCTCACGCCGGGGCTGCCCGCGACGGCGGCGGAGACGGTGGAGCCATACGGCGAACCCTGGCTGACCAGCATCGTGGACGGCATGGTCACGGCGGAGCTTCCGAAGCCGGACCTCAAGGACGACTTTTTCCTGTACAACAACTATGAATGGCTTTGTGACACGGCCCTGAAACCCAGCCACTTCATGGGCGGCGGCGTCTTTGACCTTGAAGACCTGGTGGACGAGCAGATTGCCACCCTGTTCACCGACGAGAGCCTCACCGGCCGCGAGGCGGATCTGGTGCGGGAGTTTTATCAGATGATCCTGGACTGGGAGAACCGCGCCGAAGGGAAGGCGTTCTTCCTGGAGCATCTGAAAAAGATTCAGGACATCGAGACGCTTGCGGATCTGACCGCCTACCTCACCGGCGAGGATGCCAAGGGGTATGGCCCCGACCTGGGCGGTCCGATCATAGGCGCTCACCCTGAACACCCGGATGAATGGATGGTCTCTTTCGGATGGACAGCGCTGTCACGGTGGGGCAGCGAAGAATACGGGAACGAGACCCCGGCAGGCGCAAGGACGGGGAAATACCACGATGACGAAGCCTCTTACGCGCTGCAATACGCGGGCTTCAGCGAGGCGGAGGCCGCGGAGATCGTGCGGCAGGCTTATGAATTTGAAGCCATGATCGCACCCTCCGTCCTGACGGAGGAGGAGCAGGCCGCGGGCGACGCTGTGCTTCGGATGTACAACCTCTGTACCCGCGAGGAGCTGGCCGCGGCATCCCCCAATTTCCCGATCCTTGCCATACTGGACAGCTACGCTTTCAATCCGGAGCTGGAGATCAATCTGGCTATGCCCGCATGGCTGGAGAAGATCAACGAACTGTACACGGAGGAAAACGTGCCCCTGATGCGCGCCTATCTTCTGTACTGGAAGGCGAGCGAAGAGCTTCAATTCCTGGATGAGGCCTGCTACAGGGAGTACCAGAAGCTGACGATGGAGTTCCTGGGTACGGAGGAGAGCGAGGATGACGAGACCGTCGCGAAGGGGCTCGTCCAGACCTGGCTCCCGCAGTTCGTGGACGAGATGTATGTGCAAAAATACACCTCGGATAAGACGCGCGAGAACATCCTCGGCGCAATGCGCGAGATCATCGCGGAGTACCGCGAGATGCTCGCCGGGGAGACCTGGCTGACGGAGGCAACCCGGGAAGAGGCAATCAAAAAACTGGATGCCATGGCGCTCAACGCCGTCTATCCGGAGTCCCGGGACGACTGGTCCGTCTATACCTTCACCAGCCGGTCCGAGGGCGGCAGCCTGCTGCAGGCCTATGAAGAGCTGCGGCGCAGCAAAATCGAGCTGGAGCGCATGAAGAGCTACGGCAAACCGGATCCGAAGGTCTGGGTCGGCGACCAGTCCTTTTCGGTCAACGCGTCATACAGGGCTGAGAACAATTCGATCAATATCTTTGCCGGCATCCTCAACGGCGATGTCTACCGGGACGACATGACCCGGGAAGAGATGCTGGCCGGCATAGGCAATGTCATCGCCCATGAGATCTCCCATGCCTTTGATCTCAGCGGTTCCCAGTACGATGAGAACGGCGTGCTGCGGAACTGGTGGACCGATGCCGACCGCGCCGAATTCGAGCGCCGCGGCGAAAAGGTGGTTGCCTATTACAACAGCCTGCACCCATGGAAGGACGGCGCGCCCTACTCCGGCGCCGTCGTACAGCAGGAAGCCATCGCCGATCTGGGCGGTATGGCCTGCCTGCTGCGCATTGCGGAAAAGACGGAGGACTTCGACTACGACGCGTTCTTCACGGCCTACGCGAAGCACTGGCGCTGCAAATTCACAGAGGTCGGCATGGAGAACAGTTACCGCAACAACAACCATCACCCCCTGAACCATCTGCGCGTCAATGTGGTTCTGGCCCAGTTCCCGAAGTTCCAGGAGACCTACGGCATCCAGCCCGGCGACGGCATGTATGTGGCTCCTGAGGACCGCATCGGCATCTGGGGCATGAACGAATAGAGCTTCAATCAGTAAAGTGGCTGACATTCACCCTGCCGAGACCGTTAACTGAAATAAGCGGCAGATCAGGTTGGCCTGTGATTCAGGTAACCCGGTCTGCCGCTTTTTGTTTTCTATTTTTTGACGGTTGGAATCACTGTGACTTTTTCACTTGGTTAGGCGGTATAGTGGTATGAACAATGACCCGTCACGAAGTAGTGATTCTCCACCCCATCTTCGCCGTCCAATACCGCTCCGCATTCATCGCAGGTGCAATTCAACGTGCCCGTTTGGTCTGCACCACCGGCGATACCCTCAAGCATCTCGTCGGGGAGCGCTGCCATTTCAAGGCCTTTAAACGTTTCGCCCCGCTTGATTTTGATTTTCTCTTTGAAATTCATGTTCGTCTCCTTCCAATGCAACTCTATTGGCTGCTTCCTCTCACAAAAGGATAGTTTATTCTGATAAATACTATTTTGTATGTAACGTGGTGTGTATAATTCCTACTCTTATACGTTATCACACTTTCGTACGCTTTGCAACAGAATATACGCTGGCAATTTATTTTCCTATTCTGATCATACTATATCACAGCTTCTGTCACAAAACAATCACAGAAGAGAGTGAACCACGGCATATTCTTTCCCGGAGGGAAAGAGAATTCATGCAGGCGGTACCGTTCAGAAGAGGGGTCGGAAATCAGAACAGAAAGGGAGGACGAGAAGAAAGCCGATTTCTCTGACAGTTGGAATTGTGTGCTTGTTTTGTGACAGAAGCTGTGCTACACTGTGACCATCATAGGAAAAATCTTTGATCGGAGGCTGCGATCATGAAAGACAAGAAAAAGAAAGTTGCGCTGAATGACGAACTGCTGGATAAAGTCTCCGGCGGGGTTGCTTTTGAACTCTTGTGTCCGGATGATCAAGCTTGTGCAGATGCCGGTTACTGCCCGAGCTGCAATCCGTGGAGAGAAGGCTATGCGTGGGATTATTTTTATCGCTGCCCAAGTGGCTATAAATGCGGCAGATGCGAGTACACGGTTGAGTTCTAAAGTAAATTTTATTCGGAGGTTGCCGATATGAAAGACAGGAAAGAAAAAGATAAGCTGAATGACGACCTGCTGGATCAGGTATCTGGAGGTTCTCATGAATTAGATACTCCTCCTGATTGTGATTTCAAAGGTTGTCCTTATGGGACCCCTTGTTTGCATGGACTACCATGCCCAAAATCGACCGAGATCGAGTTTGACCCCGATACCAGAGAATTATAAGCCCACCTTGTCATAGAAACCAACCCGGCCAGAACGGTTTTTTCCGTCCCAGCCGGGTTTTTCTTGTTTATTTGTTGTGGCATGCTATAATCGAAACAGACAAACCCGGCTTTGCCGCGAAAAAAGAAAAAGGAGAAAAGAAGGGAACAATATGCGCATCAGTCAGCTGGAGATTTTTGTGAGTGCCGCTCGAAACCTTAGTTTTACTAAAGCGGCAAAAGAATGCTTCACTGTTCAATCCGTGGTGTCCCAGCAAATTACGGCGCTGGAATCAGAGCTGGGTTTCAGTCTGTTTGAACGTACGCAGAAAGGAATTCTGCTTACACCTGCAGGTGAACGGTATTATTCTGATACGGTTCTGCTTCTGGACCAACTGAAAGAGAACAGAGATACGGCCATGCAGATAGCGAATGGCATCTGCGGCACTTTGAAGGTTGGGCTTGCAGGAGCAAACCAGGCGCCGTTCCTCCAAGGGCTTAAACGCTTTTATCACGACAATCCGACTGTAAAAATCCTTTTTCCGAACGTGAACACAGAGCATCAATTGGAAGAACTTCGCAGCGGTTTCTATGATATTCTGCATACGGCAGTGTTTACCATGCAGGGGCTTGAAAATGAAATCGGCTTTTCGGAGAGAAGAATATCGAAGCTCATGGTCTATATGAATGAGGAACACCCTCTCGCCAGACATGAGAATATCAGTTTGGAAGAACTTGCCTGCTGGCCAAATATCTATGCTACCAATCCGGAAAACGCCGAGTCGGTCTCAACTTCAAAAACGATCTTTGATGGAAGCGGCATAACACCGGTCAGAACCATCTATGTCAGAAATCAGAATATCAACAGCCTCATGCTGGACTTTAATGTCGGCGTATCTGTTGCACCGGAGGAGCTGCTGCCCTCCATGCCCCGTAATGTCGTCAGCCGGCCTTTGGAAAATGGGCGTTTTCAAATAGAATTGGGGTGGGCATATCTGCGCAGCAACACAAACCCGGCGCTGCAGAGACTTGTGAATTATCTGGATAATCGCAAATTCAGATAAGTCCATCGTGATTGCCGAGAATCTGTTTTCTTTTTTCCATGATATAATGGTTTCGTACTCGGGCGATACCAAACAAATTATAAAGGAAAAGGAGAAAACAGATGAACATTTCCAGACGCGATTTTCTGAAAGGCTCAGCCGCAAGTGTCCTTTCCGTTGCTGTTCTTGGTATGGGCGGCATCGCAGCATCAGCTGAAGAGAAGAAGGACGTAGAAGCCGACGAAGTTATTGAAACCCCGATCCTGATCGTTGGAGCGGGCGCCGCCGGTATGATGGCTGCTTATGAGGTCGGCAAAGCCGGAGCCAAAGCATTGGTTATTTCCAATTCTCCCAGCGCCTCCGCTACAAACGGAGCTGTCGTATCCGGAACCTGCGCCGTGGAAACTTCCTACACCGAAGAGATCGGTCAGACCTACAGCCTTGACGATCTTTACAAGCGCATGATCACCTTTGCTCACTGGACAGTCAATCCCCGCCTTCTTAAGAACTGTGTCCAGCTTCTGCCCGGCAACGTTGAGATTCTTGATGAGATGGGCGTTGAGATGTCCCTTGCTACCTATGATCGTTACGGCAACCTGGGTTTCTCCGAAGTTCACATGCTGCTGACCGAAAACAAATGGGCGCTGGCTGAGGAGACATGCAAAAACTTTGGTATTGAGTTCATGTACAACATGACTGCCGAAGCTCCTCTCATGGACGGTGACACGGTTGTTGGTATCCGTGCGACTGATAAGGACGGCAAAGTCTACGATATTAAGGCAAAAGCAACGCTTCTTGCCTGCGGCGGCTTTATCGCCAACAAGGATAAGCTGGCTGAGCACTTCGGTGATATCGACATCGTCAATATGGGATTCCCCTACAATACCGGTAAGGGCATCGACATTGCGCTGGAAGCCGGCGGCTTCTTCGAGCGCATCACTGGTCTTGGTTTGAATGACATCTATGGCATGAATGCAAAGGCATCCAGCATTTCTGTCTTCAACGCCAACCCCTTCATGCAGCTGGCCTTCTACGGCAACCTCATTACCGACGAACACGGCAATCGCTTTATGAATGAATACATGCTGGCGAATGAGCCCATGTCCGGCGGCGGCGAGGCAACCCTGCATTGCAAGCGTTATTACTGCATCTATGATGAGAAGACGCTCATGAGAATGAAGGATGAGGCTTACTACCAGAGTATCGGCTCACCGTCGTGCTGGACCAGCGGTGCTGTCATGTTCCCGTCCCCGATTGCTGACTTTGACGCAAATCTTGAGGCTGCGATTGCGGAGGGCTGGTGCTACACCGCAGACACCCTCGAAGAAATGGCCGAAGTCTCTGGATGCGAAGATATTGCAGAGACAGTCAAGACCTACAACGGCTTTGTAGAAGCCGGAGAGGATACCCAGTTCTACAAGAATCCTCAGTTGCTCCAGCCCATTGATGAGAATGGTCCCTTCTATATGTTCGAGTATAACCCGAGCGCATTCAATACTTTCGGTGGCTGCCGTACCGACCATTTGACCCGTGCACTGAAATCCAACTACGACGTGATTCCGGGTCTCTACATTGCTGGCACTGAGAACGGAAGCCTTTACTCAAGCCCGTATTATGATGTGGGCGGCACCTGCAACGGCCTTTCCCTGGCCAGTGGTCGCCTAGCGGGTATGGAAATGGTGAAATACGTCCAGGAGTAATACATTGCTGGGACTCTAAGCGAGAGCTCAAAAGACTCGTAAATGGGGATTCTTGCGCCCGCCGGGCACCTCCGCTGCCGGCGCCAGGATTACCAGGCAGTTCATAAAGATAAAAAGAAGACGCCGGGATTTCCCGGCGTCTTCTGAAACATCGGAGGAGATCAGCAATAATACTCCATCGGGTAGGTGAGATACTCTGTCGGCTCAAGCTGGTCGGCGGTGACGTAACCGGCCGGAGCGCGGAGCAGGGTGGGAATGCGGTTGACGATGGTCGCGCAGGTGTGCTCAACCGTGGCCGGCTTCACAATGTGGAACTCGGTGTTGGGCTCACCGGTAATCCACCAGTCGCACATGTCGCCGTCATCCGGGCCGTAGACCTTGCCGATGGTCTCTTCTTCGACTTCGATGCCCTGCATGGTTTCAATGGTCACAACCGCGGACATGCCGATGCAGTTGCCGGCCTTGATTTCCTTGCCCAGAGTAGAGCTGTAGATGTCATGGTCAATGACATAGGGGACATGCTTCTGGGAGATGCTCTTGATGGTCAGGCCCATCTTGTTGCAGATGGCTTCTGCGGCATTCCATGCATAGGAGGGCTCGAACTCTGCCGGGTGCGCAATCTGGGCTTCGAACTCTTCGGGAGTCAGATCGCAGCCGTGAGCCTTGGCAAGGGCAATACCGTACTCATCGACATTGTAGCTGTAGGCGCCCTTGATCTTGGTGATCTTGTGGCAGCCGCTGGCGACCAGGCCAACGATGTTGATCCAGAAGATGTCCTGCATGCCGCTGCCAGTAATGGTGCAGTTGTTGGCCTTCGCGATCGCATCCAGCTTGTTGATCATCGCGGCGGAAGTAGTCCAGGGATAGATGGCCTCTTCGCAGGTGGTGATGACGTTGATGCCGCGGGAAACGCACTTCTCAATCGGCTCGTAAAGATCACTGATGAAGCTGCGGGTCGTGACAACCGCCACATCCGCATCGCATTCGTCGAGAACCTTGTCTGCGTTGTCCGAGATGATGACGCCGGTCTTCACACCCAGCTCTGCCCAGTCGCCGACATCCTGACCCAGGGAAGCACCGCGTCCGATCGCGCCGACGATCTGGGCGCCGTTTTCATAAAGGTAGCGGAGGGTGTATTTGCTCATTTTTCCGCAGCCGTACTGTACAACTTTGATTTTGTCCATGATATGGACCTCCTTCTTGTTAAGATATTAACATTATAAAGCCTGCTGCAGCATGAGAGTCAACTGGCAAAACAGACAATCTTATTTTCGGAATTTGACCGGGATCTGAAGCCGCAGAAACATGTTCCTCTGCTTCATGTCAAAAACGTTGAATTCCGTCAGTTCTTCGCAGATATAATCCCCGTCCAGAGCATAACCGTACTCCCGGCAATACTCTTTCAGACGCAGGGCGCAGGAAATCTCATCGTTGAAATTGTCGAGATAGATGCAGGCGTACATGCCGCTGTCGAGGACGCTGATATAACTGCTGTAGTCCTTGAGATGCTGATCTCCGAAAATGAAGACTCTGTCGGCGACAAATCTGCCTTCTTCAAAATCGCTCTTGCGGATGCTGGTTCCCAGACTGTAGGAAAGCAGCTGCGGGAATCCCTTTTCCATCAGTCCGGAGCGGAGCTCCTGAATGGTTTTCTCATAGGCCTCGATTCCGGCTTCATAGAAGTTTACCTTGCAGGGCGCATACAGAATCGTGCGCTGGTCGATGAATTCGAGGGAAATGGTTCCGCTTGCCGGCGACTTCCTGTACCGCTCGATAGACTGGATTGTCCGTTCCACGGCTTCGTGCATCGCTTTGAGCTCCCGCAGCTGCTGATGAATCTGATTGTTCTTCTCAATCAGCTTCTCTTCGATCAGCGTGATATCTTCCTTTTCCAGAATGCTCTGAATATCCGCCAGACTCAGACCGAGTTCTCTCATGTAACGGATAAAATCCAGCCGTGAAGTCTGCTTGATATCGTAGTAACGATAACCGGAATCGGGATCCGTATAGGCCGGCCTGAGCAGGCCCATCTGATCGTAGAGACGAAGGGTCGCTATCGTAACGCGATTGGCCGCGGCCATTTTCCCGATGGGAATCAAGTCTGTCATGCTCTGCAGTCCTCCCGAAAACTCTCATGTAACATGAGAGTTTTATCATATCACAATCCGGCGCAAAGTGCAATCCGCCCGCACGTCGCCATGCGTCCCGGAGGGAAGGCATGAGTCAAGGGACCAGTGCCGTGACTCACGCCAGGGGAATCAACAAAATTGCACCTTATGCACAGAAGATTCACAATTATTGATTCTCAGACTGCCTTTTCATAACTTTTTCGCCTATAAATCCTCGGTAAAATACAAAAATAATCTCAAAACAGACACTATTTTTATTGACGTCAGCAAGCTGAGATGATAGTATACAAGCAGAATAATTATTCGAAGGTGATAGCATATGAAAAAAACGATATCTATTCTCCTGACCATGATGATCCTTCTGTCCCTTGCCGGCATCCCCGCCTTTGCGGACGAAGACTCTTCTCCAACAATCGGGAAAGTAGTTGTCGAAAATGATAGCAATGGCGGTGTATCTGTCACACCGTCGCCGTCTGACAATTCTAAAATAACTGTTGAGGGAGGGACAACGCCGTCAGTCACTGTGAATGCAAATATTGACATTACCAACGGGATGGAAACTACTGGATTGAAAGTAACTTATTCAAATGATTCTCCGGTGACAGTCAATGTGACTCACGGTGCTTCAGTGACTGTTAACGCGAACAATAATGGTACAAGATATGCTGTCGGCGTTGAGACTTCTGACGCAAATGCGACTGTTACAATCAACGAGAATGTGACAGCCAAAGCAAATCAAGAAAAATTAGATGGTTATAACCCAAATACAACAGCGACAGGCGTTTCAGCGAAAACGACAACTGACGTCATTACCAATGTGAACGTCAACGGTAATATCAGCGCCGAAGCAAAAGCGCGTTCCAATACAATTTGTGCCACGGGCATAGAAGCGGAAGGCGGCGGCGTCAATGTCACTGTCACAGGAGGCGATGTTTCCGCAAAAGGAGAGGCCGAAGTAACTTATATAGAGAGTATTAAAGCCTCAGGTGGCAGCACTGTTAATGTAAAAAAAGACGAGGAAGGCAACGGCGGCAATGTAAATAGTGACGGTCTCGGAATAGATGTCAGCGATGGCAGCACCGTTACAGTTGACGGTAATGTCAAAGGGAAAGGCTGCTCCATTTGGGCGAAGAACGTCAACAACAGCAAGCCTGTGTCTGTCACAGTAAACGGGGATATAGAGGGTGCGGAAGCCATAACTGCACAGTCTAACAATAACAGCGACATCGTTATCCAGGTAAAAGGTAATATTAAAGCATCATATGGCGTTGGCATAGAAAATGAGGGCAAAAAAACAGAGATAACAGTCGGCGATCCAAATGACAGCACCAGCGGCAAGATCAATGCTAAACATCAATATGCTGAAGGCATTAGTGTTACTACAAAGGGCTCTAACGCCGAAACAATTGTCACAGCAACAGGCAATGTTTCTGCCGGAAGAAACGGCATTGAAACTACGAACATTGAAGGAAGTACAATCATCGCTGTCACCGGAAATGTTACAGGCAATACCAGCAACCAAGGAGGAGATGGCATCTGTGCAGATGGCGGCACAGTTGTTGTTCATAAGAAAGAAAGCGTGGAAGACAGCGGCAATGTCAGCGGCAGTACCGGTGTTCAGGCTGAAAATAGCGCGAATGTTACAGTGGAAGGCAGTATTACAGGTACCGATAAAGAAGGCGTGCTTGTTTCCGACAGCGCTACCGTCATGGTCGGAGAGAATGTGGAAGGCGAGAAAACAGGCATTGGCGTTAAGATTGTAACCGAGGAAAACAGTACCGATATCAAGAAAGGTCAGCGAAGCACAGTCATCGTGGAAGGCACGGTGAGCGCGACCGGCGAAAACGGCCATGTCATCAGCCTTGAGGTGCCGAACGGCGCGATTGCGAAAACAGTCAAGGATGCGCTTCCGGAAATCATTGTACAATCCATCGACTCCAAGGCGGATTATGTTGTCTGCTCCGGTTCAACCGAAGCGGATAACAAGGAAATCGCCGATGCTATGCTCGGCAGCATCAAATACATTGTGGAACAGGAGACGCAATATACTGAGGATGCCGATACGAGTGTTACAGTCGAACTGATCAAAGTGGAAGGTGTGCTGGAATCAAAGGACCTGAATGAGAAAAAAACTCTGACGGTAGCAACCTCCAGTACAACATTGAAGCTGGGCATAGACAAAAATAAAGGCAGTATTGTAGGTGTCGTGGTCAGCAACGCGGCGGGAGAGAAGGAAACACTGAAGCAGAATGAGAACGGCGACTGGATTATAACAGTAGGTACACACGGCCTGAAGATTATCGCAACCGTTGATAAGGCAAAGCTACCCGACGTTAAGCCGAAAGAGGAGACAACGGACAAAAAGGGGAACACCGAGACAGAGGCTACGGCTGCAAACAACAATGCGTTCAGTCTGAACTATAAGAATCATATCCTCACCATCGACATGACCAACACACAAATCCAGACGATCCTCGCCGACACGATGCGCCGCTTCCAGAGAAACGGCTTCGAGACCGTCGTCATCAAGGTCGCCAACGGCAGCTTTACCGTGGCCATGGACGATCTGATCCAGATGATCGGCACCGCTCCTTCCTTCACCCTGAAGGCCTCCGGCGATACCCTCACCATTTCCGTGGGCGGCAACGAGGTCGCAACCCTCGTGATGACCTGAGAGTCAGAGCATCGAAAAAAGAAAACAATCTCCGGAGATTATTGCGCTGCGGCGGGGACAGCTTCCGATTTAAAGGGAAGGCAATCCAATAGAATAAAACGCGGCGGGGAAAGTCCGTGCGAGGAATCACGCAGGTTTCCGCGTAAATGCAGAATTAATATTCGAGGGTGACAGCATATGAAGCATATGAAAAAAACGATATCCCTTCTCCTGACCCTGATGATGCTGATGAGCCTGGGCTGCTTTACGGCCTTTGCTCAAGATGGAGATATTGATCAACCGGTAAAAATTGAAGAAGGACAATCAGGTGATACTAACATTACAATAGGATTGGGAGACAATAAAAAGTCGGAGACTTTTAAGGCCGAAGCTAAAACTATGGAAACGTGCCCAACTATATCGTTTGAGCCAGCAACAGAAGCGCAAGGCGGAACACCGGCTACCCCCGATACTGTCACCGTAAATGGCAATATCAATATTGATGGGGAGACAACCACAGATGGCCTTTCTGTTACAGCGACTGGTAATTCCGTAAAGGTTGTGGCCAAAGGCAATATTACATCAACAGGTAAAGGTATTGAGGCTTTCTCTCTTTCTAATGGAAGTACAGAGATCACCGTCACCGGCAGCGTTACCTCCACCGGCGGGGATGTTGGTATTATAGCCAAGGGAAACAGTACGGTCACAGTCAAAAAAGGAAATGCAGAAAACACCGGCAGTGTAAGCGGCTACACCGGTATTGTAGCCCAAAATGGCAGCACCGTCACAGCAGAAGGCGATGCAATTAGCACCAGCAAGGTTTCTTTCGCCGGATACGGTGTCAGCGCAAACGGCGGCGATAACAATGCTGAAACCACAGTAATCGTCGGCGGGTACCTTGACGAGAATGGGAATGTAAAAGCAAGCAGCACTGGCGGCAGCGTTACCGGTAAGTTTGCTGGTGTTGAAGCGAGTAATAATGGTGTGGTCTATGTCAAAAAAGGCAGTGCCGAAAACAGCGGCAATGTCACCGGCGGAAACGGTGTCATTGCCAATGATGGGGGCATCGTCTTCATAGACGGAAATGTTGAGGCTGCCAGCGGTATCGGGATTACCTCATTCGACACCGGCACGAAAGTTACGGTTGGCGGTACGGTAACAGGAAAGGAAACAGGCGTGTCTGCTTACGAGGGCAGCACTGTTACGGTCGAAGGGAGCGTCACAGGTACCGGCAAAGATGGCGTGATGGGCACCCAGGGAAGCACTGTTATGGTTGAAGGCAATGTCACCGGCGCCAGAGGCGTCGAGGCTCTTTACGGTGCCACCGTCACGGTGGAAGGCATGATAACAGGTACCGCAAAAGAAGGTGTGCTTGTTTCCAATGGCGGTACCGTCATGGTCGGCGGCAATGTCATCGGCGGTGTCGGGGATGAAGCCGGCACAGAAAACAGCGCCTTGAGGTCAAGCGGCACTGAAGAACCCAAAACCGCGGGTGTCGTCGTTGCAATTAATGCCGGTGATGCCAAAAGCAAGATTGTCGTGGAAGGGACGGTCTCCGGTGATAACGCCATCAGTCTGCAGATCCCGGTTGGCGCAGATTTGAACAGTGTCAAGAGTGCTCTTCCCGAGATCGTTGTTCAGACCTTGAATCCCACGGCCGATATGGTTGCGGTTGTCGGAGACAATGTAAACGCATCGGATGCATCGGATATTACCAACGCGGTATTAGATCAGGTGAAGTACATCGTCGATACCGACGTCAACACAACGCAGGCCGATAATCTGGTCGTTGAAGTTTACAGACTGACCGAAGACGGCAGCAGGACGGCGCTGAATACGGAATCCGTCAACGGCAAAAACCTGACGGTCGCCACAACCGGAACAAAACTGATCGTCTCGGCCAAATCCGGCAGCCTCGTCGGCATTGCGATTACGGTGGATAACAGTTATTCGGAAACAAACACAGACGGCAATAAGGTTGAATATGATAAGGCAAGCGGACAATACATCATCACCGTCGGCATCGGCGGCGGTCTGAAATTTATCGCAACACCAAAGACCGAGCCAGAGAATGAAGAACCCGTCAAGCCGGACAATCCCAAGCCGGAGGAAAAGCCGAAAGAGGAGAACACCGAGACAGAGGCTACGGCTGTAAACAACAATGCGTTCAGTCTGGACTATAAGAATCATATCCTCACCACCGACATGACCAACACACGCATCCGGACGATCCTGGCCGACACCCTGCGCCGCTTCCAGAAAGACGGCTTTGAGAACTTCGTTATCAAGGTCGCCAACGGCAGCTTTACCGTGGCCATGGACGATCTGATCCAGATGATCGGCACCGCTCCTTCCTTCACTCTGAAGGTCTCCGGCGACACCCTCACCATTTCCGTGGGCGGCAACGAGGTCGCAACCCTCGTGATGACCTGAGGGTCAGAGCATCGAAAAAAAGAAAACAATCTCCGGAGATTATTGCACTGCGGCGGGAACACCTCATCCGTCTTTGCCCTCGCGTGGGATCGGGCAAAGCCACCTTCTCCGCTTTGCGGTACCCGGAGAATCGTTCGGGCTAACGCTGATCCTCCGATTCTCCGACCGCTGCAGTAATCGCGCAATGCCTTCCTCTGCCGCAGGCAGCGGCATTGCGCGATTCTATGAGGGGAAGGGCGCCTGCGGGCGCGGGGATTGCGGAGCGATCAGGGGATCGCTCCCTACGAGAGACTGTGAACAGAACGCAGAACGGAGTCAGGCATATCAGGCCTGGCTCCGATATTTATTGGCAATTCTTTCCAGAGCGTAGCGGACAGCGTCGATGGTGTGGTTGTTTTTGTCCGGGTAGCCGCTGATCCACTCGCCGGAGCGGGTCTGCTCATACTCGTAGGCGCAGAATTCTTCACAGGCATGAGGCGTACGCTTTCGGTCGATGACGATCGTGCGGCGCTGCAGCCATTTCATGCCGTACTCCACACTGCTCGGCCCCTTGACCGCCTCCTTGGCATTCACGCCCAGACTGCGGTAGTCGGCAACGGATTTCGGTTCGGCGGAGTCACAGGTCGTGGGGACATCGTTGTAGCCGTGCTCCAGAATCCAGCGGGCGCTCTGCTCATTGGTGAGCTTGTTGCCGACATGCTCGTCCAGCAGATAGATGATCTCGCGATTGCTGTCATAATGCAGACGGATGAAGGCATAACAATCCGGGAACCAGCCCCAGTCCACGCCCTGATAAATCCGGTCGAAGCGCTTCATCTCCTCCTCCGTGATCTCCCGCAGCTCCAGATTCTCAAAAACACTGCCGCCGGTCCCGACGGGCACCCCGAGATATTCATGCTGATACCGCCCCTCGTCGCGCTGCTTCAGCGACTCGGCCTCCTCCATGAAAGCCTCGCCCAGCCACTCGGGATGATCGAGATCCAGATAGGTGCTTTTATGCTGGACGCGGTTGGAGCGCTCTTCCAGACTGTCCTTGTTGGCCCAGTTGTCCTTGGACCGGGGCGGGTTGTAGGTCTCAAAGTTCCAGAACTCCGTACCGCCGCGCATGGTGGACTGCAGGATGGTGTCGATTTCACTCCTCCCGGAAAACTGGTCCTTTTCCTCAAAATGGGTGATGCCGATGTAGCCGAATTCCGTCTTGATGGACTTGATCTTCATCGGATCATCCGCGCCGCGAAAGAGAATCTTCTGCCCCGTGGGTTTGTAAACCAGCTCCAGAGGAGACTTTTTCGCTTCCCAGAAGTCCGAGACTCCAAGGGCGTCAATGGACCAGAGGTACTGGGCATAGACCGAATCGCGCAGGGTGTTGGCCACCTTGCGCATGACGAGGGCGTGCACGTCGGGATTCTCCATCAGGAGGCGGATCACGGTCAGGGAAGCCCAGGTGGACTTCCCGCTGCCGCGTCCGCCGCTGGCTTCATAATGGGTATATTGATGATTCAGGGCACAGACCGTGATTCTGCCGAAGCCGGAGTTGATGTTTTTCACATAATACATCCACACCAGAGACAAGGCCTGCTTCCCGGCAGTCTCCGCGTCTTCGGCAGCGTCCTTCGCCTGACCGCGCAGCTCGGCCCAGGCCTCAATGGCGCGGACATTGCCGCTCATGGCCTTCTGATAGAGAGCTTCGGCGACCAGCGCCTCGTTCTGCATATCCTCCCTGTCAAAGCCGAGGGCAGCGAGCCGGTCCTTTACCTCTTTGTCCGTGATATCGCCGGAGGCGATCACGGAGAGCATCTGGCCCATATCCTTGCGCTTCTTTTTCACCTCATCGGAGCGCTTCTTTCCGCGCCTGCCGGCTTCAGCGGCCGTCTCCTTCGTAAAAGGCCGGCCTTTCTTCAGGTTTTCCAGTGATTTTTCCGATACAGCCAATGATATTCTCCTCCTTAAGCACAGCGTTCAACGGCATCGGGATCAACAACCAGCCAGCCGCGCTGACGGCCGTAGGGCGCAGGCAGGTAGCGCCGTTCATCGGTCCTCACCAGGCGTTTTGACCGGCTGAGGATCTGACCGATGTCCCGGCTCATCTTCTGCTTTGTCTGTTCCGATTCATTCGGGTAGAGGTAGTCAATGACCATTCTTTTACAGATGAACTCGCTAAGGCGCTGCTTCGACAGATAGTCATCGACGGCCCCTTCGCGCCAGTCGTCCTCCATGGCGTTTTCCTGCGCACGGAAATACTCTTCCGTCAGTGAAGGATCGGCGAAGGAAGGCAGAGTTTTCTGATAATATCTCACAAGCGCTTCCGCCCAGCACTGAGCGATGTAGGAACGGCATTCTTCCTCGTGTTCATACAGATCCTTGGCAGAGGAATGGACCTCTGAGGGATAAAAGCGTCGGTTTCCGGTCTTGTCAGTAAGAAACATAGCATTGTTTGTGGTACCGATGAAGACGCAATGACGCGGCAGAATCGTGACATTCCGATCATACGGAAGACGATATTTGTCCTCACAGGCTGACACAAAAGACTTCAGCTTTTCAACGGTGGTGGCGCTGAAAGCAGCCAGCTCGGGAATCTCGACGATCCAGGCACCCTGGAGCGCCTCAATGCTTTTCTGCTCACCGGACATATCTCCGGTGGCAGTATAATTGGTATCATCCAAGGCCAGCCATCTT
The DNA here is from genome assembly GCA_017538965.1 of Oscillospiraceae bacterium. GTDB lineage: Bacteria > Bacillota > Clostridia > Oscillospirales > Oscillospiraceae > Limivicinus. Next base: position 26,050 of record JAFYHU010000062.1, read on the forward strand.
ACTATGGTAGATTTCCCACTGCCCTGCTTTCCGACAAGCACGGGAACTTCATCGAATTTACAGCCCGGATTCATGAGACGATGAATGCCGCCTGCGAAGATAAGAAGCGATACCTGGCGGGTATAGGGAGAATCTTCCACTTTCAGCCAGCGGTACAAAAAATGTTCAATCCGGTTGTTTCCGTCCCAGGGGATGGACGACACAAGATCAACGAGAGGGTTGTATTCATGCTCGCGCCAGAAGAGTTTCAGAGCATCGCTGTGCTTGTCACGGCTGTGGATATGATAGCGCTGTTCAATCATGCAGCGGCTTTTTGCATCGTCGGTGTCCGTCCATATGCGAATACATCCGTCTTCATGGACTTCCGGCCGCAAGGTCATCAGGTTGAAGCGAAGCCGATTATAGAACGGTTCATTCTGCATGATCGTGTAGAAATTGTTGATGGTAGGTTTTGGATAGTGGGGCGGCTTCTCATAGCGCTCGAGCTTCCAGGTCCAGTCCGCTTCTGACGAATCCGAGGGAGCGGGGGAGGAGATGTCTTCCCCAGCGACGGGCGGCAGCGTGGACCCGGGAATGTCGTCATCAGCATCAACGGTAAGATTGGCGAGCTGAATAATTGTTTCCTCCGCACCCAGGGCCTCGACCATGTCGGAAATATCGCCTTTCTCGGGAATCTCGGGCCAGACGGCCTTCAGATTGAGAATGTGGACAGCACGGGCAAGCTCTTTCACATGATCATAAACGAAGCGGGCATAGTCCAGACCGGGGCTGTCGTTGTCCGGGAGGATGTAAACAAAGCGGTCACGGAAAACCTCGGACCAGGCGTCCTGCCATTTCTTTCTCCCGCCTCCGCCGTCCGGCGTCGTCACACAGGGAAGGCACAGAGTATTCACGACGGTGTTGACGTCCTTTTCCCCTTCGACCACGAAGAGACACTGAGAATCACCCAGAGAGTTCAGACCGTAGAGATTCGGGATCAGGCCGTTCAGGCCGCGCTGCCACACGCCGTCGTCCTCATGATCCCACCAGAAGTACTTCGAACCGTCCGGATTTCGCATGCGGTGCTTCCGCAGACAGATGCCATGCTGAACATCTCTGTATTCATAGACATCCACCTCAACAGCACGTCCGGACTCAGGCTTCCCGTCCGGGAACAGGTCATGCATCCTGAGGCCGACTTTCCCGACGACCTCTTCGGGGGCGCAGCCGGCTTTGCAGTTGCAGAGAATCTTCCCGTCGCCTGACAGCGCAATATGAAGACTGTTCACCCGGTCAGAATGGGCAGGGCAGCGTGCCGACCACTGGCGGTCCCCCTGCGCATTGCGGGAACACTCCTTCACGTTATCAAAATGTCTGAGAAACCTGTCAATATCCAATAAAACTTTCACCTCCGTAAAACAAGAAAGAACCACTTTCTGATGCGCATTATAGCACCCGGATTTCCGCTTGTCAAGCAATACTGGCTGCAGTATATAAAGTGAAAGTATCACTTGTTGTTCGGCGTCGAAGGAGTCGGGAGAACAGTTTTACTTCCCTCTGCGCGGTCGGTGACAAAACGGAAACTTGACTTTTCAAGCAAAAGTGATATAATATAAAAATAGAAAGTATTACTTGCTGCGAGGTGACAGAACATGCCGAAATCCAGTTATGCTTCCTTTAATGAAGAGAAATACCATTCCGCATTTGCGACGGTTCTCCGGGAAGAGCTGCTGAAAACCCCGGAGGATGTAAAAGAACTGGCCGAATTCCTGCAGATTTCTCCGCAGGCAGTCAACCAGTTCAAACAGGGACAGAGTTTTCCGAAGATCGAAAACCTGATCAAAATCGCCCAGCATTTCAACTGCTCGCTGGACTATCTGATCGGCCTTTCGGATGTGCGTTCGCCGGAGGCCGACCTTCAGGCCGTCTGCGACTACACAGGATTGTCGGAAGAATCTATCTCAAAACTGCATAAAGAAGCGCAAATAACAAAAAAGAGAAGAAAAACAAGAACCTTATCAATGGATGAAGACTGGGTACGATCAATAGACATGATGATTACAAAACAACCCAAACTCTTCGAGATGATCAGTGACTATCTTTATAATACGTATGACAGATTCATTCTGCCCACCGGAGAGAATAACAAATCGTATCCGGTTGTTATCTTAAAGCACTATGAAGACAACGGCTACTCAAACTCGAAATTGGTGATTCCTGAGGAAGTCCAGGAACTGGACCTGCTGAGAATTGAGAAATACCTGAGAGAATTCCGGCAGGCAGTACAGAAAGGCGAAATCGAGAGACCCCAACCGGTTTGATCGCCTGTACGAATGTTTTTGCTGTTTAAGGCTGCCAGTTGTGATAAAATAAAAAAACCTACGGATTTGTGATGGAAGAAAGCGATGTGAGAAAGGTGAGCAGGGTTAAAGAGCTACAGAAAAAGGTTTTTGCAATTCTGGGAAAAATAGAGGATGACGATAAGCGGGCGAAGGCCGCGGCGCATCTGCACGGAGTTTCTCTGGCGGCGGTCATGATTGCAAAGAAACGCGGGGAAGACCCGGAGCTTGCGGCCATGGCGGGATTGCTGCATGATCTGCATGCGTATAAATCCGGCAGCTATGACGATCATGCGCATCTCGGCGCGGAGTATGCAAGGAAGCTGCTGGAGAAGCTGGAAATCACCACAGCAGAAGAAACGGAAATCATCTGCTCGGCCATCTGGCATCATGACAACAAGGCAGAGACCGATGGACCGATGGATGAGGTCCTGAAGGACGCGGATGTGATCGACCACTCTCTGAGCGATCCCACGAAAGAAATCAAGGAACACGAGAGGGAGAGGTATTTAAAGCTGTGCGAGGAGTTTGGGATTAAAGAAGAAAGTTAAGCGCTGCGGAGCAGCGCAGAGTTGAGAAGAGAGATAGAGTTGAGAGTGGAGAGTTGAGAGTTGAGAGACGGGGAGGGCGCCTGCGGGCGCGTTAGAGAGAGTTGAGAGTTGAGAGTGGAGAGTTGAGAGACGGGGAGGGCGCCTGCGGGCGCGTTAGAGAGAGTTGAGAGTTGAGAGTGGAGAGTTGAGAGACGGGGGGAGGGCGCCTGCGGGCGCAGGGCTTGCGGAGCGATCTGGGGATCGCTCCCTACGGGTGCAGGATTACCTGCGCGTCAGGATGCTCCCTACGGGCGAAAAGAAGAGGGAAAGGGCGGAAGAAAGGATTACGGGTGGGATGAATACGAGGAAAATGAAAACAGAAGATTATAATAGAAATATAACGGATTATGAGACGTTTCTGACGGAAAATCACAGAAGGGTCAACCTTTTGCTGAATAAATTTCTTCGCTTCTCTGTTCTGATCGGGCCGCTTCTGATGCTGGCCATACGGTTTGGGATCTTCCACAGCGTTTCCTATAAATCCTGCATCATTGTGACCGTGCTGCTTGTGGCGCTCTGCGGGATCCACTATCTGCTGATCAGACGGGAGGAAAACACGACACGGGCGGCCATCATCGCGTTTCTGGCCATCGACATCATGCTGATCCTGATGAACAGCGCACATATCGGAATTTACATGACCTGGTTTGTTGTGCCGCTGATCAGCCTTCTTTTCTGCGACTACAAGATCTATGCAATCGCGGTTGTGATCAATTATTGCATTATGACGCTGTCGGTATGGATCGTCTCACCGTATTATGCGGGGCTGCGGGTGGATTTTGACAGCCCGTTCCAGTACTTTGCCGGAAGAATGGGCGGATTTACCATAGAGACTCTCATCATGGTTGCGGCCGGGTACAGCCTGTGCAGGATTTCCACATCCCACTATCAGGAACTGATCGAGAAATTTCAGATTCTCAGAGAGAATAAACGACAGATGGATGAGCAGGTCCGAATTTCCATGACGGACGAGCTTACCGGCGTCTATAACAGAAGATGTTTTGATACGGATATCGAGCAGTATCGGGAGAAGGAGCCGGAAGAGAATTTCGTTCTGTTCTCGGTGGATGTCAACGGGCTGAAAGAAACGAATGATACCAGGGGCCACCTGGCCGGGGACGAACTGCTGATCGCAACGGCGGACTGCCTCACAAAGGTGATCGGGATGATCGGAAAGGTGTACCGGACCGGCGGAGATGAATTCCTGGCGATTGCGGGAACGGATGCGCCGGAAGAAATACTGGAGGAGATCAATCGCCTTTCCGCCGCATGGCATGGGAAATACGAGGAAAAACTGTCGCTGTCGATCGGGTATGCTTCGCACAGGGAGCATCCCGAGGCGGATATTCAAAGTCTCGAAAATCTGGCGGATCAGATGATGTATCGGGAAAAAGATCGGTATTACAGCACCCCGGGGCTGGACCGGCGGAGAACGGAAAGCAGAGAGAAAGGTTTTTGAACGCCGAGATGGTTCGCTTATGAGAGAAGAGAAAAGAGAGAAGAGAGACGGGGAATTTCCGCTGCGGCGGGAAAATGAAACGAGGAACCGTCCCCTGTTTCACTTCCTGACAACGGGACTGCTGTTCCTGCTTGTCGGAGCGCTGGCTGTCGGATTGACGATGTACCTGAAATCCGGCAGACTGATGAAAAGCAAACAGGAAAACTGTGCCCATGAGCTCTGGAAGAACGGCGAATGCGTGTACTGCGGGTACCGCTGCCCTCACGAAAGCTGGGAAGAGGGACGCTGCGTCCGGTGCGGGTACGAGTGCGGCCATGCGTGGAAGGACGGGGTCTGTACAATCTGCGGGCTGGAATGCGGGCATCCCGCGTTTGTCGACGGAGCCTGCGAGGTCTGCGGGTTTCAGTGCCCCGGCCACGAATTTGAAAACGGGGTCTGCAAACTCTGCGGAATCGCATGCGAACACGAATGGGAAGACGGCGTTTGCCGGAAGTGTCAGATGGTGTGCACGCACGAATCCCATGATAAAGAGACCCGGAAATGTACGGAATGCGGCAAAATCACCCATCATTCCTTTGTGAACGGGGTCTGCGAATGCGGAGCGGAGCCTGCGTTTTACGACGCCCGGCTGCCCGAAGAATACTATGAGCCCTGCGAGCACGCCGGAACGGTGGAAAAAGTGGAATACTCCCTGGAGCCCGGCGGGTATTGGGAGACGGAAGTCCGAAAGACCATGAACGTGTATCTGCCTTACGGATACGATGCGCAGAAAGCCTATGACGTTCTGATCCTGATCCACGGGGGATGGGAAACGGAAGACGCGTTGATCACCAGAGAATATGATTACGGATTCAATCTGGTGATGAAGAACGTCTATGATCAGATGATGGACCGCGGGATCTGCGAACCGATGATTCTCGTATTTCCGACCAGCTACAACGGGGAAAACTATACTCTGGATTCGAGCTACGGAAGCTTTGCGGCGGAACTCACGGAGACGATTCTCCCGTACGTGGCAGAGCATTACAGCACCTATGCCGCGTCGGGAAAAATCCGGGATCTTCAGGAGGCGCGGATGCATTTCGGCATCGGAGGCGTTTCCAACGGATCGCTATTTGCGCTGCACAGCGGGATGCTGCTGAACTATGATCTGTTCGGGAGCTATGTCTGCCTGTCGGGCAACAACCTGGCACCGGGAGAGATCGACGAATTTGTTCAGAATACGCAGAAGGATCTGCCCTTCGGGTATTTCTTCGCCGGGGCCGGAAGCTATGACGACCAGAGAGACAATGCCCGGCAGGGATATCAGATGCTTGTGGAGAAGTCGGGGAAACTGACGGAAGGGAAGAACGCCATGTATCTTGAAGTCGAGGGAGAGCATGAGATCGCGGTGTGGTGCACGGAGTTCTTCAATGCAATGCAGGTTTTGTTTGAGAGTTGAGAGTGGAGAGTTGAGAGAAGAGATGGCGCCTGCGGGCGCCATTTCTCTTTTTCCCAATTTCACCAAATTCCCAGATGTTGATTCTTTCCCTTTATAGAAATCTACAAATTGTGTCCAAAGTGTGAAAAAGAGCTTGCAATCTTCCGGCGGGGGATGTATAATCCGCATCGAAAAGAAGATTTTTAACTCGGTACCGTGATGCCGGCAAAATCGTTCATAGGAAGCAGCTGCGATGTGCGGCTGCGACTGTGTATGGATCCTGCCGGAAGCGGCAGGGTTTTTTGTCGGGAGGGCAGAACATGCATCAGAAAGCGCAGATCATGGATGAAAACGCCGTCAGGCGCGCCCTGATGCGCATCTCCCACGAAATTGTAGAAAGAAACAAGGGAGCGCGGGACCTTGTTTTCGTCGGCATCCGCCGGCGCGGCGAGCCGATCGCGCTTCTTGTCCGCGACAACATCCGCAGCATCGAGGGGATCGACGTCCCCTGCGGCAGCATTGATATCAAATTTTATCGGGACGATCTGACGATTCTGTCCGACAGTCCCGAGGTGGTGAAGCCTTCCCTTCCGTTCGACGTCAACGGCAGGGATGTTGTTTTATTCGACGACGTGCTGTTTACCGGGCGGACGGTCCGCGCGGCGATCGAGGCCGTGTTCGGATGCGGCAGGCCGAAAACCATCCAGCTTGCCATTCTGATTGACCGCGGCCACCGCGAGCTTCCCATCCGTGCCGATTTCGTGGGCAAGAACCTGCCCACCTCCCGGACCGAACTCGTCGAGGTCCGGGTGCCCGAGTTCGACGGGGAGACCGGCGTCTATCTGATGGATCTGGGCGAATAGCCCATTCTCCATACATCCCCAGGCATTCCCAGTATTCTATAGAGAAAGGTCGAATGAAAATGGAAAAACCTGCTGTTCACATGACGTACGGCATCAAAGACAAGCCGAAACTCGGAGAGATCGCGCTGGCTGCGGTACAGCAGCTGCTGGCGATTATGGTAGCCACGATCGCGGTTCCCGCGGCAGTCGGCAACGGATTGAGCGCCTCGGCCGCCCTCTTCGGCGCGGGCTGCGGCACGATGATCTATCTGCTGTTCACCAAGAGCTCAAGCCCGGTGTTTCTCGGCTCGTCGTTTGCGTTCATCGGACCGATGCTCACCGCGTTTGCGGGAGCAGCCTCGATGGCGATCGGCTATGCCGGCCTGATCATCGGCGCCGCGATTGCGGCTCTCGTCTACGTGATCATCGCGCTCGTCGTCAAGTTCTGCGGCGTCAAGTGGATCGACAAGCTGATGCCGCCGGTGGTCATCGGACCGACCGTGGCAATCATCGGACTTTCGCTTTCCTCCTATGCCATCAGCCTGCTGATGTCTTCGGACATTGAGGGCGGCAACCCGCAGATCGGCCTCCTGTGCGGCCTGGTCACGCTGGTCATCGCAATGCTGGTCTCGACCTTCGGGAAGAAGACGATGAAGCTGATCCCGTTCATGGTCGGCATTGTCGGCGGCTATTTCCTGGCAAGCCTTCTGTACCTCATCGGCAAGAACACCGGCAATGTCGGTCTGCAGGTCATCAACTACAGCGCGTTCAACCAGGTAAAATCCATCATTTCGCTGCCGGACTTCACCTTCCTGAAGGCCGACTGGAACGGGATCAGCGCGGGCTATCTGCTGACGCTCTTCGTGGCCTATGCGCCGGTCGCCTTTGTCGTCTTTGCGGAGCATCTGGCCGACCATAAGAACCTCTCGTCGATCATCGGCGTGAACCTGCTCGAGGAGCCCGGCCTGACCCGCACCCTGCTCGGCGACGGCATCGGGTCGGCGGTCGGAACCTTCTTCGGCGGCTGCCCGAACACCACCTACGGAGAATCCATCGCCTGCGTAGCCCTGACCGGAAACGCCTCCACGATCAGCATCTGGGGCGCCGCGATCGCCGCGATCATCTTCTCGCTGATCACCCCGCTGGTCGCCTTCCTTGAGACCATTCCCAGCTGCGTGATGGGCGGCGTCTGTGTGGCGCTGTACGGCTTTATCGCGAGCTCGGGCTTCAAGATGTTCCAGAGCGTGGACCTCAACAAGAACCGCAATCTGTACACGGCCTGCGTGATCTTCATCGTCGGTGTCGGCGGAATGACGGTGTCGTTCGGGACGGTGGAAATCCGGACGGTCGCCTGCGCGCTGATCCTCGGCATTCTGACCAACCTGATGCTGGCGAAGGAAAAGGATTGAGATAAGAGTTTTCCGCTGCGGCGGGGATTGCGGAGCGATCTGGGGATCGCTCCCTACGAATTATGCTCCTGCGAGGCTGCGGTGAGGGAAAGGAATTGTATTTCACTGAGGGTGGTGCTATAATGAGGGCAGCCAAAACGGCAACATCTTAAAGGAGGTACATTCTTATGGCAAAAAAGGTATTGCTTCTCTGCGGTGATTTTACAGAGGACTACGAGACCATGGTTCCGTTCCAGGCGCTCGGCGTTCTGGGCTATCAGGTCGATGCGGTCTGCCCGGACAAGAAGGCCGGCGAGACCGTCGCCACGGCGGTTCACGACTTCCTGGGTGAGCAGACCTATACCGAGCTTCGCGGACACAACTTTGCTCTGACGGCGGACTTCGACGCGGTGAAGACGGAGGACTACTGCGGCCTGTTCATTACCGGCGGCCGCGCCCCCGAGTACATCCGCCTGAATGCGCGCGTGATCGAGATCGTGAAAGAGTTCTTTGCGGCGAACAAGCCTGTTGCGGCAATCTGCCACGGCCCGCAGGTGCTGGCGGCGGCAGGCGTGCTGAACGGATACAAGGCCACGGCCTATCCCGCGGTGGGTCCGGACGTGATGCTGGCAGGCGGCACCTATGTCGCGGTCGGCGTGGACGAAGCGGTTGTGGACCGCAATCTGGTCACCTCTCCGGCATGGCCCGGCGACACGGCGATTGTGCGCGAGTTTGCCAAGCTGATGGGCGCGAAGATCGAGATCTGAAGAAGACAAAACAAGCAAATATGCAAATAAAAAAGCCGCCGGACGGCGGCTTTTTTGCGCCTGCGGGCGCAGGATTTTTCGCTGCGGCGAAGAACACCTCATCCGCCCCAGTGTGCGCACTGGGGCACCTTCCCCATGAGGGGAAGGGCGCCTGCGGGCGCAGGGAGAGCGGAGCGATCTGGGGATCGCTCCCTACGGGGGCAGAATTGCTCGCGCGTCAGAATGCTTCCCGCGCGTCAGGATGCTCCCTACGAGGCTGCAGGGAGGGAGTCGACCGGGACGGCGGAGGAGCGGACGGAGTCGGGGATGACGACGTCGCCGACTGCGTTAAAGTCGTACAGGTCGGCAACCAGGCTGCACTCGCTGACATTGATCTTCATCATGCGGAGCGTCGCGGCGTCAATGCCGACATCGGCGGAGCCTTCCGCTTCCATCATCTGAGTCAGGTAGATTTCCATGGCGATGCCGACAACGCTCTGCATCATGTCGGTCATGTCAAAGGCGAGTCTCGTGATCAGGCCGCTCTGGTTGTCGATGCCGATGATGACGGGCATATCGCTGATGCCGGCCAGGTCTTCTTCGGTCAGTTCGGTTCCCATCTGCTCATTCAGCTGGTCGAGCAGCATCACGAGAGCGGTCCGGTCCTGAACATCGTTCATGGAGAGCTTGCCGCGATAGAGCGTGGCTTCCGAGCCCTTTACTTCCTCCGTGCCGATCTCTTCAAAGGTTTCGGCAATCGCCTTGAGCTGCTGAAGCTTGTCCTTGTCGAGATCGGTGATGCCGCCGATATCGAAGAGGCCGGTGAAGCCGGCGGAGTTCTCCCCATCGAGGGGCTGCTCCTTCAGGGTCCAGGTCTCGCCGCCGTCATTCGACGAATAGGTCCGCACGAGGTCTCCGTCCTGCTCGACGTAGAGGAGCACGTCCGATTTCTCGTCCATCATGTCGAGGTGGAGGTCGCCCTTCATAACGCCGTGGTCTTTGTCGATATCCAGGGTACCGGTGATTTCCATGGCCATATCCATCAGGGACATGCCGAGCATGTTCATGTCAAGGGCCATCACCATCGAAACGTCGGAACGGAAATTGTCCACCTTCTTCATCTTGTTGGCGGCTTTGGCCATTTTGGTCTCGAAGGCGGTGCAGCCGCTCAGGCCGAATACCAGCACCAGAACCAGCAGGACGGCCAGAATTCTTTTGGCGTACTTCATTTTGTTCTCCTTTGCAATGATCATTTTTCGTTCTTCATCATAATACAAAGCCCCGGCCTTGGCAAGAAAGAAGCCCAACAATTCAGGAATTATTCAGAATTACGGGGGAGGGGAGGCCGGGAAATTTTCGTCAGAATGACCATTGCGGGATTTCGGGTTTTCTGCTATGATGCCGCGTGCGGTGGAAAGAATGAAACGGAAAATGAAAAAGATTGAAGAACCCGGAGGAATGAAATGATTCGCTGCAAATTGTGCGACACCTTACTGGAAACGAAACATCTGCGCAGAGACGGCTCGATTCTTTGCCCGGTCTGCGGACAGATTTACTGGCGAGAGGCTGTCCAGAAGGCCATGGATGCCACGAAGCTGCCGGAAACCGAGCAGCGCGCGGAAATGAGACACACGACGGTGACCGGACGCGCCGGCAGACACACCGTCAGCCTGAGAACCGTGCCCATCACGGCGAGATAAGCGTTCTACCCCGAGCGGAAGCCCGGGGTTCTTTTTTCGGATTTCTTCCGCAGAAAGGCTGGAAAAAAGCCGAAGAATATGATAAACTAATAAAATACGGGAAAAAATCCGAGAAAGATATGAATATACGAACGGCGGGAGGAAGGAAGAACAATGAGAAAACGGGCCGGATATGCCCGCGCGAAGCGGATTGCAGTGCTGTTGCTTTCCATAATCCTGGCGGCGGCATGCCTGCTGCCGGGGATCGCCTGCGCCCAGGAGACGGAGCGGAAGGTCGTGCGCGTCGGATGGCATGAGCCCCCGTACTTCATCACGGATCAATACGGCAGGCACTCCGGCTATTCCTATGAATATCAGAGGAAGCTGGTGGCCTATACCGGATGGGAGTATGAGTATGTGGAGGGCAGCTTTTCCGAGCTGCTGCAGATGCTGAAGGACGGCAAGATCGACCTGATGGCCAACATCTCGTACACCGAAGAGCGCGCCGAGCAGATGCTCTATGCTTCGCTGCCGATGGGATCGGAGGCCTACTACATCTTTACCGCGCCGGACAACACCGAGATCTCGCAGAATGATTACAGCACGCTGAACGGGAAGAAAGTCGGCGTGACAAAGGGAAGCTTTCAGGAGAGCCTGTTCCTCGACTGGGAAAAGAAGAACGGCGTTGAGGCAGAGCTGATCGAGCTCAGCGGCATGGAGGAAGAATCGCTGAAGCTGCTGGGAACGGAGCTGGATGCCTTCGTCACCGTCGAGGTGTACGGCGACCCGGAGAACAACACGCCGGTCTGCAAGATCGGATCATCGGATTTCTATTTCGCGGTCAGCAAGACCCGCCCCGACCTGCTGGTGGAGCTGAACGCGGCGATGAACCGCATTCAGGACGAAGATATTTATTATAATGAGGAGCTGCACGAAAAATATCTGAACAGCTCGGAAACCGACCTGTATCTGAGCACGAGGGAAAAAGAGTGGCTCGTGAACCACGGCACGATCCGGGTGGGCTATCAGGACAACTATCTGGCATTCTGCGCGCAGGACAAGGATAACGGACAGCTGACGGGTGCTCTGAAGGACTATCTGGATACTGCGGCGAACGCGCTCGAGAACGCGAAGCTGAATTTTGAAGCCGTCTGCTTCCCGACCGCCTCCGCCGCCATCGAGGCCATGAAGAGGGGCGAGGTGGACTGCGTGTTCCCCGCCAACCTGACCGACAACGACGCGGAAGCGCTTGACGTGGTCATGACGCCGGCACTGATGCGTACAGAGATGGACGCGGTGGTGCGCGCGGCCGAGCAGAAGGAATTCATCAAAAAACAAGACGTGGTCGTGGCCGTCAACGAGGGCAACACCAACTACGACATGTGGCTCTCGGACAACTATCCCACCTGGCAGCGGGCGTACTTTGCCGACACGCCGACCGGCCTGGACGCCGTGGCCGCCGGGAAGGCCGACTGCGTGATCATCAGCAACTACCGCTTCAACAACATCTCCAAACAGTGCGAGAAGCTGCACCTGACCACGGTATATACCGGCGTGGACATGGACTACTGCTTCGCCGTCAACGAGGGTGATACCGAGCTGTATTCCATCCTCGCGAGGGCCAACGAGGCGGTGCCGGACTCCGTTGTGCATACGGCTCTGACCTATTATTCCACCGAGGACGTAAAGGAGAGCTTCGGCGACATCATCCGGGACAACCTGCTCACGGTGCTGGCCGCGATCGCGATAATCCTGCTGACGATTCTGATCCTGCTGGTGCGCAGCATCCACGCGGAGAAGAAGATCCTGGAGGAAGAGCATCTCGTGGAAGACCTGAACAAGCGCGTCTTCGTGGATCCGCTCACCCATGTCCGGAACAAGGCAGGCTTTGACGACTATATGCAGGACCTGCAGGACCGGCTGGATCAGAATGAAGAGATTCCCTTTGCCATCGCCACCTTCGACTGCGACAAGCTGAAAACGATCAACGACCAGAACGGGCACGACAAGGGCAACGTCTATCTCCAGGCGGCGAGCCGCCTGATCTGCCGCATCTTCCAGCACAGCCCCGTTTTCCGTGTCGGCGGAGACGAGTTCATGGTCGTGCTGCGTAACGAAGATCTGGAGAACCGGGAAGAGTTGGTCAGGCAGTTTGAAAGCACCCGGGAAGAGATCTGCGCGAAGGCGGAGAACAAGTGGGAAGAAGTGCATGTCTCGCTGGGAATTGCGGTGTATGATCCGGAGGTCGACAGTTCCGCCAACGACACGGTACGGCGCGCGGACAAGATCATGTACGAGAACAAACGCTCGGGGAGAAACACCATCTGAGCAGACAGAGTATAAACGGACAGCCGGCTCCTTTCGGAGCCGGCTGCCTGTTTGTGTGCGGGTTAACTGTTGATGGGGACGCCGCCGTAGATGTCGACGGAATTGTCGCCGCCCTGGTAGGTCACGCCGCCGATGAAGGGACCCGGGTCATCATCGTCGTCATCGTTGTCGGGAATGATCAGGCCCTGGTTGCCGTAGATATCTACGCGGTAGATATTGTCGCTGCTGGGATAGTTGTGGTAATAGACCACCGCGGAGCAGCCGTCGTAGAACTGGCCTTCCACGTTGCAGATTCCGGCATCGACATAGACCTGGCTGCCGTCGTCCAGATTGATGGCATAGCCGCCGCCGGCATTATAGGCAAGACCATTCTCGCTGCCGTCGGTGAGGAGACCCTGATTGCCCCACATATCCACGCGGTAGATGTTGTCGCTGGTGGGAGAGTCGGTGTAATAGACCATCGCGGAGCAGCCGTCGTAGAACTGGCCTTCAATGTTGCAGATTCCGGCATCGACATAGACGTTGCCGCCGTTCTGCAGATAGATAGAATAGCCGCCGCCGGCATTATAGGCGGAACCGCTCATGGTTCCGTAGTACGGCGTGGGAGGAACCGGGGGTACAGGAGGCGTAGGAGTATCCTGAACGTACATGTAAGCGGTGCTGGTGCGGGCGGTCTGACCCTGGAAATAGAAGGTGCAGTAAGCGCCCCAGCCGTTCATCCAGGACTCCAGCTTGCAGACGGTGATGGTCGTGCTGTACTCGCCGGTGACATAGGCATTGGAGCCGGAAACGAAGTTCGCGGGCGAATATTCGCCGCCGTTCGGGGAGACGAAGGTCCAGTTCAGGGACTCGTAGGCGTTGGCGCAGGCGACGAAGATGGCGTTTTCGCCAACTTTCCGGTTCTCATTGGTCGGGTTCTTCGTGATCAGGAGATAGGTCGGCTTGGGCTGGGGCTGGGGAGTGGGCACAGGGGTCGGAGCCGGAGTCGGGTTTGTTCCGGTACCGCCCAGGGCGACCGGCTTCGGGACCGGGAAGACCTCGGTCGGCTCTCTGGTGCCGAGGAAGACCTCATAGCTCTCGGTCAGATGGTTCAGGTCCGTCACCTTGTCGGCGGTCAGCCACTCGAAGGCCGTGTTGCTTCTGTCGGCGCCGGCAAAGGCGTCATTGCCCGCGGCGTTGTACTGGTCGGCCGAAATGGAAAGACCTTTCATATCCGTGTGCGTGACGTTCTTCTGACCGTTCTGGATCACGGTGTGCTCAAGGGCATAGGGGTCATAGCCCAGGATGCCGTTTTTCAGGTTGACGGCGGTTTTGATGGTGTAGACTTCGGTGTCGGACATGACAATGTTGTCATAGACCATGTAGTACCAGGTGTCGGTGTCCTTGACATGATAGGTGTCGACCGTGTCGGTCATGATGTCGGGGAAGGACTCCTCGTCATTCTTGTCCAGGCGGACCTCATTCAGGGCCGTGCCGTCCTGGCTGACCGTCCAGATTTTCAGGTTGGTCGAACGATCCGTCGGATGCAGCGAGGCCGCAAGGAATTCCAGGCAGCCGTCGTGATCCAGGTCCGTGACGCAGTAGTACCAGGGGTTCACGGTGTTTTTCTGCATCAGCGTGCTGTCAACCTGGGAAGAGATCAGCTTCAGCTGATCCTTGGGACTCAGGGCCGGGCCGTCGGCGGAGGCCGACACGCCGGCACTGAGCGCCAGCGAGAACAGCATGGCCAGCGTCAGCAGGATGCTCAGATAGCTTTTTCTTTTCATTGTTTTCTCCTCTCTCGTATATGTTTTTTAAGGATTTCCGTTTCTTATTCCCGGAACGCTTCGGCGCTGCGGGCGGCTTCACAGATCAGCTTCACGCAGGCGTCATAGCCCAGAATGCCGGTGTCCAGGCAGAGATGATAGTTTTTGCTGTCGCCCCACTTTTTCCCGGTGAACGACTCGTAATAGGCACGACGGGCTGCGTCGGTCTTATGCATCTTCTTCTGAATCTCGGTGGGATTGTCGCTGCCGATCAGGCTGCCGACCCGCACCGCGCGGTGAATCTCGCTGGCATAGAGGAAGATGTTCAGAGAAAGGAGGCCTGCCTTTTCCAGAATGTCGTCGGCGGAACGGCCGAGAATGACGCAGGGGCCTTTCAGGGCAAACTCGACGATGCTGCGCTGCTCAATCGAGCGGATCGAATTCTGATGATCGACATAGGCGGCGGGCGAGATCATGCGCAGGAACATCTCCGTACGGGAGATTTCCTCTTCCACCTGCCGGATTTCTTCCATCTCCATGCCGCTTTCCCTGACGGCGGCCCGGATGATATCCTTATCGTAAAATTCGAAGCCGAGCTCTTCGGCGACGCGTTTGCCGATGGTATGTCCGCCCGCGCCGTATTCTCTGCTGATGGTAATAATCATGGCTTAGATCCTCCTGCTGTTCCAATATTCGGAATCTGCGGGTGATATTTGGCGTTGTGCTCTTTCTTCGCCCGGTCGAGGGAATAGATCATGTTCAGATGAATCGTCTTTCCGCAGTACTCACAGTAGAAAGCCGAGACGAATTTTTCCCTTTTGCCTGCGCCGCCGATGGTCCGGTTCAGGTCTTCCGCGTGAACGGATTCCACAGGTCATTCCTCCTCTTTATGCAATGTACCAGAGACGGGAAACGTCATAGCCCGAAGGCAGGGCGACCCAGTTGCCCTGGGTGGCCTCGATGAACCAGCCGTCGTCGTAATGTTCCATCCAGCCGTAATCGCCGTAGTCGGAAGAGATTCCCTCGTACCAGTACTGCCAGATGCGGGCATCGTTATTGTAGCCGAGATAACAGTCGCTCGCGGCGTCGTAATAACAGTCATAGTCGTTGTACCACTGCAGAACCTTGTCGCCGCTTTTGGCGCCGGAAGGCGCATAGGTGTAGACGTTTCCGCCGGCGCTGTTGAGATAGAGCGTGTCGCCGAGAAGCACGGGGGCCGAAGCGTTGGTGCCGGAGGACTCGGTGATCGTGAGCGGCTCGACCGTACCGGTCTGATGCTGGGGTTTCTGCGAAGGGCCGGATCCGATGCTTCGGAACAGAATGATCGCCGCGAGCGCGCCGACGACCCAGGGCCAGGTCTTTTTCTTCTTTTTCGTGGCCTGGTTCCCGTTCCGGAACGCGTGTTCCAGAGATTCGGCCGAGTTGTAAACATGGGTGTTTTCGGCCTGCTGATTCAGAACATCGTCCAGCTCCGAGCGGATTTCCATGGTGCCGCCGCAGTGGGGGCATTCCAGGTTCTTCATGGCCTCGTCGCCGGCGTCCAGATTCAGAATCGTCTCACGGTCGCAGTAGGGGCAGTGGCAGACGACGTTTTCGTAGCGGCCGTTTTTCTCAAAGGCGACATTTTCGTAGTACTGCCCGTTTTCGTCGTAATAGCCTTTCTCATAGCTGGTGCCGGTCGATTCGTCCACCCAGGATTCGGGATAGTAGACATAGTCATGCCGGCGTCCGTAATAATAGGTCGGGCGTCTGGTACCGGCGATGAGAAAACCGAGAGGCTGGTTGATGCGCGGCCGATGTTGGATCGGCTGCGGGGCCGGAGCGGGCATCGGGCGGGAAGCCCGGAAAGACGGCGTTGTGCTGCGGCTGGTGGTCGAGCGCTTCGAAGGGCCGCGGGAAGAAGAGGAGGACATCCAGCCTGAACCCGAACTCGAAGAGCGGGAAGAGGAGGAACGGCTGCTCGAGGAGGAACGCGAAGACGAGGAACGGAAAGAGGACGAGGAATGCGAACTCGACGACCGCGAACTCGAGGAGCGGGAAGAGGAAGAACGGGATGACGGGGGCATGGAATCACCCTTTCGTTGGAGAACAGTTTTCTACTTTATATTTTATGCGGTTTTGGAGGAAAAGTAAAGAAAATTCTATGGGAGAGTGAAACGAGGAACCGTCCCCTGTTTCATTTGAGAAGCCAGAGGAGGAAGAGGTGGGCAGGGTAGAAGAGATAAAAAAGCCATTTGAGGGGGCGGCCGGGTTCACCGTTGTACAGGGAGAGGAAGGGGAGAAAGAGAAACATGCCGAGCTGCCAGATCTCGCCGTACCAGGGCAGGCCGATTCTGAGAAAATGCAGGCAGGGGGCGGCGACCATGATCAAGCTGATCAGCGCGTAGAAGCGGCGCTGCAGGGGGCGGTTATCGGCATTGCGGAAGAAAAACCAGGCCAGCAGCGGGCCGACCAGGCCCCAGTCAAAGCGGATAGTCAGGAGAATCAGGGCGAAAACGACCGCGAAATTCAGACCGCGGTTTTCGATTTTCTCGCTCGCGCTCAGGACCAGGAAAGAGACAAAGAGGGTCAGAATGACGTTGTAATCCGGGTAGAGGAGACTGTGGCCGCGGACGAGGGCATAGGGGATCTGGGAGATCAGACCGAAAAGCAGCAGGCGCAGGCCGTATCTTTCCCGGGAGGAGGTACGCCGAAAGCCCTCGGAGAGGAAAAAGAACATGGTTGGCCCGGTCAGGCGGCCGAAGAAACGCATCAGAGCAAAGAGACCGAAGAGATCCGGCCGGCGGCCCGGGGAAAGCAGGAACAGGGCGACATGATCGACGGCCATGGCGAAAATGGCGATCAGCTTCATTTCTGTTCGGTTCAGGCCCCGTGCTTCCATGCGGCATCTCCATTTGTAAAAACTGTGCGGAACGGTTGACGAATTTCCGGTTTTAAGGTATAGTTATCATAGCGTAATTATACACAGATTTCAAGCTGCAAGGACGGAAGAACCGCTGTGAAAACAAGGCTGCAGGCAAAAAGGATCGCGTGTCTGGCGCTGGCGCTGGTGCTGGCGGCAGGCGGGCTTTCCGCGTGCGCTTACGGCGGAACGGCCGAACTCGGGGCCGGATTTGCGGCGGATGAGGACGAGAACACGCAGCGCATCCTGGTTACGGTGGACGACGAACCGGACACGGTGGACTTCCAGTGCACGACGATTCACTATACCGTGGCGCTGAACGTGTTTGACCGTCTGGTCGAATCAAAGACAGGAGAGGACGGCACGGTGACCATCGTCCCGTCGCTGGCGGAGTCATGGGAGGTTTCCGACGACGGCCTGACCTACACCTTCCATCTGCGTGAAGGCGTCAAATTCAGCAACGGCGAGGATCTGACGGCTTCGGACGTCTATTATACCTTCAAGCGGCTGCTGACCTATCAGGCAGCCTGCAACCGGGACATCGCGGAAGACATTCTGGGAGCCAAAGCCCTGGAAAACCACGAAACCGACCGCCTGGAGGGATTTCAGGTTCTGAACGACCGGGACTTTACGATCACGCTCGAAAAACCCTCCGCTGTCTTCCTGCCCCGCCTTTCCATGCCGGGCGCGTCGATTCTCGATGAAACAACCACGATGAAAGCAGGCGTGCGCTTCGGCGAGTCGGCCTATCACACGGTCGGCACCGGACCCTTTGTCTTCTACAGCTGGCTGCCGGAGCAGGGCATTATCCTGATGGCCAATCCCGACCACTGGGCGGGGCCGCCGGAATATGACGGGGTGGAGCTGCGCTTTGTCACCGATCCCGTCGCCGAGCGGATGCTGTTCGAGAACGGGGAACTCGACATTCTGGATCTGGACAATCTGAACGATGCCGCCGAGTATTTCATCCACGGCGACATCTACCGGGACAAGCTCGTCACGGTGCGGCAGATCGGCATATCGTACATCGCGCTGAACGAGGCGGTAAAGCCGCTGAACAACCTGAAGGTCCGCAAGGCGCTGCAGCTCTCCCTGAACCGCCAGATGCTGCTGGATGCCGTGTACAGCGGACGCGGCGATCTGGAAAACGGTATTTTCCCGAGGGGCCTGATCGGCTATAACCCCGACCTGGAGGAGATTCCCTACGATCCGGAAGCGGCGAAGGAGCTGCTCAGAGAAGCCGGATACGGAGACGGCTTTGATCTGACCTTCAGCGTGAAGTCGTCCTCGACGCCGCTTGAGCGCGAGATGGTCGAGATGGCCGCTTCCATGTGGAGAAAAATCGGCGTACGCGCGGAGGTTGACGTTCTGGACGAAAAAACCTTCCTGGAGCGCCGCAAGGCCGGCAGACTCGCCTGCTACACGGCGACCTGGTCCGCGGACTATGACGACCCGGACAACTTTATCCATACCTTCTTCGGGAGCGCGGAGAACACACGCTTCCGCAGTCTGAACTATCAGAATGAAGCGATTATGCAGCGCGTGCGCGACGCACGCAGCATCCCGGACGAAGAAGCCCGGATGCAGGAATACCAGAAACTGGAAAAACGGATCGTGCAGGACGACGCAGCGTGGATCCCGCTGTACTCGCGGCAGCATTTCTATGTGGTCGGCGACCGGGTGAAGAAATTCTGCGTGTCCTGGAACGGCTGGTATACGACCAGCTTCCGCGATATGATCATGAAGGAAAACTGAGGACGCGAGAGGAGACAGGATGCATTCCATCCGATTCAAACTCTCCGCCATCACCCTCGCGGCGATTCTCGTCAGCATTCTGACGGTGGTTCTCACGGTGGTCTTTACGGTACGGGACGAGAGCGACCGGAGCGCGACCGAGAATCTGACGCTGCTGTGTGAAAACCAGCGGCAGTTGCTGGACGACTATTTCGACAGTATCGAGCAGTCGGTGGAGATGGCGGCCAATATTACGGTGGATTCGCTGGACAGCGTCGCCCTGGTCGAGGGCGGCGTGGCCGGGGAATATGCCAGAAAGCACGGACATACGCCGGAACAGGCGAAGGCGCTGGACGCATATCTTGCTGCGCACTGCGAGGAAGTACAGGAGGCTTTCGGCAGCGTCGCCAACCATACCAACGGCGTAGTGACCTACTATTACTGCATCAGCCCCGATATCAGCAATAACGAACACGGCTTCTTCTATTCCAAGGTCGGCAAGACGGGGTTTGAAGAGCGGGAACCGCTGGATGCGCGCAAGCTGGATCCGAAGGACTTCGAGCATACCACCTGGTACTTTACGACCCTTCAGCGCGGCAGACCCTCGTGGATCGGCCCCTATCTGGCGCACTTCCTCGACGAGATGCTGACGGTCTCCTATACCACCCCGATCTACAAGGCGGGGGTGGCAGTCGGCGTGCTGGGCATGGACATCCCCTTCGAAACGATGGTCACGCAGATCAGTTCGCTGAAAGTCTATGACAGCGGCTTTTACGCGCTGTTTGATTCTTCGGGGGCGGTGCTGTACCATCCCGAACTGCCGATGGGCAGCGTGCCGGAAGTATTCTCCGGCGAAGAGGGAAGAGCGCTCTTCCAGCAGAAAAGCAGCGAGGGCCGCGAGATCCGCTACAACTACGAGGGCGAGGAGCGGCAGATGGCTTTCTCGACTCTCTCCAACGGCACAAAGCTGGTCGTGACGGCGCCGGTCAAGGAGATCACGGCCTCGTGGTCACAGCTCAGCCGCTCGATCCTGTTTGAGACGGGGATCGTTGTTCTGCTTTTCGGCATCGTATTTCTGCTTGCTCTGGGGCTTCTCATCACGCCGCTGCAGCGCCTGACCGCCGCTTCGGGCAGACTGGCGGACGGCGATTACGACGTGGAACTGGATTATGAAGGCAAGGACGAGGTCGGCAGACTGACCGGCGCCTTCAAACAGATGCGCGATCATCTGAAACAGTATATCGGCGACCTGAACCGACGCATCAACACCGACGAGCTGACGGGCCTGCCGAGCGTGAGCCGCTTTTACGAGCAGGCCGAGAACGTGCGCTTCCGCATCGTCGAGGCGGGAGGAAAACCGGTCATCCTGTTCTTCAACCTCAACGGCATGAAGGACTTCAACCGCCAGCATGGTCTGAAGGAAGGCGACCGTCTGCTCTGCGCGGTTGCGGAAATCCTGGCGAAGCATTTCGGAAAAGACAACTGCTGCCGCATGGGGCAGGATCAGTTTGCCGCAATCGTCGACGACGAGCGCCTGGACGAGCGTCTGAAAGCTGTGTTCGAAGACGTTCTGAACGCCAATGACGGCAAAACCCTCCCGGTGCGCGTGGGCGTGTATGAAGACCGGATGAGGTCGGTGGACACCAGCACGGCCTGCGACCGCGCCAAGTATGCCTGCGACCTGCTGCGCGGCGCCTACGTGTCCGATTACCGCCGCTTTGACGAGACTATGCTGACCGGCATCGAGAGCTACCGCTATGTTGTCAACACGCTGGAAACGGCACTGGAGGAGCGCTGGATCAAGGTCTACTTCCAGCCGATTATACGCGCGGCCAACGGCAAGGTCTGCGATGAGGAAGCGCTTTCGCGCTGGATCGATCCGGACCGCGGGATAATCTCGCCGGGCGAGTTTATTCCGATTCTGGAAGACGCGCGCCTGATCTACAAGCTGGACCTTTACGTGCTGGATCAGATCCTGCTGAAGATCAAGGCACTGGAGGAGGAAGGCCTGTACGTCGTGCCGCAGTCGCTGAATCTGTCCCGCATCGACTTTGAGGCCTGCGACATTGTCGAAGAGGTTCGCAAGCGCGTCGACGAGGCCGGCATTTCCCGCGACAAGCTGACCATCGAGGTCACGGAAAGCGCGGTCGGACGCGATTTTGAATTCATGAAGTCACAGATTCTGCGCCTGCAGGAGATGGGCTTCCAGGTTTGGATGGACGACTTCGGCAGCGGCTATTCCGCGCTGGACGTGCTGCAGGATATCCATTTCGACCTGATCAAGTTCGACATGCGCTTCATGCATCGCTTCGGAGAGGGGAACGAGAGCCGCATCATCATGACGGAACTCGTGAAAATGGCTCTGGCCCTGGACGTTGAGACCGTGACCGAAGGCGTGGAGACGCAGGAGCAGGTCGAGTTCCTGCGGGAGGTGGGCTGCACCAAGCTGCAGGGATACTATTTCTGCAAGCCGATCCCGCTGGAAGAGATCGTCATGCGCTACCGGAAAGGCATCCAGATCGGATTCGAGAATCCGGAAGAGACGGACTACTATACAGCCATCGGACGCATCAATCTCTACGACCTGACCGCGGTCTCGAACGCCGGCAGCGAGACGCTCGGCGATTTCTTCGATACGCTTCCGATGGCGGTGGTGGAATCGGATACCGAAGTCTTCCGAACGACCCGCAGCAACGACGCCTACCGCAGATTCATGGAGCGCTGGTTCCGCATCTCTGATCTGACAGCGCCGCGCCGCTTTGATTCGCTGACGGACGGAGTGGACACCCCCTTTGCCGACGCCGTCATCCGCTGCCGCGAAGAGGGCGTACGCATGTTCTTTGACGCAAAGCTCCCGGACGGCTCGACCGTGCACAGCATGGCGCGCTTTGTCGCCAGGAACCCCGTGACCGGCATCTGTGCCAGCGCGGTCGCCGTACTCGGCATCTCAGACTCCTCAGCGGAAGAAAAGGAATAGAAGCGATGATTCTGGATACTTCGAAATATCTCGGGCCCTGCTCCTGCGGGCGTGATCACGAGCTGCGCACCAAGCTGGTGGTATGCGAGCACGGCGCGCTGAAGAAATTTGACAGCTACATGGACGATGCGGGGCTCTCGGGCTTCCGCACCGTGCTCTATGACACCAACACCTACAACCTGCCGTCCGTTACCCGCGTGCGCGCGGATCAGGAGATCGTTCTCGAAGCGCAGGGCCTGCACAGCGAGAAGGGCCTGATCGAGGACTGCATGACCCGCTTCGTGCGAAAACCCGATTACGTGGTCGCGGTCGGCGGCGGCACGCTGATGGACTTCGCGCGCTATTCCGCCTGGAAGCTCGGCATCCCCTTTGTCTCGGTTCCGACGATCGTCTCGGCCGACGGCTTCACGGCAGACATCTGCTCGATCATCATCGACGGACAGAAAAAATCGATTCCCATGCAGGCGGCGGACGCCGTGATCTGCGACATCGACGTGGTGGCCGGGGCGCCGCGTTTCCTGACCATCGCGGGACTACAGGACATTATGGCCAAGTGCGTTTCCATCGCGGACTGGAAGATCGCCCACCTGGTTTCGGGGGAATACTTCTGCGAGCGCGTATGCGGCATGGCTCAGGAAGCGCTGGACCTGATGACAAAGTGTGCTTATGACCTCAAGGCCGGCAAGGAGCCGGACATCGAGACCATGGCCTATACGCAGATGCTGTCCGGGCTTACGATGCAGATTCTCTCCAATTCCCGCGCGGCCTCCGGTGCCGAGCACCTGGTCGCCCACCTGGTCGAGATGAAGCCGCGGGGCTTTGAAAACGCCCACGGCCTGCACGGCGAGTGCGTCGGCGTGGGAACCCTTCTGGTGGCGCAGGCCTATCATAAGCTGGCGGAGCGCGAGAGCATCGAGGTCAAACCCTTCACGCCCATCGACGAAGAATGGGTTCGCTGGGAATTCGGCGAGCTCGCCGACGGCATTCTGAAGGAAAACGAAAACGATGTGCTGGCGACCTTCCCGCCCGAAAATATCAAACTGCACTGGCAGGAGATCCGCGGCATCATCGCCGAGATTCCGTCCTATGAGGAGCTCGACAGCCTCTACGCCGCCATCGGGGCCAAGCACACCCTCGAAGAGCTGGGCATCGACCCGGTGGTGAAGGACAGCTTCCTGGACATCTCCTCCGCGATCCGCAACCGCCTGACGCTGGCCAGAATGACCCGGCTGATCGCCGACTGAGGAGCCTATGGACGACTACAGAAAACTGAGAGACTGCGAGCTCTTCCTCTTCGACATGGACGGCACACTCTACCTCGGCGACGAGGTCTATGACGGTGCCGTTGCCCTGATGGAAGGCATGCCGGAGCTCGGAAAGCGGTATATTTATCTCACGAACAACTCCTCCCGCGCCGGGACGGATTATATCACGCGGCTCAGAAGGCTCGGCTTCCCCTGCGAGGCGGAGAACGTCTTCACCTCGGGCATGGCCACGGGCATGTACCTGAATCAGAACTGCCCCGGGGCCAGCGTATACCTCGCGGGAACAAAGGCTTTTTACCGTGAGCTTCAGTCCTACGGCATCCGGCTTGTCAACGACGAAAACGGACATACCGAAGCGGACACGGTCGACGTGGTCGTCCAGGGCTTCGACCGCGAGCTGACTTATGAAAAGCTGGACAGGGCGGTGCACTTTCTGCGCCGGGGATCCAGGTTCATCGCCGCGAACCCGGACTGGGTCTGCCCGATGCCGGCCGGCGAGGTTCTGCCCGATTGCGGGAGCATCTGCGCGCTGCTCACGGCCTCGAGCGGAGTAAAGCCCGAGTACATCGGCAAGCCCAACCGGAACATGATCGACGTGATCAGCAGAATGACCGGCATTCCGAACGAAAAGATCTGCGCCGTCGGCGACCGGCTCTATACCGATATTGCCGTGGCGCAGAACGCCGGGGCGGTCTCGGTGCTGGTGATGTCCGGAGAGACGGACGAAGCCATGCTCGCCGCCGCCGAGCGCAAACCCGACTACGTCCTGCCGTCGGTGAAGGAACTGCACGAAGTGCTGCGCAGCTGATCGGGAGCATATCCCAAATACAAAAATTCCCCGGAGGCGGTAATAAAACCTTCGGGGAATTTTGTTCGCCGGTTGCGGAGCGATCCGGGGATCGCTCCCTACGGATTTGAGGATAGTATGCACTGCCGCGAATAATCACATAACAAAAGCGCGGCGGAGAAACTCTGGTGCGAGGTACAGGCTTCTCTTCCGCGCAATTGCACAAAGATGAGAACGGGGTTGGCCAAACATGACAACTCCGTTTTTATACAAATTGTCCGCTTTGGTAGTGCAGGATTGTGCAGCCGAGGGAGCGGGCTTCCTCTTCGCTGTGGGTGGCCATGAGAAGAGCGGTCTGTCCGAGGGAATCGGCCAGCAGCTTCAGCACGCGCAAGCGCAGCTCGTCGTCCAAACCCTTGAAGGGCTCGTCCAGGACCAGCAGATCGGGCCGATAAGCCATGGCGCGGGCAAGCGACACTCTCTGCTGCATGCCGCCCGAGAGCTCGTCCGGATACAAGGCCGCGGCATCCTTCAGCTCCAGCCGGTCCAGCCACTGCATGGCGTTTTCCCGGGCGTCCGGGTCAGCAGCCAGCGGGAGCAGGACATTCTCCAGGGCAGTGCGCCAGGGGAGAAGGCGCGGCTCCTGAAAGACGGCGGAGACGCGGCCAAAATCGCAGCGGACAGCGCCGCTGTCGGGCATCTGCAGGCCGAGCGCGACGCGCAGCAGGGTCGTCTTCCCGCTGCCGGAGGGGCCCATCAGAGCCAGACGCCCGCCGGAGGCGAGGGAAAGACTGCAGTCCCGCAGCACGGCTTTATCGCCGAAGGAAAGGACAACATCGCGCAGTTCAAGCATGTCTGCCGCCTCCTTTCCGGAAGTCCGTGCGGACCAGGCGCAGGAGAACGCGCTCGATCAGCAGACTGAGCAGGATGACCGTCAGCGTCCAGGCGAAGAGCTCGGTCGTTTCGAGATAGAGCTTCGATTCGTAGATCTGTCTGCCGATTGAAAGCGGCGGCACGGTGAGAACCTCCGCCGCGATCCCGGCGCGCCAGCCGAGCCCCAGCGCCGAGGACAGCGCCGAGCGGAAGAAGGGGAGCACCGAGGGAATCGTAATATGGCGCAGGACGGCGCCGCGGCCGAGGCGGTAGACGGCAGCCATCTCCAGAAGCTTCGGGTCCTGCCCGGCGATGCCGGCCGAGACATTGGCCCAGACGACGGGGAGAACCATCAGCCCCGTGATGACGACCGGCAGGATATCCCGCCCGAGCCAGATCAGGGCGAGAATGATGAAGGAGGCGACGGGCGTGCTCTTGACCAGCGTCATCAGGGGCGCAAGCAGCTGTTTGCACAGGCGGCTGCGCTCCGTCAGGGCGGCCAGCAGAATCCCGAGCACGACGGCGGCCAGGATACCCGAGAGCACCCGCAGGATACTGCGGAAAACCGTTATCCAGAACCCGGCACCGCCGGCGAGGCGGATCAGGCAGCGCAGCACCTGCGCCGGAGAGGGAAGCAGCAGCTCCTTATTCACCAGCGCGGCCGCCAGGAACCAGACCGCCAGCCAGAACAGCGTCACGCCGAGCGCCGGAAGCAGTTTCCGGAGAGAGGCTTTCATTTCAGAATGCAGTAGAAATCATCCCCCGGGACGGCGCCGCCGATGGACTGGGGCGCGACCTTCAGCAGAATGTCATAGAAGGCGGAAAGTTGGGTCTGCATCTCTTCTCCCGTGATGAAGCAGATGTTGCAGCGGGGGATGGCCTTCTCGGCGACGGCGGCCTTCTGGAAGATGCCGGCGGCTTCGATGCATTCGGCGGCTTTCGCGGCATCGTCGGTCAGCAGCTGAACCGAGGCGGCATAATCCTTAAGGAAAGCGGCGACGGCATCCGGATGCTCTTTCGCAAACTCGGTGCGGACCACGGCACAGCCCTGGACGAGACTGCCGGGAGTGAAGACCTTGTCCCATTCTTCGGTGAGGTCGAGCACCACCTGCAGGTCCTTGTTCTGGGCGCGGGCGACCGTGAGAAGCGGCTCAGGCAGAACGGCGATTGCGACTTCGCCGGCGGTGACGGCGGTGTTCAGCTCGGCCGGCTGGGCATAGCTGTTGTCAATGGTGACTTTCACGCCGTTGGCGTCACAGAGCGCCTGAAACAGGAAGCTCGGGTTCTGGGCAGGGGCATAGACGGTCTGACCGTCCAGATCGGCAAAGGATTTCACTTCGACCGAGCCGTCCGTGACCACATAGAGGACGCCCAGCGTGTTCAGCGCGAGTACCTGGACTTTTCCTTCGGTCTTGTTGTAGAGCGCGGCGGCCGCGTTGGTCGGCAGGGCGGCAATGTCGCAGTCGCCGTTGACGAGGGCGGCGGTGACGTTTGAGGCATCGGTCTCCACCGAGAAGCTGTAATCCAGATCGGTATTGCCGGCATCCGCCTCGGCGATCAGGCCGGCGAGGCCGAAACCGGTGGTGCCGTTGAGCGTGAGCACGCGGACGGCTTCCTTCGGGGCATCCGCCGCCTGGGCGGCGCCGCAGAGAGCAAGACTGCATACAAGCAGAAGGGCAAGCAGAACAGAAAGTTTTTTCATGGTTTTTGACTCCTTTTTTATTTCTGAGAATAAATCGCGCGGGCGGTGACGCCGCTGAGGCGGCCGAGCTTGCCGGTGAGGGCGTTGACGGTGTCCGTCGGGGCATCCAGAACCAGGCAGATAACGCTGACCCCTTTTTCTCGGTAGGGGATGCCCATACGGCCGATGACGCAGGCGGAATAGTCATGGAGGATGCCGTTGAGGGCTTCCACGGATTCCGGCGCTTCAACAATGACCGAGACGGCAGCAATGCGGGTTTCCATCGGATCTCCTTTCCCGCCGAACAAAAAAGCCATGCCGGAAGGCATGACACTTTTTCGCCGCGCGCGCAGGCACAGCGGTTATTCACGGCCTTCCGCCTCAAGCAGAGTTTCGGCGTCAGAAATGTTTCAAAGCCTCGCTGCAAGCGCCGCTCACAGTTCGGGTGGCGCTATTGTAAGCCAGGAAAGCGGATTTGTCAATGGGAATTGAGCACGCTCTGTTATTTTTTTGGCATAATATACAAAAATGATATTTTTTTCACGACAAACTGCCGAATCGCCGGACTTGGGCTTGTCATTTTGCCCTACTTATTGTAAAATAGCACCATGGGTCATTCTGCGACCGCAACATCAGTGAAAAGAAAGGGTGTATGTAGCGTTGGAAAATGTTGAGCAGAAATTCGTAGACTCGGTACTGGAGAAATATGACTGCGACAAAGCCAAGATCATCGCCATCATGCAGGACATTCAGGAGAAATACCGTTACCTCCCGAAGGAGGCGCTCGAGTATGTCGCCAAGAAGGTCGGAATGAGTGAGTCGAAGCTTTACGGCGTGGCCACGTTCTACGGCAACTTCTCGCTGGATGCCAAGGGCAAGTATGTGATGAAGGTCTGCCGCGGCACGGCCTGCCACGTGCGCAAGAGCAGCAATATTCTGCAGGCCCTCTATGAGGCGACCGGGACGGACGAGCACAATCCGACTTCGACGGACGGCCTGTTCACGCTCGAGATCGTGTCGTGCCTGGGTGCCTGCGGCCTGAGCCCCGTTGTCATGGTCAATGATACTGTGCATGCGGCCATGACGCCGGACAAGGCAAAGGCACTGGTCGAACAACTGAGAGGGGAGGCCTGAGAACATGCGTGAGAAACTTTTAAACCTTGATCAGTTCAAGGCACTGCAGGAGAAATGCATCAAGGCGCGCGAGAATGAGAAGCGCAAGGTTCTGGTATGCTGCGGCACCGGCTGCGCGGCCGGCGGAAACCTGAAGGTTTACGAAGAGCTGAAGAACCAGATGGCCGCGCACGGCGTCAAGTGCGAAGTGGCGCTGAACCTGACGGACTGCGCCGGGGAAGCGACGGGCCTCAAGATGTCCGGCTGCCACGGCTTCTGCGAGATGGGACCGCTGGTCCGCATCGAGCCGGAAGGATGGCTTTACACCAAGGTCAAGACGGACGACGTGCCCGAGATCGTCGAGAAGACGCTTGTGGGCGGCGAGTTCATCGAGCGCCTCGGCTATCACCAGAACGGCGAGCTTTACAAGCGCCAGGAGGACATCCCCTTCTATAAGAAGCAGACCCGGCGCGTGCTTGAGCACTGCGGCCATATCGATGCCGAGAGCATCGAGGAATATCTCTCCATCGGCGGCTACTCGGCCCTGGCCAAGTGCCTGTTCGAGCTGAGCGGTGACGAGATTATTCAGGAAGTCAGCGATTCCGGCCTCCGCGGCCGCGGCGGCGCCGGCTTCCCGACCGGCAAGAAGTGGGCCCAGGTGGCCGCGCACAAGGAAGAGCCGGTCAAGTTCATCGTCTGCAACGGCGACGAAGGCGACCCCGGTGCCTTCATGGACCGTTCCTGCATGGAAGGCGACCCGCATAAGATTCTCGAAGGCATGATCATCGCGGGTGTCGCGACCGACTCGACCGAGGGCTATATCTATGTCCGTGCGGAGTATCCGCTGGCGGTGCACCGTCTGACCGTGGCCATTGCGCAGGCGGAAGAGCTCGGCATCCTGGGCGACAACATCCTCGGCAGCGGCAAGAGCTTCCACATGCACATCAACCGCGGCGCAGGCGCCTTCGTCTGCGGCGAAGGTTCGGCCATGACGGCCTCGATTGAGGGCAACCGCGGCATGCCGCGCACCAAGCCCCCGCGCAGCGTCGACAAGGGCCTCTTCGGCAAGCCGACCTGCCTGAACAACGTCGAGACCTTTGCCAACGTCCCCGACATCATCAAGAAGGGCGCCGCCTGGTTCCGCTCGGTCGGTACCGAAGGCAGCCCCGGCACCAAGGCCTTCGCCCTGACCGGCAACGTCGTGAACACCGGCCTCATCGAAGTCCCGATGGGCACCACCCTGCGTGAGGTCGTCTACGACATCGGCGGCGGCATCAAGAACGGCAAGAAGTTCAAGGCTGTCCAGATCGGCGGACCTTCCGGCGGCTGCCTGACAGAGGCGCATCTGGATCTTCCGATGGACTTCGACTCGCTGAAGAAGGTCGGCGCGATCATCGGCTCCGGCGGTCTGGTCGTCATGGACGAGGACAGCTGCATGGTCAACATCGCGCAGTTCTTCATGAACTTCATCTGTGAAGAGTCCTGCGGAAAGTGCACGCCCTGCCGCGAAGGCACGACCCGCATGAACGAGATCCTGACCCGCATCACCAAGGGCAACGGCAAGATGAGCGACATCGACGAACTGAAGACTCTGGGCAAGATGATTCAGACCTCTTCGCTCTGCGGCCTCGGCAAGACGGCCCCGAACCCGGTGCTGTCCACGCTGCAGAACTTCGAGGACGAGTATATCGAGCACATCCGCGACAAGCGCTGCCACTGCGGCACCTGCAAGTCGCTGGCTCAGTTCGTAATTACCGACAAGTGCATCGGCTGCACCAAGTGCGCCCGCAACTGTCCGGTCAACGCCATCTCGGGAACCGTACGGCATAAGCATGAAATCGATCCGGCCAAGTGCATCAAGTGCGGTACCTGCAAGGCCAACTGCCCGGTTGGCGCCATCAAGGAGGGTTAAGCCATGGCTGAAAAGAAAATGATCATTGACGATATCGAATGCACGTTTACCAACGAGCGCAACGTGCTCGAGGTTGCCCGCAACAACGGTATCGATATCCCGTCCCTTTGCTACTGCGAAAACCTTTCCATCTATGGCGGATGCCGCCTGTGCCTGGTCGAGAACGAGCGCGGCGCCATGGATGCAGCCTGCTCGATGCAGCCGCGCAACGGCATGGTGGTTCACACCCATACCCAGAAGGTCCTGGACAGCCGCCGCATGACGCTGCAGCTGCTCATGAGCAGCCACCGCGCGGAGTGCCTGACCTGCGACCAGAGCGGAAACTGCAAGCTGCAGGAGTATGCCCACCGCTACAACGTGTCCGAGCCGCGCTTTGAAGAGAACACCTATACCCGCCTTCCACTGGACGTCTCTTCCCCCTGCATCACGCGCGACCCGTCCAAGTGCATCCTCTGCGGCCTCTGCGTCCGTATGTGCTCCGAGGTGCAGAACATCGGCGCGATTGACTTTACCAAGCGCGGCAAGAGAGCCGTCGTCGCCCCCGGCTTCGGCAAGATGCTGAGCGAGACGGGCTGCGTCGGCTGCGGTCAGTGCGCTGCGGTCTGCCCGACCGGCGCCATCACCATCAACCGCCAGATCACCGAGATGTGGAAGATGCTGAACGATCCGAACAAGAAGCTCGTCGTCCAGTTCGCGCCCAGCGTGCGCGTCGGTCTGGCCGAGCAGTTCGGCATGCCCGCCGATGAGCCCGTTACCGGCAAGCTGGTCACGGCGCTGCGCCGTCTCGGCGCCGAGGTCGTTTATGACACCAACCTCTCCGCCGACCTGACCATCCTGGAAGAGGCCGCCGAGTTCTTTGAGAAGGTGAAGAACGGCGACAAGCTGCCGATGTTCACCTCCTGCTGCCCCGGCTGGATCCAGCATGCCGAGAAGGCACACCCGAACATCGTGCCTCAGATCTCGACCGCCGGCAGCCCGATGGAGATGCTCGGCGCCCTGATCCGCCAGCAGTTCAAGGATGAGGACGTCTACTCCGTCGCCATCATGCCCTGCACGGCCAAAAAGTTTGAGGCACAGCGTCCCGAGCTCGTGAAGGACGGCAAGCGCCTGATCGACCTGGTTCTGACCACCGATGAGCTGGGCAAGCTGATCAAGGCGGCCGGTATCGACTTTAAGAACCTGCCCGATTCAGAGCCCGACGATCCCCTCGGCGACTGGACCGGCGCCGGCGTCATCTTCGGTGTCACGGGCGGCGTGACCGAGGCGGTCATCCGCCATGTGCTGAACAGCGCTGCGCCCGACACCCTGCAGACCATCGCCGAGTGCGGCGTGCGCGGCCTCGAGGGCATCAAGGCCTTCAGCGTGACCGCCGGCGACCTGACCCTGAAAATCGCCGTGGCCAACGGCCTCGGCAATGCCGATAAGCTGATCGAAAAGGTCGAGAGCGGTGAAGAGTACTTTGACTTCATCGAGGTCATGGCCTGCCCGAACGGCTGCATCGGCGGCGGCGGCCAGCCGCCCGCCTCCAACGCTCGCAAGAGAGAGCGTATGGAAGCCATCTTCAAGGAAGACGAAGCCTGCGAGCTGAGGATTCCGAGCCAGAACCCGGCCATGAAGTACGTGTACGACGAGCTGCTGAAGGGCCGCGCACACGAACTGCTGCACATCCACTATCCGCTTCACGGACATCACTAAACCCGCAAGATAAGAGAATCCCCGCCGTTTGTTCGGCGGGGATTTTTCAACGCGCCGGGGTCTATGCAGCCAGCGCTTTATACCAGTCGAGCATGACCTCGCCGGCTTTGGTTGTACCGTCAGCGTATTCGGCCTTCCAGAGAGACTCGCTTCCGTCGTCGGTCACAATTCGGATGAGGTTCTCATTGCCTTCGTCGAGGAAGAAATCCAGACGCAGCCGCTCCTCCGGCATGTTCAGGGAGACAAATTCGCCGTCCGGGGCCGTTCCTTCGTCCAGTTCTTCAAGATAGACATTTGTCGTCAGTTTCTCGACAAAGGGAACCGGGTCTGTCTTTCCCGGCTCCCGCGGGCCGTCTTCGAGTGTGCTGACGGTATAGTTTTCCCCGTCCATCCAGGCGGCGCGGGAGAGATAAATCTCGGGATCCGAGTTGCTGCGGCTTTCCGGCCGGAGGCCGTCATTGGCAGAGAGAAAGTCATCCTTCGCGGACCAGGCCCACTGGTTCAGTTCGCTCCAGATCTGAATATCCTCGTCCATGCTGTCATAGCTTTCCCGGACGATGCGAACATCGGTGGGATGGTCGAAGAGGTAGTACATGCCCTGCTCGTCTCTTGCGATGACCTCGGAGCCGAACATGTAATAACAAAGGATCTGATGAAGCTCGTCTTCCGTGACGCGGGAGATGCTGAACAGCCAGCCTGCGCCGTCATAATCCAGCCCGGTCGCCTCCGCCGCCTCAATCGAGGCTGTTTCGGAAACCGAGAACAGCTCGCCGTATTCGTCGTCCCTGGGAGTCATGACGGTCAGCAGTGCGGAATAGGAATCCGGAACCGGAAGGATCAGGCCTTCATTCTCAAAAAGAATGCAGTCCGGAAACGCGGCCTGTTTGGAATCGGCTTTCTCTTTCTTATCCGCGACGGGGACGCCTTCCGCGAAGGCGGCGCCGCAGACGGAGAGCAGCATCAGGACGGCCAGCAGGATGCAGAGTTGCTTTTTCATATATCTCCTCCGATTGTATATTTTTGTTGTGTGTACAAAAGGATAGCATGCTTCCCCAAAAAAATGAATACGGAAGACAGAATAATAAGAATTATGGGGAAAGCGGAAGATGAGCCCAGACCAGCTTTTCGGAGCGGGACACCGATGGACCGAAGGAATCTTCAAAAAAGGAATCATGTTCGGCACCGAGCTTTCGATACAGCGAGCGCGCTTTTTCATTGCCTCTTACGAGGCAGACGCTCATCCGGGAAAACCCGTTTTCCGCCGCGTACAAAGCGTTCACGCGGATCAGCGCGGTTCCTGTCCCTTTTCCGCGGGCGTCTTCCGCGACATGGAGCGAGTCCAGAAGCCAGGTGTTCGGCAGTTCTTTGTCCGCCGTTCCTGCGGCAAAGCCGAGAAAACACTCTCCCTCGCAGGCAACCCAGATTCTGTTCCCGGGATTCTGCAGACAGCGTGCCCACTTTTCCCGGGCATCCGCCTGCGAAAGCGAGTCAAGATAGGAATCCGCCAGCAGTCCTTTATAAGTTTTCCTGTGGTTATGAACATACAGATCCGCGATTTTCTCAAGATCAGACGCTTCGGCAGCACGGATCAACATGCAATCACCTCGTTCATGGGTTTCATCCCTGCAGCTTCCTATTGTATCATGACAATACCCGATTGACAATCTTCTGCGGGAAAACAAAAAAAGAAAGAACAACAGAAATATTTATAGCTTTTTCTCCGGAGCTATGATAAAATAGAAAAAATAGAAAAGAAGACCAGGAGGTGATACCGCACCATGAAAGACGCTTTCAATGCTTTTATGCATATTTTCGGCTTTGAAAAGCTGAGCAAATATGAAAGCGACTATCTGCACGACTCGAATATTCGAACCAGCAGCTACATGGGAGTTATCGTCATCTTTCTGGAAATCTGGATGCTGCTCCGGCAGACGCGTTCCAAGATTATTCCCAAATATCAGGCCGGCGAAGACCTGTTCGGACTGATTGTAAAATACACGTCCAAATACTGGCTGTTCCTGTTAATCGGTCTGGGCATCATGCTGTTCTGTCTCTATCAGAAAAACAGGAAACTGACCAAAGGACAGTTTGTTTCGCTGCTCGCGGTCGGCTGCGCCTGCATCTTATACACCGGTGTTCTGAGCCTTGAAACGTTCACAAAGGCAAGCGATTCGATCACCCCGGTCATGGCAAACATCATGAATGCCATGCTGATCTCCATTTACGTTCTGCTGTTTGTAACCGGCGTGACGATCGTCGCCTATGCGCTGCTGAACTATCTGAAGAACAAGAGAGTCGTATTCCTGGAGCATCTGGTTATCATCTTCTTCACGCTGATCTGCCTTGCCTTCGGTATCTTCGTATCCTACAGCGATTTCTGGGGCGGGAAGGAAATCATCTGCTTCCTGACGATGGTTATCTACGTGGGCTGCCTGCTGATCTACCGGCCGTATGTGACAGCCTTGATTCTCGGAGCCAGCTTCTTCGCGTTTTATAAAATCCTGCTGACCTTCCAGAACGGACTGACCTTCCAGGATACGGAGGTCGTCATCAACGGCATCACGCAGAAAATCATCTCCGGGGACTCCGTCAACTACGTCACCTTCTTTATCTCCCTGACCACGATCTGCTTTGCCATCTTCCACGGACGGCTGAATGAAGCCAACAAATCAAAAGCTCTGGAAAAGAGCGCCCGGGAAGACGGCCTTACCGGCATGCATAACTACAGCTATTTTGCCGAGCTCGCGAAAGAGAGCATTCAGAATCTGGAAGATCACTATGAAGATTATGTCTTCCTGTTTCTCGACATTCACAACTTCAAGGCTCTGAACGATCAGAGAGGCTTTGAAGAGGGCGACAAGTTTCTGATCGCCGTCGGAAAATATGTTTCCGATGTCTTTCGGGATGCCCTGTGCGCGAGACAGGCCGACGATCATTTTGTCGTTTTCACAAAAAAGGAAAACCTGAAAGAAAAACTGAACGCGTTAAACGACCTGGTCCATGATTACGACGATGAAATCCTGCTGGGCATCAACTGCGGCGGGTATCAGTTAAGCAGCAATAAGGATGATCCGCGCATGGCGATCGACAGAGCGCGTTATGCTGCCCACCTGATCAAGAACCGCTTCCAGACCATCTATGCCGAATACGACAAAAAGATGAGCGAGGAGTATCACAAGAGGCTGTACGTTGTCAACAATATTGACAACGCTGTGAGCAACGGATGGATCGTTCCTTTCTATCAGCCGGTCGTGTGGTCGGATACGGAAGAGCTTTGCGGCTGTGAGGCGCTGGCCCGCTGGAAGGACCCGGTATACGGGCAGCTGTTCCCCAATGAGTTTATTCCGGTTCTGGAAGAATACCGTCTGATCCATAAACTGGATAAAGCCATCTTCGAATCCGTGTGCAGAGACATGAGAACCTCTCTGGACGCCGGCAGGCCGGTTGTTCCGGTGTCGCTGAACTTCTCGAGACTCGATTTCGAACTGATGGATGCGGTTCAGGAACTGGAAGATCTTGTTAAGAAATACAACATTCCCAAAGAACTGATCCATGTTGAGGTGACGGAGAGCGCCCTTACGGATGATATCATCAAGCTGGATGATTCGATCAAACGCATCAAGGAACTTGGCTATTCCCTCTGGCTGGATGACTTCGGAAGCGGGTATTCCTCTCTCAACGTCCTGAAGGATTACCAGTTCGACGTGGTCAAGATCGATATGCGCTTCCTGTCCAACTTTGAAAAAAGCGAGAAGTCGAGAACGCTGATCGACTGCATTGTCAAAATGGCGAACAGGATCAACATGCTGACCCTGACGGAAGGCGTAGAAACGGAAGATCAGGCGGAATTCCTGAACGGCATCGGCTGCGAGCGCCTTCAGGGCTACCTGTTCGGCAAGCCGATCCCCAAGGAGGAGTTCTATCAGCGCATCGACAAAGGCGAACTGGTGGTTTCCGGCAGACAGATCTGAAGCGATCGTCAACCTATCAAACAGAAATCCCGCCCATCGGGCGGGATTTCTGTTTGGCAAATAACCCTGATTTTGATACAGTGACCCCCTTCCGGAAAAGGGGGTCAGCTTTTTGCCAAAAGGGGGTCAAAAAAAGGTAGGGGGGTCAGATATGGAATTATGTAAACTATATGGCCCATGAGAAAACCCGCAGGCGTCAACCTGCGGGTATTTCGTTGTTTGTTGTTTAGTAACCGGCCTTCTTGATCCTGGCCTCGCAGCGGGCCATCAGCCACTCTTTTCCGCAAAAGCGGATGTCCTTCAGGTAGCTCGCTGCGGCCTGGCTGAAGCAGCAGCTCCCGTCGTCGTAAACATCGGTCGTTGCCATGTTGTAAAGCTCGGCGACCAGTCCCTCGTGGTTCGCAAGGGCTGCCTTTGCATTTTCGTACTCTTCGCTCCCCTCAGGGTTGTCGAGCATGGTATTCTCAAGGCCGCCAAGGAGCCAGTTGCTGGCGTGGTAAATGTTTCTGAAAGCCTTCTTCTGCCGGGCGTTGCATTCTGCGAATTTCATGTTTGTTCCTCCTAAATCCGGGCTCCCTAGCCCTTTGTTGTGTACATATATCACTCTACCCGGCCAAAATAGCAAGTTATAATCGAACTATAATACTGACAAACTTTCTGGTGGAAAACTGTATAGTATTCTTGTACATGTAAAAGACTTTTCAGATGAATGGAAAGGTGATATAATCGAAAAAAATGCAAAGGCAGGAGTTCAAAGCGTGAGTTATAAAACTACTGATGGCTTGATGCGCCACTTGCGTGACAATGGGATAGGAATCAGCGGGAGTCTTCAAAAACGCCAGCTCATGAACACCGGGTACTTCCATGGTTACAAAGGATACCGCTTTTTTAATTCACCAAACAACCGCCTGCCCTTTTCTTCCTATGATGAGGTATATGCTACAGTACAATTTGACGCAAAGCTGAAGGCCTTATTCTACGAGAAAATCATGTTCATTGAGACTGCTGTTAAGAACTATGCACTTGAGTGCATTTTGGGGATCGATAATTCAGAAAGCATCCAGGCGATGTATGATAAAGCAGTCTGTGGTTTTCATTCAGCACCTGCCGGGGCATCTTCAAAAGAGAAGAAAAAGCATCAAGCTGATAAGCTGACCCTTCAAAGCAAAATACAAGCTTATTTATCAAGAGCATACAAAGAGAGCAACCCCAAAATCACTCACTTTTACAACAATTTGGGCTACAGTGGTGTTCCCATTTGGGCACTGTTTGAGATAATGACTCTTGGTGATTTTGCCTTCCTTCTCTCGTGCTTAACATTTGATGCTCGTGACTCCATTTCAAAAAAGCTTGGAATGCATAATGGGGCAATAGATACAAACAGAGAGTTAATATACAATTATCTTTACACACTTAAGGATCTTCGGAATGCTATTGCTCATAACTCGGTCGTATTTGATACTCGGTTCCGAAAAATCGATCCTTCCAAAGCAATGAGGCTTAACCTTCAGCATGAAATCAAACTACCATATGTGAACTTCAAAACTCTGACCGATTACCTTATTCTTGTATGCTATTATCTGAAAAACATGAAAGTTTCCAAAACAGAGATAAAAGCTTTCATTAGGGAGTATGAGAGAATTCTTAGTGAGTACCAAGCTTCTGTAAGCCCGGCAGTATCCGCTATAGTTATTCACCCAGATACCGCGAATAGGTTAACTGCTCTGAAGAACTACATCTAGCATTAACTCTGTCAAGTCGAAGAATTGTACAAATTTTCTGCGATCAAATATTGCATATTTGCAGAGATGTGCTATAATATAATTACTAATTGGGGTATGCGTTTGCGGATGCATACTTAAGGAAGTCGGATTATTCCGGCTTTCTTTTTTTCCTCAAACCCGGCAATAAAGGAACACCATAACAATCCAAAAGCATATATCTCAGCAAGATCAAGGTTCATTGCCGAGACATATGCTTTGAAAATGGCTAAAGATTGCTATTTTAACAAAAAGGATGCAATCGTTAGTTTTTGTAATACAGAAAAGTCAGATTCACAAACTGGAATCTGTCGCTCACTTGTCAAGAATCATGGAGATCAGCTTTGTTGAATTGTGAACCTTGCTGATGTATCTAATATATTCCTCGACCGTTCCGGGTAATGGGGGAAGGCGCTATGCTTTGGCAGAAAAACTGCATAGAGCACTGCGCTATCACAATTCAGCCTTCTGACCGTTTCGCCATCGTTTTTCTGGCATAGGCCACGAATCTTTTGGCTGCCGGAGAAAGCGAGTCTTTATTCGGGATCATGATGCCGAAATGGATATGCTGAGGCGGATCCAGCGGCAACTTGACCACATCGGCCTGAAAGCCCTCTGTGATCAGCTGGTTGGTGATGGTCATGCCGAGCCCGTTTTCGATCATGGCAAAGGCCGAAAACGACTCGATAGTGGAATAAACGATTGTCGGATGGAGATCAAAGCGCGCCAGCAGGTCCACAACATCGGAATCCTTTCCCAGCGCGGGCATGATGAAGCGCTCGTGCTCACATTCCGCGAGGGGATATACATCGGCATTCGCATAGGGATGGTTCCTGGGGAGGATGGCAATCATTGGGTCATCGCTCAGGGGGATCCATTCATAGCTGCAGTCTTTGACCCAGCTGAGGAACCCGATATCCGCCTTGGATTCACCGAGCCACCGAAGAACCTCTTGGCTGATCCCCTCCATCAGATGCAGCCTAACGTTTGGGTGATCCTGCTGGAACGCCTTGATGACTTTGGGAAGCCACCGGAAGGAAACGCTGGAATAACTGGCGATATTGAGTTCCCCGGTCATGAGGCCGTTTATTTCCGAAGAGAGCTGGAACACCCGCTCCTCCTGCTGCAGAAGAGCCCGGACCGCGGGGAGCAGTGTCTCACCGGCGGGAGAGAGCGAGACCCCGCGGCTAGTGCGACGCAGTAGCGTTACCCCAAGGTCGGCCTCCAGAGCGTTGATCAGCTGGCTTACGCCGGACGGAGAATAGCTGAGCACTTCTGCAGCCCGGGAAAAACTTCCGGTTTCCGCCGCAGCGGCAAATGCTTTGTATCGAGAAGTATCCATACCTTTACCCTTCAGTTTTACTTAAAACCAGTTTAATAAACTATCGCTTCACTTCATTATAATCTTGTGCTACCATACAGTCAAGGAAGAAAAAACAAAAACAAAACAGAAAGGAGAACAACAAAATGAGAATCAACGGAGCCTTTATTCTCGGAGCAACAATGATCGCGGTGACGATTCTGATGGAAGTATTCTGGATCAATACCGGAGCATCTGCACTTGGCATTCTCTCTCTTCTTGCAGCTCTTGTAGCATCCGGTGCCCTGGCGCGGTACATTCGCCTGGATTATGCATCTTCCAATATCCGTCTCCGTAAGTTCCTGACGGTAACAGGACTGGAAACCTGATGGTCTTTCTATTTGAACTCATCGGCACAACGGCCTTTGCCATATCCGGTGCAGTTGTCGGAATCCGGAAGAAAATGGATCTTTTCGGTGTGGCCATACTTGCCATGACCACAGCTGTCGGCGGCGGTATCCTCCGGGATATCATCCTGAATATCACGCCGCCGTCAGCTTTCCGGGAACCAGTTTTCACACTCACTTCGATTGGTGTCGGGATTACTGCCTTCGTCACGGTCAGATACCATATTCCCCTGCGTCGGAAAGCATTCTGTGATGCCCTGCTCCACGCAATGGATTCGATCGGCCTGGGTTTATTCACAGTGATCGGCGTCGAAGCGGCGTTTGTTCACGTTCAGGATTCCAACATCTATCTTGCGGTCTTCGTGGGGGTAGTCACCGGTGTCGGCGGCGGGGTCATGCGGGATATATTGTCCTGCAGCACACCCTATATCCTTATGAAGCACTTCTATGCATGTGCATCGCTGGTTGGCGCAGTTGTCTGCGCAGCTCTCTGGTTCAGGATCGGTTCAATCCCATCTATGCTGATCGGTGCCGTTATTGTCGTATTTTTAAGAAATATGGCTGCTCATTACCGGTGGAGCCTTCCGAAGATAAGGCCAAACGAACAGCCATTGAAATCATCTTGATAACAGAAAGGAAGAGAACAAAATGCAGACAATCAGAATTCATTTTCAAGATTTATCCTTTATCGATGTGAGACTTTCCGAGACCCAGACGGAAGAGTTTGAACGCTGGATGAGGTTTGCAAACCAGAGTTGGACGTATTCAATCCCAGGACAGGAGAAAGAGATCAAACGGAAAGATATTTCCAGAACGGAAAAAATCTGAAAAAGAAGTGCAGCCGGTCGACCAAGGATCAGTCGCATACAAATTCCGATTTTTCTGAAAGTTAATCGTCTTGCACGTGAATTCATACTGATAAATGCTGAAAAGGCATGAGAATAAAGAAATCCCCGGCAGAAGCTCTCTGACGGGGATCTTGCTTTGGCTTATATGAATAATTCAGAATGAATGTTTTGGTAGCTTATCTCTTAATATCATAGAGTAATCATTAATTCTTACTCAAAAATCGTGGCAATTGACACATAAATGCAAGAATCCTGAGCCGAGACAGACGCGGTTCAGGATTCTTTTTTAACCATATAGCGGAGAAGTCCCAAAAACAGCCGTATTTCAAGGCTTTATTAGGACTTTTAGGGCAAAAAGGTAGGATTGCCATTTTGTTAAAATAGCAATCCTAAAATGTCTAAGTACGCCCAAAAGATACGAAACAAAGCTAAGTACAAACAAAAGTACACCAGAGTTGAGAATTATGTAAACCTTTGCCGATACCCCTTGTTTGTACCGTCGTGTGCCCACTGCTTGAGAGGACTACTCTATGGTTTTACGATACTCACTGATTGGTTTTCCCGTCCAGAACATGAAAGCCCGCAGGAAGGAATTGATCTCCTGATACCCCAGCAAAAAGGCGATGTCGCTGCTACTGATGTCGGTATTGCGGATGTAGTGAATCGCAAGCAATTCGCGTGTGCTGTTGAGCTGCTGGTGAAAGGTCGTATTCTCTTCATTCAATCTGCGTTGAAGAGTCCGTTTAGAAAGACCCAGCTTTTCCGCCACGTCCTCAATCTCACAAGCACCGCCTGGAAGTAGCTCTGCGAGGGCGCTGCGGACGCGTGCACTGACGGACGCGTCCACATCCAGTTCCGCCAGGCGTTTGGCCAGCTCTGGCTCGAAGTAGGCCCACATGGCCTCGTCGTAGCTGATGAAGGGCAGCAGAAGATCAGCTTTGCGAAATACGACGCAGTCAGTCTTGCCTTCTGTGACAGCGACGCCGAGGAAATCGGAAAAGGCCTCCTCACAGACAGGCTCCCGCATCACGACAGCTGTTGGTACGATCCGTTCCTTCGTGGCTTTTCGGAGGATACCCACAAGAAACGCGAATTCCGTTTCAACCAGAAACTGTGGCAGCGAAGTCTCTCCGCTGGCCGTGGTCAGCATTACGATGAGCGTATCTTCCATTTCCTGCAGTTGTAGCATCAGCGGCCCGATCAGCCGTTTGTGCCGCGAGAGACGCTCAATGCAGACCGCGCCGTTTTTGCTGCAGTACGAGGCAAAGATCGGCGGCGCAAAGTTCTCGATCTGATCCGCGCAGGCGATCCGGATCGGCAGCTCCGGGTTGGTGATTTGCGCACCCACCGCAGAAAGAAAGCTGAAATACTGCTTTTCCGACATCATCGGCGGCTTTCGTGAGAACACATTGAGCGGCAGATGCGCTTTTTGTAATGCCGCTTCCACGTCGATCCCGAAGGCGGAGAGCAGGTCACCGTAGCGGCCGTCAAGAATAAAGCGCTGCAAGCTCATTGGTTTGCCTTGATGAGCTCGGTCAGCTTCACGTCGGGATTGCGGAAGCGGGCGTTGCTCCGTTCCCCCTTCACGTGGATGGCGTTCTTCGGGCAGTTGTGAACACAGCCGAGGCAGCCCTCGCAGTGATCTAGAAACTCCACATGATCCGTGACGCGGATGTTGTCGCTGGGGCAGATCTTGGCGCAGGTGCCGCAGAGCACGCACTGGTCGTTGACGATATGGGCCTTGGCTTTGTCCGGAGCAATCTGAGACGCACCGGCAGCATGATACAGCCAGTCCACCGCCTTGTCGCCCAGCGTGACCTTGGGGATGCTGTGCTTTCTCGCCTCAATATCCGTGCGGACGGTCTCGATCTGCTCGTCCACGTGTTTTTCAGGCAGGGTGTCGATCTGCTTCTGAGACTCGAAGCGCGTCAGCGCCGTGTCCGCCATGATGATCTTGGCCACATAATCCGCATGACCGGCCGCGGCTTTCAGATACTTCTCGGCATGATCCGTCGCTGCTCCAGCCATGTAGCCGTAGGTGCAGATCATGAAGGTATAGTCGGCCTTGAGTTTCGCCTTCGCCAGATACTGCTGGACCATGCGCGGTGCGTCTGCGCAGTAGGTGGGGCAGATGACGCCGATCACGTCGTCCTCGATTTCATATTGCTCATGCTTCACAAGCTGCGGGATAGACAGAAGATTGCCGCCCAGCTTTTTTGCGACGGACAGGCAGTTGCCGGTTGCGCTGAAATACAGAATGGTCATATTGTTTTCCTCCCGGTATTCTTTCATGATAAGAGGATTATACTTCATTTCGCGCCACAAAGGAACATCATTTCGCGCCAAATGCGTTCTTTTTCTATAATGCGGAGAACCGAGAGGTATTATGTGCCTCTCGGTTCTTTGTTGTCGGTGCTTTTTTCTTCAAGTAGACTTCCATCCTTCGATTCTGTTGTGCCCTTTCAACTGCCCAGCGTTATCGTGACCGTCACGTTTCCGTTCCCTAGGAGCTCCGCCATCCCCGCCGCGTCCTGATCGGCGATGCGGCCGAGTCTCGTGTAGGCCCAGGAATTGGAGCCGTAAAAGATGACGATCTGGCTGCCGGAATAGAGCACGATATCTCCTTCCTCTGTGACGGTTTGCACGTCGTTTCTCGGCAGACTTTGGCCGATGGAACCAACCTGCTCAAAGCCGCCGTACATGGACATGCTGATCGTCAGCGGCCCAGACCGGACAAGCTCTCGAAGCGCGTCGACCGATTCGTTGTCCTCCCAGACAACACTTACTTCCTGATCGCCGATCATCAGCTTCAATTCCTGACCCATCCCTTCTGTTTCCTGTTCCTCCGTTTGGAGCGTTGTATCTGAGGAAGGACCAGCGTTCACAGGCAGTTCATCCGTACTGTCCGGATCCTTGTACTGCTCCCACCAGTGTTCATTGAAAGATCCTATCTCCTCATAGTCTGCCGTCTGTCCGATCCTCGGCGTAGCAAGGGAAAGGCCCGCAGCCTCCGCCGCGGCGGCAACTCGTTCCGGAGGATCATACCAGGCGTGGTTCGAGAGAGA
The DNA here is from genome assembly GCA_017538965.1 of Oscillospiraceae bacterium. Lineage (GTDB taxonomy): Bacteria > Bacillota > Clostridia > Oscillospirales > Oscillospiraceae > Limivicinus. Next base: position 68,855 of record JAFYHU010000062.1, read on the forward strand.
ATAGGCGCCCCAGTGAACGGGGAGCAGGACCTTCGCGTGGGCGTCCAACGCAGCCTGAACCGCTTCTTCCGGGAACATGTGCGTCTGTGCCCAGGCTGGATCGTACTGCCCGGCGTCCGCCAGCATCAGATCTGTCTCACCAAAGCGCTCGAAGACGCGCGCAAACACATCATAGTATCCTGTATCGCCGGTGTAATAGACGCTGTGCGCCGCGTCCTGCATGTACAGCCCGCCCCACAGCGCCGCGTTCGCCTTCAGGGGATTCCGGCCGGTATAGTGCTGCGCGGGAATGAGCGTATAGGTCACACCCTTCAGCTCCAGGCTTTCCCACCAGGCAAGCGGATGCAGCTTCGCTTCCTCAACGCCCCAGCCCTTCAGGATCACCTCAACGCCCAACGGCACGATATAGTGATCGACTCTGCCATCAATAGCCCTGATTACGTCGTAGTCCAGGTGGTCATAGTGATCATGGGAAATGAACAGCACGTCGATCTCGGGGACGTTCTCCGCCGATAGAGCGACTTCCGAGAAGCGTTTCGGTCCGGCAAAGCTGACGGGCGATGAACGCTTGCCCATCACCGGATCGATCAGGATGTTCTGCTCACCCAGCTGAATGAGTGAAGACGAGTGACCAAGCCAAGTGACGCGGAGCTCTCCCTCAGCGGCACGCCCCACATTTTCGAGCTTCTCTGTCGGGATCGTTTCCCGCGGCACGCTCATATCGCTCTTCTCCGCCTGGGTGCCGGTCATGACGCTAAAGTCGTTTTCATTGTGAAACTGGCCGTCATAATAGGATGTAGTCCTGACCGCGTAGCTTTCCCTCTCTGCTTTTCCGGGCGTCCTTCCGACAGTCGGATAGAATTTTAGGAAGAGAAAAGCAATGGCGATGACAACAGCTATGATAACAATGACCATCAAAAGAACCTTACCGCAAGTTTTTATTATCCTCATGAAGATACCTTTCAAAGAATCGCCTTGCCCATCTCATAGGCCATCGCCAGAGCGGGATGGCCAGCGATCTCTCCGACCTCTGTCACGCCGCCGCCAAAGACGGCGCCTGCCAGCCTCGCCTTTTCAAAGCATTCGATCCAGCCTTCCAGACCGCTCTGCGCCCGCTGCGGGACAAAGGCTTCGTCCTCCGCGGCGGAGGACAAAAAATACACGTCACGAAAACGGTAATCCGCCACAAACAAGGGATTGGCCCGGTCCAGCAGCGTTTTCATCTGCCCGCTCATCTCGTAATAGTAAATGGGCGTAGCAAAGGCCAGCGCGTCCGCCTGCTCCATCTTTGGAATGATTTCGGACATGTCGTCCTTGACGACGCATTTGCCCGTTTTCTGGCAGGCAAAGCAGCCTGTGCAGAAGCGGATTATCTTTTCACGCATCCGGATAATCTCCACATTGTTCCCGGCGTCCATCGCCCCTTTGGCAAAAGCCTCGGCCAGCGCTTCGGAATTGCTGTTCCGGCGCGGACTGGTGGAGAGGATCAGTACTTTTTTACTCATTTATTTCTGCCCTTTCAATCGTTTTGATGATCTTTGCCGGGATGCCCGCGGCAACGGTGTTGGCCGGGACATCCTTTGTTACGACCGCTCCCGCCGCGATGACCGCGCCGTCTCCGATGCTCACGCCGGGCAGCACGGTCACGTTCGCGCCAAGCCAGACCCTTTTGCCGATATGGATCGGCGCGGGATGAAGGTCTCCGCGCTTGTCCGGATCGAGATCATGATTGAGCGTCACCAGCGTGGCGTGGTGACCGATCAGCGCGCCGTCGTCGATATAGACGCCGCCCTGATCCTGCATGGTACAGCCGGCGTTGATGAACACACGCTGTCCGATGTGAATGTTCTTCCCACAGTCGGTATAGAACGGCGGGATCAACCCCAGTGTGGGATCGGCGGGCTTCCCGGTGAGTTCGGCAAACAAGGCCTGCAGTTGGTCTGGGGTATGGTATCCGTTGTTGATCTGCGCTGTGATCTTCAGCGCCTCCTGCGTGAGATGGCCGCTGAATGCGATTTCTTCCGAGGACTGACGGATGGTCTTTCCAGCGTTAACATAGTCAAGAAATACCCGCAACTCCATGTCATGTCCCCCGATTCATCTGAAACACCAGATAATCCAGACAGTCGATCTTGCGTTCCTCCTTGTGGATGCCGTCCAGAAGCTCTCTCCTGTGCCGGGAGAGGATCTTCTGCGCTTTTGCGCTCTCACCACTCTCAAAGAGGCCGAGGAAGGACGAGACGGTCTCCTCGCCGCAGCCCGCGTCCCGGAGGTTCTGGATCAGCTCTTCCCGATTCATTTCAGATTCTCCTTGAAGAAGGCCTCCAGCTTGTCAAAGGGAATGCGGTCTACCCGATCATAGAGGTCGATGTGCTCGGCGTCCTCCACGATGTACAGTTCCTTCGGCTCGGCGGCCATGTCGTAGGCCCGCTGGCTGAAGCCGAGAGAATGGGCGCGGTCACCCGCGATGAAGAGGATCGGTCGGGGGCTGATCTCCTGGATATAATCCAGCGCGAAGAAGTTCATCATGGAGAGCATGGAAGTGGTCGTAAAGCCGCCGCTCGCGTTGGGATGATGGCCGCGCGGCACCGCGTAGAAGCGGTTCCACTCGTCGGTCAGCGGATCGACCTGCGGGCGCTTGTCAAACTCGTAGGGTTCCTCCGGGAAAGTGGGATTGTATTCAGGAACGCCGTTTTCAAAATCTGCCCAGCGCTGGGCGGAGATCTGCTGCTTCATGCCCTCGATCATGGCCTTGTCGCCGCCGAACATGAACCGCCCGTCGGTAATGTTGTACATGCTGGTGGTGGCGATGGCTTTGATGCGGGTATCAACCTGCGCCGCGCTGATGGCAAAGCCGCCGGAACCGCAAATGCCGATCACGCCGATCTTTCCCCGGTCAACATAGGGCAGCTTCACGCCGAGGAAATCCACCGCGGCGGAAAAGCTTTCGGCAAACAGATCGGGAGAGGAGACGTGGCGGGGCTCGCCCCCGGATTCTCCCATGTAAACCTGATCGAAGGTCAGCACGACAAAACCGCGCTGCGCCAGTTCGTTAGCATAAACACATGGGCCTTGCTCCTTGACGCCGCCGTAGGGGGCGCCCACGATCAGCGCCGGGTGCTTCTGCGATTTGTCCAGATTCTTCGCGGTGTAGATATCTGCGGCGATCGCGATGCCGTAGCGGTTGTTGTAGCGCACATGGCTGCGCTCGACGTTTTCATTCAGTTTGGTGATGTAGCCGTAAGACATAAGTATCCCCTCCATTATTTCTTGGTTGACACCAGTATAACGGAGGGATATGATATATGCAAATACTTATATTTGATAGTATAGTATGTTGATCTTGCATAGAAGGAGAAGGAACCTTGGATATTCGACTGATGCAATACTATCTCGCAGTTGTACGCGAGGGCACGATTTCTGCCGCGGCGGAGGCGCTGCACGTCTCGCAGCCAGCCCTCTCCCGGCAAATGAAGGATCTGGAGGACGAGTTAGGCGTCACATTATTTCAGCGCGGCAGCCGGAGGATTACCTTGACTGAGGAAGGCATGATCCTCCGGAAAAGAGCCGAGGAGATGGTGCGCCTGATGCAGATGACGGAGGAGGAAATCTCACAGGTCAAAAACCACATCTCCGGGTCCGTGCGGATCGGCGCCGGAGAATCCATTTCGTTCCACTATCTGTCCCGCGCCGCCGCCAGTCTCGCCGGGGAACACCCGGATATCCGCTTTCATATCACCAGCGGCGACACACAGGACCTGATGGACGAACTGAATAATGGGCTGATCGACTTCGCCGTGATCTTCACGGACGTGGATCACACGCTCTATCAGTCGCTGCCTCTGCCGGCGGAGGACAGCTTCGGTCTGCTGATGCCGAAGGATTGCCCGCTGGCACAAAAGGAGGAGATCCACTTCTCGGACTTGGAAGGTCTTCCGATCATCGTCTCCCGGGCGTCCGTACCATATTTTTCCGGTACGGCTGATCTGTCCCGGCTCAATATCGTCGCGACATATAACCTCATCTACAACGCCTCGCTGCTGGTTGAGGACGGACTGGGCTACGCCCTCTGCTTCGACCGGCTGATCAACACCACCGGCGACAGCCCCCTCTGCGTCCGGCCGCTGGTCCCGCGCATGAAAAACGCGGGCAATCTGATCTGGAAAAAGTACCAGGTCTTCTCGCCCGCCGTTCAGCTATTCATCGACCGTATCCGGGAGATGACCTCCGGGGCGTGATCGCGCAACGCCTCTGTACCGGCAACAGCTCAGAGACGTAATATTATTCCAAGAGTTGGGTGGTTCAAAAGTGGGGATGCTTGACCTCACTGCAATCTTCCCAATCTTCATGATAGCCGCATCGCCGAAGATAGTCTTTCCCGCCATCGACGGCGCACGCGCCGCAAGAGCAATACCGAAAATCGTGGACCGTCTCGCTCTCGATCACGTCTCCGCATTTTAGGCAACGGATTCTATTATGGATTATTATACTCTTCATCATAATCTAAAAAATGAGCTTTTGATAAATCAATTGAGACCGCACGGTCCATTACGAGCTGCCCTTCAAAGACATAGGCAGCTCCGTTTCTATAACCCGGAATAAAGGCACTAAGCGCTTTGAGCGCTGCTCCGCAATCTCTGATACAGAAGCCGCCAGCGGTCTGCTCCGTGTTTTTTGATAGAACGCAGGAACTGATCGTCTGTGGCTTTCTCCGGTGCTTTCCAAGACTATCCACCATGACCCCGCCGCGCCAAATCAGAAACTGTTTCTTCTCCTGATTGAGAAGGAAGCTGATTTCATCCGGATTGCTGATTGCTTCAATCGTCTCCCGTGAAATGTGAAAGCTATTATCCCGATAGCCTAATTATATATAGAAATCGATAGCATGTTGATTAGGCATAGATCCAAATCCTTCCGCCTATGCGTTTTTGTTAGTACTTAAACTCCGCAAAGTACAAACAAAAAATACGTCGTATTTTGCCTTGAAAAAGGAAAAATCGGGCCTCCGAACAGCCGCGAAGCCGCTCGGAAGCCCGATTTTCATCGAAAAAGCCGTATTTTTGCTCAAAAAGCACGAAATAGCCGCTTTTGTTCTGGTAGACAAAAGCGGCTACTTTTATGGCGGAGAAGGAGGGATTCGAACCCTCGAAGAGCTTTTGACCCTTACACGATTTCCAATCGTGCGCGCTCGACCAACTACGCGACTTCTCCGTAACTGCTCTGAAAACACAATATTCGGTTTTGCTCAAGCTTTTGCATTATAATTCAGAAGCAGAAGAAAGTCAAGAAAAGAATTTTCTTCTTCGGGAACTCAGACAACGCTGCCCGCGGAATCGGCAAGCATTTCGCCAATCACGGTCTGGGCACAGCGGATAAAGCGGCGGATCACCTTGTCGTTCTGCTGCCGGTCGCTGGCGGCAATCCCGAGCTTGCGGAAAATCGGCGGGTCCAGAGGCAAAGTGCGCACGGAACTGTGGATGTCTTCCATGATCAGCTCGGAGAGAAGGCTGATTCCGAGATTGTGCTCCACCATCGAGACGATCGCACTGTCAGACAGGTTGGTATAGCGAATGCGGGGATGGTCCTTGCCGAGATAGCGGCTGAAGAGAGGCAGGATATCGATATCAAAACCGTCAGACGGCATGAGGAATTCCTGCTCGGAAAAGTCGGAAATGGGGAAAACGCCCTCATGGCTGTCCGTTTCGGGCAGAATGGCGATGAGAGGATCGTCCGCCAGATGGAAATAATGCAGACCGGTGCAGAGAGATTCCTGATAGCTGACAAACGCGCAGTCAAGCTGGTCGGTCTTCAGCTTTTCATAGATGTCCGGAATGCCGCCGACATCGATGATGACATCGGTGTTGGGGTCCACTTTCCGGAAGGAGGCGACAATGGCCGGAAGCCAGGTGCTGGCAATGCTGGAATAGGAACCGAGCCGGAGCGTGGAACTGCTGCGCTGGCGCAGATGGGCGGCCTCTTCCTCCAGATCGAGAGAGGCATCCAGAAACGCCTGCATTTTTGGCTTGAGAGCCTGACCGGCAGGGGAAAGACGGACGCCGTTCTTACTGCGAACCAGGAGATTCAGACCGACTTCCTCCTCCAGCGCGTTCATCATATGGGTAAGGCCCGACTGGGTATAGCCAAGCTCTGCGGCGGCGGATGTCAGACTGCCCCGCTCTACCGCCAGAAGCAATGCGTGAACTTTCTTGCTGTCCATGGTTATTGATTTGCCTTTCTTATTGTATCCATGACGTTTTGTTATCACATATATAATAATATAGAGTTACAAAAAAATCAATAAAAATGTTATAATTTGTTCACAAATACGCCGGGAGAAAAGAGAGTTTCGCAATCGGAAGAGAATCCGGCCTCTCCGCGCCTCTGACGCATCGGTGCGGAGGCCTCCGGGGCTTCCGAACGGGCTTGCTTTTCAATATTCAATCCGGCGAAGAGAGGAGAAAACTATGGAAAACAATCGCAGTTCATGGGGCAGCAACTTAGGCTTCCTGCTTGCTGCCATCGGTTCCGCGGTCGGTCTCGGCAACATCTGGGGCTTCCCCTATAAGATGGGCAAGAGCGGCGGCTTTACCTTCCTGATTGTTTACCTGCTGCTGGCAGTTTTTGTCGGTATGATCATCATGGTCTCCGAGCTGGCTGTCGGCCGCAAAACCAAGCTCAGCCCGATTGATGCCTACAAGAAGGTGTCCAAAAAGTTCGGCTGGATCGGCTGGCTTGCCACGATCGCACCGTTCCTCATCATGAGCTTCTACACCGTTCTCGGCGGCTACTGCCTGCAGTACATTGCCCTGAACATGACGAAGCTGAGCTTCGGCAATGACTCTGTCGCCATGAGCGGCGGCGAAGTCTTCGGCGCCATGCTGACGACCCCGCTCGGCTGCGTGGTCTTCACGATTCTGTTCATCATCATCTGCATGCTGATCGTGCAGGGCGGTGTCTCCGGCGGTATCGAGAAGTTCAACAAGATCGGTATGCCGGCTCTGTTCGTGATGCTGCTCGTCATCATCGTCCGTTCGCTGACCCTCCCCAATGCCGCAGAAGGCCTGAAGTTCATGTTTGTTCCCGGCTATGCGGTCAAGGCAGGGTTTATTGAGAAAGCGCCCGACCTGATCACGGTTCTCGGTACTGCCGGCGGCCAGATGTTCTTCTCACTGTCGCTGGCCATGGGCGCCATCCTGACCTACGGTTCTTACCTGGGCAAGGAAGAGAACCTTGTCAAGAACTCCGTCATCATCGTCGCGGCCGATACCCTCATCGCCCTGATGGCCGGTATTGCCGTTATCCCCGCCGCCGTTTCCTACGGCCTCAGCCAGGGCATGGCCCCCGGTGAGATCACCCTCCGCGGCCCGGGCCTGCTGTTCATCACGCTGCAGGACGTGTTCACCAACATGGGTGCCATCGGCCCCCTGTTCGGCGTCATCTTCTATGTTCTCGTTCTGATCGCGGCCATCTCCTCCGCCATCTCGCTGATGGAGACCATCGCGGCTCACTGGATTGACAAAGACCTTGCCAAGGGCGAGGGCGACACCCGTCAGCGCAACGTGCTGATCGTGTCCCTGCTCATCCTCCTTCTGGCTGTCATCGTCGCCTGGGACGGCCTGGGCTCCAACTTCAGCCCGGCCAGCCTGCTCGGCATCTCCACGGTCCCGACCTTCCTGGATTGCTTCCTTGACTTCAATGACTGCTGGTCCGAAGGTATTGCCATGCCGCTCGGCGCCATGCTGATGGCTCTGATGATCGGCTGGGAGACCAGCCCTGACTTGGTGCTGGACGAGGTTGCCCACGGCGATCCTTCCCAGGGCTTCAAGTCCTTCTACAAAGCCTGCATCCGCTTTGTCGTTCCCATCGTCATGGCCTTCGTTCTGGCCGGTCAGATGATCGACTTCTTCGGCGGCAACCAGCTGATCTGGTACGTCGTGGCGGTGGCCTGCCTGGTGGTGTTCTGGATCTTTGCGGCATCGGGCAGCAAGAAATCTGAGTAATCCTTTCAAGATGCGTCATACAGATTCCTGAGAGGGGCGCCCGCAGGCTTCGGCCTGCGGGCGTTTCCAACAAATCGAAAACAGGGGGAGTGACCGATGTTTGAACTGATACAGATTTCCGAGCGGGATTATTACATCCAAAGCCCGGCAAAAATCGGGCTGATCCGGCTGAATGACAGCGATATCTGCCTGATTGACAGCGGGAATGACAAGGACGCGGGACGAAAGGTCCGCCAGATCCTCGACGCCAACAAATGGCATCTGACTGCGATTTACAACACGCATTCCAATGCCGACCATATCGGCGGCAATCAGTACCTGCAGAGGCAGACCGGGTGCAGCGTCTATGCCCCCGGTATCGACTGCGCCTTTACCCGCCATCCCATCCTTGAGCCTTCCTTCCTGTACGGCGCCTATCCGCCGAAGGATCTGCGCCATAAGTTCCTCATGGCGCAGGAAAGCGATGCCCGGGAACTGACGCCGGATGTTTTGCCGGACGGGTTTCAGATCATTCCTCTGCCGGGGCATTTCTTCGACATGGTGGGCTTCCGGACGCCGGATGACACGGTCTTTCTGGCTGACTGTCTGTCCAGCCGTCAGACGCTTGAGAAGTACCAGATCGGCTTTATTTACGATGTTGCGGCCTACCTGAAGACCCTGGAAACGGTCAAGACCATGCAGGCAAAGATGTTCGTTCCGTCACATGCTCCGGCCTGCCCGGAGATCGCTGCGCTGGCGCAGATCAACATCGACAAGGTGCTGGAAATTGCCGAGCGGATCGTCGAGCTCTGCCGGCAGCCGCTCTGCTTTGAGGCGATCCTGCAGAAACTCTTTGCCGTTTATTCTCTGGAGATGAGCTTTGAACAGTATGTTCTGGTCGGAAGCACGGTTCGGTCCTATCTCGCGTGGCTGAAGGATACCGGCAGAATGAATGTCCTGTTTGAGGACAACATGCTGCTCTGGCAGCGTGCATAGGAAACTCTTTTGCGGCGCCCGCAGGCTTCGGCCTGCGGGCATTTTCTGATTGTACCTCAGACACATGTTCTTTTCTATTTTATGTTGACCTTTCCGGTATTCCGGGCTATAATTTATAAAGAAAGTGAAAAATGTAAAAGAAAGTGAAAAATGTAAAAGAAAGTGAAAGATGTAAAAGAAAGTAAAAAGTGACCCGGAAAGAAAAGGAGGCTGAGATGGAGGATCGTTTTTTTTCACCGTCTTTCGGAAACAAACCGCAGGTATTGGTCGGGCGTAGCAATGAACTGCGGGAATTGACAGAAGGGTTGGATTCAAAACCCGGATCCAAAGAGCGAGCCAGACTGATCATCGGTCAGCGTGGGCTGGGAAAAACAGTCCTTATGCTGGAAGTGGCGGACTATGCAAAGAGCCACGGTTATATCGTTGCTTCACCGACGATTGCCAAAAAGGGAATGGAACAGAAAATAATTGAGAAGCTGCTCAGCAGCGGCAATAATATTTTTGAACATTCCAGGCGACGCATTTCCGGCGGTGCTTTTGGCGCGCTCGGTTTCAGTGTTGGTATTGAAACCGAAAAACCTTCAAAAGAGTCTGGAAGCTTTCAAGCAAAACTTTCGGAGATTTGTGATGAGGCGGCAAAACACGGGAAAGGTGTGGTCATAATGCTGGATGAAGTTCAGAATAATGCCTACACCGAAGAAGTGGCAGTAGCATATCAGGAATTGGTCGGAGAAGAGAAAAATATAGCCATGATTATGGCGGGTTTACCGGCAACCATATCCGGCGTACTGAATAATCGTGTTTTGACTTTCCTGACAAGATCATCAAAACTGTATCTGGAGCCCATCAATTATACAGAGATTGATACGTACTATTACAAATGCTTCCGGGAGATGGGAATCACTCTAAGCGAGGAGCAGATTATGGATGCGGCAGTTCAGACAGAGGGGTCTCCGTATTTGATGCAGTTGATCGGCCACTATATTACCGTGCTTGCCGGCGATGACGGATTTATGGATGACACCTTGTACAGTCGTGCCATATCCACTGCAAAAAAAGAGTACATGAACGATCTGTGCGAGGTAGCCTTACACGGAATCTCTGGCGGCGACATGGCCTTTCTCCGGGCTATGACGGATGATCCGGGAAGCAGCAAAATCCAGCATGTTGCCGAACGTATGGGCGTATCTCCAGCCTATGCTCAAACATATAAAAAGCGGATGATGGAAGCCGGACTGATCGAGAAAGTGTCCAGAGGAGAAATACGGTTTGCTGTTCCTATGCTCAGGGAGTACCTTATATCACTCGGAGCATGAAACGGACAAAACAGCATGTGAGCAAAAACATAGAAAGAAATCGATTGCACTGATCAATTTTTAAACGGGGAGAGGCGGATGCAGACGCTGGAAATCAAAATCAGAGGGATTGTCCAGGGGGTGGGCTTTCGGCCGTTTATCCACCGCCTGGTGCGCGAGCATGCCCTGAACGGCAGCATCCGCAACACCTCGTCCGGCGTGACGCTGAACCTGGAGGGGGAGGAAGAACAGCTGGCGGCCTTTCTGAGGGAGCTGCCGGAGAAGGCTCCGCCGCTGGCCGTGATTGAAGAGATTCATACGGAAGAAACCCCGTTTCAGGGCTTCTCCTGCTTTCAGATCATCGACAGCGAGCGGCAGGCCGAACGGAACACGCTCATCTCGCCGGATATCGGCATCTGCCCGGACTGCCTGCGGGAAATGAGCGACCCGAAAGACCGGCGGTACCGCTTTCCGTTCATCAACTGCACCAACTGCGGGCCGCGCTTTACGATCATCGAGGATGTCCCCTATGACCGGGCGAAGACCTCGATGAAAGCGTTCCCGATGTGCCCGGATTGCGACCGTGAGTATCACGACATCGAGAACCGGCGCTATCATGCCCAGCCGGACTGCTGCCCCGTATGCGGACCTTCGCTGCAGTATTATGACGCGGCCGGACTGCCGGCTGCGGGCGATGTGGCGGCGCTTGCGAGAGCGGCGCTGACAGAGGGGAAGATTGTCGCCGTGAAAGGCCTCGGCGGCTTTCACCTGGCCTGCCGCTGCGATGATGCTTCTATTGCGGAGAGACTGCGGAAACGGAAGCAGCGGGATGAAAAGCCCTTTGCGGTCATGTGCCGGGACACGGAAACGGCAAGAGTCATCTGCCATGTCTCCCGGGAAGAAGAGAGAATCCTGAACGGCGCCCGGAAGCCGATCGTCCTGCTGAAGAAAAAACGTCAGGGAATGGAGCATCTCAGCGAAAACGGGCGGATCGGGGTCATGCTGCCCTATACTCCGCTGCATCATCTGCTGTTCGGGGACGGCCTTGACATGCTGATCATGACCAGCGCGAATCTGTCCGATACGCCGATCGTCAAGGACAACGAAGCGGCGGTCGAGGCGCTGCGGGGTATCGCGGACGGCTTTCTGATGCACAACCGCCGGATCCAGACGCGCTGCGACGACTCGCTCTGCTGGGTGCTGGACGGGCACGAGTATTTTGCCCGCCGCTCCCGCGGCTATGTGCCGCAGCCGGTGACCGTGCCGGAGCAGAAACGGCAGATTCTGGCCTGCGGGGCCGAGCAGAAGGCAAGCTTCTGCCTCGGAAAGGGCGAACACGCCTTCCTGAGCCAGCACATCGGCGATCTGAAAAACCTCGAGACGCTGGAACACTACGAGCGGCAGATCCGCCATTTTGAGCGCCTTTTTGACATTCATCCGCAGGCACTGGTCTGCGATCTGCACCCGGACTATCTCTCGACCCGCTATGCGCAGGAGCGGGCGGAGGAGGAAGGACTTCCGCTGCTGCAGGTGCAGCACCACCATGCCCACATGGCTGCCTGCATGGCCGACAACGGCCTGGACGGAAGATGCCTCGGCCTCGTCTGGGACGGGACCGGCCTCGGAACGGACGGAACGAGCTGGGGCGGGGAACTGCTGGCCGGGGATTATCAGGGCTTTGAACGGCTCGGCAGCATCCGGCCGATTGTCCTGCCGGGCGGGGACCGCGCCGTAAAGGAACCCTACCGGGTCGCCTTCTCCCTGCTGCGGGAGGCCGGCTGCCGCACCGAAGGCATCCGGGACGCCGAACAGCTGGCACGGCAGACGGACGCAGGGCTGAACTGCCCGCTCTCGACCGGGATGGGGCGCCTGTTTGACGGCGTTTCGGCCATTCTCGGCATCCGGGAACGCTGCAGCTATGAAGGACAGGCGGCGATCCTACTCGAGGCCGCGGCGGGGGAGGACGAAGGAGCATATCCGGTGATCCTCGAAGACGACGGCGGCATCCTGCGCTTTGACTGGCGCGAGATGATCCGGGCGATCGTGAAGGAGAAGGAAACCGGGACGGACACGGCCGTGTCGGCGGCGCGGTTCATGAACACGCTGATCGAAGCGGCAGCTCTGCAGCTGGAAGCGGCGGCGAAAGAGACGGGCCTGAAGCGCGTCGTTCTGAGCGGCGGAACCTTCCAGAACCAGGTTCTGATGCATCGGCTGCCGGCAAGGCTGGAGGCCTGCGGACTGACGGTATATCACCACAGAAGGGTCTCCTGCAATGACGAGGGGCTCAGCCTCGGCCAGCTGCGCATTGCGGCGGCAAGGGGAGAAATGCCCTTGTCATGAATACCAAACGGGTGTATGATACCTGCACGGAAAAGAATCTGACAAAGGAAATGCGAAGGATAGAATCATGTGTCTGGCAGTACCTCTGAGACTGATTGCAATCAACGGGAATGACGCCGTCGGCGAAGCGATGGGCATGCAGCGCAAGCTGCGCGTTGACCTGATTCCCGAGCCGAAAATCGGCGATTATGTGATGGTGCACGCGGGCTTTGCCATCGAGCGCCTGGCGGAAGAGCAGGCCCTGGAGGACCTCGCGACCTGGGAGGAGCTGCAGGATGCGCTCTCCTGAACGCTGCCGAAAGCTGGTCGCGGCGATCGCGGAGCTGAATCTCCCCGAAACCCGGATCATGGAGGTCTGCGGGACCCACACCATGGCCATCGCCGAGGCGGGCATCCGCAGCCTGCTGCCCGAAAAGGTGCACCTTCTCTCGGGGCCCGGCTGTCCGGTTTGCGTGACACCGCCCGAGGATATCGACGCGGTGCTGGAGCTGAGCGGCGAGAAGGACCTCATTCTGACGAGCTACGGCGACATGCTGCGTGTGCCGGGAAGCAGACGAGGCGACAGCCTGCTGCGCAGACGCGCGCTGGGTGCGGATGTACGGATCGTCTATTCCCCGATGGACGCGCTGGACATCGCGGCCGAAGAGCCGAAGAAGCAGGTCGTCTTTCTCGGCATCGGCTTCGAGACCACGGCCCCCGGAACCGCCGCCGCGGCGCTGCAGGCACGGGCGCGGGGACTGAAGAACTTCAGCGTGCTTTCCATGCTGAAGTCCGTTGAGCCCGCCCTGCGTGCCCTGATGGCAATGGACGATTTCGCCGTGAACGGCTTTCTCTGCCCGGGGCATGTCGCGACGATCATCGGGGAAGAGGGCTTTCGATTCCTGCCCGGGGAATACCGGATGCCGGCGGTGATCGGCGGCTTTGAGGCGGACGAGATCCTGCTGGCAGTATATCTGCTGCTGAAGCAGATCGCGGAAGGAAAGCCGCAGATTCAGAACGCCTATCCGCGCGCGGTCCGGCCGGAGGGAAACCCGACGGCAAGGCGCATGATGGAAAACTGCTTCACGCTGACGAACGCGCGCTGGCGCGGCCTGGGCGAGATTCCGGGGAGCGGCTTTGCACTGCGGGAGGAGCTCGGAGAGATGGATGCCGGGAGGCGATTCGGAATCGAGCCGGGCGAAGCAGCGATACAGAGCGGCTGCCGCTGCGGCGACGTGATCTGCGGAAAGCTGCGGCCGGGCGAATGCCCGCTGTTCGGGAAAGTCTGCACACCCGAGGACCCGGTGGGACCCTGCATGGTCTCGTCCGAAGGTGCCTGCGCTGCTGCTTATAAATATGAGGAATAGAGAATGGAAGAAATCATTACGCTTGATTACGGCAGCGGGGGGAAGAAGACCTCGCGGCTGATCGAAAAGTATATCGTTCCGCGCTTCGACAACGCCGCGCTGAAAAGCCTTGGCGACGGCGCGGTGATTCCCGGGGGAGAGACGCTGGCTTTCTCGACCGACAGCTTTGTGGTCGACCCGCTGTTCTTCCCGGGCGGGGACATCGGCAAGCTCGCCGTCTGCGGGACGGTGAACGACATTGCCATGTGCGGCGCCGAGCCGAGGTATCTGAGCTGCAGCCTGATCCTCGAGGAGGGGCTGGAGATGGAAACCCTCGAGCGGGTGCTGCAGTCGATGTCGGCCGCGGCGGAAGCGGCCGGGGTGCAAATCGTCACCGGCGATACCAAGGTGGTGGACCGGGGCCGGGGCGACAAACTGTACATCAATACCGCCGGCATCGGCGTCATGCGGCACGCACTTGGCGGCCTGCAGGCAGTAAAGCCCGGAGACGCGGTTCTGGTCTCGGGCACCGTCGGGGATCACGGCACGGCCGTAATGCTGGCGAGAAGCGGGATGATGCAGGGCGAGGTCAAGTCCGACTGCGCAGCCCTGAACCGCCTGACCGAAGCGATGCTCGCATCCGTCGGCGGCATCCGCATCCTGCGGGACCCGACACGGGGCGGCCTTGCCACTACGCTGAACGAGTTCACCGAAGGGCAGCTCTTCGGCATCGAACTGGAGGAAGCGGCGATTCCGGTACGGCCGGAGGTGCAGGCTTCCTGCGACATGCTGGGCCTCGAACCGATCTACTGCGCCAACGAGGGGAAGCTCACCTGTATCTGCGCATCCGAGGACGCGGAAATGCTTCTCAGGGTGATGCACGCGCTGCCGGAGGGGGAGAACGCGGCCGTCATCGGGCGCGTGACGGAGGAAGCCGCTGGAAAAGTCGTCATGAAAACGGATCTCGGCGGAAGAAGAATCCTGCAGAAACTCGCCGGCGCCCAGCTCCCGCGAATCTGCTAGTGAAATAGAAAACCGGTCCCGGTTTCAAAAGGAGAAATCATTATGAAAAAAGTGCTGTTTGTCGTTGGGTCGCTGCGAAAGAATTCTTTCAACCGGCAGCTTGCGGAAGAAGCGGCGAAATCTTTCCGCGGAATTGAGTATTCTTTCCTTGACTATTCCGATGTCCCGTTTATGAATCAGGATATTGAAAACCCGGTTCCGGAAGCTGTCCAGAGGGTCCGGGATGAGGTCGCCGCGGCGGATCTGCTCTGGATCTTCACCCCGGAATACAACTTCAGCTATCCGGGAGTTCTGAAGAACCTTCTCGACTGGCTGTCGCGTCCGGTTGATCCGACAAACCGGAAATCATCGAGTGTTATGAAGGGAAAACCTGTCATGTTCAGCAGTGTGGCAGGGCAGTCCGGCGGCAGGAATGCGCAGGCGAAACTGCTTGCCCTGTTGCGGGATATCGCCGCTGTCCCTGTATCCGATACCGGTTTCGGTCACGCATTGGGAAAAGAAGAGTTCATGACGGATGAACTGAAACTGACGGCAGAAGAGAAAACGATGCTGGCAGCGGAAGTAAGCAGAATATGATTTTGAATGAAACAAAGGGCGGCTTCTCGGTTTGCCGGCGGGCGAAACGAGGAACCGTCCCCTGTTTCAAAGCGACGTGCAAAGGAATATTATATGAAAAAAGCGAGGATCACTATATATGGAATATTTTCTGAAAAGGCGCAAAAGATATTGTAAAAAACGGGGATTTGGAGTATGATAATATGAAGTATTTTTTGGAGATAACAGGTCAGCCTGTTCTCATAAATTTTCTTCTCATTCACTGAATGCAATTTTACAGAGAGGTGATGAACTTGCAGGAGTACAAGCGGATTGACATCAGCAAAGATGAAATCCTGCCGCTCGCAGAGAGAATGAAGAAGGAAGGCCGATTCCTTGTGATGATCCATGCCCTGATCAACCAGGACGGGCAGCCGGACATCTCATGGGACTATGCCGTTGACCCGGTCGTGGAGAGCTACCACGTGGTCGGGGAAACGGTTGTGCCCTCCATCGGAGAGATCTATGCCGAAGCGGCGACCTGGCCCGAGCGGGAGCTGAACGAGCTGTTCGGTTTTACCTTCGAAGGCCTGGATGTTTCCAAGCGGCTCTTCCTGCCGGAAGACATGCTCGAAACGCAGGGCAAGGGGCAGATCATGGTGACGCCTCTGAAAGAGCTGGTTGAGAAAAACGTCGGGAGCGCACAGGCTCCGGAAGGTGAGGTGGAAGCATGAGCTACATTATCCCGATCGGCCCCTACCATCCCGCTCTGGAAGAGCCGGTACACGCCAGGCTCTATACCGAGGGCGAGGTGATCAAGGACGCCGAGGTGTTCGTCGGTTACAACCACCGCGGCATTGAGAAGCTTGCCACCGAGCGCAACGCCATTCAGACTCTGGTTCTGGTCGAGCGCGTCTGCGGCATCTGCTCCCATTCCCACGCCTTCACCTATGCGCTGTGCGTGGAGGATCTCAACGGGCTGGAAGTGCCGAAGCGCGGCGACTATATCCGCGTGATCACGGCGGAGCTTGAGAGGCTGCACTCGCACTTCCTGTGGCTGGGCATTGCCTGCCACATCATCGGGCATGACAGCATGTTCATGCACATCTGGGACGAGCGCGAACTGGTCATGGATCTGCTGGAAGAGCTGACCGGCAACCGCGTCAACTATGCCATGTGCACCATCGGCGGCGCGAGAAGGGACATTTCGGACGATCTCCGGCGTCGGATTCTGGAAGCCTGCGATGCCCTGAAGGGACCGCTGGACCGCATCACCGAGATCGCCCTGACCGACAAGACCATCGCCATGCGCACCAAGGGCGTCGGCATTCTGACCAGAGAAGACGCTCTGTACCTGGGCGCCGTCGGCCCCCATGCGAGAGCTTCGGGCGTGGACATCGACGTGCGGCGTGACGCTCCCTACAGCGCCTACGGCGACTTCGAGTTCGACGTACCGGTCGTGGACAGCGGCGACGTGTTCGCCCGCGTGGTGGTTCGTGCCCTCGAGTGCTACGAGAGCATCAAGATTCTCCGCCAGGCCCTGGAGAACCTGCCGGAAGGCCCCATCAACCTCGGCAACAAGCTGCCCAAGATCAAAGCCGGCCAGACCGTCAAGCGCCACGAGGCGCCGCGCGGCCAGCTGAGCTATATGCTGGCGGGCAACGACAGCCTGACGAACTACCGCATCAGCATTCACGTGCCGAGCTTTAAGAATACCCCGACCGTACCGCACATGCTGCGGGGCAACACGGTGGCGGACGCCGGCCTGATCATCGCCAGCATCGACCCCTGCTTCAGCTGCCTTGACCGCTGAATGCACGAGCTGGCACTGACCGAAGGAATTCTCAAAATCGTCGCTTCCGAGCAGAAGAAGAGCGGCTTTGCCCGCGTGCTTGAAATCGGCATGAGCATCGGAGAGTACTCGGGGATTGTCCCGAGCTGCATTGAGGAGTACTTTCCGCTTGTTTCGAAGGGCACGGCGGCGGAAGGCGCCGCACTCCGGATGGAGATGCTTCCGGCGGAGTTCAAATGCACGGACTGCGGCTGGTCCGGAGCGCTGCCGAAGCACGAGGCCTGCTGTCCGAACTGCCGAAGCACGGCTCTCCGGATGACCAAGGGAAGAGAATTCTTCGTAAACAATCTTGTTGTGGAATAGAAAAAAGAATGGAGTGATAAAACTTGCAGAAAACAAAATTTCCCGCAGTTGTCGCGACCTTTCTTGTCTGTTATGCCTTCTGGGTGCTGCTGACCTGGTCCTTCAAGGCCCAGGAACTGGCAGTCGGCGCCGGGGTCAGCTTCCTGGTGGCGCTGTTCGCCGCACGCTTCTTCATCCATGAGGATGCCGGCTGGCTCTTCAATCCGGCCCGCTTCCTGAAATGTATCGGCTACTGGCTGGTCATCTTCCCGGGTGAACTGATCAAGGCCAATCTGAACATGGCGAAGATCTGCTTCGGCGGCTGCACCAACATCAACCCCGGCATCGTGAAGGTACCGACGGCGATGAAATCGGACTACGGCCTGGCCGCGGTGTCCAATTCCATCACGCTGACGCCGGGCACCATCACCATGGAGACCGCGGAAGACGAGAACGGTCAGAATTACCTGTATGTTCACTGGATCGACGTCAAGGAGACCGACCCCGAAAAGGCCGGCGAAGCGATCAAGGGGACGATGGAGAAAGCACTGAAGGAGGTATGGCAATGACAGACCTGATGATTATTGCGGTTTGCTTTGCGGTTCTGGCGGCCATGAACCTCTACCGTCTGGCCAAGGGACCGACGGCTGCCGACCGAATGGTAGCCGGAGATGCCATGGACAACCTTATCTGCTGCGTGCTGATTCTGTTCTCGCTGTTCAGCGGAAGAGGAATCTATCTGGATATTGCCCTGCTGAGCGCGCTGTTCGGAATTGTCGATACGATTCTGGTCGGCCGCTATCTGGAAAAGGGAAGGGGGCTTTGAGATGCGCATCGTGATTGACATCTTTCTCGTGATCGGCCTGTACTTTGCCCTCGCGGGAACCATCGGCATCATCAAAATGCCCGACGTCTTCAGCCGTATGCAGGCCTCGACCTGCGTGGCGACGCTGGGGATGCTCTGCATCGCGATCGCCGGTATTCTGTATGCCGCCTTCTACATGCACAACGCGGGCGCCGCAATAAAAATCGCGGTGATCGGCCTGATGGTCATGGTCACGAACCCGATCGGGTCCCACGTGCTGGCAAGAGGCGCCTACAAAGCCGGAATCCGCCCGGAGCAGAAAATGGAAGTTGACGAGCTGGGGAGGGATTTCGATGAGTAATCTGATGATGATTCTGGATATTCTCGTGATTCTGGGCCTGGTGGTCTCGGCCATTCTGGCGGTCCACTTTGAAAAGCTGCTGAGCGCGGTCATCGCGCTGTGCGTGACGGGTCTTTTCGCCGCGGCGGCCTTCCTGATCATGCATGCCCCGGACGTCGCCATTTCCGAGGCGGCGGTCGGCGCAGCCCTGTGCCCGCTGATCTTCATCGTGGCCCTGAAAAAAATACGGGGAGGCGATGACAAATGAAGAAGTTTCTGACCTTTGTTTCTCTCGCCGTTGTTCTGTTTGCCTGCCTGACGGCTGCAATCCGCATGGCAGATATGCCCCGGACCTATGAAGGGCAGAACGCGACCAGACCCGTGTTGGTTCTGCAGCAGGACCCCGAATCCTATAACGACTCGGAGGCTGACGGCGCGGCGGCCGCCATTGTCCAGCAGAACCTCGCGAAAAGCCATGCCGTGAACGACGTGACCTCGATCGTCTTCGACTTCCGTGGTTATGATACCATGGGCGAGGCCTTCATCCTGATCACGGCGGTAGCGGGCTCGGCGGTGATCCTCTTTACCAAGAGAAAGGAGGACAAGGATGATGAAGACTAAGGACTATGACGTGATCCTGCGCAGCGGCGGCGATTCTCTACTGCCCTTCGTGCTGGTCTACATGCTGTATATCATCCTGCACGGCCACCTTTCCCCCGGCGGCGGCTTCCAGGGCGGCGTCCTGTTTGTGGCTGCGGTGCTGTTCCTCTACTTCGGACGCGGCTATGACGAGACGGCCAAAGCCATCAGCTTCAACCTGCTGCATGAGACCGAAGGCGTGGCCTCGGTTGCCTATGTCGCGCTGGCCCTGATGGGCGTGGCAGCCGGTGCCCAGTTCTGCGAGAACATTCTCTATCAGAACGGGAACATCGGTGATCTGTACAGCAGCGGAACGATTTTCTGGATGAACCTGACCGTCGGCCTGAAGGTTATCACGGGCATCGGCTCCATTTCGCTGCTGATGCTGGCGCTTGTCGCCGACAGACAAGGAGGCGAAGTGAAATGATTCTGCTGAACTATATGGCTTCCTTCTTCCTGATCGTTCTGGGTCTGTACTGCATCGTGTGCAAGTATGACCTGATGAAGAGCGTCATCGGCCTGAGCATCATGGACTACGGCGTGAACCTGCTCATCATCACGATCGGCTTCAACCCGGGCGGCACGGCGCCGATCTATACTTTCGGCGAACTGAAACCCGAAAGCTTCTTTGTAGATCCGATCCCGCAGGCTTTGACCCTGACGAGCATCGTCATCGGCGCCTGCGTGACGGCTATGAGCCTGTCTCTGGTGATCAAGCTCAAGGAGATGTACGGCACGACCGATACGCATGAGATAAGGAGGCTGAGAGGATGATGATGCAGCACTATCCGATCCTTGCGATCATGACCTACTTCCTCGGCGCCTTCCTGATCGTCATCTTCGGCAAAGCCCGTGCGATTCGCAACGCGGTCGGCTTCCTGGCGACGGCAGTTCCTCTCTGTCTGCTGATCATGTTGGTGAAGCCCGTGATGATGAACGGCGAGATCATCGCCTACTGGATGGGCGGCCGAGTTCCCGCCGGCGGTTATGCGATCGGCATCGCGCTGGAAGTGGATGCGCTGAGCCTCTTCTTCGGCTTGCTGATAGCGACGGCGGTCTTCGCCGCAATGCTCTATTCCTTCAGCTATATGAGCCATGACGACAACGAACCGCAGTACTACACCCTGTTCCTGATGCTCTGCGGCGGCGTAATGGGTCTGGTCCTATCGGGCGACCTGTTCAACATGTTCATCATGGTCGAGATTCTGACCTTCGCGGCGGTTGCACTGACGGCCTTCCGCAACACCGTGTTCGGTGCGCTGGAAGCAGCCTTCAAGTACCTGGTTGTCGGCAGCATCGGTTCCAGCTGCATCCTGGCCGGCACCATCATGCTCTATGCCCAGGCGCACACCCTGAACTTCGCGCAGCTGTCGGCGATGATCCCCGGCAACCTGAATGTGGCGACCATGGTGGCCTACGCGCTGCTGTTCATCGGCTTCTGCACCAAGGCCTTCCTGGTACCCTTCCATCCGCTGGCGGCGGATGCCCACGGCGCCGCGCCGGCTCCGGTCTCGGTGCTCATCTCGGGCGTCCTGACCAAGAGCGGTCTGTACGGAATCATCCGTCTGACCTATATCCTCTTCCGCACCATGAACCTGGGCTCTGTCCAGTTCTGGCTGGTCTTCCTCGGCTCGGTCAGCATGTTCGTCTGCGTGACGATGGCCCTGGCCCAGCACGACTTCAAGCGTCTGCTGGCCTTCCACTCGATCTCGCAGATCGGCTATGTTCTGACGGCGGCGGGGCTGGCCACCGCGCTCGGCGTGTCGGCCGGTCTGTACCACGCAATGAACCACACCCTGTTCAAGGGCCTCCTGTTCCTCTGCGCCGGTGCCGTGCTGCATGAGACGGGCACCACCGACCTGGACAAGCTGGGCGGCCTGTCCAAAAAAATGCCGCAAACGACGGTGCTGTTCCTGGTCGGCGCCTTCTCGATCAGCGGCATCCCGCCCTTCAACGGCTTTGCCTCGAAGTGGCTGATCTATCAGGCAACCTATCAGAAAGCCGTCGAGAGCGGCAACATCGGCTTTGTGCTGGTGACGATCTGCTGCCTGGTCACAAGTACCCTGACCCTGGCCTCCTTCGTCAAGGTCACCCAGTCGGTCTTCTTCGGACAGCTTCCGAAGGAGTATGAGAACGTCAGAGAAGTTTCCTTCGGCATGCGCCTGGCCATGGGCCTGCTGGCACTGCTGTGCATCGTGACCGGTCTCTTCCCGGGTCTGGTGACGTCCTTCCTGACCGAGCCCGCGGCCCGTGCCGTGTTCGGCGCCAATACCTATATTAACGCCATGATGGGCGCCGGCTATGCGGAAGGCTTCGGCCTTGTCGATGCGCTGCCGGTGAGCTTCCTGTCGGTCGGTGTCTGGAGCCCGATCTCCTGGCTGTGCCTGCTGATGATCATGCTGCTGGCCGTGGCCATCGTCGCGGTGAGCACGAAGTACGATCAGGTCTCCGCCCTTGCCAGGACCGCTGCGGCGGAAGAAGCAGCTGCAGCGGCCGGTCCCCGCTACGGCAGCGGCTCGCTTGCCGAGGGCAAGTATGAGCTGTTCTTCGGCGGCGAGGAGACGGTCTTCTCGCAGGTCGGCGGCGATGACATGTTCTGGGGCTTCAAGCACAACTGGCGGCATTACTTCAGCTTCATGCACAATCTGCACAGCGGCATTGTCAACGATTACTCCCTCTGGGCCGTAATCGCGCTGGCGCTTGCCATGCTGTATGCCATTATCGTACTGTAAGGGAGGCGGGACTATGACGATTATAATCGACGGCCTCAGATATCTGGCCTATATCCTGATTTTCCCCGGGTTCCTGTTCTGCTTCCTGACGGGGCTTCTGCTCTGCGGTATCGACCGCAAGCTGGTTGCCCGGATGCAGAAGCGCATCGGGCCTCCGATCCTGCAGCCCTTCTATGATTTCTTCAAGCTGCTGGGCAAAGAAACCATCGTCCCCGCCGCGGCAAACAAGACCGTGTTCCTGCTTGCCCCGCTGGTGGGCCTGGCCGCCCAGGTAGTGCTGCAGCTGTTCATCCCGGTCTTCCAGTTCAACGCCTTCCACGGCGTGGCGGACGTGATCGTCATTCTGTACCTGCTGCTGATCCCGGCTCTGTCGGTGATTCTGGGCGCGGCCTCCTCGGGCTCGCCCTATGCGGGCGTCGGCCTCTCGCGTGAGATGGTGACGGTCCTGTCGGTCGAGCTGCCGCTGGTGCTGGTTCTGCTCGCGGTTGCCAAAACCGTCGGCAACGCCATCGGCACCGGCCTCTGCTTCAGCCTGACGGATATCGTGAACTATCAGATCGCAAACGGCAGCCTGATCACCCGCCTGAGCATGCTTCCCGCCGTAGCGGCCATGCTGCTGATCATCCCCGGCGAAACTGGCAGCCATCCCTTTGACGCGGCGGAAGCCGAGACCGAGATCTGCGAAGGCATGCTGGCCGAGTACAGCGGCGCCCCGCTCGCGGTTTACAAGCTGAGCCACGCGATAAAGCTGCTGACCCTGACAAGCATGTTTGTGGCGCTCTTTCTGGGCGGCATCGGCGGCGGTGTCATGGCAATGTTCACGGGGGTTTCCCCGGTCGTTGCCGGCTCCGTAGGCCTGCTGCTCGAGATCCTGATCCTCTTCGTGCTCTGTGTGGTGCTGGTTGCGATCTGCGTTTCCCTGATCCATGCCGTCACCGCCAGACTGCGGATTGAGCAGCTCTTCAAATACTACTGGACCGTGGTCACGGGACTGGCTGCCATCAGCGTAGTCCTTGCATGGTACGGGCTGTAAGAAAGGAGTGGGCAAATGTTTCAGAAACTGATTACCGAAAGCACCGGAAAGTCTCCGTGGCTGTTCCACATCAACGCCGGCTCCTGCAACGGCTGCGACATCGAACTCGTGGCGGTTCTGACGCCGCGCTATGACGCCGAGCGTCTGGGCTTCAAGCTCACGGGCTCTCCCCGTCAGGCCGATATCGTGGTTGTGACGGGCCCCGTGACCAAGCAGTCGCTTCCGCGTGTGCTGCGCGCCATTTCGCAGGTTCCGGAACCGCGCTGCATCGTGACGATGGGCTCCTGCCCGCAGAGCGGCAACGTCTTCCGCGGCAGCTATTCCATCGTCGGTCCGCTGAGCAAGTATGTGGACGTGGACGTGGATGTGGCCGGCTGTGCGCCGAAGCCCGAGGCAGTCATCGACGGCCTCGCGCTGGCGACCAAAATTCTGATGGAAAAGAGGGGGCAGAAGAAGTAATGGATTTCCCGTTTGTAAAAGAAGCTCTGGCCCAGCTCTTCTCAAAGCCGAGCACGGTACCCTATCCGTTTGTGCCGGCGCCGGCAAAGCCGAATTACCGCGGCCGCATCATCTTCCACCCGGACAAGTGCATCAGCTGCAACATGTGCGAGCGCGTTTGCGCCGGACAGGCGATCAGCCACGTGTCCGAACCCTGTGAAGAGGGCGAAAGAATCACCCGCTCCTTCTACCTCGGCTCCTGCACCTTCTGCTCGCACTGCGCCAGCTTCTGCACCCACGGCGCGATCGAACTCTCCGACGACTATCACATGACAGCCGACTACTATCACGCGGAAAGCTTTGAAGAAGGGGAGAAAGCGCTCATCGTCTCCGGCACCTATATCAAGAAGGCGCCGGTAAAGAAGCCCGCCCCGGCTCCCGCCGCCGCAGCTGCTCCCGCACCGGCGGTCAAGGTCGAGGAGAAACCGGCCGAGAAACCCGCCGAAGAGCCGAAGGAAGAGAAAGAGAAAAAGCCCAAGGCAAAAAAAGCCGCCAAGACGGCGGACGCCAAGGCGGAAGAGGCCGTCGTGACCGAGGAAGCCCCTAAGAAAAAGACGACCAGAAAGAAAAAGACCGAGGAAGCCGCGCCTGCTGAGGCCGAAGCTCCCAAGGCCGAGGAAGCGGCTCCCGCGCCTGCGGCACCGCAGCCTCGCGATGACGGCAAGCCCGTTCAGGACCCGAGCAAGTGCGTTTACTGCACGCTGTGCGCGCGCAACTGCCCGGCCGGAGCGCTGACGGTTGACCGCAAGGAAAAGACCTGGACCCTCGATGAGGATCTCTGCGTCGCCTGCGGCACCTGCCAGAGTACCTGCCCGAAAGACGCCATCATCATGTAAGCACACCCCCAAAGATCAACATCCCCGCCGTTCATCCGGCGGGGATGTCCTTTACAGCAGACCTTTGTTCAGAATCAGCGATATGATCGTCACGGCGAGCACGATGATGACCACAAAGACGATGAGAGCCTTTTTGCGCATGGCCTTCCGCTGAACCTGCCGCTCTTCCTGCCGGCGTTTCTGCACGGCCTTTTTTTGTTTCGCCTGCGCCTGGGCATCATCGATGCTGCGCTTCATTTTCCGCGCCTGCGCGGTGTAAAACTTTTTCGCGTCACCGACGGTATCGCTGTGGACCTCCTCCACAAAGCTCTTCACCGGATCGACAAGATCCCGCAGCAGACTGTCTTTTTCCGTATTCATCCGCAAACCTCCCGGGCACAACAGTTCCTGCCCCGATTATAGAAGACTTCGGGCAATCATGCAAGAACAAACTCGTGAATTAAGAATGATTAAGTAGTTTTTTTCCGTTCGATGTGCTATAGTAGAATCAGAACTTTATCCATTCAGTAAAGGATGGTGAATCAAATGAAGAAAAGACTGTTTGCAATCCTGCTCTGCCTTGTTCTTTGCATTTCCATGATTCCCGTTTATGCCGCTGCCGTTGACGCATGCGAACCCGGCAGGCACAACATGGAAGAAGTAAAGGCAAAAAGCCCTACCTGCGGCGCGGTCGGGAATATTCGTTATTTCCGCTGCAGGACATGCAATCATACCTATCTGGATGCCAAAGGCGAGACCGAGATCGATAATGTTGCGGATGGGCAGATCCTTCTGCATACATCGGAACTGACTTATCATCCCGCGGCTGCCGCTACCTGTCTCCAGGGGGGAACAAAGGAATACTGGAGCTGCGCGGAATGCGGGCAGAAATTTGCTTCGAATGACAGAACGAAGCCGCTTACAGATGCGCAGGTTTTAACCGGCAAGGCTCCCCATAGCATCAGCGAGGCGGACTACCATGCGCCCGTTCCGCACAGCTGCACACAGGACGGAACGCTTGCCTATTACGAATGCGAAGTCTGCCATAAGCTGTTTTCCGATCGGGAAGGGCAGAACGAGCTGACCAGCATTATTGATCCGGCCAGGCACACTCCGGGAGAGTATACGGCCGCGAAAGACCCGACCTGCACCGAAGACGGGAATATCGCCTATGCCAGATGTACGGTCTGCGAACAGCTTGTCGACGGAAACAATGCCGCGATCAGCGAAGCAGACATCACCATCGGCTGCCTGGGGCATGATTATATCTACCACGGACCCAATAATCCCAGCTGCACTGATGCCGGCAACTATGCCTATTACACCTGCAGCAGATGCGACAAGGTCTTTGATGCAGACAGAAACGAAACCACATGGGATGCGGTGACCATCCGAAAAGTTGACCACACGATCGCTCGTGTGCCCGCAAAGGCCGCCACCTGCACGGAACCGGGAAATATCGAGTATTACAAGTGTGACGTCTGCCAAAAGAAATTTCAGGATGCGGAAGGCAGCACAGAAATAACGGATGTTGTGATTCCGGCTTCTCACAATCTGACAGAGACTCCGGCAAAGGCAGCCACCTGCACGGAAGCCGGGAATATCCGGTATTTCACCTGCACGGAATGCGGAGCCATTCTCGATGAAAACTACAATGTCATCAAACAGGGCGAAACGATTGTAGAAGCAACCGGCCATAAGTTAGAAAAAGTGCCGGCAAAAGCCGCCACCTGCACGGAAACAGGAAACCTCGAATACTATCGCTGCAGCGTATGCGAAAAATTGTTCTCTGACCAGAACGGAACAGAGACGACGCTGGAAGCTGTTACGGTCGGCAGGATTCCCCACACGCTCACCCATGTACCCGAAAAGGCAAAGACCTGCACGGAACCGGGAAATGTAGAGTATTACAAGTGTGAAGTCTGTAAAAAGTTATTCCGGGATGCAGAAGGCAGCACGGAAATAACGGAAGTTGAGATTCCGGCTTCTCATGATCTGGAAGAGACTCCGGCGAAAGCCGCTTCCTGCACGGAAACAGGGAATATCGCCTATTCCACCTGCAAGGTCTGCGAAAAAATATTCAACGAAGACGGCGAGCAGGTCTGGCTGAACGATACCATCATTCCGGCGCTTGACCACAAGCCCGATAAGATGGAAGCCACCGCTACCTGCACCAGTCCCGGCTATGCGGAATACTACCGATGTGCCAACTGCGGAAAACTGTTCACAGATGCAGCCTGCACTGTCGAGACGAAGCCGGAAGACTTGGAAACAGAGGCGCTCGGACACGATTTTGATGAGAGCGGCTGGTGCACCCGCTGCGGCGCGGTCAGCCCGGACTCTCCTGCCTTTGACCAGTCAGCGTACACGTCCAACAACGTTATAGTCCGTGTTTCCGCTCCGCAGGGTGTCTTTCCGGGCGGGTGCCAGCTTTCCGTGACCACGGTAGCTGTGACCGAAACCAAAGATGCGGTGGATGCCGAGCGCGCAGAAGGCGCAACGGTCGTCGTCTCGTACACCTATGATATCAAGGTGCTCAAGAACGGCGAGGAAATTGAGCCTGCCGACGGCAGCTTGGTGAGCGTTTCCTTCTCCAAAATGGCAGAAGCAAACAACGGGAATCTGGATGCCCAGGTCTATCACGTGACCGATGAAGGCGCCCAGGCGCTTGACACCACTGTAGAAAACGGCGCGGTTGTTGCCGTGACCGACGGATTCTCTCTCTATACGGTGGAGTTCACGTATTCCGAGTTACAGTATGTCCTCCCCGGCGGCGATAGTGTAGCGCTGAATGAAATTCTGGCTACTCTTAATCTGGAAGGTACCGTAGATGCCGGTGACGACGCTGTTGAAGTCAGCGACAGGACTCTGTTTGAGGCCAAAAAAGAGAATGGCGTATGGACCGTCTATTCCTACGAGCCGTTTAAAACGAACGAATGGATGAAAGTCAGTATTGGCGGTGTGGTTTACGAAATCACGGTGACGGATACGCAACCTAATGTCTTTATCACAAATGGATTGGCATGGATTGACGGTGGAGAAGAAGAGGATGCGTCAAGTTCAATAGTAGCTGCTGCAGGAAATAAAGTCTGGATCAAAATTGATAGTACGAAGATTTCACCTGTTGCCCTGTTTTACAAGTGGGAACAAGGTTCTGATATTCAAACAGTTGTGATCGACACACCCCAACCCACATCCACAGATAAAAAGACATTCTTTATGATGCCAGATACTCTTGCGTCCGGGGCACAGTTTCATATTACAGCAGAAAAGAATTATATAGTAACATTTCATATGAACGACCATGGTACGCAAGTACAACCGCAATATATACCCCCTACCAATACGAATAAAGCCAAAGAACCATCGCCTGCTCCGACAGATCCAGACACAAAAGCAGAGTTTGTCTGTTGGTATTCCCTTGAAGAACCAACAAAAAGCTTTAGCTTTACAACTAAGAATATTACTGCAGATACAGATCTTTATGCGAAATGGACATATTTGGTTGGATTCTCAACTCTACATGTAGAAGATCCTGAAGATCAAACTGTAGTTGATGGAGATTATGCAACTGAACCGACACCAAAGCCAAAGTCTTCAGGACGTAAGTTCTTAGGATGGTACAAAGATAAAGCGAAAGATAGTTTTAAGTTTACAAAGACTCCGATCACTGAGAATATGATTCTGTTTGGAAAATGGGAAAGTGACTTAGAAGTTGATTACACAGATACCAAGACTGCCCATTATGGCAGTGATTACTCATTCACACTCAACTGCGATTATGATGAGGTAATAGCGGGTAAGAAATTTGAATTGACACTCAACGACAAAGAAGTCTCATCCAGCAAATATGATCTGTCCAAAGAAAAGAAAACAAATTATACGATTGTCACATTGACCAAAGAGTATGTAAAATCTCTGACAGCTGGGAAAACATACAAGTTTTATGCTGACCCTCACCTCACAGATATTGATGAGGTAGAAGTGAAAATTGATGTCAGTTCATCTCCGAAAACGGGAGATGAGAGCAACATTGCCCTGTGGGCTGCCGTTGCTGCGGTTTCGGCTGTGGCTGCTGCCGTGATCGCTGTCTCTCTCCTTCGCAGGCGGAAGAAAGACAAACCGGCTCCGAAAGAAGACACGAAACCGAAAGATTAATCCCATAGCGGAACAACATCCTCGCTGAAAAGCGGGGATGTTGTTTTGAGACGATGGTTACTGCACAGAAACAAATCAGAAACAAAATGATGAGAATTTGCGCTTTTCTCCCTGTTTCGGTGATTTTCCCGGCAAAATTGTTTGTTTTTTAAGAAATGCTAAGTAGTATTTTTTCGTTTGTTGTGGTATAGTATGCTCAACAAATTATCCCTTCGAAAAGGATGGTGGATTTGATGAAAAGATTTCTGGCCATAATTCTCTGCATCGTCCTCTGTGTTTCCATGCTTCCGACCTATGCATTCGCGGAGGGGGAAGAGGATAACAAAGAGGGTATTGAAGAGAATAACAATGTAACGATAAACTTTGCCAGCGGCGGCGGGTCCGGCGATCCCATGCCTGCCGTAAGCGTAGCCAGGGGCAGTTCTCTGAAGCTTCCAGGCTGCACGTATCAATTTGTCTACAAGGTTCCTGATGAGAATGATCCCGAAAAAGAGATCGAGAAGAGCAAAGCTTTTCAGCGCTGGGTGCTGAACGATAAAGCATATGAAGCCGGTGATACTTATAAAGTGCCGGACGGTTATTCCGCGGACGAAATCACCTTTACTGCCGTATGGGATATTTTTACCGTCTCTTTCAATATGGGCGGGCATGGCTATGCACCGGAGACTCAGACCGTGATTTCCGGATTCAAAGCGGAGGAACCCGGCTATTGGCCACAGGAAGACGGCTGGGAATTCAAAGGCTGGTATGCCGACAGCAATTTTTCGTCGGAATTTGATTTTGACGAAGCAATTGAGGCGAATACCGTTGTCTATGGCAAGTGGGCGCAGCGCTTCAGCGTAACGGTTGAAAACGGAACGACCGGCGCCGCAACCGCTGCAGCCGGCGATACGGTAACCATAACGGCAAATGAAGCCGAAGAGGGAGAGAAGTTTGTCGCATGGACGACGAACAGCGATATCACGTTCAACGATCCAAATGCTGCCACAACGTCTTTTACCATGCCTGGAGAAGCCGTCACCGTAACGGCAACATATGATGTCGCCTATCCCGTAACCGTGACACTCGGCAGCGCAAGTCCCGAGATTGCGGCAGTCGGCGAGACCGTGACAATCACGGCAAACGCAGCCGAAGCCGGAAAGAGATTTGACGTCTGGACGACGGAAAGCAATATCACGATTTCTGATTTGAGTGCCGCGACCGCATCCTTTACCATGCCGGAAGGAGCCGTCAGTGTAACGGCGAGCTATGTTGATACCTATCCTGTCACCGTAACGAACGGAAGTGCGAACGCTCAGAATGCGGCGGCCGGAGACACGGTAACGATCACGGCGAATCAGATCGCGAATCAGGCATTTGACAGCTGGACGGTAAACAGCGGTGACATTGAGCTTGCCAGTGAAAGCTCGTCCACGACGACGTTTACGATGCCGGCGGAAGCCGTCAGCGTATCGGCAGGGTATAAAACCTGCTATCCCATTACCGTAACATACGGAACGGCAGATCCGCAGTCTGCAGCGGCCGGAACCACGGTAACAATCACGGCGATCGATATCGATAATAAAGCGTTTGACAGCTGGACGGTCAACAGCGGCGAGATAGAACTTGCCAGCGAAACCACATCTCCGACGACATTTACAATGCCGGATAGAATGGTCACCCTGACGGCAAATTATAAGAACACCTATAAGGTCTGGTTTAACCTGAACGGTCACGGCGATGCAATTGATGCACAGACGGTTGTCAGCGGGGAGAAGGCGGAAGAGCCGGTGCCGTATGCGGAAGGCTGGATTTTCTGCGGATGGTACGACGAAGGAACAAATACCGCGTTTGATTTCGAGACCGCTATCAACCGGGAAACCAAGTTGGCAGCCAAATGGCTGAAGGAAGCCGCTGTCAAAGAAGACAAGAGCGGAATCACCGATAATAAGGAATATGCCATCGCCCTGGATCTCAACTTCCAAGACGTAGCGGACAGTGTTGTTGTCAAGGTGGACGGCAAGTTAATCGACAAAGTCGATCAGCAGACCGGGAAGGACAATTATACCGTCACCGCCGGCAGCACGGTTGTGACGCTGACGACGGATTTCCTCGCAACGCTGAGAGACGGCAACCACACGATGCAGGTTGAGGCATCGGAAGGTGCCGCGAGCAGAATGCTCGGAATTCAGGATGGCACGCCCACGGCACCGATCGCTTTGAGAGGCATGATGAAAGCATCGGCACTCAGAAGCGGAGAGGAAGATTATAATGTTGAAGTGACTGACGGAGTGGCTTGGGACGAAGATCATTCTGAGTCTGATGCAAAAGCGAAAATTAATACAACTGCAGGAAAAACAGTATATATAAAACCTGATCCGGCTATTCAATTTGATAGTTGGTCAATAAATCCCGAAACTACTATTACTCCAGCGTCTTCAACTGAGGCTGCTCATTTTACAATGCCTAGTACGATCCCAGCTGATGGTGTAAAAGTTACAGCGCTAAAGAAGTATGTTGTCACATTTGAAATGAACGGACGCGGAGAGCAAGTTGATCCGCAGTATAAAAAACGTGATGGAACGGAAAAAGCTACTAAGCCGGATGATCCGGTAGATTCTGAAACAGATCCTGTTAAAAAAGCAGCGTTTGGCGGCTGGTGTTCCGATGAAGATCTAAAAAATGATTTCGATTTTGATACTTTGATTACTCAAGATACAGATCTTTATGCGAGATGGACATTTAGAGTTGAATTTACAACCGCTCACGTAGATGACCCTGCCGATCAAGAAATAGCGGCCGGACAAAAAGCTACAGAGCCGACACCAAAACCAGCATCACCTGCACGTAAGTTCTTAGGATGGTACGAAGAAGACTCGACAGAGGCATTTAAGTTTACTGAGACTCCGATTACCAAAAATATTGAGTTGTTTGGAAAATGGAAAAGCGATCTGCAGGTTACCTATCCGGACACCCGCATTGCTCATTATGGTAGTGATTACCGTTTTGTACTCAACTGCAGCTATGATGAAGTAATAAATGACGGTAATTTTGAACTGAAAATAAATGATAAAACTGTTTCAGCCAGCAATTATAAACTGGAGAAAGAGAAGAAAACAGGAAACACGATTGTGAGATTAACAACAGCCTATGTAAAATCTCTGACAGCGAATAAAACATATCGTGTGACATTTAACCCCAATCTTTTAGATATTGATGCCATACCCGGAACATTTTCTGTCAGCAAGGCGCCGAAGACGGGGGATACGAGCAATGTCGCCCTGTGGGCTGCTGTCGCAGGGGTATCGGCTGTGGCTGCCGTCGTGATCGCCGTTTCGCTGTTCCGCAGGCGGAAAAAGGACAAAACGCCTCCGGATCTGCCCGATGGGACGAAAAAGACCCATAAGACTCCGAAAGAGTAGAAACAGCATAGAATAACAGCAATCCCCGCCCGAGAGGGCGGGGAATTCTTCTGCACAACTGCGGGAGGTCGTATTCAGCAACCCGATGAAGACAGATCATTTCAGATCGATGGACTCTTGACAAGATAAAAAAATAGGTTAAAATAAAGTGAACTTTAAATTAAACTAAAACGAGGTGCGATTATGACGTATATCCATCGTTCGCTGGAAAGAAAGTTTCTCAAGATGAGCGGTGCTTTCAAAGCAGTCATGGTGATCGGAGCAAGGCAGGTCGGCAAGTCTACTATGCTGAAATATTTGGCACAGGATTCCGGCCGCACCTATGTTTCCCTGGATGATGCAGATCTCAGAGAACTGGCAGAAAGTGATCCGAAGCTTTTCTTTCAGATGTATCAGCCTCCGATCCTCATCGATGAGGCACAAAAAGCGCCGGCGCTTTTTGAACAGATCAAAATCCTCTGTGATGAGAGCGATGAACGGGGACGGTTCTGGCTGACCGGTTCCCACAGCAAGAAACTGATGAAGCAGGCTGGAGATTCCCTGGCGGGGCGGATCGGTATCCTTAAACTGCTCAGCCTGTCGGCGAAAGAACTGGAGGGAAGGCCGGAAGATATACCCGAGGACTATACTCTCTCATCTCTGCTCTCAAGAAGCCGGAATCTCCCTGAGAATAATATTCTGGATGTTTATTCCCGCATCTGGGAAGGCGGCATGCCGGATATGATATCGATGGATGCCGAACTTCGCCGTGAATACTGGAATTCCTATATAGAATCCTATCTCATGAGGGATGCGGTAGACGACAACGGCATTCAGAATACGGAAGGGTTCCGTAAGCTGTTAAGAGCCTGTGCTGCGTTTACCGGAGAGCTGATTAACTATAATGATCTGGGAAACGCTGCGGGTGTATCCGGCGTAACGGCAAAAGAATGGGTCAGGATCCTTCAAAACATGGGAATCATCTTTTTGCTGGAACCCTACTTCAACAACGAGCTGAAACGCATGATCAAGACACAGAAACTGTATTTCTGTGACACCGGGCTTTGTGCGTATCTGTCTTCCTGGACCAGCCGTGACGTGTTGATGAACGGAGCAGCATCCGGCCATTATCTTGAGAACTATGTTATAGCGGAGATGCTCCGAAACGCCTGTTACGGAGAGAAGAAAGTAAACCTGAACTTTTACAGGGACACGAATCAAAACGAGATCGATTTGGTTATGGAAACGGAGGGACAGCTGCATCCGTTTGAGATTAAACGTGCAGCATCACCGGACAAGAAGACCATTAAGACTTTTTCTCTGCTCGGTAAAAGCGGAAAGGATATCGGAGCAGGAGGTATTATCTGTATGGCGGCGAAGCCGTTCCCGATCGATGCAGAGAACAGCATGATTCCGGTGAATCTGCTGTGAACGATAAATCTGTTCAAAGGCGAATACATTGGTTCTGCAAGAATACAGAGAGACACTAGAGCTTTGACAAAACAAAAGAAAAACCGGAAAGACGGAGCGGATTGGAGCTCCATCTTTCCGGTTCAGTATTGGCTCTTTAGAGACAAACTACCACCAGCTC